>NZ_CP036170.1:1297500-1897500 GCF_004295125.1 [Clostridium] scindens ATCC 35704 | reverse complement strand
GCGTCCAAATATCGGGATGGCCGCAAGGCTTCCCTCATCCCGCCTCGCAAGATGCACCAACTGGCAGGTCAGTTTCCCCGGCGCTGCCGGAAGGTTCGTAGATATCTCCGCCGTACGCACATAGGGTTCCTTCTCCCCTGTGGCTGTGCGCCACAGCCACCCAATCACCAGCCGGAATACCAGCATGGCTGCCGCCGGATGGCCCGGAAGTCCTGCCAGCAGGGTCTGCGTAGGCCGGTCATATCCCAGGATCGTAGGCTTGCCCGGCTTAAGGGCCAGCCCATGGGTAAATGCGCCTTCGCTGGCCAGCTCGTCTATCACGAAATTGGTCTCATCCTTCTTCCCTTGGGAACTTCCCCCGGAGATCACTACGATATCGCTTTGTTCCATTCCTTTTTGCGCCGTCTCCAGAAGCAGCATTCTGTCATCTTTGAGCACCGCACATTCCGCCACCTCAAAGCCCATCTGCCTGGCCGTCGCATAGATCCCATACGTGTTGATATCCCGCACCTGGCCTGGCTTTGGCGTCTCCCTAGGCGCCACCAGTTCATCTCCCGTGGATATCACCGTGATCTTCCAGGGACAGTATGTACGAACCCTGGTGATTCCAAGCGCTGCCAGGGCTCCGATCGCCTGGGGCGTGATCTTCGTCCCTTTTTCCAGAACCTTCTGTCCTTGTTTCATGTCATCTCCGGCTTCTACAATATTAGCCCCCGCTGCCACCGGCTTATAGACTGCCGCTTCCGTATCCGAGAACAACTCGCAGAACTCCACCATTACGACTCCATCCGCACCTTCAGGAATCATGCCGCCAGTAGGGACATAGACGCAGGTTCCGGGCGTGACTTCCATCTCTGGCGCACAGCCCATCTCCACCTCCCCCACGATCCTTAAGAATGCGGGAATACTCTCGCCTGCGCCTCCGGTATCTGCTGCCCGGACCGCATAGCCATCCACCGTAGATCTTCGGAATAATGGGACATTCTCTCTGGCACAGACATCCTCTGCCAGCACGTATCCTTGTGCCTTTAGAAGTTCTATTTCTTCTACTCTTAGCGGCGAGCCCTCCATCGCTCTTATCACCTTCCGTCGGGCCTCCTCCAATGTGTCTACATTCAGCAATTTCATGATCTCACAAACCTTCCTTTTTCCATATAGTGGATCTGGTCGCAGAGCTGATAGATATGATCCAGCTGATGATTTACGATCATCCAAGTAATCGGCGCCTCTTTCTGCACCTCCACGATCATTCCCTCGAATAGCGCCTCGCTCTCCGGGTCCAGATTGGACAGCGTCTCATCCACCATAATCAGTTTGGGATGGAAGATCAGCGCCCGCAGGAAGGATAGTTTCTGGCGCTCCCCGCTGGAGAGGGACTTTGCGTACTGCTTCTTCTGGCTTAAAAGTCCCGCTCTTTCAAGCGTCCGGTCTACCGCATCCTCATCCGGCTTGATCCCTCGAAGCGTAAGCGGGTATATCAGGTTCTGATAGACGGATGCATCCATCAGATAGGGCCTCTGGGACATCATCGTAATATCCCGGCCCGTAAGCCCCTCATAATCGATGTTCCCACCGTCCGGCTTCAATATTTTGGCTACCATCTTAAGGAACACCGTCTTGCCGCATCCGTTAGGCCCCACGATCCCGTGGATCTTTCCCGGCTCTATATATAAATCATCAACTTCCAGATGGAAGTTTCCAATCGTCTTTTCCAAGTTAGTAATTCTCATCCTCCGCCTCCTCTTTCTGGAGTATATCGCATATCCACTGTAATAGGAATGCCATGACCAGAAGCAGGACTCCAAGCGCCACTCCTTCCGTGAATATTCCCTGGCTCTTTAGCAGCGAGATCGTCGTCGTCATCGTGCGCGTCCTGCCCTTGATATTGCCGCCCACCAGCATGACTGCCCCCACCTCGCTGATGGAGCGCCCGAATCCGGTAACCATGCAGAAATAAATCTCCTTTTTCATCTCGCGCACCGTCAGCTTCGCCGTCTGCCATCTGTCCG
The DNA here is from genome assembly GCF_004295125.1 of [Clostridium] scindens ATCC 35704. Taxonomy (NCBI): domain Bacteria; kingdom Bacillati; phylum Bacillota; class Clostridia; order Lachnospirales; family Lachnospiraceae; genus Lachnoclostridium; species [Clostridium] scindens. Next base: position 1,895,491 of record NZ_CP036170.1, on the reverse strand, counting down.
CCCCCATAGTCACCGCGAATACTCTGATCGAAGGCGCTGCCTTCCTTGCATAGGAATAGATCATCCCGCATATGATGGGGGTAATGATCAGCGTCTGCGCGATCACCATCCCCTTGATGGTAAATAGAAGCGACAAAGGGCCCAAAGGCCCCCTGCGCATTATCAGGAGATAGACCACCAGGCCCACGACCACCGGCGGCACTCCCATCAGCGTCCGGTTGATCCGGATAACAATCTTCTTCCCGGGAAACTGGAACCTCTCAAGGAGAAGCCCCAGCACGATTCCCAGCACAGATGATATCGCGGTAGAACAGACTGCCATCGTAAAGGTCACTTTGATAGCACTGATAATTCCCGGATCTGATATCACGCTTTTTAACCACTCTACCATCTGCTAATTCCTCCTGTCTATGAATCGGTACCTGCATTCGGCGTAAATAATGCCTGCCCGTACTCGTCGATTCCATATTCCCCAATCAGTTTCTGTATTTTGTCAGAGCATATCCACTCAATAAAATCATTGGCTCCTTCATTATTCAACTCCGGATACTTCTCCGGATTAACGGCAATTACCCCATACTGGTTCAGCAGGTTCTTGTCTCCTTCACAGATAATCTCAAGTTCGCTATCAAGCGTCGCGTCCTTGCTCTGCTTAAGCCAGGTTCCTCTGTCCGTCAGGCAGTAAGCCTTCTGCTCGTCCGCCATGGTAATGGTCGCGCCCATTCCCTGCCCGGACTCTACGTAGTTCGGATCTGAAGCAGGGTCAAGCCCAAGTTCGCTCCATATCTTCTTTTCCTTCTTATCCGTACCTGAGTCATCGCCTCTGGATACGAATGGAAGCTGGTCATTGATTATCTGTGTGAATACGGCATTAATGTCTTCCGTCTTGGCGATAGGTTCTTTCGGACCAATCACTACGAAATCATTATACATGACTGGAAATCGCTCCACGCCATAGCCGTTTGCAATGAATTCCTCTTCGCTGGTCTTTGCATGGACAAGTACAACGTCCACGTCCCCATTCTCTCCCATCTTCAGGGCCTCTCCGGTACCTACGGCATTCCATTCCAGATCCCATCCGGTGTCCTCTTTAAACAGCGGCTTCAGATAGTCCAGAAGTCCCGTATCCTCCGTGCTGGTCGTAGTCGCCATCATAAGTTTCCCTTTATCCTTCACCGAGTCCTTGGATTCTGTCTCCTTTTTCGGCTCCTCTTTCTTAGGCTCCTCTTTGCTCGCGCAGGCCGCAAGCCCCAGACACATTGCCACTACAAGCATCACTGTCAAAACCTTCTTTTTCATACAATCCTTCCTCCTTCAGCATGTACCATTACATTCTATTGCCACGCTCCCATTAAAAAAATGGCCTCTGATAAAGAAGACCACGCAAAATACACCTATCGATGTCTGCGGATATTCTTTTCAAATATGGAAGGCGCCCTCTTTTCAAAAAGCACCCATTGGCCTGCTGTCATGGCATCTTTTGCTACTTTAGACAGTCAGGCTCGAATTCCTGCAATTGATATGTAATTTTTAATCGGTTACTATATTTAAAATGTCGCCGGCTTCAATCACACCTCCTTTGATTACTTTTGCGAATACGCCTTCCCTGGGCATGATACAGTCGCCCATTTTCTGGAATATCTCGCATCCATGGTGACATTCCTTTCCAATCTGCGTCAGTTCCAAGATGACATCATTACATTGAAAGATCGTGCCAATCGGCAACGTTTTAAAATCAATTCCTTCCACTACCAGATTTTCTCCGAAGGCTCCATTTGCCACCTGGGCGCCCTTCTTCCTAAATTCCTCGATCTTATCATAGGATAAAAGGCTAACCTGCCGGTGCCATTTGCCTGCATGGGCATCGCCCTCGATTCCATAATCCTCGATGAACACTGCCCGTTCTACACTTGTCTTCTGCGTTCCCTTGGCCGGGCTTGTGCAGACCGCTATCACTTTTCCCAACGTTATCATCCTCCAATCTTTGACATCTGTCTTTGTTCAAACCCTTCCCCTTCTGCCTGTTCGAAATGGTGGCTTCTGGGTTTTCTATATATAGCATCCTCAATAAGCATGGCTAGTTCTTCATCTGATTGCCCGCGCCGCAGCGGTCCTTTTATATCCGTTCCGTTTTCATACTGGAGGCAGGGCTTTAAGAAGCCTTCCGAGGTAAGCCGGATACGGTTGCATTCCCCGCAGAACTTATGGGATATGGCGCTGATGAATCCTATCCTTCCTTTGAATCCCGGAAATTTTACGTATATACTTGGACCATTTCCACATTTTCCATAAAAGAGGGTCTCCTGTCCATAGGCCTTCCTAAGCGCCGCAAGGATATCATCCTGGCTCCTCCCCTGGAACTCTTTTCCCAGCCCGATGGGCATCATCTCAATGAAGCGCACGTCCACCGGCAGATCCCTGGAGAGCCCTGCCAGTGTCGTCCACTGTCCTTCATTGACATTTCTCATAGGAACGCAGTTGATCTTGACCTTGACCTGTGGATACCGAAGCGCTTCCTTAAGTCCTTCCAGTGCCTGATCAAGCATATCCCGGCGCGTGACAGAGGCATACATGCCCGCGTCCAGCGTATCCAGGCTGATATTGACAGCATCCAGCCCTGCTTTGGCAAGTTCCTCCATCTGGCTTTTTAATTCTACGCCATTGGTCGTCAGCGTCACCTGCTCGATGCCTTCGCATCTCTTCAGATCTCTCACCAGGCTGTAGAGGCCCTTGCGTACCAGCGGCTCTCCGCCAGTCAATTTTACTTTCGATATCCCCATCCGGGCGCACAGCCCGGCAATTCTTACAATCTCCTGATAGGTTAGGATCTCTTCATGCGCCACCTGCTCTACGCCTTCCTCGGGCATGCAGTAGACACATCTCAGATTGCAGCGGTCCGTCACCGATATTCGGATATAATCTATGGTTCGTCCATACTGGTCTTTCACATTGCGTTCCTTCTTTCAAGCGTCATTTTCTGTTTTAAGTCTATTCCACGCCATAAGCGTGCGCCATCACGTCTGCCATCTTCTTTTTCCTGCAGTCCGGGCAGAGATACATCGGTTCTTCGCCGCAGCGCATTGCCGCGTATTCGATCTCTTCCTTTGTGCCTATGGGCGCGCCGCATTCCTTGCAGCGGATCAGTTCAAACTCCCGTCCCCAGATGCTCCGCTTCTTCTCATCCTCCGCAAAATCAATGGCTCTGGTGGGACAGATCTTCGCGCAGCTTAAGCAGCCGATGCACGCGCTGCTGGGTTCGTCGTAAGGCGTGGATATCTTCTTGGAAGTTCCGCGCATGACGGTAGAGATGGCTCCCGTTCCAAGGCTCGCGCACGCCCTGGCGCATAGTCCGCACATGATGCACTTCTCCCCTTCTATCGGGGCAAAACGGCTGCCATCCATGGCCCCATACTGCTTGCACAGGGCTTTGATCTCCGTGCTTTCCGGGGCTCTTGCTGCCAGAAGCATCAGGACAGCGCCCCGGTCTTCCCTTACCCGGGCGCTGTCCGTGTACACTTCGCAGGGCTGCTCCACAGGGTAAACGCAGGATACCACGATCTTGCTTCTTTTGTTTTCCACCACTTCTACCAGGCACACCCGGCAGCATCCTTGTTCCGCTACACCAGGATGATGGCATAAGGTCGGTATGTAAAAGCCATTCCTTCTGGCTACTTCAAGCAGGAACTCTCCCTTTTCGCAGGTACATGCTTTTCCGTTGATCGTAATCTCTATCATGCCTGCTGCCCCCTTTCTGCGGCGTCATTTCTTCTCAGGGTAATGACCGCGTCAAACTTGCATGCTTCCCTGCAGCTTCCGCAGGCGATACATTTCTCCGGATCAATGGCATGTATTTCCTTCTTGCCGCCGCTGATCGCACTCGCCGGGCACCCTCTGGCACACATGTCGCAGCCGATACATTTCTCCGGCTGTATGGCGAACCTGGTCAGTTCCTTGCATACGCCCGCCGGACATCTCTTCTCGCGGATATGCGCCTCGTATTCTTCCCGAAAATACTGGATCGTCGTCAGCACCGGATTGGCTGCCGTCTTTCCGAGGCTGCAAAGGGACGCGTCCTGCATAGCCCGCCCCAGACGTTCCAGCAGTTCAATGTCTCCTTCTCTTCCCCTGCCCTCGCAGATATCCGTAAGGATCTCCAGCATCCGCCTTAAGCCCTCGCGGCAAGGCGTACATTTTCCGCAGCTTTCCTCGCACAGGAAGTTGGTGTAGTATCTGGCTACCTCCACCATGCAGCTTCTGTCATCCATAACGATCATACCGCCGGAGCCCATCATGGCTCCGTACTTCGCCAGCGAATCAAAATCCACTTCCAGATCCAGCATGGATTCCGGAATACAGCCTCCTGACGGCCCTCCCGTCTGTACAGCCTTGAACGCCCGGTTATTCAGGATGCCGCCGCCGATATCATAGATCAGGTGGCGCAGGGTCGTGCCCATTGGCACTTCCACAAGTCCGGTCCTTTTTACCTTTCCTACCAGGGCAAAGACCTTCGTCCCGCTGCTGCCTTCTGTTCCAATATCAGCAAAGGCCTCCCCGCCTTTCTTGATGATCACCGGTATATTAGCCAGCGTTTCCACATTGTTCAGCACGGTAGGCTGGTTCCAAAGGCCTCTTTGCACGGAACGGATATACTTAGCCCGGGGCTCTCCCACCCGTCCTTCTATTGATGCCATCAACGCCGTGGACTCGCCGCATACGAACGCGCCGCCGCCCCTGACTACCGACAGTTCCAGCCTGTGAGACGAGCCCATCACGGATTCGCCGATAATGCCTCTGGCCTTTGCATCCTCGATGGCTTTCTTTACATGCCGCACTGCCAGGTCGTACTCATCCCGGATATAGAAGAAGCCTTCCTCGGCTCCTACCGCTACCGCGGCGATGGCCAGTCCTTCTATAACGCAGTGGGGATCGCCTTCCAGAATCGAGCGGTCCATGAATGCGCCCGGGTCTCCCTCGTCTCCATTGCAAGCCACATATTTGGGGAAATTCTCATAAGAAGCGGCAGTCCTCCATTTCCTCCCTGCCGGGAATCCGGCTCCGCCTCTTCCCCGAAGCCCTGACTTCTCTACTTCGGAAATGATTTCGTCCGATGTCATGGATACTGCCTTCTTAAGGGCCTCGTATCCGCCTTCTTTTAAGTAGTCTTCTATATTCTCGGGATCAATCTTCCCGATATGTCTTAATGCCACCTTCTGCTGATGGGCATAGAATGGATTCTCTTCCTGGGAGCGTACCCTCGCGCCGCTGTCATCCTGATACATGAGCCGCTTGATCTCTTCTCCCCCCAGAACCGTCTTCTCTATAATCTCTTCTGCGTCCTTAGGCTTTACTTTATAGTATACCAGATTATCCGGCATAATTTTCACGATCGGCCCATTTTCGCAGAATCCATTGCAGCCGGTAGTCTTAACTTCCGCAATCACCTGGGCCCTGCCCCCTTTTGCCTCCGCTGCCTCCGAGAGTGCCTCGGCAACCTTCATGCTGCCGTTTGCCCGGCATCCGGTACCACAGCATATAAGAATCTGCTTCTCCATCTATGCAGCACCACCTTTCCGGACATCCTCGATAATCTCTCTTAGTTTCTCCAGCGTCACTTTCCCATAATAGACGTCATCCACCACCAGCACCGGCGCCAGCGCGCAGGAGCCAAGGCAGTTCACCGTCTCGAAGGAAAACAGCCCGTCCTTCGTCGTCTCGCCGGGTCTGATGCCCAATTCTCTCTCTATCCCGTCAATCAGTGTAGATGCGCCGCGGATATGGCACGCCGTACCATCGCAGCATTTGATGGTATGCTCGCCTTTTGGCACCAGACTCAATGCCTTGTAAAACGTCGCCATGGCATACAGCGCCGATACCGGACACCCCAGATATTCGGCCAAGGCCTCTAAGCCTTCCCTTGGCACATACTGGTAAGTCCTCTGCATATCCTGCATGATAGCCAGCGCATATCTCTGGCTGCATTCATAGGAATGAATAATCCTCTCAATACTTTCTTTGGAAACTTCCAACAATTCCACCACCTTTAACCGCCTGCCACGACCGGAAAGATCGATACCACATCGCCGGGAAGAAGCTTCGCATGGATGCCTCCCAGGTGCGCCACATGCCTTCCGTTGACCAGGATAATAATCTCTTCTCCCAGATCTTCCCCATCCGGCGTAAGCATCTTTTTCCTCAGCCTATCCCCGTAAACGTCGCATAAGGAATGCGCCAGATGATAAAGATCTTCCTCATAGGGGAAATCCGTCGTCTTGCAGCCGGTATAATCTCTGAGATAAGCAAAAAACTTGATCTGCATTGCTTCATCTCCTTTTGCCTGCGGCAGGGGCGCTGCCCTGCCGCAATTTATGATTCATGATTCCGTTCTATAATCCCAATTCCTTTTCTTTATCTGGTGTCGGAACGCCTTCTGCATCCCATCCTCTAACCTGATAATACTCTGCCAGCATTGTGTAGAGGTCATTCACCTTACCCTTGGCAGGCCCTTCCGGCAGATGCTCCCTAAGAAGCCTCGGCGGCAGGGTATCCTTCTCCACGCCGGCCGCGATGTTGAACTTCTTCTCAAGGTTCCAGACACGCTCGCCCTTCAGCAGGATATCCGCATCCGATTCATCGCTTCCTACTGCCTCCCGGTACTGCGCCGCTACTTCTGGCAGTCCGATGGCAAATGAGGTGAACAGGCAGATTCCTACAGAATCGATCAGTGCGGTAAGATCCTGGAATACCTTCAGCATAGAGGCCTTTCCTTCTGTTACCAGCGGATCCATCTTAACCGGAAGCCCCAGGACTTCCGGAGACGTCATATAGCCACGCACATGGCAGCCGCCACGGTTGGAGGTCGCATATTCAAGGCCGATTCCCTGCATCGCGCGTCCGTCATAGGCCGGCATCTCCTGTTTCTTTACGGACATGGAAAGTTCTGGATGGCCATATCTTTCTGCCAGCCGGTAAGAGCCCATAGCCAGCTGTGCGCCGAATCCTTCATTCTTTCCTGTCATCTCCGCCAGTCTTACCATCGTCGCCGCATCCCCGAACCGGATCGGGATGCCGCCAGTGTCCTCTTCTGTGAGGTATCCTGCCTCGAACAATTCCATCGCGCAGGCAATGGTGGAGCCAAGCGTGATCGGATCGAATCCATATTCATTGCAGATGAAGTTGGCCTTGCACACCGCCTCCAGATCATCGATGCCACAGTCTGCGCCAAAGGACCAGCCTGCCTCATACTCGGGGCCCTCTCCCCTGGACTTGAACGGTCCGTCCGGGATGTCTACGATACGCCCGCATCCGATACAGCATCCAAAGCATCCTTTGTTTCGAACCAGATATTTTTCTGCCAGCGTCTCGCCGGATATGTTATCCGCATCCGCATACAAGGAACCGTCACGCCCATTGCGCAGCGGCAGCGCTCCCGACTCATTGATAATGTTGACCAGGATCTCCGTTCCATATGCGCCCAGGCCTTCGCCGGTAACCGGATGTGCTTTCAGTACCTTCCTGGCGTTTTCAATGGCATCCATGAAGCCTTCCGGCCTTGCAACGTAGATGGACTTCGTCCCCTTTACCGCCACTGCCTTAAGCTTCTTGCTTCCCATAACCGCTCCCATGCCGCCTCTTCCTGCCGCGCGGTGCTTGTCGTTCATAACGCCCGCGTACAGGCACAGGTTCTCGCCTGTAGGCCCGATGCAGGAGATCCGGAAGGAAGATCCGCAGGCCTTGTTCAACTCGTCTGTCGTATCATATACCGTCTTTCCCCACAGTTCCTGCGCATCTCTTAACTCTACCGTATCGTCATTGATATACAGATAGACCGGATGATCGCTTACGCCTTCAAAGATGATGCCGTCATAGCCTGCATACTTCAGTTCTGGCCCGAAATGTCCGCCGGAATTGGCAGCGCCTATGGTTCCGGTAAGCGGCGCTTTTGCCACGACCTCAAAACGGCCGCTGCAGGATGCCGCGGTTCCGGTAAGCGGGCCTGTCATAAATATCAGTTTGTTGTCCGGTCCAAGCGGGTCTGTCTGAGGATCCACCTCATCACAGAAATATTTCGTTCCCAGCCCTCTTGCGCCTACGAAATCCTGTGCAGACTTCATATTCAGCGGCTCTTTTGTTATACTGCCGTTCGATAGATTTACTCTGATGATCTGTCCCATATATCCATACATCATGCTTTTGCCTCCTCTCCAAACACATCTTTAAAGTGGTCGGCAACCGCACGCTTTCTGTCGATTCCCTCTTCCGGATCCTCGTAAGAGATGGCTCCTGTCGGACAGAACTTGGCACATTTGGGGTCTCCGCCGCACAAATCGCACTTATGTACCTGCCTTCTCTCTGTATTAAACCCGATATTGCCGAGAGGACATGCGTTCATGCACATCTTGCATCCGATACACTTATCCGGATTGATAATAACAGCATCCTTCTCGTCTCTGAATATAGCGCCCACCGGACAGACTTCCATGCAGCAGGGCTCTTCGCACTGCATGCACATCATCGGCACGCTAATGGCTGCCTCCTCATAGGCCATTACGCTGACGTTGGCAAATCTTGGATTGAATGCTCCATTGTGCCCGAAAGAGCAGACCAGTTCGCAGGTTCTGCATCCCAGGCATTTTTCGGGCTTAATTAATAACTGCTTACCCATTAGCCAATACCTCCTTCTCTACATAGAAAAATCCATTATCATGCCCCGCATAATAATGGACTCCTTCGCAATCAGGCAGGCAGCACCGTTACCCGCGCTACCCATTGGTCCCGCCTTCCCGTATGCTTATCGGCTTCCATACGTCAGAAATCCGGGACTCGGAGTTTATTTACTTGTTCTAGTACTCATTATAATATAAAATAACTGATAATACCACAAATTTCCATAAATTATCATTAATTATTTCATCTGCCCGTCCAATCATGTTAATTATTTATCAAATTAACAGTCATCTCCTCCGCATATTGGACATGAGGGATTCTTAAATACCGGGATTTCCTCCACGGTTCCATAGATTCCATCGTAACTTAGCACGCTGCCTCCCTTGCGCTTCTGACCAGCCAGATATGCCACCGCAAGCTGGGCCTCCAACGCTCCGACGATCATCGTGGTGGTTCCCAGGGAACTGCTTATATGTACCGGTTCTTTCCCCTCCGGATTCATACAGGCCAGGCAGGGATCCTGCCTTCCGGTCACGGCGGTCACCGTCCCATAGTGTCCGTCGATGGCTCCGTCAATCAGGGGCTTCCCGGCTTCTTTTGCCAGCCGGTTGATCAGCAGGCGGGTCTTGACCTTATCCACCGCGCAGATGACCAGGTCAAACGAAGATACGATTCTTTTCCCATTCTCCCGGGTCAGCCGTTCCTCCCATGCCTCAAGTTCGATATCCGGCCGGAACCGCTTAAGCCATGCTCCGGCGCAGACCGCCTTCTTCTTTCCGATATCGGAAGGGGTGTACAGATACTGACGGTTCAGATTCGACCGTTCCACCACGTCCCCGTCCATGATTCCGATCCGCCCCACGCCAGCCTCCGCCAGCGTGGTCAGTACCGGGCATCCAAGCCCGCCGGCTCCCACCACCAGGACGGACGCCTTCTCAAGCCTCTCCTGGGCCTCTCTTCCCATCCCCGGAACCATCATCTGCCTTTCATAGCGCTGCCAGTCATATTCCTGGCTTCCTGTCTTAGTCAGCAAGTCGCCCGCACGGATCTCCCCGTCCTCAAGCGCTGTGGCGAACCAGCAGCAGTCCTTCAGCATACAATCCATTCCTGTCTTGTACCGCCCGCATTCGTCAAAGCAAGTCCCTTTCCTATCAGTAATCAGAAGCAGGGCGCTGCCTGCGCGGATTTTGTCACCCACTTCAAGCCTCATCCGGCCCTCGATCATCAGATTCGCCTTAATCCTGGAAAAGCATAGTCCTTTTATCTCTTCCTCTTCTACAAAGCGGCTGGCATCTTCCCACATAATGCTGATCTGCTTTTCCTGATCCATACAATGCCGGTCTCCTTCGATCCCGCCGTTTCTGACGACACGCACAGCGGCTTCCTGCCTTCCCGGCATATTCTTCGCTTCAAATACCTGAATCCTGCTTATTCTTCCTGCATTCATTCTATGCACCTCCGCATTCTCCATCCCTTCCTGTAAGGATGCCAAGCCCGTGCTCCAAAGAGGACAGGATGAATGAGAGATTTTCCCTAACAGCCTTCGTGCTGCCCGGAAGATTGATGATCAGCGTCTTTCCCCGGATCACCGATACGCCCCGGCTTAGCATGGCGCGCGGAGTGACTTGAAGGGAGCAGTAGCGCATGGCATCGGCAATTCCCTGCGCATTCCTCGTAGCCACATGCAAGGTAGCTTCCGGCGTACAGTCCCGCTGGGCAAATCCGGTTCCCCCCGTAGTGAGTATCAGATCCATATGGGAATCGTCGCACAGACGGATCAGTTCCTTCTCGATCATCTCCTGCTCATCCGGGAGCAGCAATGTCTCCTCGATACTGTAGGAATCTTCCGGCAGCATCTCGCAGATCAGCGGACCGCTTTTATCCTCTCTTTCTCCCCTGTAGCCCTTGTCGCTTAAGGTAATGACCGCTGTTTTCCATTTATAATCTTCCATAAATTTCCTCCTTTCTATGGGCTTATTATTCTCGGATACCGAGACGCCTCTTTCCGGCACGTACAGTTCGCCCGCTTCCGCCGGAATGCTTTTAAATCCGCTTGCCTTTAACTCCTCTTTTTCTTCCTCCCTACGCAAGAGTCAGCAATTTGTCTGCCCCCAGAAGTTCCAGATCCTGCCTGTCATGCGTGATGACGATCAGGGTCTTTTCTTTTGCATTCTTACGGATATAGCCTGCAGTAACGATCTTCGTCTCTTCATCCAGCCCCTTTAACGGCTCATCCATCATGATGCAGCCGCACGGCGCCAGAAGCGCCCGCAGGATCGCTACCCTGCGCTTCATCCCTCCGCTCAGTTCCCGCACAGGCTTTCCAAATGCTTCCCCAAGCCGTAGCGCCTCCATCTCGCGGCGTAGTTCCGCTTCGTCTTTCTCTGACACAAGTTTCAGATTCCGGATGGCGCTTACATTCTCGCATAGCCTGTCTTCCTGGAATACGGCGCTTATCTTTCCGTAAGGTACGCCTTCTACCCGCCCTTCATCCGCACGTTCCAATCCAAGAAGAATCCGCATAAGCGTAGTCTTTCCGCACCCGGACGGGCCCATGATGCAGGAGATCTTTTCCTCCGGGAATCGGACTGTCAGCTTCTTAAGAACCACCTGCTCTCCGTAAGACTTGCTTACATTGTCTACAATAATATCCATCATTCTATGTCCTCTCTATCCACTGGATAATTCTGCCCAATCCCCACAGGAAGCACTTTTCAAACAAGAAGCTGATCGTAATGATTACCAGGGTCCAGGCAAACAGATCCGGCGTATTCAGGTAGATCTTGGCGTGGTACAGTTTCTCTCCAATAGAGCCTTCCGGCACGCCAATCACTTCCGCTGCCGTCCCGGCCTTCCAGCAAAGTCCGAGGCCAAGGCTGCAGGCAGTCAGCAGATAAGGCAGCACCTGGGGCAGATAGATATACAGCGCCCGCTTTACCTTCCCAATGGAAAATACATCGGCCATTTCCAGCAGTTGTTCGTCCGTCCTCTGGAGTCCTTCCAGCAGATTTGCATAAATCACAGGAAAGACGATCAAGAACGAGATAAATACCGCCAGATTCCTGGAGGGTATCCATATCAGGCATAAGATGATGAACGATGCTACCGGTGTAGATTTCACGGCGGTTACCAGCGGATGGAACAGGATCTTCACCCACCCAAAGCGATAAGACAGGATTGCCAGAAGGGTCCCGATCGCCAGAGCGCTTAAGAATCCTCCTATAATCCTTCCAAAACTGAACCAGACGGACTTCCAGAATTCTTGCGTCACCAGCAGGTCGGATAACTTCCGGACCACGGATACAGGCGAGGCCAGGAGAATCTCCTGGCCCAGCCACATGCTGCCAATCTGCCAAACCAGCAGCCAGAAAGCCACCGCCATGATCCGGACGGTTATCCTGGAACTTCTGGAATGTATGTTCTTCTTATCTTGCATAATAGAAGTCATCATCCGGTACTGCACCTCCGACGGTCTCCGGATTCTGCCCAAGCAAGGTATTCAAATATCCGGAAAGCATGGTCTTCATCTCTTTGCCTTCCACGAATACGATGCTGCACTCCGGAATTGCCTTTACTGCTACTTCTTTGGCTATGATATCATGGTTTCCGATGATCTCTGCCGCTGCCTGGGTATCCTCATTGACAAAATCCACTGACTTCCGGTAGGCATCCATAAATGCCTTTACTTCCTTTGGATGCTCTTCCAGGAATCCCTTGCGAATGACCGCAACGCCTGTCACCAGGCGGCTTCCATCTTCCGTTCCGCTTTCCCACAGTTCGTTCAGATCCAGGGCAACCCTTAGTTGGTCGTTCTTCATCACCGCCGTAGTCACGAATGGCTGGGGCAGAAGTCCTACTGCCGTCGGGTCTGCCGCCAGAGCCGCAACCACCTCCGCGTGCTCGGACTTGTACTCAATGGTTACATCGCTTAGAGGATCGATGCCATGCGCGGTAAGCACGGAGTTAAGAGCGTACTCCGGCGTCGCCCCTTTTCCGCTTGCATAGATCGTCTTTCCCTTCAAGTCTTCCACCGACTGGATGCTATTCCCATTTTCCACCAGATAGAGAATGCCTAATGTATTGACTGCCAGCACGTTTACCTGCTTCTGCGTCTTCTGGTACAGGACGGCTGCCAGATTCGCTGGAACCGCGGCAATATCCACTTGTCCCTGGACTATCATCGGCACGATCTCATCCGGGGATACCGAGATCGTGAACTCATACTGGTTATCGTCCAGCATCTGCGCCATTCCCATAGCCGTTGGTCCCTTAAGCGCCCCTACCTTGATCGGAGTCTGGGATTTCGCTTTATCATCTTTCTTGGCTTGCTCTTCTTTGGCCGTATCTGCCTTCTTGTCCTCTTCCTTTGCACCGCATCCTCCAAGCGCCGCCGCGCAGAGACACAGCACCATCAGCCATGCGGCCAGCCTTCTCTTCTTCATAATATTTTCCTTCTTTCTTAAGTAGATTAATTTCTATTATACCTCTTTTTTCCTTAATGTACTATTGCAAAATATATTCACCAATATGTAAAATATAATTGACATTCTTTAAGGAACCGATTATTCTATAGTCAAGAGGAGGCATGGGAAAGGATGAAGAATAAAAAAATGAAGATGGCCCGCCTAAGCCTCGATATGTCCCAAGAGATGCTTGCCGCCAAAGTAGACGTAACGCGTCAGACAATCGGCATGATAGAGGCGGGGAAATTCAATCCATCATTAAAATTATGCATTGCCATCTGCAAGGTTCTGCATGTAACATTAGACGACCTATTCTGGGAGGAGGATGAATATGAAGAAAATAGTTGATGAACGACAGGAATTAGAATTATTAAAAATAGAACGGGCAGGCTTCTACGTGCTGTTCTTTGCCCTTGCGGCCGATATTTCGGCTAAAACATTATTTTTCCAAGTACCTTTTAGAGCGTTGATCGGGGAAAATGTCGCCTTTCTGGCAGGCTGCGTCACAATCCTGGCCGGATGTATGAAGAGAGGATTATGGAACTATAGCTCTAAGCCCGGTCTTAAGAACTATCTGCTGTCAAGCTTGATAGGAACCCTCATATTCGGCCTGATGTTCCTGGCTTCCCTTATATACCGGGACATCCCGCACGCTGGCTATGCAGCCCTGATCTTTGCAATCTCTATATTTATCCTGATGTTCGCGACCCTTGCGGCTATCGGGGAATATACGAAGAAAAGGCAGGCGAAGCTGGATCAGGAATATGAAGATGAAGATGAATAAGCAAGGATTGAGGTGATTCTATGGATTTTGAGCAAGATTATATTATGCGTATGATTCAGGATGTCGTACGGTTCCTGATGCAGCTGATCACCGGCAGGCAGCAGTTTCAGTATGACTTTGCTAATTTCACAGGGAATATGACCGGCAATGATCATTTTGCCCGTCTCATCGCCCTTGCAGATGCCGGAAAGATCAACAGCGCGGAAAATATGATGTACGAAGATCTTGACCCTGAGGATAAGGAATATCTGATGCTGGGCCTTGCCTTCTATTCCCACATCAATGAATACTCGGATGATTTCCTGACTGCAGCCGACTACTCCCGGGCCGAGATCCAGGATGGCATCCGAAGCCTCTTGAACGAGTATGGGATCACAGGGCTTGACGCCATCTATGAATCTTTGGACTGAACGCATACTGACGAGCCGTAGGCAGATATCATGCCCATCGACAATCTGATCGGATTCGCGGAATCAGAGGGCAGAAGCCAATACTTCAGCGTGGACGCTGCATGTCCTGCTTGCTGTTTATCATATCCGTATGCCGCCTAGTTCCTTTTTAATGCGCCTCGGCATCTCTGTCTTGTTTCAAGATAAATACCAGCGTATCCACATCAGAATATTCCTGTGAAAAATGGTAACCCAGCCGGTTGAAGCCCTTGATTCCTTCCATGTCTTCTACTTGGTTCTTTGCCAGATAGCGGACCATCTCTCCACGGGCCATCTTCGCCAGTGTTCCCTTCTCAACCACCTTATCACCGATCACCTCTGCGAAGACACAGGTAATAAACCGGATATCCTGCCGCAGATATCTGGATATGCATTTGCTGTATTCCTTTGAGGCAAGATTCAGAATGAATTGATCCTCTTCAAATAACGCATCTGCCAATGCGCTGCCCCAGAATTCATACAGCGAGCCAAGCGAAGGGCGCTGTCTATGATTCCCCATCTTGGCCTGCATCTCCAGCCGATAGGGCACGACGCCGTCAAACGGCTTTAAGATTCCATAGAATCCGGATAATATGCGAAGGTGCTCCTGAAGATAGGCAAATGCTTCTTCCTCCATAACCGCCGGAGCCATATACTGATACTGGATGCCTTCGTAAGACAGGATGGCTGGCGTCAACGATTTTTCCAAATCCATCTTGCTAAAACGCCGGTAATTCAGTTCCGCGATCTTGTCATTGCATTTCCAGATCGTCTTGCATTGACTATAATCCAATGACTGCATATAATCTAACAATTCCTGGGTCTTGTCAAGGAAAGCCGGGAGTTCCTGGCAGGGGAATACATCTGTATTGACATTCATTTTCTTTGCCGGTGATATGATAATGAGCATTTTTCGTCTCCTTTGGTACTTCTGACCAGCAAAAGCACGGGAGCCTAGTGGCCCCTGTGCTTCTCCTTTTTCTTCTGCTGCCTCAATTCAAACTTGCGCAGCTGCTCCGCCTCTCTTTTCTCCCGGCTTCTGCTTTTACGCTCCGTCTTCCTCTCTTCCAGCTGTAATTTCAGCGCCTGCTGGGATTTTGTTCCGATCCCGGCGGCCTCCGTCTGCCTGCGGGCCTCTTTCTGCCTGCGCTTTGGATTCACTTTCGCCTCTTTTACAGCCGTTTCAACAGCCGGACTAAAGCGTAACCTGTCATAACCGCGTAGCAGGATATCCCAGACCTCATAATCCTTCGGCTCTGCTCCGAATGTAATCTTCGAAGCCGAAAGACTTCCTTCTGCGATCCTCTCCACCACGCCGACCCAAAAAGGATCTTCAAAAAATACCGTCAGTGTTACCAATACTTTGTCCATGTTCTTTTCCTCCTTAATGAAAACATAAGCAAAAGAATGGACGACCTAAGGAGGAAGGTTACTGACAGCCCGCGCAAATAGCACAGTGCCGCGCCCGGACTACCAACCGGACTGTATGCATAAGCATACGTTGTGTTTTTATCTTTGCTGATTACATACTATCTTTTTTCGATCGGAACGTCAAGTTGGCGGCATTATAGAACTCCTTTAGTTCCGCTCTCTTCTCTACAGACAATTCGCTTTTTCTGATGCCTTGAATTGCGCCTTCCAGCGCGAGCAGGCGGTGCATGCAGGCGGAATCATCAATCGCCTTGATCTTAAGCCACGCCTGCTGGCTCCCCATCTCTTTCAACTGCTCATAAGTCGTGATTCCTACTTCCTGAAGCTGTTCCTCTACCTTGGGCCCGATATTCGGCAGTTTTGATAATTCTCCCATATGATACCTCCTGCTCTAATGACGATATTTTTCCCGTGGATTATAGTCCTTAGTATAACATCTTCACTCCCGAATGAACAGTCATTTACCACATGTCCCCCTTGGCAGAATCCATATATCTTACAAAATGTCTATATGTTCTCCTGCCAGCGCCTTATTCATGCTGCGCACCGCACAGAACTTTCCGCACATAGAACAGGTATCCTCGTGCTCCGGCTTGCGCTCTTCCCGGATTCTTTTGGCCGTCTCCGGGTCAATGGAGCAGGCCCACTGCGCCTCCCAGTCAAGAGCTTTTCTCGCGTCCGCCATCTGGTCATCGATTTCTCTTGCGCCCCGTACGCCTTTTGCGATATCTGCCGCATGGGCCGCAATCTTGGAGGCAATGATCCCCTGCTTTACATCCTCTACATTCGGAAGGGCCAGGTGCTCCGCCGGCGTTACGTAGCACAGGAATGCAGCGCCGGAAGCGGCGGCGATGGCTCCCCCGATCGCGGAAGTGATATGGTCATAGCCCGGCGCAATGTCCGTAACCAGAGGTCCCAGCACATAGAAGGGGGCGCCCTGGCAGATAGACTGCTGTACCTTCATATTCGCGGCAATCTGATCCATGGGCATATGTCCCGGCCCTTCCACCATGACCTGGACATCCTTTTCCCACGCGCGTTTCGTCAGTTCTCCCAGCCGCACCAGTTCCTCGATCTGGCACACATCCGTAGCGTCTGCAAGGCATCCGGGCCTGCAGGCGTCTCCCAGGGATATGGTCACATCGTATTCACGGCAGATATCCAGGATCTCATCATAATACTCATAGAACGGATTCTCTTCCCCGGTCATGCACATCCACGCAAATACAAGGGAGCCGCCTCGGGATACGATGTTCATCTTACGCTTATGCTTCTTCACCTGCTCGATGGTCTTCCTGGTGATTCCGCAGTGCAAAGTCACAAAATCCACGCCGTCTTGCGCGTGCAGCCGGATCACGTCTATAAAATCCCTGGCAGTCAGTGTGTCCAGATCCCTCTGGTAATGGATGACGGAATCATACACCGGTACCGTGCCAATCATAGCCGGACACTCATGAGTAAGCTTGCGCCTGAACGGTACCGTATCCCCATGGGAAGACAGGTCCATAATCGCATGGGCTCCCATGTTGACTGCCTCCATGACCTTCTCCATCTCCACATTGTAGTCCTTGCAGTCTCTGGAAACGCCCAGGTTCACATTGATTTTGGTCTTCAGCATGGAACCTACGCCCTCCGGGTCGATACATGCGTGATTCTTGTTGGCGCAGATTGCCACTTTCCCGGACGCTACCAGAGTCATCAGTTCCTCCACCGTCATCCGCTCCTTTTTCGCTACCGTCTCCAGTTCCTTGGTCACGATTCCTTTTCGTGCCGCCTCCATCTGTGTTGCATAGTTTCTCATTCTTTTACCACCCTTTCGTTTTGTTCTTGAATGACAGATGGATGAATGCTGGCAGAAGAGATTCTGCAGGAATTCTTTAAACTAAAAACTGCTGTAACGCAGATAGCATTACAGCAGTAAAATCCTACACTTTACTTCTATATCTCCCTACGTTGGCATTATCCAAATCAGGTTATGGGTTAAAGCGATACAGCTTACTCTCAGCCCGCTTACGCGAGCACCCCTGTTGTTCCTTCGTTAATTATACTATACAGGCCTTGTCCTTGCAAGATGCTTTTCCTATGCCATGGAAGCATCATAGATTGCCTGGATAGATTCCCTCAGCATCTCGTTGAACTCGTCATCCGTCTGGGAGTCAGTAAGTCCCTCCGTCAGTGCTCTGGAGAAACTGGCAATCATATGGTGATTCTGCGCAAGCTTCTCATTGGCTTCCTCACGGCTGTACCCGCCGGAAAGCGCGACCACCCGGACTACATGGGTGTCTGAGGCAATGCTGTCGTACAGGCCGGCTTCATCGGGAATGGTCAGTTTGAACATGATCCGGATGCCATCATCCAGATCGGCCAGATACCTATCTATCTCTGCTTTCAGGAACGACTCGATCTTCCCCTTCTCCTGGCTGTGGATGTCTACCTCCGGCTCCAGAATCGGCACGAATCCCGCCTTTGCTATCTGGATGCCGTAGGCGAACTGCTGCTTGACAATCTCATGGATTCCCTTCTCATTATAACTGCTGATGACGGAACGCATCTTCGTTCCGAATATATGGCGCTCCTTTGCCCGCTCAAGGAGAGCATCCAGTCCATTGATTGGCTTCATAAGGCGCACCCCGTCCACCTCGGCGGCAAGTCCTTTATCGACCTTCAGAATCGGAAGAATGCCCTTTTCAATCAGATAATCCTTGTACGCTTCTGATGGATCATGTCAAACATCTCTTCTTCCGACTGATACCGTTCTTCGCCGATCCCGTAATTTTTAAGGGCCTTTGGCGTGCTGCCGCCGCTCTGGTCCAGAGCCGCTATGAATCCTTTGCCATCATGCATCCTTTTTACCTGTTCTTCACTCATACGAATTCCTCCATTCTCTGTGTGAAACATAGTCCAAGTCGTTACATTTACAGTTCAAACAAACTCATCTGATGGCACTGTTCTACCCTCCTTTTGTGTGCCGTTTCTCTCTCCATCAGTTCTGGCGGCATCCCTTCCAGAAAACCGGATGCCTCTTTTGACGTCGTTAGAATCAATTCCTCCATCGCCCTTGTCATGCCTACATACAGAAGCCTGCGTTCCTCTTCCAGATCCGTTGTCCCTTTTTCACTTTCCAGGGGAATCAGCCCCTTCCTTGCCCCATAGATAAAGGTAACCGGGAATTCCAGTCCCTTCGCGCCGTGAAGCGTCATCAAGGTGACCGCGCCCGAAGCGTAGTTCCGGTTCCCGCACCGCTTAATATCGCTTTCTATGCCTAATTGGACCGCCAACATGAATTCCGGCATCGCCTTATAAAATACACCCATGCCCACCAGCTTCTTCACTGCCTCATTATCTTCCAGCTGCAGTTCCTCCATCCACAGTTCCAGGAACTTCTGTGGCTTTTTCTTCTGGTATAAAGGACGATACTTGCCCGCCATCCTTTCCAGTACTTCTTCCGCAGCCAGATTGCCATCCATATTCCACAGAAGTCTAAGGCACTGCTCCTTCGCCAGGATATCCATGGGATTGTCAAGATAACGGAAGAAGCAGATGCTTCCCCGTACTTTTTCTTCCTGCAGAAATGATCCTCTTCCTGCCACAATATATGGAATCCCTTCCTTCTTCAGGCATTTCTCCAGCAGATCTGCCTGATGGTTGGCTCGGTACAATATGGCAATCTCGTCAAATCCCCGGACTCGGCCTTCTGTCCTGACGGCGCCGGATAACTCATGGGCTTCCAGCATTCCGATTCCTCCGGCCAGGCGGTTGATCTCCTTGACAATAAAGATGGCTTCCCCCATCCCCGACTCTGCCGTCACCAAGCGCGCCCTATCGCCTTCCTCCCGGTTGGCAGCAAGTCTTCTGTCTTCTCCGGGATTATGGGAGATCACTGCGAGAGCGGCATTCAGGATCTGAGGCGTGGAACGGTAATTCTCTACAAGCCTTATCACCTCTGTACTCTCATGTTCCTCGACAAGCCGGTCAAAGCATCTGGCATCTGCCCCTCGGAATCCATAGATGGACTGATCCGGGTCACCGATCACGAACAACTCGCGGCCTTTTTTATTCCATGCCTTAAGCAAGCGGTACTGCAAAGGATTGATGTCCTGGAACTCATCCGCCAGAAGATAGGAGAAACGCTTCTCCCATCCCGCAGAAGCCTGTGGTTCTTCTATCATCTTTAATGTCTCCAGCAGAAGGTCGTCAAAATCAAGAAGCTGCCTGTCTTCCAGATATTTCTGATAGGCGAGGAACGCGTCTGTGTCCTCCTGCGGCAATTCTCCTTCTGCCTTCCAGGCAGACACCCTGCATAAGAACTTCTTCACCGTGTCCTTTAGCCGGTATTCCTCAATGAGCCCGCGCGCGATCTCCTGTGCCCCTTCTTCATCCAAGATAGAAAATTCCCTGCCCTGGTCTTTCAGAAATGCCAGGCAGATGGCGTGGAAGGTTCCGATCTGCATCGTATGGATCTGCTTCTTCTTTCCCAGGGCATTCCTGAGCCTCTCCCTCATCTGGGACGCCGCCTGATTGGTAAATGTAACCGCTGTAATCTCCCCGGGCTTTACTTTTCTATTTTCTATCAGATACAGGATATGGCTGATCAAGGTCTTGGTCTTTCCCGTGCCTGGCCCCGCGATTACGGCTACCGTCCTGGCTGTAGACCGTACTGCCCTCTCCTGCTCGCGGTTGAGCCTGTCAGACAGCGGCAATTTGGTGCCTGAGCTTTGCTCCTTGCCGTCTTCTTCTGGCTGCTTCGCTTTCGCGGAAGTTATTCCATCTTCTATGGCTGCATTTACCCTGTCTTTTGCTTTGGCGCTTTTTCCATCGCCTTCTTTCTTTCCTCCCAGCAGATCGAAGAAGTCCATCTGGCCGCTGGTATTTTCTATTTCTGAAGGAGCGAATAATTTTATAGTCCCATACTCCCCGTCAAACCCCGGAATCCTCTCTACCTTTCCATCCCGCAGCCTTCCGATTCCCTCGGATATCAAATATCCCGACACGCTGCGTATTTCCTCCAAAGGCATGGTTCTTAAGATATCGAATTCTGACCCCAGGCGTCGCAGCATGTTCTGATATTCCTTCTGCACCCTGGCGCTGGCTGCCGAGCGCCCTACCGAAGCACCGATGACTTCCGGCAAAGGCACCAGACTCTCGAATGGCCTGGCATCCGCTCTTACATAGCCTTCCGCCCGGTCCGCCAGTTGCTCTACCCGGTGGGATACGCCGATGGTAATCTTTCTGCCGCACACGGGGCAGATTCCCTGATATTTCTCCGTGTCCAGAGGACTCAGGCAAAGGTTGCATTTCCGATGTCCGTCAAAATGATACTTCCCCTCTTCCGGAAAGAATTCTATGGTGCCAGTCAGTCCCTGGCCTTTCTGGATCGCATCATAGAGACCTTGATAGGACAACTCGATATCCAGAAGGTTGGCCTCCCTTCCCAGTTTCGCCGGAGAATGGGCGTCCGAATTGGAGATCAGATGATAGGAATCCAGGGCGGATACCCGCCAGTTCATGGGCGGATCCGAAGAAAGTCCGGTCTCCATGGCATGAATATGGGGCGACAAATCCCCGAAGCATTCTTCCACCGTATCAAATCCGGAGAACGCGCCAAACAATGAGAAATGAGGCGTCCAGATATGGGCCGGGACAAAGATCGCCTCGGGGCAGAGTTCCAGCACGATCTCCAGCAGGTCGCGGCAGTCCAGCCCCAGGATCGGCCTTCCATCAGAATGGATATTTCCGATGGCCTCCAACTTCCTGGATATCACCTCCGCCTCCTCAAGGCCAGGAAGCAGAATCAGGCTGTGTACCTTCCTCACTCTTCCGTTCTTTTTATAGATGGAACTGATCTCTCCGGTAATCACGAATCGGGGAATTATCCTATCTGTACAGGTTTCGTCCTGAATCCGGTACTCCTCCTTTAATACATAGAGCCCGTCTTCAGCCGGCACAAGTTTTTCCTTGAGTTCTTCCCTCCAAGCGGGGTGGGTAAAGTCCCCGGTTCCCACAAGGTGGATTCCTTTGCGCCTTGCCCCAAGATCCAGATGCTCCGGGGTACAGTCCTTGCTGGTGGCCCGGGAATAGCGGGAGTGAATATGCAGATCTGCTATATACATGCGGACACCTCCATTCCCAGCGTCTCCTTCGCCTGCGCAAGCCTGCGGCTATACTCCTCGTAAAATGCCTGTGCCTGCGGGTTTTTTGGATATGCGGTCTGATAAAAGGTCTTTAAGACATACAGGTTGAGAATCCTTGTCTGCTCTTCATCAAGTCCGTTTAATCCTTCTTCGCACTTTCTTAAAAAATCATGCCAGCTAAAGATATACTTTTCATAAGCCTTCAGATCCGGCGCATCCACCCATTTCTTCACCTTGATCTTGCCCCGGTCCGTCTTCCTGCACTCATGAACCTGCAGAAAATACTTGAAGCCCTCTTCCTCATAATATCTTCCCAATGGAAACAGCCTGCATATGCCCGGCCGGTATGGGTGGACTGCGCATCTTCCCTGTTCATCCAGAAACGTGCACGTTTCGCCTTCCCTATCCATTCTCAAGTTGGGAAGTATCATTCCATCCACCACGTGCAGTTCCAGGCATCTCTTCATCAGACCGTCAAAGTCCAGCGAAAGTCCCGTGCACAGCCGCCATACATCCAGCGGATCTAAAAGAATCGAATTCCCCATCCCTTTACAGCAGGCGGAACACCCCTCGCAGTCATGGCAGTCTGCCCTTACCATGTCATTTGCCGTATATAATTTTCCATCTGATATTTCACTCATATCTATCTTGCGTTTCATACAACCGTCCCACTTTCTTTCTCCAGTATCTCGTATTCAAATTCCCGGGCTGGCATAGACTTGTAGAACACATATCCCTGCACCATGTCGCAGCCTTCTTCTTTCAGGAAGTTCACAAGGCTGCTGGTATCAATGCCTTCCGCCACCGTTTTCATATGCAGTTCTTTGGCTAAACCCGGCCTCTCCCAGATGCATCCGGGAAAGGTTGACAGAGATTGGAAGCACCCTCTTACGGCTGTCCTGCCAGTTCCTTAAGAGGCGGCACACCTGCTCGAACGGAATAAATTCATCCGGCGGTATCAGTCCATATTCAATCTGTCGGTTATCCGTCTCGCACAGCAGGATATTAAAGATATCCGACTGAATTCTTGAGACACATTCTCCCGGCCTCAGGCAGCCTCTTGGGCTGCCCTAATATCTCTGCTTTATGATTATTATAGCATCCCTCTCCCCCAGAAGTAACCCCATTGGGGGTTTATTTCCTACTGATCCTGTACCAGATGGCTTGGTGTTGTCCGGCAAATTAAATGATGTTCCATCCGGCAGATTATTTCGTGCTGATTTGGGATCTCTACAGATAGGTTAGTCACTTTAAAAGTAATTGTTTCTGCGAATTGTTTTCCTGACAGAAAGACACCCGCAAATTAATTGCGGGAGTCTTCTCAGACGAGGGTGCTGTCATTGATAGCCTGCATCACGATGTCGGCTGTAATCCGGTTAGTTGACTGGCTATGTCCGATCACAAGCTTAAGTCATGTTCTTCTGGGAATGTCCGTTTCTGGAATTATCCGTTTCCTTGTTGCGTTAATCATACTTGGGATATCCTAGTTCTTCATCCATTTCCTGATCCAGAGCACCTTCCATGATGATGGACATCATATCCCGCATGATATAGTTGACATCGGTTCCATCCTTGACCTTTACATTGTTCTCTTTCAGATAGTTGCCCATCATTTCCCGAAGAGCTGCTTTTTGTGGGGTATCTTTTTTCCTTGCCATAAAACAAACCTCCAAACTGGTAAGTTTATTTTACATCAGTTTGAAGGTTTACACAAACTTTGGGATGTTCCCGGAAGAGCATCTGTTACTTGCAGTTCCAAGACATTTTGCCTCTACCAGAAAAACCGCCTCCTATCAGATCTCCACAGAGATGATAAGAAACGGTTCGTTCTTAAATGATTCTTTCAAGCCTGTTCCACTTAAATTTTTCGAACAGGATTCTTTTATTATGCTGAAACCAGATAATGATACCCGGAAACGTGCTGCTTCCCTTCTACAGCAAGTAGAGATAAATCCAACTATATTATTCGAGCTGGATCATCAGCTTACTTCTTATAACGTGACCTGTAAGATTACAACTTGTTCTTTATCTGCATCTCTTTTTCAGGGAAACTCCCAGCACACATAAAGACATTATCATTACTGCAAGTAATGGAAGAGTCTGCGCACTGTCACCTGTCTTTACAGCTTTCTGATTATTTGCTGTCTTATCAGAGTTCTGGCTCTGTGGCTTCTGATTTCCATTGCCGTTACCGGAATCCGGTGTATCTGTCTCTCCTGGCCTGTCTGGTTCGCCTGGATTTTCTGGTTCAACCGGTTTCGGGTCTTTTTTCTGAAGCGCTCCAATCGCAGCCTCAATTGCCTGTGCTGCATTGTCAAGCTCTTCCTGCGCTGCGCCATCACCAAGTTTACGTGCGGCTTCAAGCGCAGTTGTTACTGCAAGGTAACTTTCTTCAGTATACAAGGATGCATCTATTTTTGCAGCCTGTTCCATCGCTGCGTCCAGTCTGGTGCGATCCGGTGCAGGAACTCCGCCCTCTTCTTGAATCTTAAATACTACCTTTTGATCTGCCGGTGCGGCGCTATTAATCTTCTCAATGATAGCCCTGTCCGGATCTGCAGGATCTGCGATCACTGAAAATACTGCTACCTGATCTGTTGTCCATCCCTGACCATCCTGTAAAGATACTGTTGCCTCTGTGTTGGTATCCCACATTGTTACCTGATAAGAAATGATACCATTTTCATCACTGATAACTTCTTCTGTATAAGCAGCTTCTCTTGCTTCCTTCTCTGCATTTACAACTGTCTGCTCAATCTGTTTGAATTCAATATTGAATTTCAATCCGGAAAGTGCATTTCCTTTATCGTCTTGTACTAATGCACGGAAGGTCAGAATATCAGATGTATCTGTTCCTTTCGCAGAAATCACAAATTTCGCCTCTGCCTCTGCAGCCGGTACACCGTTGATTGTTTTAATAACCGGCGTTCCATCTTCTTTTTCCACCTGCACCTTGATTAAACCTGGTGTTGCGATGTACGCAGAAGTATCCGGAAGATAGAATTCGTATTCTCCCTCATCGTATATTCCCGGTGCCCATGTAAGTGCTCCGTCATTGGCAAATAATTTATTTGCTACGGAATACTTCACATCATATCTTACAAATTCCAGATTTGCCGGAGCATCTCCTTCTACCGGAATCTGAAGTGTACGCATACCTGTTACTTCTTTTAATCCTTCTCTTGCAGACACAAGTGCTGCTTCCGCATCATTCACTGCCTGCTGGGTAAGTGTCTCAGATTTAAGAAGCCCTTCTGCTGCGCTGATTGCTGATTGCAGCGTATTATAACTGTTCCGGGTATAATTGCCCTGTTCGATTGCTTTGGCTGTCTGAAGCTCTGATTCAAGCTTGTCTGTATCTATGCCGACTTCCTTTTCCTTCAGTACAAATTTCACTTCTCTGGTATCTTCCAATACCTCTCCGTCAACGGTAGTAATCACAACTCCCAGTGAACTTGAAGAAAGTGTAAATTCGTGGCTTGCAGGTTCTGCATAGTATTCTTTTCCATTAATCACTACACTCTCATTCTTAAGTGACACGGTAATTTTTGCCACACCCTGATCTGCATCGCTGATTGTATACTCAACAACTCCATTTGCACTGTATGCAGTTCCTGCATAAGAATCCTGTTTCAGCGCAAATGCAATACTGTCTGTTACTTTCTGACCATTTTCGTCGACAACCAGAATGCGGATATTAGATTTGTCTGTTACAATTGGCTTTTCTACTTCTTTCATTCCTTTGATTGCTGCATCCAGTTTCTGATACTCTTCATCTACTTCCGGCTGTGTAGCATCCACTTTGTCATACACCAACTGCGCTGCTGCTTTTGCAGATTGAAGCGCCTGATAAGATTCTGCTGTATAGTCCGCTTCTTTACCATCAAAGAGACTTGCTACATCCAAACGTTCCTTTAGCTTGGACTTATCTACTGTTCCCGGTTCCGGGGTACTACTGCCAACTTTTTTCAATGTATATACGATTTCTGTTGTCTCATCAACAGAAACGTCGTCTACAGATGTGATAGCCGGTGTTGGCCACACAAAATTGGTCTGATATGTATGGATTTCCTCACAGCTCCAGGTCTGATTCTCTCCTGCTGCCTGTCCTTCCTTTAATCTAATCTCAACCTTCAGCCCTCCGTCATTTCCAGTCACTGTATATTCAATTACTCCATTATCATTACTTGTAATATCACTCAGTGTCACGTCCTGGTAATCCGGTGTCTGTGTAAAGCTTACTCCACCGACCGGATTTCCACTTTCGTCCACAACCTTCGCACGGAATGCTTTTTTATCTGATAATACTGCTTCTCCCGGATCTGGTGTTTCTCCACCGGATTTCTTCAGTGTATAAGTCAGTTTTGTTCCCTCTGCATATGGCTTGCCGTCAATGGATGTCATAGCAGACGTCCATCCTGCTCCGGAAGCAACAAACCAATGTTCATCCAGAGTAGTAAACCTGTCATCAGCAAGTTTGATATATGTCTCACCCGAAGTTACATACCACTGAATGATTCCCTGTGATGTAGATTTCAATTCATTATAGGTATCCTCTACTTTTTTTCCATCCACATAAGCATCAAACTTCACGCCTTCCAGTGGCTGACCATTCTCATCTATAACTTTGGCCTTAAACACGCCCGGATAACATGAATAGTCTACTTCTACTGGTTTTTTCACTAAACCTGCAATTGCATTGCTAATTGCTGTTACCTGTGCATCAACTTCTCCCTGTGTTGCATCTGCATTCTTGCACACTGCCTCAGCATCTGCGATTGCTGCAAGCAACGCATCAAATCCACTTTCATAGTCATCACTGTTTAGGGCTTTTGCCTCACTGATCTTCTGCTCAAGTGCTTTTGTATTTGCTCTTACAACTAACTGACTGCGAGCCTCTTTCAATGCAGCTACCGCATCATCTACCTGCTGCTGTTCTGCATCACCATTATTTAATACTGCCTTTGCCTGCTGTAGTACTACCTGATATGCCTGCCAACTTGTAGCTGTAAAGGAAGTTTCACTGTATGAATATTCCAGTTCTACCTGTTTCTTTAACTCTGTCTTATCTGCAATCGGCTTCAGTCCATTCATTGCCCTGAGTAGCTCTGCTGCACATTGGTTATATACTTCCTGTGTTGCACCACTTGTATTTACTGCATTTTCAGCGGCTGTGATTTTCTCCTGAAGTACTTTCCAGGTAGAAGGCATCCACTCAGCTACATCGTATGCTTTTGCCTTCTCAATGTATGCTTGAAGTACAGTACCGTCTGGTTGAATCGTTGCCTCTGCTGACTGTATGCCTCTTGCCACAACTTGCTTTTCAAAATCTACACCTACAGTTTCACCGTCAACGGTCTTAAAATATCTCTGTCCGTCTTTTACTCCTATGGTTACCCGGAATGGCTCTATCTTATAAGGTTCTTCATAGCAAGCCAGAACTTCCCACTCTTTTCCATCCTGCCATCCTGGAGATGCCTGAAGATAAGCAGTTCCTGTATATGCATCCGACTTATCATTCCACGCTTCTGCACCTGTGTCAGGTACACGAATCTGGAATTTGAACGGTCTGGTAAATAGATTACCATTCTCATCTTTAACGATCAGTTTCAACCGAGTCAAAATATCTGTCTTCGTCAGCCCATTAATTGCTGCAGTCAGTTTAGCTTCGGCCTCAGCTGTTTCTTCTTTTGTTGCATCTACATCATCATATGTCTGCTGTGCCTTTGTAAGTGCTTCCTGATAAGTTGCATAACTATCTGCTGTATACTTATATTGCTCTTCTACAGATCCGGCTGATTCGATTGCGTTCTGAAGCGCACTCTTATCCACATATTCATCTTTTGGCCACAGAACCATCTCTAACTCTTCAAAACCATTTGCCAGTTTCCCGTTAATACTTTCGGTAATCCCTCCGACCAGTACTGTATAAGTAACTTGCTCCGGAATTGCCACATATGTATCACCTTTTGGCGCTATCACACACTCTCCAAGATAATCCAATGTCGTATGGGCTATGCTTAATACACCATTTTCATCAGTAACCGCTTCTTTTACAACTGAACCGGACATCGTCTTTTCAAATGCAACATTCGGCATCGGATTTCCATATTTATCAACAACTTTGATCTCGATTCGATTCCATATCGGCTGCTTTTCTCCACCTTCATCATATTCTGGGTAATAGTCCGGTGCCTGTCCATTTTCTACTTTTTCTTTGTTGTCCTTTGCTGCTTTCACACGGTCACTGTCCATGTATGCTTTCTGATCTGCAGTTAACGCCTCATAAGCTTCCAAGGCAAGTCCAACATTTTCCAGATCACTGGTTGTCATCTTGCTGATATTGAATTTCCAGAACAGCTGATTTACTGCAATTGCAGCAAATAAATCATCTTTCTTGCTGTCATCCGGAAGAAATGTTTTATCCTTCTCCAGGTAGATCAACTCTGCCAGAGGCTTAAGATCCGTAACGCCTGTATTTCCTTTCAAATTCAGTTCTGTCAGATTCTTTGCATCTGCAAGCGCTGAAATATCAGTCAAATTATTGTGAGAAATATTTAATGCAGTCAGTTTTTCCAGTTTGCTCATATCTGGCAAAGTAGATATATTATTTTTGGAAACATCTGCATACTCCAGACTGACCAGTCCACTTATCGCGTCAATATTTTCCACCTTATTAAATGAAATATTCAATCTCTTTAACTTTGTCATATCTGCAATAGCCGAAACATCCTGAATCTCACGGTTTACTGATACGTCAAAGACTGTAAGATTTACCAAATTCTTAACCGGACTAATATCGGTAATACCATCCTGCTTCAGAATCAGCTCTTCCAGCTGCGTAAGCCCAGAAAGCGGACGCAAATCCTTGATAGACTTACCCTCTACAGATGATGTATAACCAATATCTATCATCTTAGCTGATTTCGCATATTCCAGGCCTGATAGATCCTCGATCCAGTACGGCTGCGTCCACTGTTCGAAATCCTCCGGATGGTTACACTGCTCGTAAGAAATATTTTTTACTGATGGATCCCCAACCATCTCTGCTGTAAGCTTTGGTCTTGCTTTAATGGCATTCATTGCGGATCTTACCGCCCAGTGGAGTGCCGGATCCTGAATCACCTCATCCTCGCCCGGTGTATACACATCCACCTCTTCCAGACCTCCGCAAGTGTCCGCCTGGGCGCTCATACCCGGCACCATACAAAATGCCACGGACAACATCACTATCGATGCTACAATCTTCCTTAGTTTCTTCATTTTTCTCCTCCTACCATCGAGTTTATGCATTGTAATATAGCGTCATTCCATTCTTAGAACAACACTGCATCTTTTATATTTTGACTCTTAGTGTCTCAAACTTGTTCTTCTCTTTAACAATAAAGCTATCGCTGACATAGCAATACACATGCCCACGAGTAACGGTACAGTATTGGCCGGATCTCCTGTTCTTACAGCAGTACTCTTTGACTCATCTTGTTGTGATTCTGCAGGTTTCTGCTCCGGAACCTCTTTTGTAAATATTATTTCATATCCATCAGATTCCGGCAACTTCTCTTGCCCCGGATTTGTAATATATACTTTTACGACCACTTTATTTCCGTCAGCATCTTTATTCGAGTCAAAAGCCGTCTTATCCATTGACTCTACCTTCTCCGGTAATACGATTTCTGTAATGCGATTTCCGGCAAATGCATATGCTCCGATACTCTTAAGAGATGATGGTAATGTCATTTCCTGAAGTGCATTATCCTTAAATGCGCCTTCTCCAATATCACACAGACCATCTGCGAACACAACACTTGTAAGCTTAAATGGAAGATCGGCAAATGCATATGCTCCGATTCCCGTTATTACTTTTCCTTCCGCATTCTTCTGTGGAAGAACGAGATCTGTACAATTCTCCAGCTTCTTAAGACCTTTTTCCGATAATCCTGTAATTACTGTATCACTTTCATTTACACCATCACCATAAGTAAAATCATCTACATCCCATACTAGAGCCCGGTAGATAATCTTGTGATACTTAGAACTCTGGAACTTCAGATGTGCCGGATTACTTGTATAGCACTCCACCACATAACTATTATCTGTTCCTGTGTTATTCATAAATGTATCATCAGCCAGACTCATCAAAGTAGACGGCAGCTCCACACTTTCAAGATAACCTTCTTTAAATGCTTTTAATCCAATCTTCTCGATTCCTTCTTCCAGTACCAGTTTCTTCAAAGTAAGTGCCTTGAACGTCCCTTCAAAAGCTGATTCTCCGATTTCTTTTACATTTCCCGGTATTGTAAGTTCTGTCAGATGATGCAAATGGAACGCCTTTCTGCCAATTCTTTCTACTGATTCCGGAATATCCAATGTCTCCAGTCTTGCTCCTGCAAATGCGAAATCATCGATTTCTGTGATTGTATCAGGAATTTCTATATGTGTCAGATTAATGTTCATCGAGAATACTGCCTGTGCTATTCTGGTCATTCCGTCAGATAATGTAATTTCTGTCAATACATTTGTTGAGAATGCACCATCCTTAACTTCTGTGATGGTATCAGGAAGTATAAGTTTTTCTAACTTATTAGAGTTAAATGCACTTTCTCCTATTGTTGTCACGGATGCAGGAAATTCAACCGTTACCAGACTGTTATACTGAAATGCTTTATTTCCGATCTCAATCAGTCTTTCCGGCAGTAAAACAGATTCCATTCCATTTGGAGAATAAATGCCGTTCTTTCCCTGTTCCCATTCATCGTCCGGAATCTGGAAAGCAGCCTCTCCAATCATAGAAATATCTTCTCCGGTCTCCGGATTCGTACTTGGAAGTACCAGATTATGATTTTCCAGCCTTGTCTGATTTCCCTTTTCTGACCATCCGGTAATCACTGATCCGTCATATGTAAAATCGTCTTCTGACCATCCAGATTCAACAAGCTGATTATACACTACTTTATGCCAATCCGATGTAGCATAGAAGCCTTTTGCATTTGTCAGATGATCCTTATTAGAAGTATGAATACTCACGACTCTTCCTGCAGCATTTCGAAAAACATCTTTTGCAAGTTTTTCCAGACTATTCGGAATGTCCACTCTTGTAATAAGTGTTTCCGTAAATGCTCTGCTGCCTATCTCCAGCAGCCCTGATGGCAGATTCACATTTGTAATTGTCGCATTGTCCGCTGTCTGCGCAAATGCTCTACTTCCAATCTTCGTCACCGTAGATGGAATCCGAACTTCCGACAGGCTATTTCCAGAAAATGCATAGTTATCGATTGTCTTAATTCCTTCCGGTATCTCAAGAACTGTAAAGTTCTTAGCCGGAGTATTATTCGTAAAAGCAGATGCAGGAATCTCCGTCATTCCTTTTGACAGTACTACCTTTTTAAGTTCAGGATTGGTTGCAAATGCACCGGACCCCATAGTGTTCACACTGTCAGGTAAGATAACCTCTTCGATATAGTTCTGTCCAAATGCCTGCATTCCAATATTCTCAAGACCGTTTGTAAAGTTTACATTCTTTAATCCATTGTCTCTGAATGCGAAATTTCCAATCTTTTTTAAGGATTCCGGGAATGAAACACTGTCAAATCCTTCTCCTTCTGTCCCGAAAACTCCATATCCACCGGCTACACCGTTTGCAATTTCTATAACAGTTTCACCTGTTGTGTTCTGAGCCGGAATTACCAGATTCCTATTCAATGGTCTCTTCATTACTCCATTGTCGGACAGTCCAGTTATAATTACAGGGTTCTCACTGTCATACACGAAATCTGTAGCTTTGTATGTATCGGCATTAATTTCATACACATGATAGTCCGAATCTTTAAATAACGTTTTATCCGTATACTGCTGATAATTCTCAACTCTTACGGTTGTTACACCACTTGTTCCATCTTTAAATTCTTTTTCAAATACTTCCTTCGGAAGCGCTGTTACAGAATACGGAAGATCTACCGTCAGGATATTCTGATTACGGAATGCTCTGTTTCCAATTGTTGTTAATCCTTCTGGAAGAATTAATGTCGTTACTTCATTTAAAGTATTTTTCGTAGAGAATGCATACTTTCCAATGCTCTTCACGGTAGATGGAATTACAATCTCTGTAAAATTGTTTCCTGCAAATGCATTGTCTCCGATTGTTTCAACGCCTTCCGGAATCTCAACAGAAGTAAATCCTGTCATATACTCTGTTTTGGTACTGCAGCCGAATGCGCCTGCCGGAATGTCTTTAATATTCTCAGACAATACAAGACTCTGCAGCGTAGGGTTCGTTCCGAATGCACCGCCCCCAAGTGTTGTAACACTATCCGGCAATACAATATTTACCAACTGATTAATTTGAAATGCCGCTACTCCAATCTCAGATAATGTATCCGGGAAGCTTACTTCTTTCAGACCATTATTCTGAAATGCAAAATTTCCTATTTTCTCTACACGAGATGGCAATTTCACACTATCGAATCCCAGGTTCTCTGCTCCGAACAATCCATATTCTCCCGGCTTTCCGGCACCGATCTCCGTAATATAGTCGCCGGTCGGTGTCTTATCCGGCAGAACAAGATTCCTGTTTTCTTCACGTTTCTTAATTCCAGTTTCTGACAGACCTGTAATCTTCGCACCATCGTATGCAAAGTCTTTAATTGTCCAGACATCCGTCCGTATATGTATCTGGAATGTCGCCCCTGACACTTCAAAACTTATATGTTCATCATTTGGTGTATATACCTGAACAAAACCATCTTTATTTCCATAAAAAGCATTCTTATTAAGCGTCGTTAAACTATATGGAATATCGACTCTTGTAAGTGCTGCGTTTGCAAAAGTTTTAGAATTAATCTTTAACAATCCTTCCGGCAGACGGACAGACGCTAAACAATTCTTTCCGGAAGTCTGCTCAAACGCACTGCTTCCGAGCTCTGTCACATTATCCGGAATATATAAATTCTGAATCTGATTACTCTTGAACGCTCTGCTGTCAATTTTCTTTAATGAAACAGGAAGTGTAAGTGTCTGAATCTCATGTCCGCCAAAGGCCCCACTGCCAATACTCTCAACACCTTCTGGAATTGTAAGTTGAACAAGACCCACATTTAAAGTATTTGCAAGAGTAATTCCAAAAGCTGTTGCCGGAATAACCTTCAGATTCGCAGACAGTTGAACCTTCGTCAAGTGGATATTGTTTGAAAATGCTGCTCCACCAAGTGATGTCACACTATCCGGTAATACAACCTCTGACAGATCGTTGAGTGCAAATGCCTGCAGCCCAATGCTTGTCACTGTCTCTGGAAATATTACCGACGTCAACTTGTTATTCAAAAATGCCCGATCACCGATAGTCTCCAGTTTTTCCGGAAGCTCCACACTTTCGAACACTTCACCTTCTGCACCGAATATGCCATAGCTTACATTGGAATCGCCACTTGCGATTCCTGTAATATCCAGTCCGCCCGGCC
The DNA here is from genome assembly GCF_004295125.1 of [Clostridium] scindens ATCC 35704. Classification (NCBI taxonomy): domain Bacteria; kingdom Bacillati; phylum Bacillota; class Clostridia; order Lachnospirales; family Lachnospiraceae; genus Lachnoclostridium; species [Clostridium] scindens. Next base: position 1,862,137 of record NZ_CP036170.1, on the reverse strand, counting down.
CTTTATCCGGAAGTATCAGCTTTTTGTTCTCTTTCCGTTTTAATATACCACTGTCTGATAATCCAGTAAGAATAGTTCCTTCTTCATTGTAAGTAAAATCTTCACTCTTCCAATTTGCGGTATTCAGTTTGATTGTATGATATTCTGACTCCGCAAAATTCTCTTTATCTTCAATATGACGATAATTATCTGTACTAAGTTCCACTACACCTGCAGTACTACCCTTGAATGCATCTTTATCTAATGCCATAAGACTCATTGGCAATGCTACTGTTGTAAGCCCGCTATTTGCAAATGCTTCTGCCCCGATCTTAGTAATTCCTTCCTGGAGTTCCAGACTCTTAAGTGTTCCTTCTGTACCAGCCTGTGCGAAGACACCAGCATCAATTACCTTTAGATTTCCCGATATTGCTAACTCTGGCAACTGATTGCCGGCAAATGCTTCTTTTCCGATTGTCTTTACTGTAACCGGCAAATCCAGACTTGTAACAGGACAATTTTTAAATGCATAATCACCAATGATTTCCAACTTGGACGGGAGCTTCACGCTTTGAAATACCTCATCCTCTGTCGAAAACGTTCCTTGAGTCTCTGAATTTCCTGCTGCTATCTCTGTGATATACTCTCCTTCTGGATTTTTGTCCGGAAGAACAAGATTCTTGTTATCCGTTCTCTTTGTAATACCACTATCCGATAATCCGGTAATGCATGTTCCTTCATAAGTAAAATCTTCACTTTTCCATGAAAGATCAATTATCGGCTCATCTCCTAAAACCAGTTTCTGAAACCATGATTTCTGATTTGCAGCAGTTCTTTCAATATGATGAATCCTGTCCATATTAAAGTGTTCTGGATTCTGGGTATACATATACACAACGCCGCCTGTTCCCTGGAACTTTTCCGGAGCATCCGGAGAAAGAGATTCCATTCCCGGATTTCCCATAAATGTATACATATATACTTTTTCGCAATTATATGGCAACGTAACGGATTTAATTTGATTATATGCAAATGCCAGACTGTCCATCTGGAACATAAAATCAGGATTCAGACAGAAATTCACTTTTGTCAGTTGATTATTAGCAAAGGAGCTGTTGCCTACCATCCACAACGTATGTGGAAATGTTACACTCGATAATTTGTTATTCTTAAATGCCGATGCATCAATATAAAGAATCCCTTCCGGGAACTCAATATTGCTGATATTGTTATTGGCAAATGCGCTAGACTGAATAATAAAATTGCCTCTCTCATGGATCACACCTGTAAGCTGGTCATCGTACGGTATCATCATATTCTCTGGAAATACAACTGTCTCAATTCCCATCCCTGTAAACGCACTTTGTCCAATTCCTACAATCGTGGTACCGTCTGGTGTCTGAGATGGAATTACCAGATTCTTATTTATCGCAATCTTTTCCTGTCCTGATTCTGATAATCCTTTAATAACTTGTCCCTTAACAATAATCTCCCTCTTATAGTCACACCCGGTCAATGTCTGGCTAGCCTCTCCATATGTAAAGTCTGCCGCTGTCCATTCATCATTTGCTGCAGCCTCTACTGCTGCAGGTGCCACATACTGAGCGACCTGCAAGTCCACGTTCTCTTCAGACGATACCTCTGAACCTTGTTCTTCCTGTGCTGAATTTTCTTCCGGCAGCACAGATTCGACACTGTCGCCACTTTCTTTCGGCTCTTCAGATTCTCCTCCTTCCTCTGTTACTGCCACTGCAGCATCCACCGGAATATCCGCTGCAAACGTAGTAAACGTCATGCAAATGCTTAACAACAGCGCTAGTAAAACTGCACCTTCCTTCTTTCTTTTCATACCGTTCCTCCTCAATTTAGGCATAATAATACATTTTTATTCTAGTTTCTATTTCCGATGGTTGTCCAATTACTATTTTTTATATTATTGGCCATTTATAGGCATTTTGTATAAAGAAAACACAGCACCATCCTATTTTATAGGAATCATGCTGTGTCTCATAATCTCTATCATTCTTTTTTGTCGTCAGTTTCTTTTGCGTCTTACTTTCCTTTTATGATATCCAAAACTGCTCTTAGTGGTTTGGTTATCTTCCAACAAGTTGACTGAAGAATCCCATTGTATTCCTTCTCACATTGAACGATAGCTATCTGGAGGTTTCTCCTTTCTTCTTCCAAATATTCCAGCTGCTCTTCCAAATTTTGCAGTTGCTCTTTCGACACATCCAGATACCACTTCTGACCATTTTGCTTATATAAATCCTGAATCCGCATACCAAAATGTTCTTTCAAAACTTTCATGGCACCGGGTATTCGCAAAGCCTCTTCTATCTTCTGGAATCCAATTAAGTTTATCCTCGTAAAATCTATACCCTTTTCCATCATAAGAAATGCCCGCTCAAATTCCAGCTCTACGTGTGTAGAAGATTCTGGATTACGAAACATCTCTTGAAAGAACTCCTTGAATTTCTCATCCTCTAAGTTTTCAAGAAGATTTCTCTTAATCATAGTAAATTCATGAACCATTCGCATCCATTTCTCTTCTGTCAATCCACTAATCTGACCCTTCTCACTATACCATCTATATTTCACTAATCTTTCCGGATAAATGTATATTTCACTTTCTATGACAATTCTGACCCACAGGTCAAAATCTGCCAACTGTGCATATAAGAGATTGTATCCGCCTATGTTATCTAAGATACTTTTTCTGACAATCGAAGCTGGATGTGACAGGCAATTTCCCTCTTCAAGAAAACGATGCATCCATTCTGTTCTGCTTCGATTGTCCTGTTCGAACATCTTCATAATTTCTGGATATTCTTTCTCTACTCGTTCTCCTTCTTTGCCTATAAGAGCGACTTTTGAGAATACGGCTCCACATTTTGGATGTTCCTCCAGATATCGCACCTGCTTTTCTAATTTTTCCGGCATCCAGACGTCATCACTGGTAGCAAATGCCACATATTTACCAGATACCTGCTCGATGCCAATATTAGCCGCATAGCAGTAATAAGAATTTTCCGGCAAATAGATACATTTCATACGTTCATCCCGATATTCTTCCAGCAACGCTCTTGTTCCATCTGTAGAACCATCATCTACGATAAGCAGTTCAAAATCCCTATATGTCTGCGCCAGAATGCTATCAACAGCTTCACAGATTGTCTTTTCTCTATTATAAGTACATAGTATTACGCTGACCATGTTTCTTACTCTACCTCTCCTACAACTGCCCATCTCCAGAAAGACTGATCATAATTATATGAATTCTCGAATCCACACATTTCCAAAACTAACTGCATATAAGAAGAACGGATTCCACCTGTACAGTAAGCAACAATGGCATCATCCTTGGAAAGACCTGCCTCTTCAAACATCTGTACTAACTCTTTATTCGGTTTCAATGTTCCATCCTCCTGGAATAAATCTGTATATCGGATATGAATTGCTCCCGGAAGATGACCGCCCTGTGCCTCATCATATAATATTGCACCATTATACTCGTCATCTGTACGCACATCTACAATCTTATAGTCATCATAGTTTTTCTGTAATTCTTCTGTCGTCATTACATGCGTGTAATCAATCTTATCAATCGTTACTTCCGCCGGCTGCGGATTCGATGCAAGAAACTGTGTAGCTGCTCCTGCTTCTTTCATTGCATTCAGACCACCATCTACCATTTTCACATCTGTATATCCTGCCGCCAGTAGTTCCCAGAGAAGGCGAGAGTCATCTCCCCATCCATTGGCTGTCTCCCCCAGAAGGATTATTTCTTTATCTTTTGTAATACCTAAACTGCCTAACTTCTCTGCTAATGCTTCTGGTTCCAGGATACATCCCCAATTCTCATCTCCTGCTTTGCCTTCCTGAATTGCCCAATCCTGCCATACCGTTGCGACAGCCCCCTGTATCGTCCCCATAATTGCCTGTTTTTCTCCACGGCTATCCACAAACAAAGTATCTTCTGCCCCGATTCTTCCGATTGCATATTCCGCATCCACAATCCATTTCCCATGGAATTTTCCATCATCTGGCACTTCCTCTACAACCTCTTTTTCTTCAGTGGCTATATCACTTCCCTTTGTTTCTTCCACTTGCTGCCTTTCAACTGTCGGTTCCTGTTTCTTTCCGCAGCCACTTACGATTGAACAAACCATTAGAATTGCTAATCCTGTTACAAATAATCTATTTCTTTTCATATGCTTCCTCCTGTTATCTATTCAAAAACTACATTCATCCATGTATTGTATATATTATTACGAAATGCCTTATCTGCTCCTATCTTCGGAAGATTCACGACGCAATTTGCCGGCTCCTCCTGTCTCAAATACCCAGTATGTAAATCCTCTTCACTCACTTGAAGTTTTACCAACCCATCCTCAAAAAATTCTGGGTGCATGAGATATACTGCTGCTGTCACATCCCAGTTATAGAACCCCTCAATACCATACCCCTCTTCGTTATATTGAAAATAATAATCGGTCTTTTCCAAAATATACCTTGCAATCTCAGTATCTGAATCCATCAGGCGATTCTTATATTCTTCTTTGGTAAATAAGACTTTTAAACAATTATTTCCCGTTATAACAGACACATAATTTCCTTTTCGAAGAACCATTTCTGTCGCCTTCGGATCACAAGAAAAATTCAGTTCATTCATAACTTCCTTCTTGAATACCAGTGGCTGGGTGATGCCTCCCATCAGCACAATTTCCTTTACATTTTCAAAGAAGTGCGGATCAATCATATATGCACCCATGAGGTTCGTGAGGGATCCTGTTGCAAGTATGGATATTTCCCCCTTATACTTATCTGCCATCTGTGCCAGATACCGGGCTGCTTCGCTCTCATATTCTCCGCAAGATGCCCCTCCTCTCTTCACGGTAATATCTTCTCTTCCAAGATCCTTAAGCATCGCATGAATGGTAGACATAACTACATCAATATTATTATTTCCATAAGTTCCTGTAATTCCACAGACTTCCGCATCCGCACATCCAAGTAAATAAAGAAGTGCAAGTCCATCATCTACATCACAATCTGTAACCCCAAATGTATTATCGCAATCAAATATAATCTTTTTTTTCTTATTTTCCACTAAATCACTCCCTTCATTTATTATATTATAATGGTCTTAACATTGCCTCATATTCACCGTCCTCCAGATCCGTCTTCCACTCTCCCAGAGAACTCCGAAATACTCCTCCTGATACCACCCCCTTAGCATAACTTGTTCGGCCAAAGTAGTCAGACACTGCTTCAACAGCCGGATGTCTCGATATATCTTCCGGTGTATCGTATTGCAGGATCTCTCCATCTTTCATAAATGCAATTCGATCAGCCATCTGCAAAGCCTCACGCTTATCATGCGTTACCAATATCGTTGTGATTTTCCATTCATCATGAAGCTTCTTCACCAGTCTTCCCATCTCCAATCGAAGTCTTTCATCTAACCCCGAAAATGGTTCATCCAATAGCAGCACTTTTGGATTTGCCGCCAGAGCCCTTGCAAGCGCAATTCTCTGCATCTGTCCTCCGGACATCTCCCGAATCTTTCGTTTCTCATATCCTGCAAGTTCTACTGCTTCCAGAAGTTTTTGTATTCTTCGAAGCTGTTCTTCTTTCGGTACTTTCTGGATCTCCATAGGAAATGCAATATTTTTTCCCACTGTCATATGTGGAAATAATCTAAGATCCTGGAATACAATAACTGTCCCTCTTTTTTCCGGGGAAATATGCATCATGGAATCACCATTCCACAAGATGTCCCCTTCCCTTACTTCCAATAATCCTGCAATAGTTTTTAACAACGTCGTCTTTCCACAACCGGATTCTCCAAGAAGCGCTATGAATTCCCCTTCCTGAATATCCAGATCGACCTGGTGCAGAATTTCTTCTTTCTGCAAATGCACTTTTAACTTTACTATCTTAAGCCCTGCCATCGATATATTACTCCTTTATTCTTGTACAATCTATTTACACTGTTTAGACATAGAACTCCGTATCTTCCTGCCTGCCGAATCTTTTTGCTATACGATCAAATATACCGAATAATGTCAAGGTCACCACGAGGAAAATCAAACTGTAGATACATGCGATATTTCTGTCGCCACCTTGAAGATAAGGAACCATAATCATCGGAAATGTCTTAATCTTTCCTCCCCCTATTAAAAGAGTAATGAAATACTGACTAAAGGATACAATATACGACATACAAAATGCAGAGAGCATCACTGGTGTTAATATTGGTAAGGTTATCTTACAGAATGCATATGTTGGTGATGCTCCCAAAACTCTCGCCTGCTCTTCCAGTTTATCCCCGGCAGCTTCCATTCCATCCATAATCAACCGCACTGCATAAGGTAAAGAATAGATAAGGTGTGCGACCACCACCCCCGTAACCGTATTATTCCATCCGATACGAATAAATGTCACCTGAATTCCCATAGCAAATACAGTAGCCGGCACCATGAATGGCAAAACTGTAAAAAAGTGTATCCAATATTTCCCACGAAACTCATAAAAGAGAAGTGCCTTTGATGTCATAAGTCCAATCGTTACTGCAAGAAGTCCAACCAAGAATGAAATATAAATACTGGAAAAAAACACCTGAAACAACTGCTCTTTCCTTCCCCATACTTCTCTTATAGCTCGGGTGGAAAATACCTGGGGAATGATATCCGGCCAAGCCCACCTCTCCGTAAATACCCACACTCCGAGAAGAATCAACGGAAGCAGAATGCTAATTACAAGCAGCCATATTACAATTCTATTCCATATGGTCTTTCTTTTCTGCATCATGACCGTTCACCTTCTTTCTTAAGCATCAGATGGAAATATACCAAAGCACTGATCAGCGAGATTAAGATAATCATACCATTCACTGCCATCGCATATGGTCTATTTCTCAGATCAGGATGAACATATTGTTGATAAGCCAATATCGGGAGCGCTTTCGGCACTGTTGCTCCTAATAAAAGCGGCAATTCATATGCCCCAAGTGCAAAGACAAAAATAATCAGGAATCCGCTGCAGATGTTTTTCCTGCATAACGGCAAAGTCACTTTCCAAAAGGCGGTCCATGCTCCAGCCCCCAGATTAACTGCGGCTTCCCCCAGTCTTCCATTAATGTTTTCCATCAACACAATTACAAAATAGATAATAAACGGAATCTCTTTCCACAGATATGCCAGAACAACGCCTATTCCATTAGACTGGTACAGCAATGCAGGAAACTGTTGTTGATCCTGAATCCACCCCAGTGCATAAGCAATTCTTGCCAACACTCCATTGCTCGCAAATACATTGATAATAAAAAGCGCTACCACCACATGTGGCACAACAATAGGCAGCTGAATGATTCGCATCATACCCTTACTTGCTTTTCCACGCATAACAAATACAGCACAAAAGAAAACTCCAATAATAGTAGCCCCTGCTGAAGATATCAATGCAATTCGAAGACTATACTTCACAGAATTCAGAATCTCCGGTCTTGTAAATATCTCTTTATAGTATTTTAGTGTTGGTTCTGTTAAGCCAAAAGCTGGAATCACTCCTAAACTTTGGGTGATTCCAGTCACTAATCCTATAAAAAATATAATTGTTAACAACATCTGCGGAATTAATAAAACATATGGTACTGATTTTTTCCGCATTATTTTCCAACAACCTCTTCTAACCAGATTTCTTCAATAATTGGTACTAACTGAGCAGACATTTCCGGTAAACGTTTTGACAACAATTCATCCTGCGGAATCGTTCCCTGTCCAAGATCTACTGCATCAAAAACTTTTTTCTGTTCTTCAGATAATTTGCTATTATCCAGAACCGGTATTACCTTTAACGTATCATACCGATCTGCCTGAATCTCAGGAGAAAGCATCTCATTGATTGCAACCATTGCTCCAGCTTTGTTCGAAGAATTTGCTGCAATTGCCATAAAGTTCGTATTACCAATCGTACCGTTATCAAACTGGAACGCCTGTGTAGTCTCTGTATAAGTTCCGTCCGCAATCTTTAATGCAGTGTCATAAGCACCGTAGGTCATATTCATAACCAGCTCACCGTCCGCAAACATCTGATCCACTGTTGTGGATGAATCCGGGAATGTCTTTCCCTCATTCCATAGGTACGGATTCAATTCTTTCAAATATTCCATTGCCGGTGCGACTGCTTCTCTTACTACCTCTTTATCCGCTTCCATTGTCAAGAACTGCTCATAGCCACAGATTTCGTAAATAATATTTCTTACGAACGCACTTCCTGTAAAATCAGGCAATGCCGGGTAAGTAACTTTTCCTGGATATTTCTGTACAAACGCTTTCAGTTCTTCTGCCGTCTTTGGAAGTTCTGGTGTAACAGCGGTATCTGAAATCATCACCATCTGTGCTTTTCCATATGGCGCTTCATACCCTTCGATCGGATAAGCAAAATCCAGTGTTACATCCTCAGATTCTGCATCTACATACTCCTGATAATTAGGAAGTTCCTCTACAAAAGGTCCGTAAAGCATCTTGTTTTCTTTTGCGGACTGGAAGTTTTCTCCATTGATCCAGATCATATCAATGCTTCCATCCTCTTCTCCTGCATGGATTTCCCCGGATAACTGACTTAATATCTGATCAATATCCATAGGCACTCTCTCCATAGTAATATCATACTTTTCCTTCATTACCGGAGCAAATTCATTGTCCAGCCAATCATTGAGCATCTCGTCTCCACCCCATCCATAGAATGTTACGGTAGTGCCTTTGGCCTCCTCCTTAAGTTCGTCAAAACTCATCTCGCTGATTTCTTTGTCACTTTTTGTTTCTTTCTTGTCTGCACCGGCACATGCTGCTAATGACAGGGACATTGTCAGTGCAAGCACTGCTGCCACTAATCTCTTCTTCATTTCCCTGCTCCTCCGTATCTATAAAATTTCTTCTAAAATCCCTATAACGTCCTTCACCATTCCAGGACAGAATGACATCATTCTACCACTTTCCAATGCTTCTTGGAACCCCTCTGGCTTAGATACATCATATCCTAAGAGTTCTTTACAGTTACATGATGTGCGTTTTTCAAAAAACTTCTTCTTAAACTCAGCACTTTTTGCCATCATGACATCCTTCTGTGCGAGGAGCTGGTCTGCATCATAGTGTCCGTATTTCATTCCGATTACCATTAACGCTCCTGTGAAAGCGCCACAGGTATCCGCCTGCATCATACCTCCGCCAAAGCAGGCAGATACTTTATTTGCAATCTCTTCAGATATTCCAAGCCGCTCTGCAAAATGAACCATTACTACCTGGGAACAGTCATATCCTTGCATAAACTTCTCCTGAATCGCTTTTTCTTCCATGTTCTACTCCTCCTCTATTCTGTTGCTCCACCGCAACTTGAGCCTTGTCCTGCTGTGCATCCATAACAATGTTTTCCAAAACAAATTTTTCTCTTTGTATAAGGTTTCCCAACCAAGTCTGCAATATTTTCTTTTTTCAGAACAGGGAGATCTGCCGCCTGGTTAAAATCACAATCATATACTCTCCCATCCCATCCAACGGAAAGCTGATTTCTACACATCATCGTTGGTAATGTTGCTGCATTAAATGCGCCGTACAATTTCTGCAGATAACTCTCCAGATTGCCGGATCGCTTCAAGAATCCTGCAAATCTTCCTGTTGGATTGTTCGTAATCGTAAAGAGATTATTGAATACAATTCCAAAGTCTGCCATTAGACGCTGCTTATATTCTTTTTCCATAGCACCCTGCTCCGGTGGGAAAAAAGCTCCATTCGGATTGTACACAAGGTTAATCACAAGTTCCGGGTCTTTCCCATAGCCAAGGCTGTTTAATTTCTGCAGGATTTCAATAACCCCGTCAAACACACCATCGCCACGCTGTCGATCTGTCTCTTTCGCACGATAATAAGGAAGTGATGCCACAATCTCCACCTTGCGATCTGCCAGGAACTGTGGAATATGTGCATATTTTTCTTCTTTCATTATCACAAGATTCGATCTTACGATTACATGATCACATACTTTCGTCACTTCATCTACAAACCACTCAAAATGCGGATTCATCTCCGGAGCACCTCCGGTAATATCTACCGTCTTAAACCCCCACTCTTTGTATAACTGAAGACAGGCCTCCAGTGTCTCACGAGACATAACCTCTGTTCTTGCAGGACCAGCCTCAACATGGCAATGCTTACACGCCAGGTTACACAGTCTTCCCACATTAATCTGCAGAACCTCCAGATTGTCCAACGTATATTTCACACTCTCATCTTTGATACATTCTTCAAATGCCGGGACACTTGTTGTCTCCGCTAATCTTAAATTCTCACTCATCCTTAAAACTCCAATTTCTTTACGATATTTTTCATCTGTACTCCATGCACTAAAGAGGCGCCGCCACGAATTGCACATGCTACATGAATGGCCTCTGTCATCTGTTCCTCATTGACACCTTTATTCAGACAGTCATTTGTATAAGAGTCAATGCAATACGGACACTGAATTGCAGATGCAACAGCCAGTGCAATTAACGACTTCTCTCTTGCTGTCAGTGCTCCTTCTGCGAATACAGAACCATAATAATTCATAAATGTTTCCCACAACTGTGGAGCCTCTTCTCCCATTGTTCCAAACTTTGCCAGATCTTCTGGATTGTAATACGTATCCATGTTCTTCCTCCTTGTATTTTAAGTATTTAATAAAGAATTTTTTAATTCAAAAAATTCTTTTGTATTTCTGTTTTCTTCTTTCTTCACCCACGAAACCTCAACTTTACGTCGAACACCCTGTGGGCTCTCTCCCATTAGGTAGATAATATCTGCCACCATCACTGCTTCTTCTACATCATGCGTCACAATAAAGATTGTCTGTTTCAATTCCTTCCACAATTCTAATGTCAATTGCTGCATCTGTATGCGAAGTTTCGGATCCAACGCTGAAAATGGTTCATCCATCAGCAGCATCTCCGGACGTAGCACAAGCGTTCTTGCCAGCGCAGCTCTCTGCTGCATACCACCCGACAATTCCCTTGGATAATACTTAGCATAGTCTTCTAACTGAACCATTTTTAAAAATGTTTCTACCTGCTCTTTTCTCTCCCCTTTGGGAATTCCCTTGCGTTTCAATCCATACTCTACATTGCCTTTTACCGTCAGCCATGGGAAAAGTGCAGGACTTTGAAACACAACACCTCGGCTTTCCTCTTCTGGGATATTTCCTGACTCATAACATTCAAACCCGGCAAGTATACTGAGCAGTGTACTTTTTCCACATCCACTCGGTCCAAGAACAGCCGTAATCTTTCCTTTCTCTATATCCATAGATAAGTCATCGAATACCTGAATCTGTTCTCCATTTGTATTTTCAAAAGATTTGTTCAAATGTTCTATTCTATATACATTATCCTTCATTAGAACTATCCTCCATCAGTCCTCTTCCAAATGTCCGGCATAATTTCACCAGAATCCAGTCGCAGAACTTTCCGGTAATTGCAATCACAACCATACAAGCAAGAACAATATCTACATGTCCCAACATTCTTCCATCCATCATGATTGCCCCGATTCCTTTAGTCACTCCGGTCATCTCACCAAGCACCAGATAGGCCCATGACACTCCAAGTGCCAACCTGAGTCCTACAATTACATGACTAAATGCTGCCGGAAAGATAACAGTAAAGAATAGTATCATTTTCTTAGCTCCCAGCATCTTACCTGCCCGGATATATATTTCCGGCACTCTTGATGCCCCCTCCTGCGTATTCAAATATACAGGAAAAAATGCTGCAAGTGAGATTAAAAATAATGTATTTTCTTCTCCTACACCAAACCATACCATACCAAGTGGCAGATATCCAATTCCCGGAACCGCTCGAAGTGCCTGTATCATCGGATCGCACATCTTTCTCAGTAATGGAACTCGCCCAGTCAGAAATCCGAGTATCATTCCTGTCACACCTGCAACGTAGAATCCTTTTCCAACACGAAGTGTACTGATCAACAGATTTTCCAACATTTTACCGCTATAAGGAGATGCTTGCATATTACCAAATATAAAATCAAAAAATACGATTGCAAATTCTTTTGGTGAAGGAACAACATAACTCTGTACTGCATTATTTTGTGTGGATAAAAACCATACAATTAATACCATAATCGGAATGATAGTCCCTATAAACCGATCCTGTAAACTTTTTTTCTTCATCTTGCTTCTTTCTATGATTTATCAGCATTTTCCAAAAATGTAAGATTAAACATTGCATCTACATCCGGAACTTCATTGATAATTCCAAGCTCTTTCATTTTTTGTGCCAGATTCTTGGTATGCTCTATGAATGTCTCATCGATATTCCCACATAACTCAATATTCTCTGCAGACACTTCCATAATCTCTTTGTCTGTTCCGAATTCATATGCTTTTTTAAACCATGCATCCTTATTTTCTGTCAAATAATCGGATGCTTTTAAGTGTGCATTTACCAAATCCTGTACCAACTCTGGATTCTCCTTGATGGTATCTTCTGTCACGATCATGGCTGCATTAATCGTATCAATACTATCATCAAAATACGGATAGCTTAAAACTCTTCCGTATCCTTTTACAATTGCCTCTGATGGATATGGCTCTCCACTACAGAACGCATCAATCTTTCCATCCTGTAATGCCTGCCCCATATCAAAAAAGTCAATTCTTACTAATTCTACATCCGTTTCTGGATTAAGACCTGCTCTTTCTAATACATCCAGAAGGAGTGCATGGTGCATTGTCCCCGGTACATAAGCAATAGTTTTTCCCTTCAGATCTGCTTCTGTCTGAATATCAGAGTCTTTTCCAACTACAAGTGCAGAACACTTATTACATAAACTAGATACAATCTTAACCGGCTCTCCATTCGCAGCGGCGGAAATAGCTGTCACTAATGTTGTTCCTGTCATATCTAATTCTCCTGCAAGAAGTGCGGCTTTCTGATCACCCGGGTTCGTAAATGGTGCTACTTCGATTTCGTATTTTTCATCCGTAAACTGCTGATAGAAAAACGGCTGTATCGTCTGTGCTGTCTTCCAGGTTCCTACCTTCACCTGAACCGTCTCTTCCTTCTGTCCCTTATCAACTGTATTTTCTTTTTCCTGACATCCTCCTAAGATTAAGGATGCTCCTAACGCTGCTGCCATCAATGCAGCTTTCCATCGTTTACTGTTCTTCATCATAGTTTCTTTTCCTTTTCTTATATATGATATTCATTCTGATTCAGCCATTCTTTTACCTCATCAATATGCAATCCTTTCCAATATTCTTCTTGAAAATCGGCATCTCTTGGTATCGCTCCCGTTTCCAAAGTAATAACATTGGCTCCATATCGCACTGCCAATTCACTGGCCGGATGTGTACAGATATCTTTTACTGTTCTTCCGCATGCTAGACGCAGAACTGCCGTAATCTGTGCCATCCTCTTTTCGCTGATCATCGGAACATTCTCAAACGGAGTCCCTGCTACCGGAACTCTCGCCATCACACCACAGACATCCGTCTGATAATGCAAGGTTTCTAGAATCTTCTCCGCAATTTCTTCATTCGTATGTTCTATCCCCACCGGCTCCACCCAGAATCCAAGCTTCATCTTAGAATCACGAATCACTTCTACGGTGTGCACTCGATCTTCTACCCGGAACCTGGTGTCTACCCCTTCTCTCAATCTAACACAGTGATAAGCAATTCTGCCTCCGCACTCATACATATATTCCGCATCTGCCTCTTCCAGTTCCCCTATATTACATCCAAGCTCATAATCTCCCGGAACTGCTTCGCGAATACTCTTTATAATCTTCCCCAAGGAATTTGGATCGTAAAATTCTGTTGAACGAAGTAATATATAATGAAAATCATTTTTCACATAATATCTTACTTGTCGGACCATCTCTTCCAAGGTATATTCTTTCTCTTCTTTTACGATTCCCCAAGATTTTCCAAGAGAACAAAATTTGCAATCCATCTCACAAGGTTTGTAATCAACCCCTATGGCACCCCACAATCTTGCTTTTCCCTCTGTAACTTCCTGTGCCACTTCATGTGCCGCCATACCGAGTGCTTCTACTTCCTCTGATTTCGGATCTATGGAAAGCAATGCTATAAGTTCTTCTTTGGTAAACGGCTCTCCTCTGAAAGCTTTTTCTTTCGCTCTTTCAACCCTGCCAAACATATTTCTCTTCTCCTAAAGCTATCCTACCAGTATTTTGAATTTTCCCGATTCCTTCTATTATGTTCTATATCTGCGTCCTCTTGTGGAAATCCGAGAATAACCGGCAACAGATGCCATACATGTTCACACCCGTTACGTCTCAGATTTCCTGTACAGGATGCGCAATAAGTATAGATTTTCTCATATCCTTTCTTTCGAATCTTATCCGCAAATCCATTGGCAATCTCTGGTTCTGATGATTTCGCACATCCTCCAAGACCACAGCATTGAACATCTTTTATACATTGTATCTCATTGTTAAAAAATGTCTGTACAGATTCTTTCCAAAAACCTTCCATCCGATCGGGGCACGGCTGAAAAATGTATGGATTTTCGTCATCTATATTCTCCCCAATCTGAAGTTCCTTGATTTTCTCATATATAGACACGACTCGAACGTCCACTTTATCTTTCAAATACAAATAGCAGTTGGGACAAACGGTTATCAACTCTTCAATCTGATTTTCACACAATCTCTGTTGAATTCTTTGTATGCTTTCCCCAGCTTCCTTTGTTAATCCTAATTCTCTTACAGGTTTTCCACAACACTCATATATGGTTCCTATGTCGTACGATTCCAGAAATAACTTACTAAGTTTCTTTGTAGAATTTGGAAAATATGCTGGAAAGTTGCACCCCATAAACAGCACACTTTTATATCCTCCAAGACGATAATTCTGATACAGATAATCGATCTTTTCTTCCAATAATTTCTCATATCCGCCAATCACCGGATTCCCATGATTCTCTCTTGTCTGCTCTTCTCTTATCATCTGCATAATGACTTTTCCATCAATCCCTTTCGGACAATATGCAGCGCACTCTCCACACATAAAGCAATGAAAAGATAATTCTTTCAGCCTCTCAAGATTATCAAGGCTATGATCCAATCCGTATTTACATAAAAAATCACAGTGTGCTGTACATTGCCCACACCGTAAACACCCTTCCATAAGATTTATATAGCTTTTCATCTATCTTCCCTTCTCACTTAGGATACTTTTAGTATAACAAAAATCAACCTACACTTGTAATTGTTTTTATCTATAATCATCTATGCATATAGATGAAATCTGTGATATGAGTAATGGTGCACTTTTTCTTGTCTAAATTTCATAACACGCAATTTCCTAAACTGATGATGTTTCTTTCTATATAATTCTGTATATATAGATAATAACAATTTTATTCTATATGTAAAACTCTATATAATGAAATTGTAACCTATATCAATATTTTAAAGGAGAGATTATGAAAAAAAAATTATTAATGCTTCTCCTGGCCGGAGTTTTGGTCTTCAGTAATTCAATGCTTGTGCTGGCGGAGGAATCAACGGTTTCACCAACAGAAGAAGGTACTGATGCAGACACTACTAACAATACTGATATCAATACTGATATTAATACTGATACAAATACTCCTGGTCAGGATTCAATAAACGATGTCATTCCAAATGACATACAAACGTATGGTAATACCAACGATACAGTCACGGGAAAAGAGGCTGTAGATGCAATCAATAACGAAACGGTTCTGATTATTGATGTCCGTACTTCCGGCTCCTACGTAACAGGTCACTTAAAGGGATCTCTTTCACTTCCTGTATTTGCGGAAGGAAATGTAATTGAGGGTGCTGAGGCAGAAGCTCTGTGGACTGCATTTAACTCTTATGTACAAAGTAACCCGGGAACTTTTACTGGTAAAGATATCTATGTTCTTTGTAATAGTGGAAGTCGTGGAGCTATAAAGGCTAAAGAATTATTAAATAATCTTGGATACACGAACGTCTTTACCATTGTAGGTGGCGCGAAAGATGAAACTATTCAGGCTGCCTTTATCACAGAATACAATTTTGTAGATGGAGTTACAGCTGCTAATGAAATTGGTGCTGCTGACAAACTATTCTTAGATGTACGCGGAAATAGTGTCTATGCAACAGGTCACTTAAAGGGCTCTCTTTCACTTCCTGTATTTAATTCTGTAAGCAATAGTGTTGATGATGCAGAAGCACTCGCTAATCAAACTGCTTTTACGAATTATGTGAAGACTAATCCAACTACTTTTGCCGGAAAAGACATCTATATTCTTTGTAACAGTGGCTCACGCGGTGCTCAAAAAGCAACTCAACTGCTGGTAGATCAGGGAATATCCCAGAAAAATATCTTTACAATTAAGGGCGGTGCGAAAGATACGAATATAAAGGCTAAATTAACCTATGTATCTGCAGACGCCGCAATCAATGCTATTGGTAATAAGGATATTCTTCTTCTTGATGTACGTGCTGCCAGTGTATATGCAGCAGGTCACTTAAAAGGATCTCTTTCACTTCCTGTATTTGCGGAAGGAAATGTAATTGAGGGTGCTGAGGCAGAAGCATTATGGGCATCATTTACCGCATATGTAAAATCCAACCCGTCTACTTTTGGAAACAAAACTATTTATGTTCTTTGCAACAGCGGAAGCCGCGGTGCTGTAAAAGCTACTGAGTTATTACACAATGAAGGATATACAAATGTCTTCACCATCGAAGGTGGTGCCAAGAACGAATCTATTCAGGCTAAATTCATAACAACAGAACAGGAACAACAGGCGAATCAGAATACTGGAACAACTACGGATAAGAAATCATCTGTTACTGTTGCCACTAAAAATAGTGTACCAGAAACCGGCGATACCTCTCAGACATTTATGTATCTCCTTTTATTAGCTGCTTCTAGTGTAATTCTTGTTTTCAGAAAAAGAGTCGCAAGATAAGATATTAATCAAAATTGGTATTTTATTAATATAGGTTACATTACAAAGAGCCATTATCATGATTGATAACGGCTCTTATTTATCCCTTCGAAAATATCAATATAAAGGTCACTTTATAAGATAAATCTATCTTCCTTTCCAAAGTCTTGGCTGTATCTTTTACGAAGCACATGCTATAATTTATTTGCATGTAGGTATATCATGGCTTCGGTCAAAATACATGTGTGGTCTCGGGAACTCGATGAACAATTGATACAATTTAAGATTCGGTAAAGAAAGTATAATTCACTTTCCCATGTATCATCATGTGGTGTAGCCCGTAATCATTGAGTATCCGGTTATTAATCCGTTCAGTTGCCGTACGCTGGTTATAGATTTTGTGCCTTACAAAGGAAGAATGCATGTTAGCATTAGAAGATGCATCCCCAGAGGCAGTATTAATGAGAGGTGTCGCATCT
Source organism: [Clostridium] scindens ATCC 35704 (assembly GCF_004295125.1). Classification (NCBI taxonomy): domain Bacteria; kingdom Bacillati; phylum Bacillota; class Clostridia; order Lachnospirales; family Lachnospiraceae; genus Lachnoclostridium; species [Clostridium] scindens. The sequence continues at coordinate 1,844,689 of NZ_CP036170.1, read as the reverse complement.
GACATCATTCGTAGAAAAACAGGAAACACAGGAGCAATTTTCGGACAGATTGGATTCGAGTGTTCTCCTTGCAGTGGAAACTGTCCGTTCTGTTCTTTTGCAAAAGACTACACAATGATGCCAATAATCAACATGTGTGATGAAGCAATTGCAGAAGCTACAAGAAATTTTACAGGTGGGGATGATTTATACGGATTATATTTAATGACAATGGCTGATTACGATCTTGATGAGTTCTTAAGAAAAGTAGAGATTGTAAAACGGAACAAAGATGCCAATCTAAAGCAGAAAAGAGGAATATAATAATGAGTAAAAGAAGATTTATGGTTGTAAGTGGATTCCTTGGTGCAGGGAAAACAACAACAATGTTGGCTCTTACGAGATATATAAATAATCATGGTAAAAGAGCAGCGATTATTGCGAATGACCTTGGAGCAAGCAATATCATCGATGCAGAGTATTCAAGTCGATATGATGTAGAAGTAACACCGATTGCAGGGACATGTATTTGTTATGTTGGGGAAGTGTTAAATGAATGTATTGAACGATTAAATAAAGTTCCAAAAGATATTGTAATGTCCGATATTCCAGGTTGTGGAATCGGTGCATTAGAACATGTATACGGGAGACTGGATAGAGATTATAAAGATGACTATACATTAGCACCATTTACAGTAGTAACAGACCCTGAGAGACTTCGTATGATTATGCCAGAACAGGCAGATATCAATTTACCAGAAGAGTTGAAATTCTTATTGGATGCACAATTAAAAGAAGCAGATTGTGTTGTATTAAATAAGACAGACTTAATGACACAGGAAGAAATCGACCGCTACATGAAGTTCCTCAAAGAAGCTTGTCCTGATATCCCGGTTTTTGCGATTTCTGCAAAAGAAGAAACAGGATTAGAACCACTTGTTGATTATATTTTAACAGAAGAAAGCCGTGTAAATATTACAGATATTGGGTACGGTGGTGAAGAATTTCTTTCTGCGGAAGAAAAAATGTCCTGGTTCAACAGAAGTGTCTATATTACAACAAAGGATGAAAGTGAATTTGATGCAAATCAGCTTGTAGACGATTTGATTGATGAAATTCGTGATGGGCTGATTGCAAATAGAAAAAATGTTCCACATCTTAAAACATTTGCAATTGGGAAAGAAGGAGATTATGGGAAATGCAGCTTGATTGGTGTTGACTATGATATTCTTCATGATCAACGACTACAGGAAAAGACATCAAAATTAAAACTTGTTATAAATGCAAGAGCAGTCTGTGAATCAGACTTATTAATTGACATTGTAGACGATGCTTTTGAAGCTATCAGAGATCAGTACAATGTAAAAGTGAAAACGTTCTTTAGTGAATGCTTTGGGATGATGGATGAAGGATATAAAGATTGATAGATAATACAATTCATAAACAGGTAAGTGAATATTATGGGAAAATCTTAAAAAACAATGATGATCTCAAGACAAATGCTTGTTGCACAAGTTCAGCACCTCCACGTTACGTGCGTGAGATTTTACCGATGATTAAAGATGAGATTTTATCTCGCTTCTATGGATGTGGCTCGCCAATTTCTATGGGATTAAAAGGCCGTACAGTTTTAGACTTAGGATGCGGGACGGGAAGAGACGTTTTCATTCTGTCAAAACTTGCTGGAGAAAATGGTCATGTACACGGTGTGGATATGACTCCGGAACAAATTGAAGTTGCAATCAAATATCAAGAAGAACAAGCACAAATTTTTGGATTTTCAAAAGTAAATACAAGTTTTCATCTGGGATACATTGAAGATTTGAAGAGTCTTGGAATCGAAGATAATTCAGTGGATGTGGTAACTTCAAATTGTGTAATCAATTTATCACCATTCAAAGAGCTTGTTTTCAAAGAGGTATATCGTGTCTTAAAAGAAGGTGGAGAACTTTGTTTCTCCGACATATTTGCAGACAGAAGACTTCCGGAAGAGGTGAAAAACGACCCAGTGATGCATGGAGAGTGTATGGGTGGGGCAATGTACTTTGAAGATTTCCGACGTTTGCTTGAAAAGTGTGGATTCACAACATACTACATTGTAGATAAGACACCTATTCAACCAAATGATTTTGAAATTGCACGTAAGGTTGGAGACATTAAATTCTTCTCTTGTACAGTGCGTGCTTTCAAGTGTGAAGAGTTGGAAGACCGTGAAGAAAATTACGGTCATAGTGCGATATATCTTGGTACCATGGAAGAAAACAAGCGATACTTTGACTTTGATGAAAATTATCGTTTTGTAAAGAATAAGCCACTTGGTGTAAGCGGAAATGTTGCTAAGATTTTAAAAACATCACGAATGAAAGAGCATTTTCTGGTAGAAGGAACAGGAGAGGTGCATCATGGACTTTTTGGTGCCTTAGCTCTTCGAGTAAATCCAACACAATATGATGGAACTGCAAAGATTACAGCAAAAATATTGGATGAAGAAGCAGAACGATACGATATCCCTGCATTCATGGACAATGTAAGAGGAATGGATAAGTTATATTCCCGAGAAAATCTTACTACGATGCAGGTAAATGTGGGATACAAGTGTAACTTGACCTGTACACATTGTTTCTTAGAGTGTGGTCCTAAAAATAGTGTCTTCGACACTTCAACTCCCCTGCCCCTCAATCATGAGGGATAGGGGTTTCTTTTTGCTTCATTTTGCTTCATAATGGTCTTATGAATATCTTACAAAAAATTTTTATCGAACATTATGAAGAAATGATTTATCTTCAACATCCTCGTGATGCTATTGTTGAGAATGTAGAAAAAATGATTCATTGTGGCGATCCATCTTATGGTGGCGCCATGTATATTTGTCCCAATTGTGGTAATTTCAAATTTACTGCTTTTCGTTGTCATTCTCGCTTCTGTCCAACTTGTGGTAACATGTATTCCATTGACAGAACTACTGCTATGTCTTTTAAGATTATTGATGTACAACATCGGCATTGTGTTTTTACCATTGATGATTCTTTGCGGCCTTTTTTTCTTAAAGACCGTTCTCTTCTTAACTGCCTTTTTTCGGCAGTCAACAGCGTGATTTCTCGTATGTTCCATAAAGAAAATAAATCTGAATTATTTACTCCTGGATTTATTTGCGTCCTTCATACCTTTGGCAGAGATTTAAAATGGAATCCTCACATTCACTGCCTTGTTTCTGAAGGTGGTGTTGGTAATACTCTTTCCTGGCGACACTTCAAACATTTTAACTATCATTTTTTACGTGATGCGTTCCAAACTGCTCTTTTAAATGAACTCCATCAAAAAATAGGTCCAGCTTTCAAAAAAGTAAAATCTGCTATCTATGCAAAAGATAAAAATGGTTTTTATGTTCGCGCCATGCCTAACAAGTGTAATCCTTCTCAGGTTATCAAATATATCGGTCGTTATCTTGGCAGACCTGTTATTGCTACTTCTCGCATTGATTCTTACGATGGTGATTTTGTCACCTTCCATTACAACCGTCATGAAGACAATAAACTTATTACAGAAACTGTTCCTGTTTTGGAATTCATTGACCGCTTAACACAACACATCCCTGAAAAACATTTTAAAATGATTCGCTATTATGGTATTTACGCTCGTCACCGTAATTCTGACAATTTTTTACGAAAAGCCATTTCCAGAGAAAAACATAACTTTTTTCTTTCACTCAATAGGTGGCGTGATTCAATCTTACATTCTTTTGGTTACGATCCTTTAAAATGTCCGAACTGTGGAAAAACCATGCTATTTTTAGAACTATATTTTAATCATAATCCTGTTCCTTTGCATGAATTATACGAAAAGGCTATGCAAAAACATAGATGTCGTTCGCCTGCCTCGTTTTCATATCTTCCAAAACCTCTTTTCTCATGATAAACTCAATATATCTTAAGAACGGAGGCCACACTATGAAACGTATAACAGAAGCAGAACTCGCAAAGGAACTAAGGGAACAGTACATTAAAAATCCACCAGAAGGTATGACTTCTAAAGAAGTCCATGACATGAGTGACGACGAACTTCTGGATATGGATTATTTCTTACATGAATTTGATAACCTTGATGATGACGATTTTGGTGAAGAGGGCTTTTACATCTTTTAATCCAAACCGTCTGATTCACTATGCCCGCTTTTGAGCGGGCTATTTTAGTCCCCAAGTTCTCCGAAAGGAGAACTTTCCTATAAAGGAACAAAACGGAGATGATGACGAAAGAAACTATGGATATGTGTTTAAAGGCGTTCAAACGTGGGGGATTTCAGGTGATGGATATTACTGGAGGCTCTCCGGAGATGAATCCAAACTTAGAATATCTCATTGAAGAAGCTAGTAAACTTGGCAAGGTGCTTATTCGTACAAATCTAACTATTTTAAAAAGTACAAAATTTGAGCATCTGATTGATGTTTATGCAAAATACAATGTAAGGATTGTAAGTTCATTGCCATATTACAGTGAAGAGGTTGTAGAAAAACAAAGAGGAGACCATGTGTTCCAGTCATCCATCGAAGTGCTTCAAAAGCTGAATGCACTTGGATACGGTATAAAGGAAGACCTTTGTTTGACACTTGTATATAACACAGATGGACCATATCTTCCACCAAATGAATTTATGTTGGAAAATACATATCGTAAAGTATTGAAAAATGATTTTGGAATTGTATTTACAGATTTGATTGCAATTGGTAATGTGCCGATTGGACGATTTGGGCAAGATATGCGAAGCCGAGGGAAACTTGGTTCCTATTTAAAATTACAATGTGATAATTTCAATGAGGATAATGTGCCAAAAGTTATGTGTAGAGACCAAGTAAATGTTGATTATGATGGAAGCCTTTATGACTGCGAATACTATCATGTACTTGGTATAAAGCCACATGGACCAAAGCATATTTCAGAATTAACAGAAACACCAGCGAAACAGAGGAAAATCAAGACATGTACTCTTTGTTATAGTTGTACAGCTGGATACGGAAGTAGCTGTGGCGGTAATTTGTCACACTAGGAAAATCTGGAGATATGCTGAATATCTGTCAAAAGGTTGTAAGTGATACATATAGATAGGCTTGGCAAACCGCCAAGCCTATAAATCAAGAAAAGTTGATGGGATTGATAGACAACTTTTTATTTTATGATTTCATTTATGTTGTCCAAAAATTGGTCATCCAGATACGCTTCCAATTTACGGAAGGTTGACTCATTAAAGATTGCTTTCTCTGGGTTCTGATATTCTATCCATGCCATGGCACACCAGGTAATTCCTCTTAAGCAGGTAATCGGAATATACACATGAACTCTTTCTCTTAACCCCCGTACATCAAATCTTCCACCCACCTTATCCAGATAAGCATCTATAAATTGTTCGATTTGATCTTGGGTAAGGATAACATCTGTTTTCCAAAAGGTCGTAGTCGGAGCAAGAAAGTGTCCAAGATCCTGTGCAGGATCTCCATATAGAGGCTTCTCCCAATCAATCAGATATTCCCCCTCATCACCGATTAAAAAATTGGTGGAATTCAATTCTGTATTGATACAGCACTTATAGGATGATTCCTTCAGACTATCCACTCTTTTCCATCCAAGGTCTAACATCTTTCTTATTTTTGCCTTTTTCCCCTCATCTCCCAGTGGAGAATCCATATAAGTACATACCATCTCTTCACATTCATTTAAAATTGCCCGAAGCGGATTGCCTGGATCAATCAGAGAATGGTTTTCTGGTACATTCACACTATGAATATCAACCAGACAACCAGCTGCTCTTAGTAATTCTCGATTATAATCCAACGCATGACCTGGAAGATACTCCATGACCATAACCCCCTGTTCCATGTATGTAAAACTTCCATCCACATAGACAGGCGCCGGTGTACGTCCTGATTCTTTTAATAATTCAAGTGCTTTATATTCATATTCAATTTGATTACTCAGATGCATCTGGCTTCCATAATTAATGCGAAACACCATCTTCTTACCGGTTACCGGATGAATAAACCAGTAATTTCGATTATATTCTCCCTGCGCCAGCATATGATATTCTTCTGTAACTTCTTCCGGAAGCCCCATGACCTTCCTATAATGGGGCTGTCTGATATATTCCTCTAATTGTGTTTGATTCATCTCTGCTCCTTCTATCTAATATCTTCGTACATATCTGCAAGTTTCTGAACCTGTACTTTATCACGATACATCTTCCTCATACGATTCATTTTCCACATTAATCTTAACTTTGGTATCATTCCTCGTGGATATCTGCGATCTGAAGTATAGATTCTCTTATTTGCCATACCAAGTTTAATGCCAGCTTCCTTCAATGTCAGGGATAACTGATAATCTTCCATAATCGGAATCTGTGGAAACATTCCTAATTCAAAAAATAATTCTCTTTCCATAAACATTCCCTGATCCCCAAACATTACCTTGCGATCTTTCACTCTGTAGTTTGATATAACCCGGCATATGAACATCAATGGACTTTTGGAGCGGAATGCAATACCAAAACATCCCGCACGATATTCTCTCATAACCGTTCGGATTTCCCCCAGTACATTTTCAGGCAATTCACTATCACAATGGAGAAAAAATAAGATGTCACCTGTGCTTTCCAAAGCACCTTGGTTCATTTGATTAGCCCTTCCCTTTTCAGCAGAAATGACTCTATACCCTGGTTCTATAAGAGTCTGTGTTTTATCAGTGCTTCCACCATCTACTAATATAATTTCACACTGTTCTTTCAGTGAGGAAAGTTGTCTTTGCAACGGCACAATCAATTTTTCTTCATTATAAACTGGAATAATAATTGAGATCTTTGCAATTTCAGATACATACTTTCCTGTTTCTGTTTTGTATAATCTGTTATTTTCTCTCATATGATTTCTATACTTTTGCAAATCAGAGGGTGTATCCATATCCAAAAGTTCTTCTGTATAACCAACCCTAATACTTTCCGCTTGTAAACGTTTGAGTGTCTCATAAAATACAGAACTATGTCCGTATTGTTCGAGACCAAACACTTGTGGATATAACTTCTTCATTCCAACCAAATAGTAACCACCATCTACGGTCTTTCCAAACACAACATCCTTTTTATCCAGCACTTCAAATGCTTTCATAAGACAAGATGTCTGCAATTCCGGTACATCTGTTCCTATCAACAGACAGGAATCATATTCTTTTTTTAACACCTCTTCAAATGCATTGCACATTCGATTTCCCAGGTCATTTCCCTTTTGAGGGAAATAGTTTTTTTCTGTCCCCAAAATATCCATAATCTGTCTCTTATATTTTTCCTCGTCCGGTGTATAGCAAACATAAATATCTGCGGCACATTGTTCACATACTCTTCGAATATCCTTTAGAAAGCAAGTATGCAAATGCTCACACTGATCCGGCGTTAATGTCGGCATCATTCGTGTCTTTGTTTTCCCCGGAATCGGTACTCTGGTAAATATAATGATTGCTTTTTTCATGAAGAACCTCTATTTTTTGCTTTTCTTATTTTTTTCAGTATATATCTTTCGAATCAATACAATCAATGCAGATAATGCGAACAAAAGCATTAAGCCTGTCACAAACATTTTCGCACCACCGGTCAACATTCCTCCAACATAGGAATATACAATGGTTGCCGGAAGTTGTCCAAGCCCGGTTGCCAGGAAGAATGCACCAAAAGACATAGAAGTTAGTCCCGCCGCATAGCTTACGATATCAAAAGAAATAAATGGAAGTAGACGGCAGATAAGTATTGTATTTTTGCCATATTTTTCAAAAAATGTATCGATCTGCTTAAGACCTGCTTTACTTGTCAATTTTTCTGCTACATCTCTTCCAAGAATTCTCGCTATAAAGAAACACACCGCTGCACCAGCCATAGCGCTGGACCATGAAAGGATTGCACCTTGCCACCAGCCAAAAAGATTCGCATTTGCAAATGTGATCAGAAATGCCGGGAGTGGCGCTGCAATGGATTGTAATATCATTAACAAGAATGAAATTACCGCTGCATATGCTCCATAGGAAGCTACAAAATCTTTCACAACCGTAAAATCACCACTTGCAAACATACGGAAAATCTGATTCATCAATTCTCTTACGGATGGCACCAAATAATAACTTGCCACTAAAACGGCTAATATAACAATTACTACCACTTTCTTTATCCAGTTTTTCTGTTTTGTCATCTGTTCTTTCATATCCTCTTCTCCTACCAATATTTTGTCTTCATTCTGTTTAATAGAGATTTATGTGTATCTGGTCTCTCTTTTGTCCCCAATATTTCTATCAAAAGATGCTCTGTTCTTTCATATCCTCTTCTCACAAGATTTCCTGCACAAGATGCACAATAAGTATAAATTTTATCATTTCTATCTAGACTTTCCAACATTTCATCCGCAAGTTCTGGTTCTTTTCCTGCTGCACATCCACCCAATCCACAACACTGTATGTTTTTCAATTGTTCCGGCTGTTGGCTAAGATAATACTTGATCGTCTCTAACATTGCTCCATCTTCTCTGTCCGGACAAGGTGTAAATACCGTCAGTCGCTGTTCTATCTTTTTTCCGATTCCAAATTCAGCTAGTTTTTCATAAATACTTACAACTCTAATATCCAATCTTGGCTGCAGAAATGCATAACAATTCGGGCACAAGGTAATAATTTCTTCCACACCTTGCTCTGTTAGTTTCGTCTGTATCTTTTCTATAATTTGATTTTCCCGGTCTTCCATACCAAGTTCAGCAATTGGTTTGCCACAACAATCGAATACCATTCCTATTCCAGCCTTCTCCTTTAGTGTCTCAGCCAGATATCTTGTTGTTTTCGGATAAAAAGATGGAAAATTACATCCCGGAAACAATACACTCTTTCCAGAAAGGTTTTTATAATTACGAAACAAATACCTTTCTTTTTCAATTTTTAACATTCCATATCCTTTTTCTGGAATTTTGTTATTGTTTTCTTTTACTTTCTGCCTCCGGATTTGAAGAATTTTCTGTCTCCCATCAATTCCTATCGGACATACTTCTGTACATTTTCCACACAAAAAGCAATGATATGCCAGTTCTTCTAACTTCTCCGTATCTCCAATATCTATCCCGTATTTTTTTAAAAATACACAGTTCTTCTGACAGACTCCACAATGAACACATGCATTTTCATCAACGGACTTATTCTCCTTCATTCACATCCTCCTGTATATATTTCTTTTTTAAAAGTACTCCTGTTAGAATTACAATAACTGCCAATACAATGGCAATTCCAATATATAAGCCCCTGTTCTCTGTATCTGTAATGCCGGCTGTTCCAATCGTATACATGGCTGTTCCAGGTAGCATAAATATGAATGACCCAATCGTATATGTACGAAAAGAAATATCTGTAATTCCATAAGCAAAGTTTTGAAGGTTATATGGAAATACCGGAACGACTCTTGTTATAAGCAATACAAATAACTCATTTTTGCCTGATTCATCAAATAACCATTTTTTCAGATATTTATTCTTCATTACCAATGGTTTTATCCCGTCCTTTAAAAAGAATCTCCCTGCCAAAAATGCTAACACCGCTCCTATAGTCGTTGCAATCGAACATAATATAGTTCCCAATATTGGTCCAAAAATTAAACCCGCAAATACTGCAAAGGTAATGCCCGGAAGTGCTAATACAACACATCCAACAATTGTGATAGCCGTATATATCAGTGCTGCGTATACAAAATTATCTTCTACTATCTTTTTTAAAAAAAGAAGGTTCTTAGTATCTCCCAGGTAAGAAGACCATCCAAAAATGTAATTTAATACTAAAACCAAAACTGCCAATCCTATAAATATCCATATCTTTTTATTTTTCATTATCGTACCCTTACTGAAAATAAGCGTTGCCTTTTTGACAACGCCCATTTATTATTTTTATATTACTGTTCACCACTTCTTAGTTTTAATTATAATATTATGCTAATTTTTCCACAAGTTAATAATATTAATAACCAACATTACTTATTGAGATTTCATATGTATTTTCATGAAGCGTACCTGCACGGTCACCGGACTGATCGTGTTTGTGTCAAATGGTTTGAAAGAATCAATCAGCGCAACCGGGACAATCGGACATTTTGCCTTGGTTGCTGCTTTGAAACTTCCTCCTTTAAAATCCAGCAGTTCATTGCCGTTTTTGGAACGAGTAAAATATTTCTTATAACCATCAACAAGATTCTTTTCATATCTTCTGGTACTCCTTTATCGCTGTTTCATACAAATTATTACCCTCGCAGTCTGCGACGACAATTGCTGGAAAATCTTCAACTTTAAGCTTTCTTATTGCCTCTGCACCAAGATCATTATAAGCCACTACTTCTGATTCTTTGATACATTTTGACAAGAGTGCTCCTGCACCACCCACTGCTGCCAGATAAACACTTCCATTTCTTTTCACTGCCTCAAGAACCTCAGGACTTCTCTTTCCTTTTCCGATCATGGCTGTAAGTCCGAGATCAAGAAGCTTCAGCGCATATCTGTCCCTACAACTTGCAGTCGTAGAGCCTGCAGAACCGATTGAGCGTCCCTCTCTTGCCGTATAGATTGTTCCTGTAATATATACATAATCACCCGCTCTCAGTGTCCGGGAGACTTTCTTCGTAATTGGTGCCGTAATATGTTTGTCCATAACGATACCTCCCTTATAATGAGCAGGGGGATTTCCCTGAAAAAGGCGGGACATATTGAATTCACCTTTGGGTAATATACGTTTCCCAACTCGCTTTGATCTATCTCATACCCCTTCTCCAGCATCGCCTCTTCATCCTCATCGGTAAAACTTACCGACATCTCCTTATATGGAGGCGCGCATCAGCTGGTTATACTCCCGATATTAAGTACCACATGCTTCCATCCGAACCTTTGCATGTATTCTTTTGCTTCTTCATTTAATTCTACCACCGTTGTTCCTTTGCCATCTTTAATCATTTTATTCCAATATTATAAATCAGTCAATATATCCCAATCCATCCTTTGGTTTTCAAAATCATATCCATATTATTCCAATCCTCTCTTGATATTTTATGGATAAATCATAAGCAAAAATTTGAAGTTTCTATAAGGGAAATAGAAAAGAAGCGTGCAAAACCGATAATTACTCATCTAGTTTACACGCCTCTTAATCACTCATCAACGAGCAACTAATATTTAGTTTACTGGTTGTGGGTCTTCATAAGTACCTTTTACAGCATCTTTGCCGTAAACGATCCATCCAGCCCATCCATCATTGTAAAGTGATGTATCTTCAAGTCCCATTGCCTGTGCATACCACATAACAGCTGCTGCTCTGTATCCGCCACCGCAGTAGAATGATAAATGTTTGTTCACATCAACGTTGGAATTGCTCCACATTTCAAGAATTTCTGAAGCATCTCTCATTGTTCCATCAATGTTTTCATAATACATCATAGATGATCCGGTGCAATCAGGTCCTTGTGCTGAACCATCTTCTTGTCCGAAAATCGCACCGTTAAGGCGTCCTGCTTCTTCCACATAGCTGTATCCACTAGATTCCCCTGTGAATTCTTTGTATGCACGTGTATCAATCACTTGTGCATTCTTGTCAGTTAATAGCAAAGACACTTCCTCAACATCATCAATATAATCCGGGTTAAGAGGTTTGTCTGTACCAAAATCTTCTACTGCGACTGGTGTGTTAGAACCTTTTTCTGCTTCGTATCCGGCATCCGTCCAACCATTTGCACCGCCACTCATAATATATACATCTTCTACACCAAGGTATTTAAGAATTGTAGCCAGGTGACAAGAGAATAATCCGGCTCCAGTTACAACTACAGTACTATCTACAGTAACACCTGCTTTTTTTACTGTTTCTAACAAGATCTCGTCTTTATCAAGAACATAAATATTGTTTTCATCATCAACATCATCTGAATTAATGTGAATTGCTGTTGGAACATGTCCTTCTAAGTAGCCTGATTCTTCTTCAGTTCCCCAGCTAAATTCTAAAACTTTAAGATCTTTAACTTCTCCAACTTCTTCGACTGTTTCTCCATCGATTAGTTTTTTCACAATACTTGGAGGAAGAATTGTTTGATAGTTTTCATATTTAACAAGTTCTCCATCCCAATCTGCAAGGTTAAATGTCTCAATATCTTTTACACCTTTACCGGAAAGGTATTCAGATACAGCAGCCGCATCCTTGCCATTTTCGTCATAAATGATAACTTTTGTATCTGCTGTGATTCCTTTGTCTTCCATACAAATTTCAAGACGCTCTTCACGTGTACGATTATCATCATTTGCTTCGTCATCATATTCACAGGTTAACCAAGCTGCTGAAAATCCACTTGAACTTTCAATATGTCCACCAAGTTTGTTGTTTTCTGTTGACCATCCAGCATATGCATCTTGTGTACGGGCATCCAGCACAACCGCATTTTCATCTTTCAATGCTGCTTTCACATCTTCAACCGTAACACCTTCTTCTTTAGCGGAATTGTCTGAAACTTCTTTACTTCCGCATGCTGTGACTAATGTTGCAATCATACTGACAGACAGCAAGATTGCCAATAGTTTTCTTTTCATTTCTTATCCCCCAATTCTTTCTAATGGATTATATATAGTTCTCTATAATCCTAGTTTCTATAATATCATACATAGCCACTACGCTACAAAACGATATCCCAACCCACGAACAGTCAAGATATATTTCGGATTTGAAAAATCCTCCTCCAGTTTTTTACGGAGACGATTCATATAGACGACAATAGTACTGTCATCCACAATATCATTATCCCAAACCATCTCATAAAGTGCATCTTTCGAAAATACACGATTCACATTATCCATAAACAAGCGGATAATTGCATTTTCCTTAGAGGAAAGTATAATTTCTTCCCCGTTTTTATAAAAACGCATTGTAACAGTATTATATTCAAATGGGCCCGCGCTCAACAGTGTCGGATTCGTTCCCAGACTTCCCTGGCTCCGCCGCAACAACGCCTTGGCCTTCGCCGCCAATATAATCGGATTAAATGGTTTCGTTATATAATCATCTGCTCCAAGATCTAATCCATATAAGGTATCATAATCTTCTTTTCTGCCACTTATGATGATCACAGGTGTTGTAATCCCTGCTTGTCTTACAGACTGTAACAACTGGAAACCATCCATGTCCTGCAGATTAATATCCAGCAATATCAAGGAATATGTTTCAGCATGTATTTTCTCTAACGCAACAATCCCTGACGATTCCGTTTCTACAAGAAACCCGTTACTTTTCATGATTTTGTATAACATATTTAAAACAGTCTCGTCATCATCAACAACTAATACTTTATCCTTCATTTTCAACCTCTAACTTATATATATTGCTTATATAGTATAGCATTGAAAATACTACTTGTGAAATTGATATTATCCATAAACTTATAGAGATTTATCTATACGTATATAGATAACTTACATATCTAGTTCCTCGGAAATGTTATGGAAAATGTGGTACCTGTTCCCACTTCGCTTTGCACTTCTATTGTGCCCCGGTGTTCCTCAACCACCTGCTGCACGATTGCCAGCCCAAGTCCAGTTCCTTTTCCGGCTTCTTTCGTGGTAAAAAATGGTTCATAAATCTTTTCTAGATTCTCCTTACTAATCCCCGGGCCATTATCTTGGACTTTTAAGGATACTCTTTCTGTATCGCATGACGTAACAACCGTGATCTCTCCAGTTTTATTTCCTGCCTCTTGAATCGCCTGAATAGAATTGATCACCAGATTCAGAACCATCTGTGACACCTGCATTGGATTGGCCGTAATCATAGCATCTTCCGCCTGATAGTTCACATTTACAATCATATTCGAAGGCTTCGTTGCAATAATCGCTTCCATTTCCTTGCGAATCAGCGGATCAAATTCCACCTGCATAATAGTCATATCGGAATTCTTTCTGGATAAATCTGATATTCTTCTGATTAGGGTTTTGGCATTCTTGGTAGAATTATATATTTCAACCAGATAATCCTCCAGATCTTCCTTCTCTCCCTCACCCTCAGCCACATCGAGAGCCATAACGCTATACCCCATAATCGGGGATAACAGATTATTAAATTCATGGGCAATTCCTGATGTTAATGTGCCAATTGTTTCCAATCGCTGATGATGAAGATTATCATTCATCTGGTCGTGTAATAATGATAGTTCTCTGTTTTTCACTTTTAAGTTATTGATCTCCATTAAGCTTTCGTTATGTCTATATATAATGTAGAACATGCTCATGACAAAGACAATCAGACATATTACAATAAAAACTGCCGCATAGATCATTCGTCGTATCACAACATACGCAGGCGCTGAGATCTTATCATAATTAATCGAAACTGCAATCGATAGCAACTGATTATCTGTCTGATATGCGGGCATTGAATGTATTCTGGCACGATATAATTTTCCGGAGCCATAATTTCTGTTCTGGTAGAAATTGGTTGTAACCTTATTTTCTTCATATGCCTCTTGAATATAAGACAACCCTTTTTCCTTGAAAACCTTTTCGGAAGGTTCCTGCTCTGCATGAACGACATCTTTCATCTGATATACATAATATGGATTCTTTGCATCATAAAGGCTGATCTCATAGTTTTCTGTTTCATCTGTTTTTCCAAGTGTTGTCTCAAAAAATTCTGCAAGATTAATGAAAAGTCCATATACAACCCCATTCTCAGACCGCTCGTAAAAAGCAAGATACGCTTCCCCTCCTTTTCCGGCACAGATACATCCGCCACGGTTAATGGTCTGGATAATGTCCTTACGGAGTATCTGCCCTTTCGAAAGATCATAGGAAAGAACAATCGTATCATTGTCTATGGCAACCATATCCGTATAAGACAAATCACCGGGAACCATCTGCTCCTTAAAATAATCAAGCAGTGCGTCCGGAGTACCCTCTTCCAGGATCTTCGCCTCTTGTGCCTGAAAGTCCTTCCGATGAATAATGTAGGTCAGTTCCTCCTGATACCGGTCGATATAGCTTTTTAAAGTTCGATCAGAAGATGCAATAATTTTCTCTGCATATAACGATTCTATCTGTTCGGAAATCAGCTCATACTTCCCAACCGTATACCATGCAAATAACGCATAAAAGATAACGAGCAAAGCAGCAATTACACCTGTCAAAATATACATTTTTTTATTTTTATGAAGCGTATTTACAATCTTTATCACACTTGATCTCATAGCGATTCCTCTACATTCTTTTCCACGCTGCCAATTCCGATTGAGATAGCAGATGCAGAACATATTTTGGCACACTCCCCACATCTGATACACTCCGGGCTATTGATATTCTTCGTAACGTCAACCTGCATAGGACAGATCTTCTCACATTTACCACAGCCAACACATTTTTCCCGATCCAGCTTCATCTGCACAAAACTAAAGCGCTGAAATACCGCATAAAATGCACCTAACGGGCAGAGATATCTGCAGAAAAATCTGGGAATCAATACGGCTCCAGCCAGGATCAGAATTAGTAAACTTACCTTCCACTGAAAAAGTGCTCCCGCTATTGCGCGTAAGCTGTCATTCAGTAAAACCAGCGGGATTCCGCCTTCCAGTGTCCCGGCAGGACAGATATATTCGCAGAAATACGGTGGTGTAACACCTGTGATACCTCCCGCAAATGCTGGCAATAAGAGGACCATCACAACCAGGATGATATACTTTAGCCACCGCAGACACTGATCCAGCCGCTTCGGTATGTTCACCCTGGGATGCGGCACTTTATGTAACAGATCTTGAATCAATCCGAACGGGCATAAGAATCCACATACCGTTCTGCCAAGAAGAATCCCAAATAACATCAACGTTCCTAAGACGTAAAAAGGAAATCTTCCATGCACGCCGCCAACCACTGCCTGCAGTGCACCAATCGGACAAGATCCCATTGCTCCCGGGCAGGAGTAGCAATTCAAAACAGGCACACACACGGCCTTTGTTTTGCCCGTAAATATTCTCTTTTGTGCAAATCCTGCTGCATAGCCGTTCAGAAACACTGCTGCCATAGCCTGAATGATTCTGCGACATGAGAGGATTCGCTTACTTACCCGATTCCGATGCATTCCAGACATATTCTTACCGCCTTTTCTAACACTATCAAATATTCTTTTTGGTATATCCCTATTCCGATAAATACGCTGGAAACGCATAATAAAACATAGCGTACTATTTTTTCCATTCGGCCTCCTTATCCATCTCAGAAAGTGCCGTATTAATTGCCTCTGTATATACACCTTCTAAGTCCGGGGAACTTCCAACGATCGTAGAACCTACCCTGTTTCCTTCTGCATCAAATAATAAAGTCGTTGGAACATATAATATCTGCGAATTCACCTTTTCCATATCTCCATCACCACTTTTGGTCACAAGCCCCGTGTAGCCTGTCCGTCCGATGATCTCCTTCGCAGCCTCTTCCTCTGTATCCGCATCCAGACACACAAGGACCATCTGCACATTATCCGGTAAAGTACCTCTGATCTCCTCTAACTTCGGCATTTCCTGCACACATGGGGCACATGTTGTCATCCAGAAATTCATCACTGTAAGATCCTTATTTGCAAAGTCATCCTGAGTAAACATTCCGCCATCCATCGTTTCACAGGAAAATGTATTTAGATTCGAAAAGGTTGACCCATCTCCTTGTGAATCATCTGCCGAATCTCCGGACTCCGTATTCGCTGACTCAGCTGATGAATCTGCATCCTTTTTGCCACACCCACCAAGCACAGTGGAAACACATAAACCTAACACAAACATCATTGTCGCAATTTTCTTCTTCATATAGCATTTTCTCCTCTACTATTCGTATGTTTATGATAACAAATGCCTGGCAATGCTTTCAAGAACCATCCCAAAGATAAACATTTTTTAATCTAACATTTATGATTCATTTATTATAAAATGTTAAAATGACAGGCAGAAATAAAAGAAAGGAAAAGTATGTTCACGCATACAGGGAACAACCTTATGAAAAAGAGATTCGTCGCTACATTATTAACGGCTGCCATGGTTATTTCATTATTCACAGGCTGTGGTTCAAAAGCAGAGAGTGACACCGACAAAACAGAAAAAGAAACTACTGAAAGCACAGCGGAAGAAGCACCAGTTAAAGAAGGCGAGGTGAATTCCGGAACATTTACAATGTCTTTCGATATGTCTTCTTATGAAAAAGGACAGCCTGTACGTTTATGGATTCCATGTCCACAGACAGACGACTATCAGACAATCAAAAACGAAAATGTAGAGTTAGACACTGCTCACGCAACCTCTGAATCGACAACAGATGCTAACGGAAACAAAATCTTATATGTAGAATGGGATAAAGAAGCTGCAGAGCGTACTTTAACTTACACATTTGATGCAACAAGAAAAGAAATCCTTGCACCTGAGCTTGCGGAAAACAGCGATACACCTGACGCATCCTTCGATGAGTATTTAAAAGCATCCAGCACACTTCCAACTGACGGGGCTGTAAAAGAACTTGCAGACCAGATTACAGAAGGAAAAGAAACAAACGTTGCAAAAGTAAGAGCAATCTATGACTGGATCATTGAAAACATGAACCGTGACGATGACGTTGTTGGCTGTGGTTTAGGAAATGTACCGGAACTTTTAACAACTCTTCGTGGAAAATGTACTGACATCAACTCCGTATTCGTAGCTCTTTGCCGCGCAGCAGGCATCCCTGCTCATGAATACTTCGGAATCAGAATGAGCGCAGATCCGGAAGCTGACATGACATCAGGACAGCACTGCTGGGCAGAGTTCTATCTTGAAGGAACAGGCTGGGTTGCAGCAGATCCGGCAGACGTGCTCAAAGCTGTATTAAAAAATGGTTGGGAAAAAGACTCTGAAGATACCAAAAAAATCCAGGAATATTTCTGGGGAAATTCAGATGCACTTCGCATCCAGCTCTCTACCGGACGTGATTTAACACTGGAACCGGCACAGGACGGAGAACCACTTAACAACTTTGGATACCCATATGCAGAAGTAAACGGCGAGAGCATCAGCTGCTACGCACCACAGGATTTCGCATATACAATCACATACAAAAACAATAAATAATTCATAAATCCCAAGGATTTTCAAATCGAGTAGGAGGCTAACCATTAGTTGATTAGCCTACCTCTCACACCACCGTGCGTCAGACTGTCTAACGATTTACAATGTCAGTCTGATTTACGGTGTTTTTTTATTTTTTAGTGTCATGTATCTATACTGTAAACGTCAAATTCGACGCCCTCCCATATTTAAAGCGCCGCATTAACTGCGACGCTTGCTGTAACAATCAACCGGTAGTTCCTTTGACCATGGCATGAGTGGTTCCAGCAATGATTGTTCTATATTTCCGTTTTTATCTATATGCTGCGGCAACTGCGTCAGCAAATGTTTGATGTAATAATACACATTCAAATTGTTTGCCCGGGCAGTTTCAGTAATGCTATAGATGATAGCACTTGCTTGTGCTCCGCGGACAGTATTAATCGTCACCCAATTTTTGCGGCCAATCGTGAAATTCCGTAGAACTCGCTCCGAAGCCGAGTCGTCGATTGAAACTTCACCATCCGACAGAAACACCTTCAAATATTCTTCTTGATTGCTACTATAGCGTAAGCCTTTTCCAGTCTCTGATTTCGGAAGCACGGTTCTGCTGGCAATGATTTCTTTTACCCACGCAAAATACGCTTCAACCAGTGGTCTGATTGAAGTCCGCCGTTCTTTTAACCGTTTTTCCGGAGTAAGATCCCTCAAAGCGCCTTCCAGGTCATGGATGGCTTCGATTTGAACCAGTGCTTTGTAAGCGACCAAGGATTTCACCGCTTCCGGATTGCCTTTGCCCATTACCTTGATGGTATTGGCATAATGGCGTCTTGCATGCGCAAGGCAGTTGGCGTTAATCAGTCCCTCCTGTTCCCGTGCAAGCTTGTGGTACTGTTCCAGACCATCCGTCATGAGTACGCCTTTAAAATTCCTCCGTTCAGATGAACCCACATATAACTTGTACTTCCTGCCGGTCTGCCATCATGAATGACATCCACGGGCGTTTCGTCGCATTGATTAACATGCGCCTGAAGCTGTGTTCTCGTTTGGAAATCTCTGGATATACGATCCAGCGGATTACTGTTTGCATACCTTGCATTGATAATTGCTGCTTCCAATGACGGAGTGGCAATACTGCCACGAAAAAGTACCTTCGGGTGATCTCCTCGAAGAAATTCATCCTGATGAAGTCCATCTATTCCGACATATACTTTGATGACATGTTTTTCGGCAATCCATTTGCTTGGTTCAAAACGCAGCTGCCAGCAGATTTTATCCGGCATGCTCTTATAGTTTCCTTCACCTAAGGTGGAAATAAGCCGATCTTCAGAAACATCATGGGGGATGATTTCCTGCGGAAATTCCTTTAAATCTTCCTCACGTTGTCCTTTTTTCTTTGGTTTGCGAGGCTTTTGTAATGCTTCATTCACAGCCTCTTCCATCGCTGGCTCGTTGGCATTTTCGTCATAGCAGGCCTCCGCTTCATTGAAGAAAGAGAGCTGTCCGGCAATCTCAGTCAGTTTTTCTGTATGACGACCGAAACGTTCCTGATTGGCAGGACGGATTTGCTCCATGAGATTCTCATAATCATGTTCCAGCTTATCCAAACGATCCTGCATCTCTGTTTTGCACGATTATCGAGAAGCGATAAATATATATTGATTTTCAATAATTAGTATGTTATATTAAAGAAAATATAAAATATTACTGACCGAAAAGGAGACCGGATATTATGAATACTTATCTTACAAAATTCACGAAATATATACTGGATATTATGTTCTTGAGTGGTATTTTCGTTCTGATTACGCTCCCATTCTCTCTTAAATTCCTTGGCAGACATTATTCCAGTACGATAACAGATCATTTTCTTTTTATGCTTGTTATATTTGCCGTTTCCGGCATCTGTGGACTTCTAATCATCTATGAACTCAGGAAGATGATGCACACAGTTCTTCATGAATCTTGTTTTGTCTACGAGAATGTGAAGAGTCTGAATCATATGTCAATCACCAGTCTTTGCATTATCGTTATGTTCATTCTTAAGCTTATCTTTCTTCCTACGCCGGCGACAGCGGTTATTATTCTTACTTTCTTTATCGCCGCATTATTCAGTCGGGTTCTGGCACACGTATTTGCCCAGGCAATCAGTTATAAGGAAGAAAATGATCTTACGATATAGGAGGTGCCAACATGGGAATTAGAATTAATCTGGATGTCATGATGGCGCAGAGAAAGATCGGACTTGTAGAACTTGCGGGGAAAGTAGATATTACCCCTGCCAACCTGTCTATTCTTAAGAATAACAAAGCAAAGGCTATCCGTTTTTCTACACTAGAGGCCATCTGCCGGGAACTTAACTGCCAGCCCGGAGAAATTATAGAATATGTTGAAGACGATAATAACGGTATCTAGGTAACATGAACATTGATCATATGGAGGTATCACTATGAATGACAAACCATTAATTATGAAAATGAAAGAAAATTACCAGTATTTTGGAGGATTAAGTTTCATCTATGGACTCGTGCTTCAAGTCCGTTAGCTGATGCAATCCTGGATCGTATTGTGCATGATTCATATATGATTAATATTCAAAGCATTGATCCATCGAAAGATATATCATACTACTGGTATATTGGCTGCCTAAATCTGAATGTAGGATAATCCCTTCTGTATTTTTGACATTTGTACAAATCCATAACGGAGGCCAGATATGTCCACCCTTCTTTCGGCACGTAGATGTAGGTGATGTCCATACACCACTTCTGATTGATGGCATCCGCTGCAAAATCACGTTTGAGGATATTTTCCTTTCCTTGCCAGCAAGCTGGCGTGGCGATATGTCTTACGACTACCACCGTGAATTGTTCACTCCATCGGTTGTTTTCTGCTCTGCCTTATGTCCCGTTCTCTCTTATGGCAGAGAAAAGGACAGAAACCTTTCGGCTCTGTCCTTATGAGAGGTGTATCTGTTAAATATGTCAGACAAAATTATTGTACCGATGACACTGTTTCAATAGTAAATGTTTCATGAGCTGGATTTTTGTCTATTGTATGGTCTGCACGTCTTTTAAATTCCATTTCATACAGTGTTCCGTTATCCAAATCACTCAATTTGTTGAAAGTTATATCACTTCCGCCTGAAAGTTTTCCTGTCGGCTCATATTCTTTGTCTATCATCACAAAGAATTTAATACATTTTGTTGCCGTTCCTGGTGTAGCCAGCGTTGCAGTTTCATTTAAACTGAATGATTTATCGGAACTATTGTCCTTATTCCATTGTACTGTAACTCCCTGCACATGAGGGTCGTTGTTTCCTACATAGGTAAATGCCCACTCTTTATAGGATACTTGTGTTGGTCTGCTTACGATATTGATTGTTATATCCTCGTCTGGCATAACAACTTCATTTGCTCCTGCAATATACTGATTTTCTTCAAGCTGTAAACTTTCTTTATTTAATTTAAAAGCATACTCATAGTTAACTGTTGTTGTTTTGCTCGGATTTCCACTAACCATACCACCATCATATTAATTTATTGTAACCTGATGTGAGTTGACTGTATATTGGGCTTCTACCATTAAATTGCCGTCATATGCAGACGCATTTTCAATCATTTGTTCTGTAATAGGGTTTCCTTCTGTCCATGATACATTGTTGATCGTGTACCCTGTAATTGTTTTTCCTGTCTGCATAAACTTAGATTCATCAATCGTAGGAACATCGCCAATAGCAGCAGTACCTAAAACAGCGCCCTCGTTGTTAGTCAACGAATAGGAAATTTTTTCTGTTTCAAAAGAGATGTTCGGATTTTTAACCCAAGCTTCCTTTCCAGCACTGGAAAAATAGAACACTTTTTCATAGCCGTCTTTTGTTCCTACCGTATAAGTATTGTCCTTTCCTAAATCAGAATTTACTTTTACATCAATAGCTGCGGAAGTATCGAATAGTTCTCCGTCTTGTCCATTTACTAAAACCTTGACATCATAACCAGCCATAACATCTACATAGAAAGAAGTAACATTTTCATAACTATCTCTCCATGTGATTGTTCCTGTTTTACTCTTTACAGACGTATTCGGTTTAATTTCGGTGCTGACAGTACCGTTCTTGTCCTGAACATAAACAGACTTAATTCCCTCTGCTGTTTCCGTATAAGTAAATGTTTGCGAAGCCTGTGCTCCATCTCTCCAATCCATAGCGTGAACAGGGAGTGCGAAAGCTGGCAGGCAGAGAGTGCTTACGGCCATAGCAATGATAAATTTATTTGGTTTCTTCTTAATAACCTCCAAAAATCAGATTTCATATTTCTTGATTGTGTATCAATGTTTATAGCCGATTTATGAGTGGCTTTTTCTTCTTTTAATAAACAGAACTGTAACCACTCCAGCAAGTGAAAGTATTGCAATCGTACTCCATAACAAAACATTTGATGTATCTCCCGTCTTTACGGTCTGTCCTGTCTTACTGGCATCTTTCTTAGTATCTGTTGACGTGCTGTTACCGTTATCTGGCTTCGTCGGAACAGTAGTCTGTTCTTCTTTGTCTTTCTCTTTGACCGTAACTGTAATGCTCTTTGTTACAGAGGCTCCGTCCTTATCTGTCACCTTGTAAGTAACTGTATAAGTGCCGACCTTTGATGTATTTACAGTATTGTTGATAACTTCGATCCTATCTGTGAGACTGCCATCTTCCTTGTCGCTGGCTGTTACGTCTTTCTTAGGGTCAAAGCTATCCCCAACTGTAATTGTCTTATCCCCTGCTGTAATCGTTGGAATATGGTTGATTGTTACTGCATTTTTTGCAAATGTCCATGTTCCGGTAAACTTTACATCGCTTGTCACTGTTTGATTTTCCTTATCATAGCCTTTGAATGTCCATACACCATCAGATACTTTTACTGATGTTGAGGTTGGTTGAGTTGGAGTTACCTCTGTTCCATAGGTATATGTAGAACTGCTAGGGCATAAGTTACTTACCTCTTCTGGAAGTGCTTCGCCCGCTGTTCCGCTGACAAATTCATAAGAAACAGTATGGATTTCGTCAGTGAAAGTTGCATGAATAGTATGAGGCTCTGTTACATTTTCAAAAGTATAGGTAAATGAGTCTTTCTTTGTTTCTGCTAAAACACTATTACCGTCCACTGTAACCGAAGCTATATCTTTTCCTGTATCAGCAGTAACGGTATATTGCTTGTTTGTGCCATATTCCACCTCTGTAATGCCACTATCTTCAATCGTTCCGCCTGTATCGGCAGTAGCGTTGATTGTAGGATTAAAATCCGCATAAAGATTGTATGTGATTTTATTTCCTACCGTTTCGCCTGTAGTAAGCAGACGATTGACAGAGATAGTCTGTCCTATGCCATCGTACGGACTTTTCCAATCAGAGCCATCATTTGAGAAAGAATATCGCCTTCCCCAACCATAGTCTGTACGGTTGCCTAAATCTTCCCCTTGATATAACTGTTCATAAGTCCAGCCTTTCCATCTCCAGCCGTCCGCAGGAGTTGCCTTGTATTCTCTATAACCAATTCCTTGCGTAAATGTCGTTTCGATCCCGTTGCTACCTGTTAATTGCACTGTTCCGCCATTTTTTGTAGTATATACATGAACTTCTGCATCTTTAACGATAGCCTGTGTACCATGTACTTCTTCATAGCGGTCTGTATTACCGCCGCTGGCAAGAACAGTTTGTGGACTTATAGAAGCCAACATGGACAAAGATAAAACGAGTACAAATGCTTTTTTTGTTCTTTTCATTTCTTGTTCTCCTCTCACTTTTTCAAAATATTATAGAGAACGATTAAAAAGTTTCTGTTCCTCCCTCCTTTTCTTACCATTATCAAAATGTACACTTTTTGAAAAAGATATAGATTAGTTAAAACAGCCAATCGCAATTAAAAAATAATGGCTTCAAAACTGTTCTGAACACTAGAAAATATTGAAATAATTGGAAATTTCGTTTATACTGTATAATGATATAGTGGACTATTAAAAAGTGTACCTTATGATAAATGCTGCTGCGGAAAACTGCAAAAGAAGGGAGGAGAATGGTATGGCGGTACAAATGTCATTGTTGGACGCATTGCAGCAGAAAGCGTGCTGCAGCCATCTTTCTGATCTGCGCTTTTTGAACCGGCCTGAACAGGCAAGGCTGGCGCGGGAAATTGAACAAATCCCAACAAGCGCGGCTTCCCTGTTTGAGTGGAACGACGCACTGGCGTATCTGGTGAACGGCCCGCCCCAAGACACACCAGAAGCCGCACGGGAGCGGCTGATCTGCCTGTTAGGCCATCCAGAACGTATAGAAGCGAAAAACTATTTTGAAAGTGAGGAATGATTATGAAAAAACGAATCATGGCGATTCTGCTGTCGGCTGTTATGATACTGTCTCTTAGTAGTACAGCGTTTGCGGAAACTGTCAATACCGGCAATGCGCTAGAAACAACAGCCTTAGATAATGGTGATGGAACTTATTCCATCGGAACGGATACCAATACAGCAGTTGCCGAAGTGAACGGCTTTGACTACACCACCTTGGCTACTGCCATTGAAACTGCCAAAGACGGCGGGACCGTGAAGTTTCTGAAAGATGCGTCTGATGTCACCATTCCGGAAGGTACTAACGTGACAATCGATCTGAACGGAAAAACTATCTCCAGTGCCAATGATCACGCTATCACCAATAACGGGACGCTGACAGTGACAGACAATAGTTCGGACAGCAGCGGAACAGTGGACGGCGGCTCTACCTCCGGCAAGGGCGCGCTGTACAACGCCCCCGGCGCAACTGCCACCCTGAATGGCGGCACCTTCACCGGCTCCAAGTGGTATGTCATTAAGAACCTAGGCGCCATGGCCATTGATGGCGCAGCCGTAAAGCAGGAAGACATCGGCTCCAGCGCCATTGACAACGGCTACTATGGCAATCTGGGTAATGACTGCAATGTGAGCTATCCGACAGAAGCTAATGTTACTCTTACTGTAAAAAGCGGCTCCGTCACCGGCGGCATGAACGCCGTGAAGAACGATGACTTCGGCACCCTGAACATCTCCGGCGGCTCTTTCTACACCAATGCCTCCAACGGTGCCACCATCCTGAACTGGAACGTGGCCACCATCACCGGCGGTACCTTCAAGGCTGACGAAAGCACTCCTGCGGTTGTCAGCAACGGCAACTGCGGTGATGCTGACGTGGGTCAGTTGACCATCACCAGCGGCGATTTCACCGGCGGCGTGACCCTGTTTGGGCAGCCTGTCGGTACTACCGGCACAGCAACCGCAACCATCACTGGCGGTACCTTCAGGGGGCAGCTCCTCAAGCCAAGCAATATGGAGTTCAGCATCGCCGGCGGTACCTACTCCGTTGAGGTTCCCGAGGAATACTGCGCGGATGGCTTCGCGCCCAAGGCGAATGGTGACGGCACCTATGGCGTGCATACCCACAGCGCCGTGAAGACGGAAGCCAAGGAAGCCACTTGCACCGAGGCGGGCAATACTGCTTACTGGTACTGCTCCGACTGTGGGAAGTACTTCTCCGACGAGGCGCTGACCAAAGAGATCGTTCTGGCAGATACCGTGATTCCCGCTACCAGCCATGCCTACGGCACCGAATGGAAATCGGACGATACCAACCACTGGCATGAGTGCACCGCCTGCGGAGAAAAAGCGGATGCTGCGTCCCATACCTTCCAGTGGATCATTGACAAAAACGCAACCGCAACCGAGGCTGGCAGCAAGCACGAGGAATGCTCCGTCTGCGGCTACAAGAAGGCGGCTGTGGAAATCCCGGCAACTGGTACTTCCGTCGGCAATCAGACGGGCGGCAATACAGGCAGCAAAACTGCGGATAAGCCAATCAGCAATGTCCCGCAGACGGGCGACACCAGCAATCTTGCCCTCTGGATTGTCCTGATGGCGGTATCCATCGGCGGATTGGGAACTCTGTTCCTGTTCTCCAGAAAGCGAATCTGCCATGGTAAACGCATGAAATAATTGATGGCAAGGCGGTGCGGAGTTTTTCTCCGCACCGTTTTTTGGGACATATATGCAGAAGCAAGTAAAATAAACTGCTGCTATGCGGAACAGGAGAAACGTAAGAACTGACAGAGAAACGGATACCGGCGGTTGCTTTCAGCGGCCAGACAGATGGGAAAGGAAATGCCTGATTAAGATGTACCGCCAGACAAGAAAGGAGATAGGGGATGGGAAGAACCGTAAGAAAAATCCGAATTGTTCTTCATACAAAGGAAACCGGCTCCCGTTTTTTGGGGGGCCGGTTTCCTTTTCAGAGATAACGTTGAAGTAATGCAGATTTGTCAGCAGTTCCACTTCTTCATTGACAAACACTATTCATTATATCATCCCAATCAATCTTTCCAATATATTCATTGTGTATAATTCGTTGCATAGGCTCTTTCCTATAAATGTTTATTAACTCCTTACACCATTTCGGCAGAAATCTTTATTTTATCGGGTTTTGTAGACTTCCATTGACTTTATAGAGACTTATGAAATCCGTCCTGTATATTATGATTCCTAACTTCATCTATAGCTCCTCTCTTCATGCTTCATTATTCTTCAGAACATACAGTAGTTTATCACTTTTGTTCTCTCTTGTCACGGGTCTCCATCAAGATTACGGTGCCGGACGGAAAACTGATCACGACTTCTTCTTCGTCTTCCGCAATCTGGTTGCTGACGCACAGGCTATCGTACGGCGTAAGCGTATGGTTTCTAAGCGGATACCTTGCGCCCTCTATGTTAAATCCAAAGATCTCTTCGCCCAGCGGGAATACGGAAAAATACGGCCCATATAATTCATCCTTGCGGATATGCGTATCACCGCCTCCAATCAGGCAGATCATATTCTGGCTATCCATGATCCTGGCATCCACCCCTGCTTTGTATGGAATGGTAAGGGTCTGCACGTTGGCCCAAAGGTGGTCGATCCTTCCGCCTGTGGCGCCCAGAATAATCAGTTCGCTGCACCCGAGCGTAAGAGACAGCCTGACCGCGATCTCCGTATCGGACGCGTCCTTCACAGGATTGAATTCCCGGATCGGGACATTAGTCTCATTCCTGTAATAATCGGCAATCTCTTCTTTTACACTGTCAAAGTCTCCAACAATATAACTGGGCATGATCTGGTGAGCATACAAAAATTCCACGCCCTTATCTACTCCAATAATACACTGGCTCTTCTCATCCTTAAGAATTGAAAGCGTCAGTTCCTCATCCAGCTGCCCGCCGCTTACAATAACAATCCTCTTACTCATAATCCCTTAATATCTCCATAAACTCTTTGGTATTCTGTCCCGGCTCGCCCTTAAATACTGCTGAGCCTGCAACAACAACATTGACTCCTGCTTCCAGCACTTCCCGGACATTCGTAAGGTAGATCCCTCCATCGACTTCCACATCTACGGAAAGTCCTTGTTCTTCTATCATTCCCCGAACCTTGCGGATCTTGTCAAGAGATTCCGGGATAAATTTCTGTCCTCCGAATCCCGGATGGACGCTCATCACCAGAATCATGTCAACATCCTCAAGAAAAGGCTTTAGTGCCTCCGTTTCCGTCTCCGGACAGATAGACAGGCCGACCTTCATACCACATTCCCGAATCTTATCAATTGTCGTTTTCACATCTTCACATGCCTCTAAATGCACTGTAAGGATGTCCGCGCCGGCTTTCTGAAATGCTTCCACATAACGGATGGGCTCCTGCACCATCAGATGTACATCCATCGTCTGGCTTGTCCCACCCTTTACTGATGCGAGCACCGGCATGCCAAAGGATATGCTGGGCACAAACATGCCATCCATCACGTCAAAATGCAGATATCTGGCACCATTTTCTTCTGTTTTCTTCATCTCCTGGCCCAGATTCTTGAAGTCCGCAGCCAGAATTGACGGGGCTAATATATACTCCATCATCAATACCTCCTCTTATTCTTTAGTTCTTCATACATCTCTATATAATTCTGATACCGTACTTTATGAATCTTTCCTTCCTCAACGGCTTCCTTTACCGCGCAGCCCGGTTCATGGATATGATCGCATCCATTGAACTTGCACGTGCCTTCGTATACTGCAAACTCGGGAAAATAGTATTTCAGTTCTTCCTTTTCAAAATCATTTACATACAGAGAGCTAAACCCGGGAGTATCCATAATATAGGAATCCGCATCCACCGGAAATAATTCCGTATGTCTGGTGGTGTGCTTTCCCCTCTCGATCTTGCTGCTGATAGCGCCCGTCTCCATATTGGCTTCGGGCTGAAGGATATTGATAATGGATGACTTGCCCACCCCGGATGGACCTGCGATGGCCGTCGTCTTTCCTCTTAGCACTTCCTTCACCTGGTCAATATTCTTATCTTTAAGAGCGCTGGTGAAAATCAATGGATACCCGCAGTTCTCATAGATGGCTTCCAGTTCCTTCACCTGCGGATCGGTTGCGATATCCTCTTTATTAAAACAGAGAATCACTGGTATCTCCTTACTTTCCATCATTACAAGAAAACGGTCCAGCAGGTTAAAATGCGGGTTGGGCCTTACGATGGCAAATACGACCAATGCCTGGTCGATGTTAGCGACCGCGGGACGTACCAGTTCATTCTTTCTTTTCAGGACTTCCGTGATGTTTCCCGTCTTCTGCTCTTCATCCAGCGCTTCTATAATTACATTATCCCCCACCAACGGCTTAATCTTCTCCTTGCGGAACACGCCTTTGGCCTTACATTCATAAACACCGGATTCTACTACATGTACGTAGTAGAATCCGGCAATACCCTTTACTATCTTTCCTTGCATATATCTATCCTGTCTGCTTCTTTCGCCTCGGTTACTGGGTGCTTTCCGTCTCTCCGCCATCGGGCTGGGATGACTTGCTGATAACTATCAGCGTGACAGTGCTTCCCTCATCCACCTGTGTGCCAACGCCTGGATTACACTTAATTACCTGGCCTACCGTTCCTACAGTTTCAGAATCATACTTGATATCTGCTTTTAATCCGACACCATCTAATAAGGCTCTAGCCTCCTCAATCGATATGCCTGTAACAGGTGGAACACTTACCTTCTCCGGTGGCTTCGGTCCGCTGCTGATCGTCAGTCCTACGCTGGTACCCGGGGCAACCTTTTTGCCGCCCGCCACCGTCTGGGATACTACCTGGCCCTTCGGAACGTCATCATAATACTCATAGGTAACCGTACCTACCGTCAGTCCTGCGGCAGTAATAGCGTTCTGGGCATCTCCGTCCTGCTGGCCTACAACGTTCGGCACCGTCTTCTTCTCTGAGCCTTTGCTCACCTTCATGACAATCTCCGTGTCCTTGGTAGCCCTGGCATTCGCCGCAGGCGTCGTGCCAATGACATCTCCCTCGGCAACGGAATCGCTGTATGCAAAATCCGATGTGATCTTCTCAAACCCGGCATCCTCCAGCGCCTTCTGAGCCTCGCTCTCACTCATATTGCTGACATTCGGTACTGTGATCTCATCTCCCACAAGGCCGGAACTTACCACTACCTGAATGGTCGTATTCTTGGCAACCCGCTTGCCAGCCTCCGTCTTCTGCTTGGATACCGTGCCTTCCTCATACTTCTTGGATTCTTCTCTGGCAACGACTTTGAAGCCCAGTCCCTTTTTGTTCAGAGTCTTCTTCGCCTCGTCTTCCGTCATTCCCACTACATTTGGCACCTTCACCTTTGTCTTCTCATCGGTATCAACCGTATCAATGCCAAATCCGCCTTTAAATATGCCGGCTGCTTTGCCGATGGCAAATACCAGGATGAACACGATAATAATCGCTACCACGATGGTCAGGATCTTCATAACCTTCTTCATGCGCGGGTTTACATCATCGGAACTCTTGCCCTTCTTTCCTTTTCCGCCGTACTCCTCATCGTCATCATACTCATCGTACTCGTCGTCATCTTCGTCGTACTCGTCAAATTCCTCTTCGTCGCCATATTCATCTTCATCATACTCGTCAAATTCCTCTTCGTCATCATAAGAACTGCGGATATCATCCAATTCTTCATCTGTTATAATAACCGTATCCGCGTTACCCAGTGGCGGAATTACCACAAAATCACCGTCCGGGTCTACCAGAGAACGTTTCAAGTCCTGAATCAGCTCACCCGTATTCCTGTATCTTCTCTCCCCATTCTTCTGAGTACATTTCAATATAATCTGCTCCAGGCTGTACGGTATGTCCGGCACGATCTCTGACGGAGGGGTAATCTCCTCCTGCAGATGCTTGATTGCCACGGAGACGGTAGAGTCGCCGTCAAAAGGCACTTGTCCCGTAACCATCTCATACAGGGTAATGCCGATTGAGTAGATATCGCTCTTCTGATCGCTGAATCCGCCTCTTGCCTGCTCCGGAGAGGTATAATGCACAGAACCCATTGCATTGGAACTGATCGTATTGGATGTCGTGGCCTTTGCAATACCAAAGTCCGTTACCTTTACCTTGCCGTCTTTTGATATGATAATGTTCTGCGGCTTGATATCTCTATGGATAATGTTGGCTGCATGGGCTACGCCGATCCCGGTACACATCTGGATCGCGATGCTTATGGTTTCTTTATGGGAAAGCCTTCCCTTCTTATCTATATATTCCTTCAGCGTAATTCCTTCCACGAGTTCCATAACCATATAGTAAAGCCCGCGGTCCTCCCCAACGTCATACACATTTACCACATTAGGGTGTATCAGCCCGGCTGCCGCCTGGGCCTCAGAACGGAATTTGCGCACAAAATTCTCATCTTCCTTAAATTCCTTTTTCAGGACCTTGATTGCCACGTAACGATTGAGCATATGGTCTTTGCCTTTATAGACATCGGCCATCCCCCCTGCTCCAATCTTACTTATCACTTCATACCTTTTACCAAGAATAATACCATTTTTTACCATATACTCACCTCATCCGCAAGTGGCTCCGCTATAACAACCCCTATGTTATCTCTCCCGCCATTGCTATTTGCCTTCTCAATCAACATCTGTACTGCCTCTACCACATCCCGGGAACCCTTGACGATATTGAACATATCTTCATCTTCCACCATGTTGCTGAGTCCATCGGTACACATCAAAATGACATCCCCTTTTTTCAGGCGGTATTCATAGATGTCTGCCTCCACATCTTCCTTGACTCCAATGGCACGCGTTATAATATTCTTATCCGGGTGATTCTTGGCCTCTTCGGCCTTGATGCCTCCAAGCCTTACCATTTCCTCTACCAGGGAATGATCCTTGGAGATCTGCCGGATCTTATCGTTGATCAGATATAGCCTGCTGTCTCCCACATTGGCAAAATAAAGCGTATTGCCTACCACAGTGGCTACTACCAGTGTCGTGCCCATGCCTTCCAGCTTAATGTCTGTAGATGCTGCCTCAATCAGCTTATGATTTGCAATGCCAACGACGTTGCGCAAGATCTCCTCCGGCTTATCCAAAGGCGTATCCTCTAATTCCTCCCGCAATACCTTCACCGTATATTTGGACGCGAAGTCTCCAGCCTTGTGGCCGCCCATTCCATCGGCAACCGCAAGGAGATTCGGGAATGGCCCGATGGGCTTATCCGTCACATATACGTAGTCCTGGTTTATCTCGCGTTTTCTCCCAACATCAGTCATTGCATATATCTTCATCTGGTTCTCCTTCATTCGCGGCCGTATGGCGTCTGCGCAGCTGGCCGCAGGCTCCGTCGATATCCGAGCCTCTTTCCCTTCTTATAGTAACATTAATTCCGTTTTTTTCAAGTTTATTTTTGAATTCAAGGGCATTTTTCCTGTCCGGCTTCTTGAAGTCCCGCTCCTTGATCGGATTCACAGGAATCAAATTCAGATGACAATTTCGCTTCCTCAATATGGAGATCAGTTCCCTGGCATCCTCCATCTGATCGTTCACGCCTTCTACCAGACTATATTCAAAGGTGATCCGCCTCCCCGTCTTTTCAAAATAGTAATCGCAGGCATCCAGGACTTCCGGAAGCTCGTATCGGTCTGCCACCGGCATCAGCCTCTTACGCTTCTCCTGGGTCGACCCATGCAAGGAGAGGGCAAGCGTGATCTGAAGACCTTCATCCGCAAGCCTCTTCATATTCGGAACAATGCCGCAGGTGGAGGCCGTGATGTTGCGCTGGCTGATATGTAGTCCATGCTCATCGCTCAGTATATGGATGAATTTCACGAAGTTATCATAATTATCCAGCGGCTCCCCAGTACCCATGACGACTACATTGGATACCCGCTCTCCCGTCATCTTCTGAATCTGATATATCTGCCTGAGCATCTCGGAAGGAGCCAGGCTTCTTTCCAGCCCTCCGATGGTGGAGGCGCAGAACCGGCATCCCATGCGGCATCCGGCCTGAGACGAGATGCATACGGAATTGCCGTAGTTATACTTCATCAGCACGCTCTCAATCATATTGCCATCGCACAATTCAAACAGAAACTTTTCTGTAGGATCTACCTTGGAAATCTGATGGTCAATCATCTTGACTTTTGCAATCTCATACTCTTCCTTCAACTTTTCCCGAAGCTCCTTTGAGAGGTTGGTCATCTCATCAAAACTCTCTGCGAGCTTTACATGCAGCCATTCATAGATCTGAGTACTGCGGAAATCCTTCTCTCCAATTCGTGCGATCTCTTCTTTCAATTCTTCAAAACTATAAGAACATATATCTTTCTTACTCATCATTCTCCCTCTGGAACATGGCGATATAGAATCCATCCCCCGGATCCCTTCCGGGAAGCATCTGCTTCTGGCGGATCAGGCGGAACTTGGGATCTATTTCCGTTAACCATCTTGCATTCTCTTCATTCTCGTCTCTGCTGATCGTGCAAGTGCTGTATAGAAGTTTTCCGCCAGGCTTTACGTACTCCTTAACGACTTTTAGCATACTGCGCTGCAGCGATGCCAATTCCTTCTGCATCTCTTCTGTCATCCGGCTCTTCAAATCCGGCTTTTTCCCCAGCACGCCCAGGCCAGAACACGGCAGGTCGGCTATGACGATATCCGCTTTTTTAATGGATGCTTCATCTCGAACCGTGGCATCCTTACAGACTGCTTCTATATTATGAAGGCCGCTCCTTAAGATATTCTCCCGGATCAGCCCTACCTTATACTCCGTCAGATCCCTGGCTTCCACATGACCGGTTCCGGCCAGTATTTCTGCCAGATGGATGGCCTTTCCTCCCGGCGCCGCGCACACGTCAATGATATAATCGTCCGCCTTAGGCGCTGCCCACCGGGCTACCTGCATCGAACTGATATCCTGCACTTGGTAGTACCCCTGGCGGAAACTATTTAATCCTGCCAGGTGGTCATATCCCGATAAGTATAGCGCATAAGGGACGGCTGGCTCCTCTTCCACCGTAACGCCTTCTTCTTTTAGTAGTTTCAGCAGTTCTTCTTTTGTAATCTTTTCCAGATTGCATCTCACCGTGATGGGCTTCTCTTTCAGGAACTCTTCTGCTATCCTCTTTACCGTCTCTTCATCATATGATGCAAGCCACTGCTTTAGGATCCACTGGGGCAGGCTGTAGCGAATCTCCATCCACGCAAGCCTGTCTTCCTCGGAAGGATACGCGACGGATTCCAGATTACGGCTCACACTCCTTAACACCCCGTTTACAAATCCTTTCAACGTTGAAAATCCGCGTTTTGAAGCAAGTTTTACTGCCTCGTTTAAGACAGCGGAATCCGGCACGCTATCCATATATTTTAACTGGTATACCGCGCTGCGTATGATCATCCTGATGACAGGCTTCATTTTCTGAACCTTAACTTTGGAAAATTGATTAATGATATAGTCGATTTCTATCATATGTTCAAGCGTGCCATTTACCACTCTCGTGATAAATGCACGCTCTTTCTTATCAAGATACTGATATTTGTCTAGAACATTCTTAAGGGCAATATGACTATATTCCCCGTCTCTTGTGATCTGAAGCAGTATATCAAGCACGAGTTCCCGCCCGTTTACAGATGCTGCCATTCTTCTTCCTCCATCTAATCCCTTCTGCTGTTAGCCAGCAGTATAATACGCAGAAGCTGCAGGATTGCAGAGGCTGCGCCTGCCACATACGTCAGAGCCGCCGCAGAGAGCACCTTTTTCGTAGCATCTACTTCATCCTCATATAACATGCCGCTGCTGCCCAATATACGGATGGCCCTGCTGGACGCATTGAACTCCACCGGCAGAGTGACAATCTGGAACAGTACTGCCAAGGAAAAGGCTATAATTCCCAGATTCAAAAACAGCATGGACGACCGGCTGCTAAAAAGCAGGCCGATCAGGATCAGCGGCCATGCTATCGCGCTTCCAAAGTTCGCCACCGGCACCAGCGCCCCGCGGATCTTAAGCGGCGCGTACCCTGTGGCGTGCTGGATTGCATGCCCGCACTCATGTGCCGCAACACCCACTGCCGCCACGGATGTAGAATTATAGGTGGCATCCGACAACCGCAGCACCTTGGTTCTCGGGTCATAATGGTCTGTCAGATCTCCGGAAATATGCTCGACTCTTACATCATAGATGCCGGCCCCTCTTAAGACCTGCTCTGCTGCTTCTCTTCCCGTCATGCCGGAATGATTCCTGACACGGGAGTATTTATTAAATGTCGACTTCATCTTGGAAGAAGCCAACAGACAGATGATCACGCCTATAATGACCAGCATATATGTTGGTTCAAAAAACATAGGATAATACATACTTTATACGCCTCCTGCTTTTAAAAAATATATTTGTTATTATATATGAAAACCCGACAAAAAAACGTCTTTTCATACAAATTTAACAATTATTAATGATTTCCTCAGATATTGGAGGCCAACATCGACCCTTCTTCCACCTGGTAGCCTCTCAGAAACGCGTCTGCCTTCATCCGCTTCTTGCCTGGGATCTGCAGTTCCAGGATTTTCAGAAGTCCCGCTCCTGCCTGTACCAGGAATCCGTCTTTTTCTATTTTTACGATGGTTCCGGGAGCCTTGCCCGTCTCGCCTTCCATGACTTTTGCCTCCCAGATCTTCATGACCTTGCCATTCCAGTCCGTATAGGCGCTGGGCCACGGATTCAGGCCTCTGACCAGACGCTCGATGGATAAGGCATCTTGGGTCCAGTCGATGCTGCCCAGTTCCTTCGTCAGCATCCTTGCATACTCCGTGGGACTTTCTCCCTGCTTCTCTCTTACGGCGCTTCCATCTTCCAGAGCCTTTAAGGTGCGCACGCAGAGCCTGGCGCCTGCCTCAGCCAACTTGTCATGCAGGCTTCCTCCGGTCTCTTCTTCGTCCAGTATCACCTCTTCTTTTAAAAGCATATCCCCGGTATCCAGTCCCTCATCCATCTGCATCGTAGTCACCCCGGTGACCTTCTCCCCGTTGATGACTGCCCACTGGATCGGCGCGGCCCCTCTGTACTTGGGCAGGAGGGACGCATGGACGTTGACGCAGCCATAAGGCGTCATCTCAAGAATCTCTTTCGGAAGAATCTGCCCGAAGGCAATGACTACCATGATATCCGCCTCATATTTCCGAAGTTCTTCTACGCACTCCGGCGCACGGATCTTTTTCGGCTGGAATACTGGAATCCCATACTCCAGCGCCATCTCCTTCACCGGCGGATACTGCATCCTGCCGCCTCTTCCTTTTGGCTTATCCGGCTGCGTGACTGCCAGCACCACCTCATGTCCGGCCTCTGCCAGGGCTTTTAACGTTCCCACAGAAAACTCCGGCGTACCCATGAATATGACCTTCATCTAAACTTCCTCCTCATAATTCACGTCGTGCAATTCTCCTTCTACCAGATCGACATACATCCTTCCATCCAGATGGTCGATCTCATGACAGAACGCTCTCGCAAGAAGTCCTTCGCCTTCTAATTCAATCTCTTCCATGTCTTCATTCAATGCCCGCACCTTCACATAATCCGGGCGCGTCACCATTCCTGACTTGCCAGGCACGCTCAGGCACCCTTCTTCCCCGGACTGCTCGCCGGAGGTCTCTATAATCTCTGGGTTAATGAGCACAATGGGGCCTTCCCCCACATCGATTACCACGATTCTTTTAAGCACGCCCACCTGCGGCGCTGCCAATCCTACGCCAAGCGCCTCATACATAGTATCCAGCATGTCATTGATGAGTACTTTGGTCCTTAATGTTATCTTCGTTACTTCCTTGCATGGTTTTGTCAAAACCTCGTCTCCGATTTCTCTGATCTTTCTCGTTGCCATACGCTTCTCTCCTCTAAAATACATTCATGGGATTAAAGTCGAACTGAATTCTCAGCGACTGAAATCCTTTATTGATTTCTATATACTGCTCCATCCGGTTTTTCGCCTCTACCAGCCTTTTATAGTCCCCGCCTTTTAAGTAGAGCACTCGGCGGTAGGCATCGCTCACCTTTGCCACATTGGGGCTGGCCGGGCCGATAATCTGAAGTTCCTTATCCTTATCCGCAAGCTGCGCGAATTCCTTCAAATATCTGGCCGCCGTCTCAAGCATGCTTTCATCCGCCCCTGTCATCAGCACTGCAAGAAGCTGCTCCACCGGCGGATATCCCATCAATTCCCGGTAATCCATCTCTTCTTTATAGAATCCTTCATAATCCTGGGCCGCCGCCATCTGGATGCTGTAGTGCTGGGGGCTGTAGGTCTGGATTATGACTTCCCCTTTGCCGCTTCCTCTTCCGGCCCTTCCGGCCGCCTGGGTCAGAAGCTGGAATGTCCGCTCGCCTGCCCGGTAATCATTGGAATACAAAGACATATCCGCTGCCAGGATTCCAACCAAAGTAACATTAGGAAAATCATGGCCTTTGACGATCATCTGGGTACCGATCAGAATATCAGCCTCTTCATTAGCGAATGTCTCCAGAATCTTTTCATGGCCGTCCTTGGCTTTTGTGGTATCCATATCCATCCGAAGGGCCCTGGCGCTTGGAAACTGCCGCTTCACCAGTTCTTCAACCTGCTGTGTGCCTGCCTTGAAGCCCCCGATATACGGTGAGCCGCAGGAAGGACACAGATTAACTTGGGGTTCTTCGTATCCACAGTAGTGGCAGACCATCTTCCCATTCTTATGCGCCGATAAGGATACATCGCAATGAGGACATTTTACTACATATCCGCAGGCTCTGCAAGAAACAAAGCCCGCATATCCTCTTCGATTCAAAAAAAGCATGATCTGCTCCTTTTTCTTAAGCCGCTCCTCCATCAGTTCTTTCAGATGGTCGCTTAAAATAGAACGGTTGCCTGCCTTCATCTCCTTACGCATGTCTTCTACATACACCGCAGGCAGTTCCCGGAGCGTAGCCCTGTTCTTAAGTTCCAGCATCTTGATGCGTCCCCTCTTGCAGCCATAGAAGGCTTCCAGCGATGGAGTAGCCGAACCCAGCACCACGCTTGCGCCTTCCATCTTTCCCCGCATCATGGCAGTCTCCCTGGCATGGTATCTGGGAACCTGCTCGCTTTTATAGGTGGTCTCATGCTCTTCATCAATGACGATCAATCCCAGATTGGGAAATGGCGTAAACAAAGCAGAGCGTGGGCCGATCATTACGTCAACCTCTCCTGCCTTCACCCGTTCCATCTGGTCAAACCGCTCTCCCTGGGACATCCTGGAATTCAAGATGGACACCCGGTCGCCAAACTTCCCATAGAACCGCATGACCGTCTGATACGTAAGGGCGATCTCCGGGATCAGGACGATGGCCTGCCCGCCTTCCTTCAGCACTCTGTCAATCATCTCCATATAGACTTCTGTCTTGCCGCTTCCGGTAACCCCATATACAAGATAGTTTTCCCGCTTTCCCTGTCTATAGTCATCCCAGAATACGCCGATGGCATGCCGCTGCTCATCCGTAAGCCTGACTTCTTCCCTTTCCCGCACTTTGTGCTTTACAGGATTGCGAAATACCTGTTCCGATTGAAGCGCCACGATCTTCTGTTCCTCCAGCGCTCTTACCACTGCCCTGGTGATGTTCAGCTTCCTGGTCAAAAGTTCGTACTCCTGCTCCGGCTCATCCAATAAAGCCGCCAAAAGCCTGGCTCTGGCTTTTTGGTTCTTATGAAGGTAGACATCCAGCGCCTTTTTCCCAGCCTCTTCATCAAGCAGCAGGCGGATCCTCCTTTTTTCTTTGACACGTTCCGTACGCTTGATGGGAATCACCGTCTTAAGCGCCTGTATCATGGTTCCCCCGTAATACTCCTTCATCCAGGCAGCCAAAGCCACCAATTTAGACTCGATCGCCACGCTATCCTTGGCAATCCCGGCAACCGGCTTGATCTTTGCTACATCATACCCGGCTTCCCTGGAGAATCCGGTCACGTAACCCTTCGTCTCTTTATTGCCTCTTCCAAAAGGCACCACGACTTCCGTGCCAACCTTAAGCATCCCCTCGAGATGGGAGGGGATGCTGTATTGGAATACTTTATCCAGTTTTTCATGTGTTATGTCAATAATGATATCAGCGTACATCTAACTCCTCTAATATTTCCCGGATCAGGACGCGCTCATCCATATCATGCTTGACGCCCTTGATCTCCTGATAAGTCTCATGGCCTTTTCCAGCCAGAATAATAACGTCGCCCGGCTGTCCGTTCTCGATGACGTACTTGATGGCCTCTTTCCTGTCACAGATGGAGATATATTTCCCATCCGTCTTCTTCATCCCCACAATAATATCGTCAATGATGGCCTGGGGTTCCTCAAACCTCGGATTATCTGATGTGATAACCGTAAAATCGGAAAGCCGTCCTGCCACTTCTCCCATCTCATACCTGCGGGTCTTCGAACGGTTGCCGCCGCAGCCGAATACCGTAACAATGCGCTGCGGATGGTAATCCCTCAAGGTCAGCAGCAGGCTTTCCAGACTCATGGCATTGTGGGCATAGTCGATCATCAGCGTAAAGTCATCCGACACCTTTACCATCTCGATGCGCCC
Organism: [Clostridium] scindens ATCC 35704; assembly: GCF_004295125.1. Lineage (NCBI taxonomy): Bacteria > Bacillati > Bacillota > Clostridia > Lachnospirales > Lachnospiraceae > Lachnoclostridium > [Clostridium] scindens. The sequence continues at coordinate 1,805,633 of NZ_CP036170.1, read as the reverse complement.
TTTTACCTTTGCCACTTTAAGCGCTGTCTTAATATTCTCCACAGGCACATCAAAATGCCTGCACACCGCGATAGCGGTTAAGGAATTGTAGACGCTAAAATCGCCCGGAATATCAATCTCCACATCAAAGTTCATCAGGCCGCTTACCTGGTACTTAACTCCCAGATACCCAGGCCTTGAAATATGCTGCACGTCTGTAGCGCGAAGGTCTGCCTTCTCCGAGAATCCAAAAGTCTCCACTTTGCACGTGGCATTCTTAAATACGTCTTCATACCATCTGTCATCCACATTGGCAATTCCCAGATTGCACTGTGTAAACAGGATCCCTTTGCAGCGTTTGTAATCTTCGAAGTCCTTATGCTCGTTCGGGCCGATATGATCCTCCCCAGGTTCGTAAAGATTCCAATCTCAAACTGGATACCGGCCGTCCTGTGAAGCATCAGGCCCTGGGAGGAAACTTCCATAACCACGCTGTCGCATCCGGCTTCCGCCATCTGCGCAAAATACTGATGGATCGTATAAGACTCCGGCGTCGTATTGTTCGCCGGGATGGCCTTATCCCCGATAATGGCCTCAATGGTGCCGATCAGGCCTACTTTGTGGCCCACGCCCTCCAGGATAGACTTGACCATGTATGTGGTCGTAGTCTTGCCCTTCGTCCCGGTAATACCGATGACCTTCAACTTTTCGGCGGGATATCCGAAGTAGGCGGCGGACATAAGCGCCAGGGCGTACCGGGTATCATCCACGCGAATCACCGTAAGCCCTTTTGGCGCATCTACCGGGCGCTCCACGATCACTGCAGCGGCCCCCTTCGCTGCTACATCGTCAATATATTTATGTCCGTCTGATACGGCTCCGCTGATGCATACGAAGACGCTCCCTTCTGTAACCTTGCGGGAATCATTGATCAGCTGGGTCACCTCGACCTCATCGCTGCCCTGACGGACCTCGTATTCCAGACGTTCCAATAACTGTGTCAGTTTCATAAAAAAGCCTCCTAAAGATTTCATTCTTTCCAATATCCATGTTGCCATATAGCAACATTATACCATTATTTCCAGATGCCGCAAAGATTAAATTGTGCTCACATCATTGCAATGACTGTCAAAAAAGGGGGGCTGGATTTTCCCCCCCCCCTTAATCGATCGGCGATAATACTGACAGAATCCTTCTCATCGAAACGCCGTAAAATTTATACTGATTCAGCCTGCCCCGCTTGAACGCGTACAGCGCCTGTTCTGCACAGTGGAACAACATTCTACTCCTTTGGCCGCAGAATTGTCAATCTAATCCACTTTCTTCCTTGAAGCCCTCTCCCACGACTTCATTGGACTCCATAATAATCGTAAATGCCTGGGGATCGATCTTATGGACCATCTTCTTGATCGTATACATCTGCTTGTTATTGCACGCGCACATTACCACGTCCTTCTCCTGTTTTGAATAACTTCCCATTCCTCTGAGAATCGTGGAGCCTCTGCCGGAATAGGCGTCAATGTGCTTTGAAACCTCCTCGCCATGCTCCGTCACAATAAATGTCATCTTGCCTTCGTCAATGCCATAAAGTATCCGGTCCATGACGATCGCCATGAGATAAGTAACGAGCACGCCATAGATGAACCCGTCCACATCCTTGAATACCAGGCCGCTTCCCAGCACGATAGTAGCCACATCCAGCACGAACGTGATCATGCCCAGGGTAACATGCGGCTTTACCTTCTTAATCGCCACGCTGATGAAATCCTGGCCGCCAGTGGATGAGCCTCTCATAAATATCAGCGCATATCCTGCTCCGGACAGCACGCCCATACACAGCGCCGCCAAAAGTCTGCTGCCCTCATATACCGGGAGCAGCGGCGCGATATAGTCCATCAGGAGGGATGAGATAACCATGGACTTTACAGATTTGATAAAAAATCTCCTTCCCAGAAACTTATAGCAGAAGATTGCCACCGGAACATTTAAAAGAATCGTCCCGGCTCCCACCGGGAGCCCGATCAAATGATACATGATGATGGCAATTCCTGAGAATCCGGCTACCGGGAAATTAGCATTCAGCGCAAAGTTATAGATTCCTATGGCAATGATCATTCCAGCAAATAGATCCACAAGAATGTCCGTCCCCCATTCCTTCCAATTTATCTTTCCCATATCAAATACCTCCTTATCAGCCAAAAAAGAGCATCCGCAAACTATAAACTTATAATTCGCAACTGCTCTTCTGATTATCAGTATATCGTTGAAATATTTTTCTGTCAAGAATGGGGACCCTTTGTGACGATATCTTTGCCGTACTTTTTACGGATCTGTTCCAGGGCAGTATTGATCTTTTCCTTCTTTTCTTTTTTCGGATCCGCCTCAAAGCGAATATCAAATAAGCTAAGCTGCACCGGCTCTCCCTCCTCTGACAGTTTGGAACTTCTGATTCCAAGAAGCCTTATGGGCTCCTGATTCCATAATTCCTTAAACAATTCCCTCGCCACCTGGTAAATCTCCTGATCCAAATTCGTCGGCTTTTCCAACTGTCTTTGATGGGATACGGATTCAAAGGTGTGGTACTTTATCTCCACGCTTAGCATCCCCGCTTTCTGTCCTGCCTTTCGAAGCCTCCTTCCGACGCTTCCGGCCAGAGCCTTAAGCACCGCCTCCGCCTCAACCTGCGTCCTTGCATCCCGGGGAAGCGTGGTGGAGTTCCCGATTCCTTTTGCTTCTGCCTTCTCTCTTGCCACTTCGGAGTGATCGATACCGTTGGCAAATTCCCAGAGTTTTCTGCCGTGGCTCTTCAGATGCAGTTCCAGTATCTTCAGATCCGTGCATGCCAGATCGCCAATGGTACGTATGTCCAGTTTCTCTAACGTCTCCACACTGGAACGCCCTGCCATATACAGTTCCCTCACGGGAAGCGGCCACATCTTCACCTGGACCTCCTCCGGGAACAGCGTATGCACCTTGTTGGGCTTCTCAAAGTCCGAAGCCATTTTTGCCAGCAGCTTGTTGGTCGATATGCCGATATTGACGGTGAATCCGAATTTTCGGCATACCTCGTTCTTAATCTTAAGGGCGCCATCCACCGGAGACGCAAAGCGGGGCGCAATCTCCGTAAAGTCCATATAGCACTCATCCACGCTTACCTGCTCGATGTGGTCTGTATAGGTTCTTAAGAACTCCATCAGCATATTGCTGTATTGTCTGTACAGTTTATGGTCCGGCGGCCTCATCACAAGCCCGGGACATTTACGAATGGCATTCGCGACAGGTTCCCCTGTCCGAATGCCACACTGTTTGGCAAGAGGCGACTTGGCCAGCACTACGCCATGCCTTGACTTCTGATCTCCGCCGATGATGGCCGGAATCGTCCTTAAGTCTACCTCTCCTCCATTCTTTAATTCTTCTATTGTCGTCCAGCTAAGGTAAGCTGAATTCACGTCGATATGAAATATTATTGACACAATGACTGGCTCCTTGCCGTTAATCTGCCATCCTCCGCGTCTATTACAATGGTCTCCTGCGCGCCTACGTCTCCTTGAAGCATCAGCCTGGCCGCCAGGGTCTCTACATGCTTCTGCAGATAGCGCTTCAGAGGTCTTGCTCCATAGGTGGGGTCATAGCCGCCTTCTACCACGTAATTTTTCGCCGCTTCAGTGAGGGCAATGCAAATCTCTTTCTCCGCGAGACGCTGATTCACATCCGCTACTAACAAGTCAATAATGTCATAAATATTATCTTTCGTCAATGGCTTGAACATAATCATTTCATCCAGACGGTTTAAAAACTCCGGCCTGAAATGAGCCTTCAACTCTTCCATGACTGCCTGCTGGCTGTCTTCGCTGATATTGCCATGGTCGTCGATGCCGTCCAGCAGATAGCCGGAGCCGATGTTGGATGTCATGATCAGGATGGTGTTCTTAAAGTCCACCGTCCGTCCCTGGGAATCGGTGATCCGCCCGTCATCCAGCACCTGGAGCAGTACGTTGAATACGTCCGGATGGGCCTTTTCTATCTCATCGAACAAGACCACGGAATATGGCTTCCTCCGAACCGCCTCCGTCAGCTGTCCGCCTTCGTCATATCCGACATATCCCGGAGGCGCCCCGATCAGTCTGGATACGGAAAACTTCTCCATATACTCGCTCATGTCGATACGCACCATGTTGCTCTCATCATCGAACAGGCTCTCAGCCAGCGCCTTAGCAAGTTCCGTCTTTCCCACACCGGTAGGGCCAAGGAACAGAAATGAGCCGATGGGCTTGGTCGGATCCTTGATGCCTGCCTTTGACCGGATAATTGCTTCGGTCACCAGTTCTACCCCTTCATCCTGTCCGATTACTCTTTTATGAAGTTCATCCGCCAGATGCAGGGTCTTGCTCCGCTCACTCTCATTAAGCTTGGCGACCGGGATTCCCGTCCAGCGGGAGACGATTCTTCCGATCTCTTCATCTGTGACGCTCTCATGCACTAAGGAACGATCCTCGTCCTTAATCTTCGTCTCTTCCTCCTCCAGCTGCTTCTGCAGCTGAGGAAGCCTGCCATACTGAAGTTCTGCTGCCCGGTTCAGATCATAGGCCTGCTGTGCCTTTTCGATCTCTTTGTTCACCTGTTCGATCTTCTCGCGCAGCTTCTGTACCCGCTCTATGCCAACCTTTTCATTGTCCCATTGGGCCTTCTTTCCGGCAAATGTCTCTCTAAGTTCCGCAAGTTCCTGGTTCAAGTGCTCCAGACGCTCCTTGCTTAGGCGATCATCCTCCTTCTTAAGGGCCGCCGCTTCGATCTCCATCTGCATGATCTTGCGCTGCATCTCATCCAGTTCTGCAGGCATGGAATCCAGTTCCGTCTTGATCAGCGCGCAGGCCTCATCCACCAGGTCGATGGCCTTATCCGGAAGGAACCGGTCGGAGATGTAGCGGTCAGACAGCGTTGCCGCGGCGACCAGCGCTCCGTCGGTGATCTTTACGCCATGGAATACTTCATAGCGTTCCTTCAGGCCACGCAGGATAGAGATCGCGTCCTCCACCGTAGGCTCATCCACCATGACCGGCTGGAACCGGCGCTCAAGCGCCGCGTCCTTCTCGATATACTGACGGTACTCATCAAGGGTGGTGGCACCGATGCAGTGAAGTTCTCCTCTGGCCAGCATAGGCTTGAGCATATTCCCGGCATCCATGGCTCCATCCGTCTTTCCTGCGCCCACAATGGTGTGCAGTTCGTCAATGAACAGGATGATTCTGCCGTCACTGTTCTTTACTTCTTCCAGAACTGCCTTCAGCCGTTCCTCAAATTCGCCCCTGTACTTGGCTCCAGCTACCAGAGCGCCCATATCCAGGGAAAATATGGTCTTATCCTTCAAGCCTTCCGGCACATCCCCGCGCACGATACGCTGCGCCAGGCCTTCCACCACCGCCGTCTTGCCGACGCCAGGCTCGCCGATGAGCACCGGGTTGTTCTTCGTCTTGCGTGACAGGATGCGGACCAGATTGCGGATCTCCGCGTCACGTCCGATAACCGGATCCAGTTTCTGGTCTCTTGCCCTCTCCACCAGATCCGAGCCGTATTTGTTCAGCGTATCGTAGGTGTCTTCCGGATTATCGCTTGTAACCCGCTGGTTACCCCTCACCGTGGACAGCACCTGCAGGAAGTCGTCCCGCTTGACTCCCATCTCGCGGAAGATCGTCTTGACCTCCTTGTTCGGATATTTGATCATGGAAAGGAACAGATGCTCTACGGATACATACTCATCCCCCATCTGCTTAGCCTCGTCCTCGGCGTGGATCAAAGCCTTATTCAGATCCTGACCAACATACTGCTGGCCTCCCTGCACCTTCGTGCGCTTCCGGATAGCCTCCTCCACCCGGTTGACCATGGCATTCTTGTCTATACCCATCTTTTCCATCAACTTTAAGATCAGGCTGTCATCCTGTACCAGAAGCGCGTACAGCAGATGCTCCTGCTCGATCTCCTGGTTGCCATATTCCAGAGCCACCTTCTCGCAGTCCTGGACAGCCTGAAGTGACTTTTGCGTAAATTTATTTATATTCATAGCGATGAACCTCCTTCACCTAGAAATCCGCATTATTGTTGTTCTACGAGAACTATAACAATATTTATTAGCACTGTCAAGAGGTGAGTGCTAATTTTTTTTGATATTTTTTTGGAGAACACCTCAAAAAGCTTGATTTTACGGGCTTTTTTAGGGTCTCCAATTTTTTAACTTTTTCAAAAAATGGCTTACTACACCATTTTTACACCATTTCTACACCAATTTGCGCGAAAACTACGAGCCATGCAGGGACGAAATCGGGGTGCCTTTTGGGAGCTTGCTCACATAAAGGCAGCTCCGGTTTTGGACCTATAAGGCGACAGCCGCGACCGAATGAACGCAGTTCATGAGGTCCATGGCGAGTAGTTCTTTAATCATTCTTAAAGAAATCTGAGACATCACATGATCTGAACCAGATCCATCTTCGCAATCTCTTTTTCAATCCTGGACCGGTCTGTAATATGGTTATAAACTTCCATCGTGACACTGATGTTCGCATGTCCCATTACATACTGAACGACCTTCATATCCAGATCTGTCTCTGCCATCCGGGTACAGGCCGTATGTCTGAGAATATGGGCGGAGATGTGCGGCAGCTCTTCCGGCTTTCTCCTCTCCCGCTTTGCCCGCTCATTTTCTTCCTCATTATACGCCTTCACAATATCCCGAAGAATAAAGTTCACAGTAGTCGGCATCATAGGACGTCCGCTCCTGCTCATGAATACGAAATTCGAAAGCCCTTCGATCTTCACATCCCTGGGAATTCCCATCTGAAAATTCAGCCGTCTCTGGGTCTCAAAGGCTTTTGCCACCATTTTGCTCATGGGAATCTCCCGGATCCCGGCTTCTGTCTTCGGCATGGTCACATGAAAATCACACCCGTCTCCATAGTTCTTATAGATCAGCTGATGATTCACGTATACGGTCCGGGTCTTCAGATCTACGTCCTTCCAAGTGAGCCCGATCAGTTCTCCACAGCGGAGTCCGGTTCCGATCATCACCTGTAAAAGCGGCAGATAAATATGGAATACCTCGCTGTTCTTTACATAGTTCAGCAGATTTTTCTGCTGGTCAAAGGACAGGGCGGTGCGTTTCTTTTCCGGTTCTCCATAATCTCCCAGCGTTCTCTTGGCCGGATTTTTCCGGATGATATCGTCATCTACAGCCACCTCAAAGCTCGGTAAGATCATATTATGGAGAAACTTGATGGTACTGTGGGAATATTTCTGTTTGCTCAGCCGAGAATAAAACAGGCGTACATGAGATGGTCTTACCTGTACCACTTTCATCTGTCCGAGTTCATTCCTCACAAGACTGTTCCACATCCTTCTGTAATTGGCCTGTGTACTCTCTGCCAGCTTTCTGGTATCCATGTGGATCTCAAACAGGTCATTGAGAGTCATGTTCTTGCATTGGGTATCGGTCAGAATTCCTTCGCTCTGGTCTTTCTCAATCTCTTTTTCTTTTTTCCTGAGTTCAGCCAGATCCGGAGAATAAACGGCCAGGCGTCTGCCAGTCCGTTCATCTTTGTACCGGTACATATAGAGTCCATCCTTGCGCTGGGATTCCCCGGTCCTCAGATTTCTTCCTCTATTGTCTTTTCTTGCCACAAAACCATTCCTTTCTCTAATTTCCACACCTCCCTGTTGTGGAGAATGGTCTTGTCCTGTCTATGAAAAGTATAGCACAAAACCATCCCCACGCACATCTGTGTTCCTCTATTCCGCTATTGCTTCCAGGTATTTCTCCACTTTCTGTACGGAGTACAATACCCGGCGGCCGATGGTGATCCGGGCTCCCGCATCTTCCGCAATCTTCCTTGCCGTCATCTGTCCGCAGGAAAGCATCGCGGCCAGACCTTCAATATCCACTGCCAGACGGCAGTTGCTCTCTCTTTCTTTTGTCTGTCTCATTTACCTCATCTCCTCCTTTACTCTTTTCTGCATCCGTCCCAGCTTTTCCTGAGCCGTACGTTTCCGGAAACTCTCCCCTTTAAACTGAACCGGCACGCACATCTCCAGCAACCGGTCATAAATCCTGGCATGCGCTGTATCCTGCGGATTCTTTAACTCCTGCAGTGTCAGATTGGTCGTCGCGATCAGGGGCTTCCCGCTCCGATATCTGCCGTCAATCACCGCATAGATCTGTTCCAGTCCGTACTCTGTCCCCCTCTCCATTCCAAAATCATCCAGAATCAGCAGCGGAACTCTGCACAGATTTTTTATGTATGTGTTCTTCTCTGAATAATTGGCAGACAGATCATTCAGCACTTCCGCGAAATTGTTCATGCGAACCGCTATTTCCTGTTCCAACAGTGCATTGGCAATACAGCCTGCCAGAAAACTTTTCCCGGTTCCCACTGCTCCCCAGAAGAGATAGCCTATATTCTCCGCCTTCATGGTTTCCCAGTCTTTCACATAAAACTTTGCAAGCACGGTATTTTCGGAAAGCCCCTTATCATTCTTAAATGTCCATTCCTGCATGGATTTATTTGAAAAACAAACTTCCTTCAATTCTCTGACCACAGCTTCATGACGCTGCTGTTCCCGGTACTGTTCCTCCTCTTTTCTCTTTTGTCTCCGGCACTCACATTCACGCGGATGTTTTTTTATTCCCAAAACTCCGATTTTCTCCTGATCGAAATAAGCCTCCTTCGGTTCATGGCATTGTCCACAATACAGGAGCCCGTCTTCTCCGATGTAATCCTTCCCGGTTCTTTCTCTCGGCCGCATCATATTCTTTACTGTTTCTTCTACCATCTTGTTCATAGACTATCCTCCTCACTGCAGGTATAATCCGGAATGTTTTTTACCGGGGCTGACCGTTCTGCCCATCTTCTCAAGGTAACAGCATGATCAGCATATTGCTTTCCACTGGAACGCATATAACTGGACAGTTCCTCGATCAGCCTGTCTATTTCCCGGATCTCCTGTTTCAATTCTCCATATTCTGTTTCGGAGAGAAACACATTGTGATATTCGCCATAGGCAGAGCGCGCTTCTCTCTTTTTATTTGTTTGACTATATATCAAGTAACTATTATTTAAGTAATTAGGGGATACTTTTCTATCCTTCACAGGGAAACTTTTCTTTCCCTCTGCCGGGATTTTGATATACAGCAAATTCGGTTTTGAAAATCCCTGTTTTTTTCTCATCAGAAGTCCGGCTTCTTCCAGTTCATTCAATGCCTTTTTTACAGTCATGTGACTCTTTCTAAGATCGTCAGACAGATAAGCAATGGGATAAACCACAAAAATGTGGCCTTCCTCATCCTTCCACCCTGTCTTCCTGGAAAGACTCGCCCGATCCAGCAACAGAGCATACAGGACCTTGGCTGTCTGAGTCAGATCCATCTCCAGCAGAAACCGTGGGTAAGGAAGATATACCGGAATCTGGGTCTGATCCGTCATGTATACCATCTGATCTTTATTCTTCACATCCATCCTTTTGTTTCTGTCTGATCTTCCGCCGGCGGCTTCGCTTGGATTCATAGCAGGGGCAACAGACAATCGCAGTCCGGAAACTCTGCTTGCAGTCTCCAACACATTTCCGGCAGGTGTCATTGTGGGCAACCCGCCCTCTTTCATTGAGAAAAAAAGCCAATTCCTGTTTTCTTTTCTTGCTCATTCTCGGCACAGACATTCCTCCTTCCTGCCATCCTGCCAGTACCTGGTACAGGACAACGAAATATGGTCGCGTTTCGGTATCATTTTTTACATTTTTTGCCCTTTACGACAGGCTTTTTTGACCTCAAATATATTTGCCTGGGGTTTAATCCTGTCTGACGGCAGAAAACGCTGTTTGGTCGTGTTTCGGTATCGTTTTGGAACAATTCATCTGGACTACTTTAACCGCCCCGATAATCCCGTTCAAAATCCCCTGCCATCTTCAACACTTCTTCCCTGAGTGCAAATAATTCCGCGATACAGTGACGGATTTCATCCTCCATAGCCAGCGAACGTTCCCCGCCCGTATTGAAGTACCGTGCAATCTGATTCAGGTTCACACCGATCTTTCCATATGCACCCACCAGACTTCGCAGTTCATCCATATCGGCGACCACTTCTACTCGATGCACGATCTCCTTTTCCACCAAAAGTTTCCGCAGGCATTCGGATCTGGACACCCCCAGAATCTCCGCCTTCCTGTCCAGAAGTTCCAGCTCAATATCCGAAAGCCGGACTCCGACAAAATGCGGATGGTTCAGTTCCCGTTCTAATCTCTTTTTTCTCATGGTTCCTCCTTTCTTCTCTTTTCTGTTACTTCAGTAACACCACAAAGGGGAGAACCGGCAGTCCTGCCGGAATCTACCTTTTGTGCTGCGTCCCACTTTCCAGTGGACGCCAATATCTGCCAGATTGGCAGATCATCGAGGGTATGGGGAATCGAAATCCCAGGCAAGAGCCCTACTCAGGAATACACGATAGTGTATTACGGGGTGGATCTTGCTCTGGAAAAATCCCCATCAAGAGCTCAACCTGTAAGTTAGAGGATTGCCAGGAATGGCATAACCGCTTAACACGGGTGGATCTTGCTCTATAATATTTCCCCCTCACTTAACGTAACCGGGAGCGGCCATTATACAGGGTCAAAAAGAAATAAATTTTATTCTTATCAACCAGATCCACTCTTATCTTTTTTATTCTTTAAAGATCCCCTCACTTAACCCATTTGTCAGAGGCAGAAATACAAGGAGATTCGAAAAATCTTTTAATTTTCTGTTTCAAAAAATATTTCCCTCACTTATAGAAAGGAAATCCGAGGATTATACAGTGTTTGGAGACAAAGTTTTTAATAAAGTGCACAAAAAAACATCCCGTCTTTTTTGACCGGATGCCAGATTTTAATTCATAGATTTCTGTTATAAAAATAGTGTCTTCGACACTTCAACTCCCCTGCCCCTCAATCATGAGGGATAGGGGTTTCTTTTTGCTTCATTTTGCTTCATAATGGTCTTATGAATATCTTACAAAAAATTTTTATCGAACATTATGAAGAAATGATTTATCTTCAACATCCTCGTGATGCTATTGTTGAGAATGTAGAAAAAATGATTCATTGTGGCGATCCATCTTATGGTGGCGCCATGTATATTTGTCCCAATTGTGGTAATTTCAAATTTACTGCTTTTCGTTGTCATTCTCGCTTCTGTCCAACTTGTGGTAACATGTATTCCATTGACAGAACTACTGCTATGTCTTTTAAGATTATTGATGTACAACATCGGCATTGTGTTTTTACCATTGATGATTCTTTGCGGCCTTTTTTTCTTAAAGACCGTTCTCTTCTTAACTGCCTTTTTTCGGCAGTCAACAGCGTGATTTCTCGTATGTTCCATAAAGAAAATAAATCTGAATTATTTACTCCTGGATTTATTTGCGTCCTTCATACCTTTGGCAGAGATTTAAAATGGAATCCTCACATTCACTGCCTTGTTTCTGAAGGTGGTGTTGGTAATACTCTTTCCTGGCGACACTTCAAACATTTTAACTATCATTTTTTACGTGATGCGTTCCAAACTGCTCTTTTAAATGAACTCCATCAAAAAATAGGTCCAGCTTTCAAAAAAGTAAAATCTGCTATCTATGCAAAAGATAAAAATGGTTTTTATGTTCGCGCCATGCCTAACAAGTGTAATCCTTCTCAGGTTATCAAATATATCGGTCGTTATCTTGGCAGACCTGTTATTGCTACTTCTCGCATTGATTCTTACGATGGTGATTTTGTCACCTTCCATTACAACCGTCATGAAGACAATAAACTTATTACAGAAACTGTTCCTGTTTTGGAATTCATTGACCGCTTAACACAACACATCCCTGAAAAACATTTTAAAATGATTCGCTATTATGGTATTTACGCTCGTCACCGTAATTCTGACAATTTTTTACGAAAAGCCATTTCCAGAGAAAAACATAACTTTTTTCTTTCACTCAATAGGTGGCGTGATTCAATCTTACATTCTTTTGGTTACGATCCTTTAAAATGTCCGAACTGTGGAAAAACCATGCTATTTTTAGAACTATATTTTAATCATAATCCTGTTCCTTTGCATGAATTATACGAAAAGGCTATGCAAAAACATAGATGTCGTTCGCCTGCCTCGTTTTCATATCTTCCAAAACCTCTTTTCTCATGATAAACTCAATATATCTTAAGAACGGAGGCCACACTATGAAACGTATAACAGAAGCAGAACTCGCAAAGGAACTAAGGGAACAGTACATTAAAAATCCACCAGAAGGTATGACTTCTAAAGAAGTCCATGACATGAGTGACGACGAACTTCTGGATATGGATTATTTCTTACATGAATTTGATAACCTTGATGATGACGATTTTGGTGAAGAGGGCTTTTACATCTTTTAATCCAAACCGTCTGATTCACTATGCCCGCTTTTGAGCGGGCTATTTTAGTCCCCAAGTTCTCCGAAAGGAGAACTTTCCTATAAAGTAAAAAATAGCTACCAGATTTTCCGGCAGCTATTCGCATGTTAAATCATCACCATATTCTTTTTTTATCCTTTCAAACAATCGATTCCAACTCTCTTCCTCCTCTTCTGGAGTTCTCTCTGGCAACACTACATCCTTTATATCATCCTCGATAGCTTTTACGTATTTATCTGATAATTCTGGATACTCATCCAACAACCTTTCGAAAAGTTTATAGAGTCCCCACTCCGTACACTTAGCCAGACATGAAGAAAAAAGTTCCATTGTCATTGGCTTTTGCTTATCGATTGCCGCCAGCTCATCTTCGGAAAACTCGAATGTTAAGATAAGGAATTCTTCAAAATTATGTTTTTCTTTTTCTGATAGTTCATCATATTTTTTCATCCCAGTTCTCCTTTCATATTCCTCTATTATAGATACATTTTTCAGTATAGTAAACCATTATTTTTCCCTTGATAATGATTATATTACAAACTGGGAAGTGAGCAGAAATGATTAGCTATTCTCCATTATGGGAGACCATGAAAAAACGGGATATCTCCACCTATACACTGATTCATAAGTATGGAATCAATCCACGGACGATCAATAATTTAAAACATAATAAGTCTATTACTATGTTTACACTGGAAAGACTTTGTAAAATTTTGAATTGTGAACCAAATGATATTATAAAGTTTGAGAAAGAATAAAAGCTACTGGATAATTATGCTCCAGTAGTTTTTTCGTAACCGCATTGTTCTTTACCAGTACCTTGATGTATTCGAAAGATTAGTTACGTAGTATCTATCTTTTGAAATATTTTTATATCATAGTTGTTTAATGGCAAGACTAACTATTGATAGCCGGAAAATCCACTATTTATGTGGATTTCCGACTCGTTGTTTACTACCCAACTCGCCAAATCAAATCTATTTCTAAACTTTTTTGTATAGAAGATAAGATTCGACATAATTTAATTCAGCTTATCCTAAGGTCTATTCAGACTTTTACTATCAAAAATCTAGCCCCTCCTATCAAAGAGGGCGTGTTTGAAATGGACGATTGGACGGCTTGGAAGTATCATAACACATTCATTGCAACCTTGCCTGAAAAGTCTCTTGTTTGTCTAATTTGATTCCACCCATTTTCCAATTCTCTTGAAGAAAAACATGGAGTTAAGTAGATGCAAAGGAACGGCTTTAAATCGGTTAGTTTGATCTCCTAAAGTAGTTAAAGTGTTGACAAATAAGCGTCAAATTCTGTCTCAGTATATGTGTGTACTTCCTTGAAGCAATAATTTTGAAATATTATAAGTCCAAAGCACACATATTCCTCATTTGCATACTTTCCCACATTTTTAGCAAAAGCATCAAATGCAGGAGATGGTTGAACTGCTGTCTTTCGTTTCTTCTTAAGATCTTCGTCGAGATCGTTGTCCTGATTTACAGTCTCGTTATAAACCAAAATATACTTCATGTTGCTACGCATATACGAGATTCCTGTAGAAGTAATATCGGCAAAAATAAGTGTACTGTCATATAGTTTTTTCCATATTTCAAGCTTCTTTTTGCGACTTATGAACCCATTTTTGAATTCTACAAATACCAGTAATCCTCTACCATCGTCAAAAAGAGCATCGTTAGAACTTGGAACCTTACTCAATCCTAAAGATTTAATATACTCTTTTTTTACAGCATCAAAGTTTACAGCATCTCGAGTAGATTGGGTCATATAAATCTTTTGACCTTTTCCATCATCTAATGAGAGCTTTCTAAGATTTGAGTGATGACTAGAAAAAATTGGATAAGTGTCGAGATCAATCATCTTGCCACCTCTCATCCTCAAGTCTTTGCAGCGGACGAGAAAGCTTAGCATAAATCTTGTCGATATTATCAGTCACATCTGTAATATTCGCTTGATCCTCAAATACTTCAGACAAGTAATACTTACAAGTATCCGCAGATTCATACTTTGCTGAATACACTTGAATTGCTCGCAGGAAATATGGACTATGTGTATTTAAGAGAACATGAACCCCGAACTCTTTCTGAATCAATACAATCAATTCAGCAAATAAGAGCTGCCATTCTGGGTGCAGATGAATTTCCGGCTCATCCAAAATAATTGTACCATTATGCTCAATCGCTCCACTTGTGAGCAACATCTTCAAAATAACAAAAGTCTTAAGACCGGTAGACAAATTTCGAACATTTAAAACTTTGTCACTACCTTTTCTTTGGTATCCCAGCACTGATCGTTTGCTCCGAATAATATCACCACTGCAAACAGAAGATATTTTTTCATAAATACTATTAAGCTTATCTTTGGCAATAATCTCATCAAAAACATTTGATTCAGTGTCCGGCCAAAACAGCTTCTTGCGCAAATGGTACCGATGATCTGCAGAAGTGCTTGGTATACGACGAAAAAACATGCTTGGATCATCAAGTACAAACGGATCATCAATGTAGACCACTTCTGTGTGCAACGAAATATCGCCCGGATTACGAATATCTACAGCCCCTTCATTTTCAACGGAAACCGTTATGCTTGTATCCTTAATCTGGAGCTGGATTTCGCCATCATCTCCAGAAAATATATTGCAGACTTGCTCATTAAACTCAGCATCCAGCTTTCGTTCAAGCACAGATTTTAGAAAATCCATGCCAGAGACATTCAAAACATCTTTGATTCGTGAAACCGTTTCAGCAATAGTATTTTCATCAAAAGATTCAATTTTCCCTTCATCATATTGTACAAGCAAGTCCCCGATTTCCTTTTGCATATCAGAAAGTTCGGCTTGCCTATATGAATCAATATGAGCAACAATTGTTTTTGCAACTTCATTTGTATTTGCAATTCTCATAAATCTCGAACTGCCATTCATATACATCCGATCAAGCAAATTCTCTAAACTATCGACTCGCTCGTTTTCAATTTGCTTTTGGACATTACAAAAACTATTAAACACTGCAAAAAGAGCACGGCCAACCGTACTTTTGCCGGTGTTGTTTTCGCCGGCAATTACTGTTATGCCGTTGATTTCAACTGAAGCTGTCCCTATTTTGCCAATGTTTTTCAAAGTTAGCTTCATAGTGTGTCCTCCTCTATCGCTGGTGCTAAACCAGCTTTAATTCGTCTAAACGATATCCCATAGCCTCCATTGATACTTGAAAGTAGTCACTCAGATATCGCTTCAATTGATGCTGCTGTTCCAGTTGCTGATCTTCCAGGAACAGCGTTGTCTGCTTCGGAAAATGATTAAAAAACTCTGTCCGCTTTTGTTTAACCAGATTTTCCGGCATCAGAAAGCAGGCTGCAAAGTAATCCGCTTCTTTTTCCTGTTCCGGCTTATTTTTCCCAAAAACGCTATCACTATCACAGATAATAGCACCGTTTTGTAATGGATGACCTAAGTAATGATGCCCCAATTCATGGGCAATGGTAAAATGTTTACGGGATGTTCGAAGATTGGTATTTACAAAGATGATTTTTACCTGTTTCACCACCATATATACACCGCAGAACTCTTCATCATCCTCGTTCCGTTCCTCGAATACGATCCCCCGCTGTTTCATTATAGCAGGAATCAGCTCTATTGGTGGACGGTGCAAGACATTTTGCACCAGAATTCCATCAGCTAAATTCCTGATTTGTCGTTTACGTCTCCAGTCCATCAGCATTCCTCGCCAGCTATCTCCAACGCCCGCTTACAGAGATGCTCCCATGTGTCCTCCCGAATCTTGCCGCGGGCAGCTGCCAACAGTTCAGTTTCAGATGTTGTCTGATTTGAATAAAATTCGATAACCTGTGAAGGTTTTTCAGTTTCTTGTACACTAAACGCTTCCTGTAGAACTGATTCCATAAGTTGCGAAGCATATTTTTTTGCTTGTAGCAATTCTTGATTCATTTTTTGATTCAACGCAAACAATTCTTTCATTTTCGCCACAATTTGTTTTTGTTCATTTATAGGTGGAAGTGCAATAGGTATTTCACTTACAACGCTTTGCTTAATTTTCTTCATACTATTTGAAGTTCCAGTTGCACGGTCTTTAAAGTATTGTCTAGCAAAAGGACTCTTTAGATAATACACAATGTAGTGCGAATCAGCTTCGTTAGACACTTTTGCTTTCATCATAAGATCAGGGTAAATGTATCCTTTTATTACTACATCACATAAACATACAGTTCCTACATAATCCAACGAATTACTTCTTTGGATTAATAAATCTCCTTGTTTAATCCACAAATAAGATGACTCGCTAATCATATCTTCAACATATTTATAATGCTGAAGATCAAGTATTCCTGATGTTGTAGCAGTTAATGTTAAAACTCGTGTATTTGTCTCTCGTTCTACTTTAGGAGGAGAATAGCCATTTCGAGGTGCTTCATATAGTATTTCTCCAAGTCTGCACCACTCCCAGCCTTTCGGCAGTACAAACGGCTTTTCAGCATTGCTAATCGGAGGCAACGTCTTTTGCTTTTTAATTTTTTTCTCAACAATTAAACGCTCTTTTTCAGCTTTTATTTTTTCCAGCAGCACACTGGCAGGCTCATCACTGGGGTTCTGCTCACATAACTTACCTTCTATCGCTTGTTGCAAAATAGTTTGGCGAAGTATCTCCATATATTTTGTCTGCTGTTCAATTTGCTGATTGATTTCTACAATATAATCAGCAACGCCTTGAATCTGTCGTACAACCTCATGTTGCTGATTCAAAGATGGAAGTTGAATTTCTATTGGAAGAAAATGTTTTGCTTTAATCTCCTTTTTGATTCCCCTTCCTGTTTGCTTCAACAACAATTTTCTAAAAATGCCACTTTTAAGAAACCACTTCAAATAGTCGATATCAATTTTCTCGGCATCAAACTCATATGCAGAGTAATGAATAGATGCTAAGACATCTTCTTCACCTGTATATATTGCCAAAGCACCTTTTTCTACATTAATTCCTGAAATAACAAGATCACCGGGTTTTACAAGAATCATATCAGTATTCGTTTGAACTGGAGACAAATAAACTTTTCCTGAAAAATCTATTTTTTCAATTCTTTGCAGACCAGTATAGTTAGCAACCTCTGGTTTAAATTTAATTTTCCTTTCTTTTAAAAAGGAGCTGATTTTAACGGTTTTCATTTTTCATTGCTCCTTTTATCTCTTCAAGGATATTACGGGTTGTACGCATACTATCCGTTAATCGATCAATAATTTCATCTACGGACAGCAAGACACTATCGCTTTCTTTATTAGGATTTTTAAAGTCAAGATTATATCCTCGAGCCTTAATCTCATCAATACTAACTCTCCATGCACAGTCTGTTTCTTTCCGGGCATTCCACCATGCCTTTTCCACTTCAAACTCATCCAACTTAATTGGCTTTGTCTTTGTATAGTTCTTATACCCTTCCGGAAGCTGATGTTCATAAAACCAGATTTCCTGTGTTGTTCCACGCTCCAAAAACAGCAAGTTTGTGTTAATTCCAGTATAGGGAGAGAAAACACCATTGGGGAGTCGGACAATCGTATGGAGGTTAAACTCGTTAAGCAGCTTTTCCTTAATAGCCGTTTTGACACCTTCACCAAACAAAAATCCGTCTGGAAGAACAATTGCCGCCCTTCCAGTCTGCTTCAGTTTGTACATCATCAGCACTAAAAACAAATCTGCTGTTTCCTTTGTCTTATAGTTTGCAGGAAAATTATCCTCAATTCCGTCCTCTTCTATTCCACCAAA
The DNA here is from genome assembly GCF_004295125.1 of [Clostridium] scindens ATCC 35704. Classification (NCBI taxonomy): domain Bacteria; kingdom Bacillati; phylum Bacillota; class Clostridia; order Lachnospirales; family Lachnospiraceae; genus Lachnoclostridium; species [Clostridium] scindens. The sequence continues at coordinate 1,787,427 of NZ_CP036170.1, read as the reverse complement.
AGGGGGATTAGTTAAAATAATATCCACTTTATCTTTGGGCTTAATATTTTTGATTGGATAACCTAACGAGTTATCATGCCTAATTTGTGGATTATCAATATTATGCAAAATCAGATTTGTAGTACAAAGCATATGAGGAAGAGGTTTTTTTTCTACACCTAAAATAGAATTCTGGAGCTGCGCTTCGTCATCAATGTTACGAACTTGCTTGCGCAAATGCTCCAGTGCGCAGACTAGAAAACCACCGGTACCACAGGCAAAGTCCAGAACTTGCTCGCCAAGCTGCGGATTGACCATGTCCACCATAAACTGAGTAACGGGACGGGGCGTATAATATTCGCCGGCATTTCCGGCACTCTGTAAATCTTTCAGGATATTTTCATAAATGTCATTGAATAAATGGCGGTCAGAAGCTTTGTCAAAATCGATCTAGTTGAGTTTATTGATGACGCTACGCATCAACGTTCCTGATTTCATGTAATTATAGCTATCCTCAAACAGAGACTTTACTAAGACTGCTTTCGGATCACTGGTTTCCGTCAATTGCCAATCCTTAAAAGTCTTGAACAGAGTATTATTTACAAAATCAATCAATTCATCGCCGGTGATGCCCTCATCATCTTCAGCCCACTCAGACCAACGCAAACCGTCAGGAATAATGTATGTATAGTCATCCGACAATGCGTCCCATTCCTTTTCCTTGGAGTCAAACACCTTCAGAAATAACATCCAGACAAGCTGTGATATTCTCTGTGCATCACCATCTACACCGGCATCCTGCCGCATGATATCCTGCACTGATTTAATTATAGCCGATATACTCATAATAATTCTCCTATGCTACATACAGCTGATCCTCCAGTTCTGCAATAGCTTCCATAAATTTTCTCTTGTTGCCAAAACATTTCAGTATTTCGACCGGTGTACCAAATCGGGCGACATCAGGCACTTTCAAAACTTCCATACTTTCGAGATTAGCCAGCCCTTCGTCTGCATATTTGTCCAGCAACGCTTCTAAAACCTGTTTAGCAACCTCGTTGTACTTTCCAAAGTAGCCACGCTTTTTTACATTGTTGGCCCGCTCTTTTCGTGTCAGCGGCGGCATATCAAAAGCTATGTGGCAAATAAGGTCAAAGGGATCCAAATCCTTAGAGATTTCTTCTCTCAGTTCTTCAAAGAAGATACCCTTTTGCTCCAATTCCTCAACAATGACTGTTTTCTTCTGTTCACTGTTCCACCGCTGCAAAAACTCATCCAGCGTGGCATATTCCTTGCGAATGTTCTTTCTGGTGTAATCCACAAGACTTTCTGTAATTAGCTTGCCGTCTGCATCCAAATACTGTACCCTTTCGTTAATAATGGATACCGGCACATCATTGACATAGTATTTCACCCGTTTTGGCGTATCATCATCCGGATCAAAAGTAACATCCGGCGGAACCTCCTGACACTCTTCTTTAGACACCTCTTCTTGCGGAATATCTTCAGTTGAAGGTTCTTCCGTTTCTTCCGTAGGAATGTCTCCATCTGTTTCTTTGACTTTCACCGGATCACCGTCAAAATCCTTATCAGCAAATAACTTGGTCACATTTCGAAAATCAATAATAGTAAAATAAAGCTTGTCATGCTCTTCATTGATTCTTGTTCCCCGGCCAATAATCTGTTTGAATTCCGTCATGCTATTAATATTGCTGTCCAAAACGATAAACTTCACAGTATCTGCATCTACACCTGTTGTCAGCAATTTGCTTGTAGTCACCAATACAGGATACGGCTCATCTGCGGTCATAAAGTTTTCCAGCTCTTTTACGCCCTCACTACCACTGGTCATCTGTACCACATACTTGGGATTCTGCTTTACCAGATCCCCGTTCTCGTTTCTAAGGGCCTGAGCCATGCGGACGGCATGGTCAATATCAACACAGAAAAAGATCGTCTTAGCAAAACGAGAATTATTTCTCTTCAAGAAATCCGATACTCGTTTCGCTACAAGTTCTGTACGCTTTTCGAGAATCAGATTTTTGTCATAATCCTTGATGTTGTATTCTCGATCTTCAATCTCAATCCCGTACTTGTCCCTTTTACCTTTTGTAGGACGGTAGCCTTCTAAATCCTTGTCAATTCCAACACGGACAACTTTATATGGCGCAAGAAATCCATCTTCAATACCCTGACGCAGAGTGTAGGTATAAATAGGTTCTCCAAAATACTCAATATTGGAGATGTCCTTTGTTTCTTTGGGCGTGGCCGTCATACCAATCTGCGTAGCATTCTTAAAGTATTCCAGAATTTTTCTCCAAGCAGAATCCTCTTTTGCACTGCCACGATGACATTCGTCTACGATAATCAGATCAAAAAAGTCTGGTGAAAACTCTTTATATGTATCTGCAAAGCCTATTTGCCCCGTCACTCCCTGATAAATTGCAAAATAAACCTCGTAAGCTTTATCCACTTTCTTGTCGCGGATCTTGGTCATTTTCCGATTATTGCTATCAGCGTTAAAGAACTTAAAATCTTTACGCATGGGGTCATCTACAAGTACATTCCGATCCGCCAAAAATAAAATTCTTTTTTTCGTGCGAGACTTCCAAAGTCTATAAACAATCTGAAACGCTGTATAGGTCTTACCTGTACCAGTTGCCATCGTCAGCAACAACCGGTTCTGTCCATTAGCAACTGCTTCAACAGCCCGGTTAATTGCATTACATTGATAGTATCGAGGCTTTCTATCGTCATTGGGATTATAGTAATAATCCTGCGCTATGACTTTTTCGCTTGCCTCTGTGATACCCTTAAATTTCTTATAACGAGCCCACAATTCTTCCGGAGAAGGGAACTGATCCAAAGTCAATTCTATCTGAACATCATGTCCATCTGTCTTATCATAAAAAGAAAATCCATCGCCGTTAGATGTGAACACAAAGGGTATGTCCAAAATCTCGGCATAATTTAGAGCCTGCTCCATACCATCCGCAATATTGTGGTTATTGTCTTTTGCTTCCACGATTGCAAGTGGGATGTTCGGTTTCCAATACAAAATATAATCTGCGCGTTTTCGCTCTCCACGCTTCACAATTTTTCTGCGTACTGTGATCTTACCTTTTGTAAAAGAAACTTCCTCTCTAATTTGCAAGTCCCTATTCCAACCAGCCGCCAGAATTGCGGGCGTTATATATTTTGTTCTTATATCTTGCTCAGACATTCCTTTTTTATTCATATTCTCCCCCGCTTTTCTTTCTCAATCGCTCTTACATTTCTATTCAGAAATTTGTTAGTCCCCACAATCTCAGCCACAAGATATCTCTTTTCACTGTTCCGCAAATTTACTTTTTGAGCGAAAATAAAATATAATGCTTAAAATAAACCTATTATATTATATTGCAGGAGTTGCAATTTTACAACCTATTGTTAAATTCAACTAAATAAACGGAACTATTTCGCACTGTATTTTCGCATATCAAATTCATTTACCATCACTTGTTGCCTTTGTGCACTCACTATCTTTTCATATATTTCATGTGAAAGATCAACTTTTTTTACTTCTATACCAAATTGTCTAATACTCTCAGCAATAAATGATTTTCCTCTGAGGTATTCTTCTATTTTGTCGTCAATAATAACAAGCACTTTTCTATATTTAACGCCTTTTGTTTTTTCCAGCAAAAGCATTTTCAAAATATCCTGCGATATCTTATGTTGCTGACCGACCTTAAGAGAACCGATATGCGCAAATATCTCACCCACAATTCTATCTTTTTCTGAATATAAATCCGGCACAATATATATTCCCTCACTAAGAACAACTTTCTCATTCCTTTTCAAGGGACAGGAAAGTTCTTCTTCAACATGATCCCCTATGATAATTTCGGCTTTTTGTTGTTCATCAGATTTTGATTTACTTGTATCTATCATATTTTTTCTCCAAAATAAATGCTGACAACTAATCTCTATACAAAATATTCATCCACTATTTCATCCAATTGTTCCGCAATCTTTTCAAAGTCACAGTCAAGATCCAACGTTTTCACACTGATCTTATTTCCACTCATCTGATAAGTTTGATTTGGAAGTAGGGTCTCGTCTGTCTTTGCATATAATAACAAGCCCGAAACAACATGTGGCTTATCAGCAAGTTCTATTTCCTTGTTTTTCACATATGTAAAAATCTGATACAAATTCCCGGAATGAATGCTATATGTATCAAAGTGCGTCTGCATTATATGCGAATAGTACTTCGCATCAATTATCAGAATACTGTCACCTCGACTTAACATAATATCCGTCTGCATAACCGGCAGCATATCACTCATATCATTGTCCAACTGCCAGAAGATCTGCGAAGCATTTGCCGTAATTTCAGGATGTTCCTTTCGATAATATTCCAAAATGAACTTCTCATATAAACGACACATCCTCTGCTCATCCAGGAAATCCATAAGGCGGACCGTTCCATCACTCTTCGTCTGCAGCAGACCTTTTACCACCAGATAACAGATAGATATCAGCATTCTGTATGTCTGATTATTCCTGTTATATCGAATATTCCAGTCAATGGTATTTAAATCTATCTCCGCAACTTCACTGAAAAAAAGCATCTGTTTCTTTAATTCTTTTTTCCGTTCTTTGGAGATATTGGCATACATCAACATCCTAACCGTAGCTTTGATTATCTGATTCATCCTTGAATTCACAGAAAACTCATCATATGTACAAACCATCTGATTTCTGAGCATCGTCATCGTTTTGATTGATTCTGACACATCAATTTTTCCTCTTAATGCAGATAAGGTTTCTGTTTTTGAAACATATTCCTGTCCCAGTCCTCGTTTCAGCTGTGATGAAATCCCTTTAATCAAAATCGCCGCACACAGATCAGCCACATTATGAAATTGTTCTGTAGCAATCTTCCTATATCCCTGTTCATTAAGCACCTGAAAGGCATAAGAAAGCATATAATAAATATTCCGTATAGGTATCACTTTACAGCACTCCTGAGATTATTTGTCCATTCTTGTACTTTCGGCGGTTCGTCAAACCAATATTCTTTTAGCATCGGAATCAGCTCGTATTCAACAATATCAGACAACGTCTTATCTGATACATGATCCAGATTACAGAAATAACTGTGTCCAATACAAAAGCCTTCTCCAAGGGAATCATCCGTTGAAATTACTTTATTCAGGTTTTCAACTGTAGTAATGAGTTTGTCAAACTTTTTATTGGCCAACTTCTTTCTATACTCAAAGAATCCCTCTGTATCAAATCCTGGTTTCATATCAAAGAACGCAAACCTTCTGCGCAGAGCATAATCCAGCATTGCCAAACGCCGATCTGCAGTATTCATCATTCCAATGATATATACATTCTTTGGTACAAAAAATTTCTCATCGGAGTAAAGCAGATGCAATTCATTTCCACGCTTATCATTCTCAATCAACATGAATAATTCTCCAAAAATCTTACTCAAATTTCCGCGATTAATCTCATCAATGATAAAGAAATACTCATGTTCCGGATCATACTGAGCCTTTTTACAAAAATTATAGAACGCTCCCTTCTTGATCTCAAATCCACCGGAAGAAACCGGACGGAATCCCTCTATAAAATCCTCATAAGAATAACTCTGATGAAACTGAACCAACATCACTCGATTCGGATTCTTCTTCCCCATCATAGAATATGCAAGTCGCTTTGCAATAAATGTCTTTCCGACTCCCGGAGCTCCCTGAAGGATTGCATTTTTCTTATTTCTAACAAGCCCTACAAGGGTGTCATAATCTTCCTCACTCATATAGACTCGATCTCTGCCATCTTCCTTCCCATACAGAAAATCTGCTTTCGTATATACTGGGAATTTAGAATCATCATCCTCCGTCTCGTCAATATCATCCTCTGTTTCAAATAAATCGTTCAGTTGCTCAACATAATCTGTATATGCCGTAATGTCTGTCAGCGTCTTCATGACCGCCTGACCAGGATGAGGCCATTCTCCTTTGTCCGTCCAATCAACCTGCCGGATATTTTTGAATTCATCTTCAACACTGTCATCAAAGATATAATCTGACTTTACAATCCCCCTGCCAATAATCTGATGCATACCTTTCTTTGCAAAAACAATATCTCCCGGTTTCATTTCATTTGCAAACTGCCAGGTAGCAAGGGCTACATTTGTATAAGGACGTGAAGAATCATATGTCTCCTTCATTTTCTTTTTCATATCTTCTTTGCTGGCAAATACCCTCAGATCTCCAATCTCTCCCCAACCAATTGCCATAATACCATGCTTATAAAACTCGTCCCATTTATAAGCACTGTCACCGGGCGAATAGATCCAGTAATGGACCGTGTCCACATCCTCATCCGCAAGCGCACTCCCTTTGTCATCACGCTGGCTTTGAACTTTAGCTGCTCTTTCCTCTTGATTTATCTGTTCAGAATACGTCCATGCCTCAAAAGAGAGCTCCTTAAAATCTTTCAAAGCACTACGCTCACTCTGCAGATAACTTTGAAGTCTTTCTGCAATTTCAAAATATTTATCTGCCGAGATCTTTTGTTCAATCCGAGGGAGAGAATCGACTACATCAGACGGGAGCTTGCCAGATTCATAAATATACCAAGTATTTCTACTGTCAAGATTCAGAAATACATCCGGAGCAATCCAGTATAACCCCATAGTAATTTTACTATTTCCATTGCCTTTCAAATTAATAGCAAGATCAAAATATTTTGAATCCATCTGTCTCTTGTCATCTGATGGAGTCTTCGCATATTCCAATGCACTCTCAAAGAGATCCCAGAGATGATCAACATCATCTGGACCTCTGTCTCCTATCCAGTAATAGAAGGTAGCGTTCTGGTTGTTCAAAACTGGGACAGCATCAAACGAGGTAGGAACTGCAGCATCAACAGCAAGTTCCCTTGCGAACGCCGTAATAATTTTTACCCTGTTTGATTCCTTTAACTTGCTCTTATTAAACAAACCAAATACGGTAAAGGGATCTATGTCTACAATCTGATTATCTCGCTCCAGTGTAGGCAGATTAATCTCAATCTCTGCATAAACCTTTTTAATGGTTTGAATTAAAGCGGAACGGTTGCCTTTGTAATGAAGTAAGGCTTTAGCAAAAGCCTTATAAAAATCTACCCAGTCAAATTGTGCCATTATGTACCTCCTAAATTACTAATCTTTCGATTGTTACAGCATAATAATACTTAAATTTCATTTTCCTTCTAATAACAGCCCCTCCTAAGAGTAAATATAGTTCATTCCTTATTCTTTAAAAGGATTTAAACTAAATAAACATTTTTATTACATGTCTAAGTTTCTCATGCTATTGAAATGCTTGACAACTCTAAAACCATTACTAATACTTATTTTGATTTATAATTTGAATTACAATAACTCTTTAGGCAATTGTCTTAAACCTTTTCCTTTTTTTATTTTATAAAAACCAGCTTTATTCGTATCTTCTTCATAACGTTCAATCCATCCTTTTTCTCTAAACGCATCTAATATTTTCTTATTAGTAGAGTTAATTATAAATCTTGGACGGCTACGGTTATCGAAAATTTTAATATAATCCTTTAAGCCCCATTCTACTAATAGGTTCTTTACATATTCCACGTTCAGGTCAGACAGCATTGCTATCAGCAAGTCAATTCTACTCTCAATCTTCAATTCCATAGAGTACAGTAATCTGTCTTTCAATTGAGAAGAGACATTTTGGGGATTTGCTATTATATCAGATATATATATTAATGCTAAAGCATATATCTTAGCCTGTACTTCTTTATTCCAATTATCATATGACTGTAGCAATTCAGGCAAATCGGATTTTGAAAAATTATTTTCAAGAATGTACATACATACTTTGGTTGAATAGTGCTCGTTAATTATAGAAATTTCCTGATTTGTAAAGGACATAAGCTTCATTTTTATCTCATCACTAACCTTCCATCTCAGCACTTCCAGTAATTCTTGAAGAGAAAAAATCTCATCATCCATAATATCCACATACTGATTGATATTTTCATTAATAAAATTTAGTACATGATCCGAGTACTCATTACGCATAAACACCAAATTTACTTTTGTCATTTGAATGATAGATATCTTTATCAGAATATCAATCTTTTCGTCTGAAATTCCTGAAATAGCAAACTCCTTAAGTTCCAATTTAAACGATGATAGAAGTTTTTCATATCTAGTATTCTCAACATCATTACATGATATGAAACTTATAAACATCTGTTTTTTAGATTCCTCTATACAATCATAATCTGAAAAATCAAGAATCATATCGTGACGATTGATAAAAGAAACCAAAGTATGGTCTATCTCTGTACCTTGCAGCTTTTCAAAGTAAGCAGAAATGTTTTCTTCCGAATAGTCCACCGAATCATTGTCTAATAATATTCCCCATAAAGACGGATCTTCAACCTGTACTATCTGAGAAATAACAGTTTTTAAACACTGAATATACTTCTCGTTTTGTTCTTTTGTAATATTAAAATTATTTAATATAGATACTATAGCCTGCTCATCATCCATAATGAGGCCTTTACACATTTGCAACATCACTTCAATGTATTGTGTTATGTTCTTTTCAATATATTGGGTGATTGCGGAATCTGATATGGAACATAAAATCGAATAATTTTTATGCAGTATTTCCTCCTGATCTTCTATCCCACACATTTTGCACAACATAAGCTGAATATTTTCACTATTTATCATATATAGCGACTCTTCATAGATCCTTTGAAATAAAACCTTATTAGACTTATCATAGTCAATACCTTTAAATTTCACTTCCAAGAGTTTAAATCCAGCAATAAGTTTATCAATATACGCATCATCATTAATCGAAAGATAATTCCGCTCATTTGATATATAATCACTAATGGCATTATCCTGATTCATCAAGCAGATTGTATCGCTTTCCGAATAACACAATGTGTAAATAGAATATTTCCATACCTGTTTCTCTGATAAGTTTTTTTCATAAATAGCCTCTGCTAGCATCTCTGGCCATCTGATATTAAGATTTCGAACAAACTCAGGTAACGCTGTTCGAGTGTCAAAAAAAGTCCCGACAAATTTATAATTATTTGTGTTTTTAAGCTGATTTATAAATCTATTTAAGTATTCCACTTCATCCGGTGTCTTTAATAGATAAGCAAACAAGTCAAAGTTTAAGGTCTCTTCTTGATCAAAATCCACAATTTTGAGCCTTGAAACCACTAATTTAGGATTTTTCAAACGGTATGTATACTCTTTTGCCCTGCTGTCTGAAATACTACGCAAGAAAATTTTATCCACACGACTCAGGCTATTTTCATAAAAATATGTCATATAATCGCTATAGGTTTCATCAATATACCCATTACGGATAAGATATTTTAAGAGATCGAAATACTCGCTGCTTTTTATTTCCTTAAATTCTCTAACAATCCCAATTTCATTTGTGCTTATAATACTAAAAATTGTATTTAAATTTTTGCGATTAATTATTTTGCAAAGCTGTTTATTTTTTATAATACTTTTTTGCTTTTCTAAATTCCATATCTGCTCTTCTAATTGAGAAATACGCCCTGATGATCTATCCTCTATGATTTTTTTACGATGCACATATTCTTTTAAACGATCTCCATTTAAGTATCGCATTATAAAGTCATCTAAATCATCATCACTGTATGAATACCAATTGTAATTCCTTAAATACTTATATGCAATAGCAGCACCCAACTCTCGGATTTCAACAAGAGATTCTGTTTTTAATTCATCTATAAACTTTTGTGCATCTTCCTGTTGATTTTCTATTTCTTCTAGTTCATTTTTTATAAATTCATCTTTCTTATCAAACAAAGAGTACACAAATCCCTGATTCAACTGTAATTCGCTGAAATCACGTGGAAATAAATTTTTATATGTAATCATGGCAAGCATTTTATTACAATCCAATTCGGTCGTATTTATACGGTTATAATAAATCACGAATTCATTATAAATGTTTTTTAACAGACGCATATCATCAATATATAATGATAACCCCTGTAAAAAATTCATATCAAAGAGTTCTAAAATCCCGCCGATTTTTAAGAGATCAAGAAATTGATCATAGGAATTGGAACTGTCTAAAACAGGTACAACAGGAATGATATAGTCGAAAAACTTTGTTCTATCTTTTGATACAAAAATATCATCACGCAGCAAATAGAAAAAACGTATAATTTTTTTATCATCCTTTTGTAACCGGATATTTACAAGAGTATTTACCTCTCGCAGTCGCTCAAATATACTATTTACATTGAAACGGTCCATATCTTCAAAAACAATCGCATCAACCTCTGCATTCTCAAACAAATACAACACTTCATTAAGATATTTATCAAAATATGAATCATTGCTCTCTTCAAATATCTCAATCTCATTCCCTTGAAGATTCAATTTCCGGAATACATTTTTATTCTTCTGTATTTTTACCACTCCATAAATCACGGTCCCTAATAGTATGGTCAAGATTATCCCACTGATCAGCAGGCTATATTGACTAATGGACCACGATAAAATCGATTTCAATATATTGTCCGGCAGTGATAACACATATTTTTTCCAGAATTTAAAAAAAATGAAATATAGTATCATAAGCACTAACATAAATATTATTACTGTGCTTTTCGCAATATCCGATCGCTTTATTTTTCTCTTAACTCTAAAATTAGTTTGAGGGATTTTATCAGAAGGTATTTGGTGTATCAGTTGATTCAATATTTTTCCCTCTAATACAGATTCTTTAACTCCTTCATTTTCCTCATGATCATTTTTGTCAGCATCCTTTGTTTCTTCTTCTAAATCTGGAGATTGAAAATGTGCAAGAGAAATATGTAAAAACTGTAACCCACTATGTTTCTTCTTGTATGACTCCAAAACGCTGCTTTTACCCGCACTATATGCACCCGAAATAGCTACGTTCTTTATATCCTGGTTCTCAAATACATAATTGATTGCCTCTTCATATACTTTCAGCTCAATATCATTAATTGGTGTTAATCGTTCAAAATGATAGTCATCTTTTGCCATACGCCACTCCCTCTAGTACAGTTATATTGGTTATTGTTTTTCCCATCCTTGGTCTCAAATCTATATATGCCCTATAACTTGCTCTTTCTTATAAAGCCTTCTTCTGTCTCTTTTCTCCTTGGTATTTTTAAAAATTTTCAAATCTATCTTCAACAATTTTAATTTTATCAAATCTTTATCCCTTTTTCTATCTCTTATTTCCACTCTCTTGTCACATCACTCATGGCTCTTCTACTACACCATTTACTACACCATTTTCGCAAAAAATGACGATTTTTGACGCTCTCAGACAAAAAGTAAGAACCCGCAAAAACCTTGTAAAATAAGGCTTTACGGGCTCTGACACCACAGGACAAAACCACCCCAAACGAGCCAAGAGGTGAGTGCTAATTTTTTAAATAATTTTTTGGAAAACCTCAAAAAAGCTTAGTTTTCCAGTGATAAGGAAGTATTTCATAAGTAAGCGCAAAACAATTCGACGGATTGCGTTGCCCTAAAACTCAGTCCATAATGATTAATAGAGAATGCAAGCATTTTACTTCATCTTCTGTTGCTAGAAATGATAGATGCAAGCATTTTACTCTATTCGATTTATGGAGGACTGCTCATGAGAAGCAAAAGAATACCTGCTGAAGAACAATACCGTCTCATCATGGAATGCCGTCAAAGTGGATTGACAGATCATCAATGGTGTGCGGAACACGACATCAAGCCTGGAACCTTTTATAACTGGGTAAAGCGACTACGGCAAAAAGGTTGCATGGATTTACCAGCGGCAACCGGACGCAGCTATAACACTCCGGAAAGCCAGGAAGTCGTCAGGGTAGATTTTCATAATCCTGACACCATCTCATATGAACAGCCATTGGATATGATTCCTGCGTCTATGGAAAGAAGCAGCATTTCTGAGGCAGCACCTATGAAGCTGTCTGTTGGAAGGTTTCTTCTGACTATCCCGAATGGAACAGATCCACAGCTTCTGGCTCAGACACTTCGCATTGTGAAAGAGCTGGAATGTTAGGGGATATCACGGTCGCCGATGAAATCTATATCGTAACAGGCAGAACGGATATGCGGAAATCCATTGACGGACTGTGTGCCATTGTAGAGGAGCAACTTCACATGGATCCAAGACGGAGTGCCCTGTATCTTTTCTGCGGAAGACGTTGTGACAGGATCAAAGCTTTACTCTGGGAATCCGATGGATTTGTGCTGTTGTATAAACGCATGGAAGTTCAGGGCAGATTCCGGTGGCCGAAAAATCAGTTGGAAGTAAAACAACTGACCTGGCAGCAATTCGACTGGCTCATGTCCGGTCTTGAAATCGAACAGCCTAAAGCGTTCAAACCTACGGAATGATGGTGGAAAACTTCTCTGCAATCCGGTAGAAATGCGGGGCGCTCCACACCCTGGAAAGCGCCTTGCTCCCTTGTAAATACTGGGTTTTCTGCTTCTTTTTCTTCACTTTTTGTGGTATACTAAGAGCAGAGATAAAGGAGCAGAAAACGTATGGCTGGTAATTCAAAAGATTCAAAAATCCTTGCGTATAAGGACATGATCAACCAACTGAATAAGACGATTGCTGCACAGACAGAACTGATCCAGTCTTTACAAAAGACATTGGAAGCAGACCGTCTGGAAAAAGAGACTCTTCGTCAACAGATTGAATATCTCACGAAGAAGCTCTTTGGCACTTCCAGCGAAAAACGGAAGGATATCGAAGGCCAGCTGAATCTTTTTGATGAAGCCGAGCAGGAAGCGGATCCGGCATGGAATCCGGAACTTCCTGATGGCATCATTGTCCCGGAGCATAAGCGGAAAGCAAGACGGACTCACGCTGAACTCTTTAAAAACGTGCCTTCCTGCGACGAGATCATTTCTCTTCCGGAGGAGGAACGGAACTGTCCAGCCTGCGGAACACAGATGGAATGTATTGGGAAAGAATTCGTCCGTCATGAATTCCGCTTTACCCCTGCCAAAGGTAAAGTTGTAAATATCTATCGTGAAACCTATAAGTGTCCGGAGTGTGCCATATCAGCGGAACATCCCGATGACCAGACTTTTGTCAAGGCTCCTGTTCAGGAACCGTTGATCCCGGAAAGTTATGCATCAGAATCTGTCGTTGCATGGGCGATGCACCAGAAGTACCAGAATGGTCTGCCGTTAAACCGGCAGGAAGAGGACTGGAAACAACTGGGTGTACCATTGAACCGTGCTACGCTTGCCAACTGGATTATTTACTGCACCGAGAATTATCTTCGCCATGTTTATGACTATTTTCACCGTCAGTTACTGGTGCGTAAATATCTGATGGCAGATGAAACACGGGTTCAAGTGCTGAATGAGCCGGAGCGCAATCCGGAAACAGATTCCTGGATGTGGCTCTTCCGCAGCGGAGAAGATGGTCTTCCACCGATTCTACTCTATCATTATACAGAGACAAGAGCAAAGTTCCATGCAGAATCATTCTTGCAAGGCTTCAGCGGATATCTGGAAACGGATGGGTATCAAGGTCATCATAATCTGCCTGATATCAAACGATGCTCTTGTTGGGCGCATGTGAGACGTTACTTCACAGATGCCATACCGAAGGGGAAAGAGTATAATTATAGTCTTCCCGCAGTGCAGGGAGTGCAGTTCTGTTCCAAGCTGTTTGATTGTGAACGGTACTCAAAAGCAAAAAATCATACCGCAGAGCAGAGAAAACAGTTTCGTCTTGAAAAAGAAAAGCCGATACTGGATGTATTCTGGGATTGGCTGGATCAACAGCACCCAAACAAGGGGACTCGTTTGGCGAAAGCGGTGAACTATGCCCAAAATCGGAAAGACACCCTGATGACCTATCTGGAAGACGGCCACTGCAGTTTTTCTAACAATCTCAGCGAGAATGCGATCAGACCATTCACCGTTGGCAGGAAGAACTGGTTGTTCAGTGCCAGTCCTAAAGGAGCCACCGCCAGTGCTATTGTGTATACTATGGTTGAGATGGCAAAAGCGAATGATCTGAATACCTATAAATATCTGACATATCTCTTGTCACAACGACCGAATGATAAAATGTCAGATGAGCAGTTAGAGCAGTTCGCCCCATGGAGCAAGGCTGCGAAAGCTAACTGTCAAAACTAAAATAGAGTAAAACGCTTGCATCTATCATTTTGGTGCAGGCGCAATTTATGAGTAACGTAGCAATATTTTGCACTTACAGAATACCTGCTGAAGAACAATACCGTCTCATCATGGAATGCCGTCAAAGTGGATTGACAGATCATCAATGGTGTGCGGAACACGACATCAAGCCTGGAACCTTTTATAACTGGGTAAAGCGACTACGGCAAAAAGGTTGCATGGATTTACCAGCGGCAACCGGACGCAGCTATAACACTCCGGAAAGCCAGGAAGTCGTCAGGGTAGATTTTCATAATCCTGACACCATCTCATATGAACAGCCATTGGATATGATTCCTGCGTCTATGGAACTGCGACCAGAATGCGCTGGAAACCCGGAATAATCATTAATTCATCCAGCATTTAAGATTGCTTTATGATTAATTAATACTCTCACAAAAAATTTTAAGCAAATTTCTCTCATCTTGTTGTTGTATATTCAGCAAATGTTCAATTTCCCAAAAAGATGAAGTTTTTATATTCTCCCTCTCATTTAGAAATTCCAAATTATTTTCCAAATAACATATTTGTTTTATTTGCGCTTTATAATACTGGTTTACTCCATCATCATCAAAAATATTTATAGCATATGGAATCAACGTTTCCCATCTATGATCATCTTCGTATTTCAAATAATATATAAGATGAATAAATAATATTTTACATTCTTCCTCCATAAACCGAATTTTATCTGTTTCCAACGTATTTATGCAATATTCAAATAGTTCTTTCGTAGAGGAATCTATTATATCGCCACATATAATATATCTCATCAATATAATATTTATTGCACTAACCATTATAGCATCTTCTAAATGTTTATTGTAAAATAGAATTACCGAAAGTTGCAAACGGGAATTGGAGAATGTTGCATCTCCAAATTGGAGAAAGTTGCAAGGCATTCGCTAGAAGCGCTCAGGAACGGTGTAGCGCTTGAGTGGCAGCCACCAAGTATGAGCATTCCCATGAAAAGATCCATTGCAGGTATATCCAAAAACCATTAACCTTATCTTTATTGTAGTCCAAACAATAAAGACAAGGAGGAAAGGAGAATGTCAACTACAATGGATCAGATACATCATATCAGAGATATGTTCTACCGGCAAGATAAGAACATTTCTGAAATCGCATCTGAGACCGGCCTTAACTGGAAAACGGTCAAAAAATATGTGGATATGGAGGACTTTAACAATCCATCTCCCAAACCTGCATCATCAGAGGTTCACGAATCCAAGCTTGACCCATTCAAACCTTTGATTGATGAATGGCTGCAGGCAGACAAGCTTGCACCAAGAAAGCAACGGCATACAGCCAAAAGAGTATTTAAACGCCTCAAGGATGAAGCAGATGGTTTCGGCTGCAGTTATCGGCTTGTTGCCTTATACGTCAAACAGAAGAAAGAGGAACTACGGCTAAAAAGAACCGATGGCTATATCCCTCTTAATCATCATCCCGGCGAAGCCCAGTCAGACTTTGGAACAGCCGATTTTTATGAAAATGACAGGCTTCATCACGAGGCTAAGTACCTTGTGCTCAGTTTTCCCTACAGTAACGGAGGTTTCCTCCAGCTTAATTATGGCGAAAACATGGAATGTCTTCTGGAAGGACTGGTTGCCATATTTGAGCACATCGGTGGTGTTCCCACGGAAATCTGGTTTGACAATACCAGAACCATTGTTACCGAAATCATCAAAGGTGGCGGGCGTAATGTAACAGAGCGGTTTCAACGCTTTTGTGAACACTACCGCATTAAGCCGGTTTTTATGAATCCTGAATCCGGATGGGAAAAAGGAAACGTGGAAAACAAGGTTGGCTACCTGCGCCGCAACGAACTTGTACCGGCACCCCGCTTTGATGATCTTGTGAAAGAAAACAAGCATCTTCTGGATCGTTGTGAAATCGATATGCAGCGTGAGCACTATGATGACGATGATGACCGCTTTATCAGTAAACTGTTTGAAGAAGATAAGGCTCGTTTACTGCCGCTTCCTTCCGTTCCGTTTGATACGGCACTTTACACAACGGCAACAACGGATAAATATGGAAAGTTTACTCTTGACGCAGGAAAGCACCGTTATTCTGCTTCACCGGCTTTCTGTGAGTCCATTGTAAATCTCAAGATTACATCCTCTGATGTGATTGTCATGGACAAAGATATGCACGAAGTGGTGCGTCATAAGCGCCTTTACGGCAATGAACATGAAAGAATGGACTGGCTGCCATACCTTACATATATCGCCAGGAAACCCCGTTCTCTTCGAAACAGCGGCATATATGACATGATGCCACAAACCATGCAGATATACATGGATAAATGCGAAAGCAAGGAACGCGGACGTGTCCTGAAGGTGCTTGCAGAACTTACGGAAAGAACCGGGTTTGCTAGTGCTGTCAGAACAGTTGACGAAGCAGTCCGGCTGAATGCCACAGATCCGGACAGTCTGCAGAGCCTTTACAGGCGAACCTATGCAGATGTACCGCTTCTGCCTCCGCTTGAAAACAAAGTTTTACTGCCACAGCAGAAGGTCATTCCATTCAGAAATGATCTGAAAATGCTGGATGCCGCCCTTAAGAAGGGAGGTGTCTCAAATGGCTGATATAGAAAAATCCATTGCAGCATGCTGCAAACAGCTCAAGCTGTCCACGAACTTTGCAGGGCAGGCTTTCGAGCAGAAAGGAGACACACCGCAGGAATACCTTTTAAACCTCCTGACAAACGAAATTGAATACCGTACAGCAAAAAGGAAGAGCAAGTTCCTCAATACCGCCGGCTTCCCACGTAGATACCGCGTGGAGGAATTCAGGGCAGATGAGATAGATTTCCCGGAAGACGTCAGCTTCCAAAGCCTGTTAGACCTGGAGTTTTATCATACAGGAAAAAATGTCATCATGTATGGAGGAACAGGAACCGGTAAAACAATGCTTTCCATTCTGATTGGAATGTCTGCATGTAATCAGGAAATTCCGGTAAGATTCTACCGCACTGCCGGACTTATCAATCTCTTTTCCGAGAGTCAGAGCAGCGGAAAGCTTACTGCACTGAAAAAGAAGCTTAACAGTGCCCGGATACTGATTCTGGATGAATTCGGATATGTTCCGTATGACCGCACCGGTTCACAGCTTCTGTTTGATTATCTTTCTGAGATACACGAGCAGAAATCGGTGATTTTAAACACGAATCTTGAATTCTCACAGTGGGTGAACGTTCTTTATGACCAACGGATGACAACAGCACTGATTGGCAGGCTCACCCACCATGTGGAACTGATTCTGTTCCCGGGGATCAATAATCGGTTACGTGAATCAAGCATCAATGCAACTCTTTCAAGAATCAGCAGTCAGGAGGCAGGTAACAATGGCTAAAAATAAAAAAGTTATCAAAGAACAGAAAAAATATCAAAATCTTCAGGAACGCTATGAGGAGATGAATGATTATCTTCTTGATCTCATAGAAGATCACCGATGCGCAGAAGAAGATCTGAGATATCTAAATGATTTTATCCATTATAAAGAGCTGGATGAGGAGTTCCGCTATTTCAGGGAACATGCACATGAAGATGAAAACTCGGAACTTCCGTTTCCATATCTCACGCTATAACAACTAAATATGGTCTGCAATGGCTATGTAGCTGGCAGAATAGCTGCCAGCCGAGGCCTTGCAACTTTCTCCAATTTGGAGATGCAACATTCTCCAAAAATATTTTGCATTTTTCTCCAAAAAGTGCTTGCAAAAAACACTTCTAAAATATTACTATTTTTCTTCGCTTGAAATTGCAATTCTTTTTCCAACTCTTTAATTAAGCAATTAGATATTTTATAAATATTTTTTTCTTTTTCCATATCTATATTTTCACACATCTGTACCAAAAAAAATATTTTTCTTTTTTGTATTAAAAAAAATGAATAAATATCCCCACGACTATTTCCTTTTTTCAAAACACTTGAAATCACAAACCCTGCCGAGAAGAAAAATAATAAAAAGAAAAATTGCCTATACCAAATATCATCATTTTTTAATTTTATATTAATCAGGAGTGAAAACACCATCAGCACACAAGAAACCACTGGACCCATAATCAAAGCAAATGAAAACCCTCTTTTATAGTGTTTGTACTGTTTTAACGAAACTATATTTTTCTTCACTACTGGCAATATCCAACCACCTAACATAATTCTACTAAAATTAATTTTCACTTTGATTTTTCTATGTGAAAAAAGCAAAAGTATACCACATATTTCCGCTGCTACAACTGGAAATCCCATCAATAAAAAACTGATTAAATGTGCTAATTCATGTACCAATACGCATACAACATAAGCCCCTATAAAACTCCCTAATGTAGCAATATTAAACTCCCCCATCTCATATTTGAATTCCTGCAAAAAACTTCTTGTCATTTTACCCACTAAAAGAATTATACATATGTATATTGTTATTCCTACTATTTGATATATTCTTTTTTTTATATTACTTTTTTTCATTTATTCTATCCTACACAATCATATAACGATTTTAATTTTTAGAATTCAAACATTTTATGGAAATAGACACAGAACATAACATAACTATAATGCTTAAAATATTAATACTAATCAAAGCACGCGTACTTATCACAATTTTTTGATATACCACTTCAATATCCAGAATATATTTGAGTATCACTAATCCCCATGTCGGTAAAAAAATCATGATTGCCGCCAAAAGAACTTTTATTTTTGCATAAGAAAACTTGTAATAAATTGGGAAGAATATACCTATTATTAGACTAAACACAAAAAATACAATTGACATCTCCGAATAGTTTAATTGAGAAAATACAATATTTAAATATACTCCTACACTTGCCATCCCCTTATAACATATTATAGCAAATATGAACATCAGAATCGCTAATATATATTTCGCCAATACAAGTCTGTTCTTACCAAAGGGCAATGCTAGCATATATAAATTCCCTTTATATTTATCCTCGTTTAAAAAAATATTATTAAAAAGAAAATATATTGAAAAATTTAGAGCAATCATTAATGTATAAATTCCACTATATTGTCCACCACTCTGCTGATTCAAAAAAATAGGAATACCAATTAACACCATTATGGATAGCCAAAAATAATTCCCTGCTAGTTTTATCTCCTTCTCTATCAAAGTTAATATTTTCATGCTTTTCCTCCTTCAGTTATTAAGTTCACCATCGCGGCTTCTACAGTTGGTTCCCCCATAAGGAACTCTTGTTTTGTAGCTTCCTTTAAAATTCTCCCTCTATCCATAAGAATAATATTATCTCCTATTTTATCCAGATCTGATGTAATATGCGTAGAAAACAAAATAGTTCTTCCATGTTTTTTTTGATCTATCATTTCTTCGCAAAATAATTGTCTTGTTTTTGGATCTAAACCACTCGTTGGTTCGTCAAATATTAAAATTTCTGCATTATGAGATAGCGCAAGTGCTAAAGCGTATTTCATTTTCATTCCTTGAGAAAGCGTTTCTATTTTTTGTTTTGAATCCAGCTTATATTTCTTTAAATATCCTTGATATACTTCTTCATCCCAGTTCTGATAGGCTGCTGAAATAATTTTTTTCATTTCTTCCAACGTTAAATTTTCATAAAAATATCCACTATCAAATACTATTCCTATTTTTTCTTTGTACTCTTCCTCATGATGTTCAAGCATTAACCCGTCAATAATTATTTCCCCGAAATCATATTGTAGAACTCCTATCACACATTTCAATACGGTTGTTTTCCCCGCCCCATTATTTCCAATAAGCCCTGTAATTTTCCCACGTTCAACCGAAAAACTAACTTTATCAATTTTGAATTTATCGTATTCCTTTTTTAAATTTTTTACACTTAACATATCCATTCTTCCTCTATGCTATCTGTTTACTTCTTTTAATTTTTACACAAATGGCATATTTTTTATCCATTTACATTTTTCACCCTTCTCTTTCCCTGCCACAATTCCTCTTAATATGCATGATGAGCAAAAAAACCTTTTTTCACACTCACGACACTCCTCTGACAATGCGTTTGGTGCTTCTAATTCCGAAAATATTATGAATTCACTTTGTTTTTCATCATATATATTTTTTATATTCTGTTCAAAAACATTTCCCCATTGATAACCTGTATATTCTCCGGTATCCATTGTGCATATTTTTATATCTCCTGTCGCAGCAATAGTAACGTGTGAAGATAAACAACCACAATTGGAACTCTGTCTAAATTCATCACTGTTTAGAGTATTTATAAATCCATCGTATTTTTCATTAATCCTATCTATTGTTTTAAACAACTTTATCTGCATTTCTTGATCTAATAATATATCTGGTTCAGAGTACACAGCCCTTCCTAATTCTATAACCGAAGATGGGACATACATTTTTATTCCGAGAGAATATACCCAATCTGCTATTTTTTCCACTTCATCTATATTTCTTTTAGTTACAGTTGTTGCAATTCTCATTTTAACATTTTCGCCTGCGAGCTCTCTCACATTGCTTTTAACTATTTCTGCTATATTTTTTGCACCTGTAAACCACTCTAAATATTCATCCTCCAAACTATGTATATCAATTTGTACAAACACCCTATCTTTATTACATATAATAATATCTTTTATCTCTTTGGTTAATGCAACGCCATTTGTCAATATGTTAATATGAACAAAGTCTAACGAAAGGGCATATAGCAAAATTTCTTTAAATTGAGGATGAATCAAGCACTCTCCTCCCGTAAGTTCAATAACCCATGTTCCAATATCGTTTAAATCCTTAAGTAATTTCTTTATCCGTTCTATTGGCATACTTTTCTGATTTAAACAATCAAAACTCCCATAACAATGTAAACACTTAAGATTACATTTATGAGTAATTTCTAACGATGCTACATGCGGATACAAATTCTGTTGTTTTTCTTTGACCTTTTTCTCTTTAGGATGTGAACTAGTCCGAATACTCAGTCCATACTCTTCTTCTAATTCTTCAAGAAAAGGAACTAATTTCCCTTCAACTTCTTCTATACTTGTCTCGTATTTTTGCGAAAAATACTTTACTATATCATCAAATGTATGCATGCCATTAATTCTAAGAATAATTTCTTTTGCTATATTATTAATCATTCTTTTTTCTACTTCTTTCCCTTTGAAAACGTATAAACAAATAATATCAGCATTTATTGATTCAATTAAAATTTCATCGTCCCAAAACAAATATTCTTTCATTATTTTTCTCCCTAAATAATACAATTATTTTTAAATACGCGACAATGTAAATCTTTATTTAACATTGTCGCGTTTAATCTATCCAAATATATTAGCTGCTGATACATGACTTATTGCAGTTGCGCTTGCCCAACACGCTGTACAACCCGCACATCCCACACAAGTCCATCCTCTAGCTACAATTTTTGGTGTTTTCATATTAGCTCCTCCTTCCATATTTTTTTTATAATCGATTATAATTATACTCTAACTATTTAAGGTATTTATTTCAAGACTTTGACCCTCAAGTATATATATTGACCATTATTGGTTATTTATAAGAAAATATCTGGTATATTCTTGTCCTGCATTTTCAACATATAATATATAATACCTCCATAACCATTAAATAAACCTGGATTCATTTTTTCTTGTGGTAACAATGTAATATCTTCTTTCATAAAAATATATTTTTCATTAATTGAACATTCTTCAAAAAATGTTTTTGCCTTTTCTAAAACCAACAAATTCCCGCAATTTCCATGGCATAAAGACCAACTATCTCTTCTCCAATATTTCACCAATTTCTGATATGCTCGAAACATGTCTGTTTTAATACGTTCTCTCCAAATGGTATCTGTATTTTGAGCATAGCAATACATTCTTGACCACAGTATCCCCGACACTCCATGACACCATGCTATAGCTCCCACGTTATCCTGTATGCACTCATGTGTTCGCATATCTTTCCAGTTTCCCATCG
Source organism: [Clostridium] scindens ATCC 35704 (assembly GCF_004295125.1). NCBI lineage: Bacteria > Bacillati > Bacillota > Clostridia > Lachnospirales > Lachnospiraceae > Lachnoclostridium > [Clostridium] scindens. The sequence continues at coordinate 1,765,207 of NZ_CP036170.1, read as the reverse complement.
AAGGATCATATAAAAAATCTTCATAATCTAATATTTTTTTGCAAATTCAAAATATTTACTTTTATTTGTTTTCTTCCACATCCCTACAAAGGCCATCAAAATTCCACTATTCCCATGTGCCATTCCTGCCATCGGCACTTGTTTTTCGATTTCCCAACCTACTCCATGCTCTAAATTTAATGCTCTTTCCTGTAACCTATCTACTGCTTTTTCTGCTAATACTAAATATTTTTTTTCAGGGCATATACCATATAGTTTTAAAAGCACCAAAACAGCGCCGGCATTCCCCTTAAGAACATCATAATTTGTATCCATCTGTATCAACTGCTCAATTATTTTTATATGTTTTTTAGCATAATCTAAATATATCTTTTCCTTTTTGTATTGATATGCAATAAGATATGTTAATAATATAGAACTTTCCCCTTCATATGCACCGACATTTTGGGATTGAAGATTTTTCATCGACTCATAGCCCTTTTCTGTATAATGAAATAATGTGGATTGTAATATTTTATTTATCTTGGCAATTTCACGAGTATTTTGATATTTTTGCAAAAAACAACTTATTAAGAACATACCTGCTAAACCATCGTATAAATATATATTCATTGTTTTAACACTCCATCCATATTGATCTTCAAGTTGAATTGTATACCAACTAATTTCTGTATTATCATAATTAAAAACCTTATATTTTAATAATCTCTCAATATACATATCCACAAGTTTGCTATTTGCTGTATTATTCCGTTCTACAACACTACAATCAACCTTTTTCTCACAAGTCTTATACACTTTATTTACACACTGTTGTTTTGGTGCTTGTAGTATGTCAAAAGAAATGTCTATATATTCACATTGTTTTTCCATATCCTTTATATTCAACAACCGTACTTTTTGATATAATAATTCCATTGGTGTATTCATAAAATAATTAGAAATCACTCCACCATTCCCCAATAGCAGATTTTTAGAATCCATATGAAATGAAAAAAATGGAATATCCCCTCTCAGTAATTCCTTCACTTCACTATCAACGATTAGGTAATCATTTTTATTTCTATTATCCCACATAGCCTGAAGGAAAATTTCTCTTTCTGCCCCATCTTTTAATAATTGGGGATGATAGGAACTAAACAAAAGCATCCCATAGCGTTGTGTATCTTCCATAAAACAACGACATTCACAATTTTTTAGTTTTGTCACCCAACAATATAATTCTTGTTTTCTCTGTAACGCAATATGATACGCTTTACAAAATCCTTCTTTTATTTTCGCTTTATAATGTGATATATCTATAAATCCCTCTTTTATTTTGGGTAAATTTTGCTTTTCTTCGGAAATAGGGCACATATATTCTATATGCATATTTGATGTCCCACCTTCTACAACAACCGGAATCTTAAATAAATATTTCTGTCCACCTTTACCATTTATCCCACTACACTCTACCCCTTTTCTTCTTTGTGTCCCCCAACAAAATGGGAGTAATCCCGTATTCCATACCGATTCTACTAATTGATGATATATTATTTCATCTATGGATCTTCCCTTTTGTTTTCTTGGAATTCCAGATAAAGCTTCCAAATCAATAATTACCGGATATTCACCTGCTGCAATTATATTCTCATAATGTAAATCTTGCGCCCCCAACAAATATGTTAAAAAAAGATGTATTCCGAATCTCACGTAATAGTTTTCTAACTCTTTTTCTGAATTGCAGGAACTCTGCTCAACAATATATGTCCAACTATGTTCCTCATATGTTAAAAAAGGATATTCATACTGTTTCATTCCAATATGATGGCTTATCCATTGAATTAATTGCATATATATTTCATCATTTTTCATAGCTCTTGGTTTATATAATATCCACATTCCATTATCCAATTTAAGTTTCGCCACCCTCTTTCCGCTCTTATGAGAATCAGAAAGAGAAAAATCTATTTCTTCTATCCTTTTCACCAATTTTCCGCCACATATTTTTTCTCCGATTTTGTTCTTATCTTTTTCAAAAAAATCAAAAATCTCTATATAATATTTTATAAAATTTTCTATTTTTTCTTCTATAATTCTATATAATACGGGATATATTTCAAACAATTCATGAACAAATTCAAATGTAGAAACATATTTTTCGCAAAAATAATTATATTCCTTTATCGGTGTTTCACCTCTTAATTTTTCTTTTTCCTTATAGACGTGCAAATGCAAATTCCGGTCGAACGGTACGCTAATTCCAATATTATCGGTATGTGCATTCTGATATAACGGTATGAACTTTCTGCTCGAACGGTACGCCTTTCCTTTATTATTGTGATGTAACTATTATTCATCACAGTGTAAAGGAGGAGCAATTATGCACGACTACACTACTATCATAGGTGTCATAGAACTAAGACTTAACAAGATCAGCTATGACAATGTTCAGAAACGATATCGAATTGGAAGAAGCGGAATCTCACTGATTATGGAACGCTATCGGGATTCTGGATTATCATTGGATGATTTAAAGCAGATGCCGGCCGAAAAGGTGGTCAATCTGATTTATCCCAAGGATAATCTTCGCCACAAAAACATTCCGTTGCCTGATTTTCACCAAATTCATGAGAACATGATCCAAATGGGAAAGAATGCAGACCTTGGATTTCTGTGGATCGAGTACAAAAAGAAAAATCCTAATGGTTATCAGCTATCACAGTTTTACAAACTGTATAGAGACTTTCTGGTAAATACTTATGGATCCACAAAAGTATCCATGCCGGTTGAACGAATTCCCGGTGAAAAGATGTACATCGACTGGGTAGGTGATCAACCAGAGCTGCTTCTGGATCCTTCAACTGGAGAACTCAAGAAAGTACACATTTTTGCAACAACTCTTGGTTTCAGCAGTCTTGTTTATGCAGAAGCCTTTCCAGATGAAAAACTGCCACATTTTATCACTGGTACCGTACATGCATTATCTTTTTACGGTGCTGTTCCCAGATATCTTGTGCCGGATAATCTGAAAACGGCTGTTACCCGACATAATAAGGATGAGCTTGTATTACAGACGGCTTTTTCAGATCTGGAAACTTTTTATGATACAATCATACTTCCACCACCGCCGCGCAAACCAAAGGGAAAAGCAACGATTGAAAATCATGTTCGCTTTCTGGAAATCTATTTAGTCGAAGAACTTAAGAAAAATACCTATACCTCGCTTGAGGCTTTAAATGATGCTACAAAAAGAATTGTAGAGGACATCAATCAGCGACCATTTCAGAAAAAATCAGATATCCGTAAATCAAGGATAACTGGATTTGAAAAGTATGACAAACCGCGTATGAACAAGCTTCCCGGCGAGAATTACACGCTTTGTGATTATAAGTACTTTCTTAAAGTTCCTGATAATTATCATCTTGAATATGATGCCCACTACTACTCTGTATTGTATACCCAAAGAGGAAAGCCGGCAATTCTAAAGGCAACAATGGCAGAAATAAGGATCTGCGATGAGTACAACCGTCTGATCTGCCGACATCCGAGATCCTACAGGGATTTTCCGCTATATATCACAGATGACAGCCATATGCCGCAAGAACATCTTTATTATAAAGAGGTTAATGCCCATGATGGTGCTTATTATCGGCGGTGGGCATCTGTATACGGCGATTCTATGGTCACTCTTATAGATAGGATCCTGCGCAGTCCAAAACATGAAGAACAAGCTTACAACAGTTGTGCCGGAGTCCTTCATTCCTGTAAGGATGTGCCACACAGGCTCGTACAAGAAGCTGCGGATAAATGTGTAGAAGCAAATGCCTGCAAGTATTCTTATTTTAAAAAAGTACTTGGCATGGTCCAAAACAATCATTCTATTAATAACACAGCTGCATCAGGAACACTTCCTTCCCATGCAAATATCCGTGGAAAGGAGGCCTATAAATAAGTGAGAATACAAAGCGAAATCACATTGACACCGGAAGAACAGGCCCTGATTTCTCGACTGAAAAGTTTCAGAGTTCCGGAAATGGCACGTATATTGGAGGAACAGTTGAGAGATCCGAATGCGGATCTGAATACTTTTAAGGAACGTATGTCAGCGATGATCAATTCGGAATGGCAATCAAGGGCGGATAAACGCTTCAATCGTTTGATGAAAGAAGCTCATCTCAGGTATCCGGCTGCAGATCTTGATGAGACGATTTATCGTCCTGAGCGTCAGTTAGACACGCAGATAATTGAACGTCTGAGCACTTGTCACTGGATAGAGGAAGGAAAAAACCTGATTGTAACAGGTTCTTCAGCAAGTGGTAAAACGTATTTGATCAATGCTTTTTGCGTAACAGCTATGAAACAGTCCAAAAGTGTCAGGTATATCAAAGCGAACACTCTTATGAGTGAAATGGAACAAGCACGTATCAAAGCTACTAATCTGGATTATCTGAACAAACTTACGAAACTCGATCTTCTTGTGATAGATGACTTTGGCCTGATGTGTTTATTGTAAAATAGAATTACCGAAAGTTGCAAACGGGAATTGGAGAATGTTGCATCTCCAAATTGGAGAAAGTTGCAAGGCATTCGCTAGAAGCGCTCAGGAACGGTGTAGCGCTTGAGTGGCAGCCACCAAGTATGAGCATTCCCATGAAAAGATCCATTGCAGGTATATCCAAAAACCATTAACCTTATCTTTATTGTAGTCCAAACAATAAAGACAAGGAGGAAAGGAGAATGTCAACTACAATGGATCAGATACATCATATCAGAGATATGTTCTACCGGCAAGATAAGAACATTTCTGAAATCGCATCTGAGACCGGCCTTAACTGGAAAACGGTCAAAAAATATGTGGATATGGAGGACTTTAACAATCCATCTCCCAAACCTGCATCATCAGAGGTTCACGAATCCAAGCTTGACCCATTCAAACCTTTGATTGATGAATGGCTGCAGGCAGACAAGCTTGCACCAAGAAAGCAACGGCATACAGCCAAAAGAGTATTTAAACGCCTCAAGGATGAAGCAGATGGTTTCGGCTGCAGTTATCGGCTTGTTGCCTTATACGTCAAACAGAAGAAAGAGGAACTACGGCTAAAAAGAACCGATGGCTATATCCCTCTTAATCATCATCCCGGCGAAGCCCAGTCAGACTTTGGAACAGCCGATTTTTATGAAAATGACAGGCTTCATCACGAGGCTAAGTACCTTGTGCTCAGTTTTCCCTACAGTAACGGAGGTTTCCTCCAGCTTAATTATGGCGAAAACATGGAATGTCTTCTGGAAGGACTGGTTGCCATATTTGAGCACATCGGTGGTGTTCCCACGGAAATCTGGTTTGACAATACCAGAACCATTGTTACCGAAATCATCAAAGGTGGCGGGCGTAATGTAACAGAGCGGTTTCAACGCTTTTGTGAACACTACCGCATTAAGCCGGTTTTTATGAATCCTGAATCCGGATGGGAAAAAGGAAACGTGGAAAACAAGGTTGGCTACCTGCGCCGCAACGAACTTGTACCGGTACCCCGCTTTGATGATCTTGTGAAAGAAAACAAGCATCTTCTGGATCGTTGTGAAATCGATATGCAGCGTGAGCACTATGATGACGATGATGACCGCTTTATCAGTAAACTGTTTGAAGAAGATAAGGCTCGTTTACTGCCGCTTCCTTCCGTTCCGTTTGATACGGCACTTTACACAACGGCAACAACGGATAAATATGGAAAGTTTACTCTTGACGCAGGAAAGCACCGTTATTCTGCTTCACCGGCTTTCTGTGAGTCCATTGTAAATCTCAAGATTACATCCTCTGATGTGATTGTCATGGACAAAGATATGCACGAAGTGGTGCGTCATAAGCGCCTTTACGGCAATGAACATGAAAGAATGGACTGGCTGCCATACCTTACATATATCGCCAGGAAACCCCGTTCTCTTCGAAACAGCGGCATATATGACATGATGCCACAAACCATGCAGATATACATGGATAACTGCGAAAGCAAGGAACGCGGACGTGTCCTGAAGGTGCTTGCAGAACTTACGGAAAGAACCGGGTTTGCTAGTGCTGTCAGAACAGTTGACGAAGCAGTCCGGCTGAATGCCACAGATCCGGACAGTCTGCAGAGCCTTTACAGGCGAACCTATGCAGATGTACCGCTTCTGCCTCCGCTTGAAAACAAAGTTTTACTGCCACAGCAGAAGGTCATTCCGTTCAGAAATGATCTGAAAATGCTGGATGCCGCCCTTAAGAAGGGAGGTGTCTCAAATGGCTGATATAGAAAAATCCATTGCAGCATGCTGCAAACAGCTCAAGCTGTCCACGAACTTTGCAGGGCAGGCTTTCGAGCAGAAAGGAGACACACCGCAGGAATACCTTTTAAACCTCCTGACAAACGAAATTGAATACCGTACAGCAAAAAGGAAGAGCAAGTTCCTCAATACCGCCGGCTTCCCACGTAGATACCGCGTGGAGGAATTCAGGGCAGATGAGATAGATTTCCCGGAAGACGTCAGCTTCCAAAGCCTGTTAGACCTGGAGTTTTATCATACAGGAAAAAATGTCATCATGTATGGAGGAACAGGAACCGGTAAAACAATGCTTTCCATTCTGATTGGAATGTCTGCATGTAATCAGGAAATTCCGGTAAGATTCTACCGCACTGCCGGACTTATCAATCTCTTTTCCGAGAGTCAGAGCAGCGGAAAGCTTACTGCACTGAAAAAGAAGCTTAACAGTGCCCGGATACTGATTCTGGATGAATTCGGATATGTTCCGTATGACCGCACCGGTTCACAGCTTCTGTTTGATTATCTTTCTGAGATACACGAGCAGAAATCGGTGATTTTAAACACGAATCTTGAATTCTCACAGTGGGTGAACGTTCTTTATGACCAACGGATGACAACAGCACTGATTGGCAGGCTCACCCACCATGTGGAACTGATTCTGTTCCCGGGGATCAATAATCGGTTACGTGAATCAAGCATCAATGCAACTCTTTCAAGAATCAGCAGTCAGGAGGCAGGTAACAATGGCTAAAAATAAAAAAGTTATCAAAGAACAGAAAAAATATCAAAATCTTCAGGAACGCTATGAGGAGATGAATGATTATCTTCTTGATCTCATAGAAGATCACCGATGCGCAGAAGAAGATCTGAGATATCTAAATGATTTTATCCATTATAAAGAGCTGGATGAGGAGTTCCGCTATTTCAGGGAACATGCACATGAAGATGAAAACTCGGAACTTCCGTTTCCATATCTCACGCTATAACAACTAAATATGGTCTGCAATGGCTATGTAGCTGGCAGAATAGCTGCCAGCCGAGGCCTTGCAACTTTCTCCAATTTGGAGATGCAACATTCTCCAAAAATATTTTGCATTTTTCTCCAAAAAGTGCTTGCAAAAAACAGCCTGATGGATCTTGATCTCGATAAATGCCGAGATCTTTTTGAAGTACTTGATACCCGTGATGGACGGAAATCTACAGTTGTGATTTCTCAATTTCCTGTCAGCTCCTGGTTTGATATGTTTGCAGATAACACTTACGCAGATGCCTGCCTTACAAGAATTACCGACAAGCATCATACATATCGTCTGGAAATGAATGGTATCAACATGAGAGAAACGGAATAAAAGATATCAATAGTATTTTGTACCGCTAAAAATGGAATAGCCGTTCCGCGCATGCGGAACGGAAATCCCATTCAACCGTAATTTACATGCAAACGTGTAATTAATGTTCTTATACAAACAGTTTGTAACTGTATGGCTAATTGTTCCCTAAAATCTTGTAAATTCTTTGCAGTAAAAACTTCCCTTTTTACACTTTTTTTAAGTTTAGTAAGTCCATAATTTGTAACTCGGGAAAAAAATTCCTTAAAATATATCTTATGTCTAAATTCACCCTCTCTGTTATCATCTTCTTTTTTCAAATAATCGAGTAATTTCTCTTCACATTTCACTTCTAATGTTTCAATATCAAACGTTCTTCCGCTCAAATAATCGTTTATATTTTTTTGATAAGTTAAAACTTTTTCATATATTGTATCCCCTAACATCTTTTTCCAATATATTTCTTTATAAATATCAATCTCATATTCGTTTAGAGATAAATATTTACGTTCTGATAAATAAGTACTATACTTCTCCATATTATCCTCCGTAATCATTTAACATCATCATAAAAGGCAGAGTGTAAAACACTCTACCTTTTCCTTTAGCAACAATAAATAGTTAAAAATGTTCCACATTTGATCGTTGTGGATAAAAACCCTTCTGCATACTCCTCATTTTGTGCAAGACTTTTAAATTCCTCTAACTCCACTTCCAAATCTCCTGCCAAATAATGTTCTTGCTTTTCTTGCATTGTATCCTAACCTCCTTTCATACTATAAAAATTATTTTAGAAAAAATGTAATAATAATTTTAAACAGATTTCCCTTTACTTGATAAGACATTTCTCCTTCATACTTATTTACAATTCTTTCGATCCCTTTTAACCCATATCCATGATTTGCTTTATCCTTTTTATTAGTTATTAATTTACCTCCTCGCACTAATATTTTTTCTTCTATGGAATTGGATATATCTAAAAATAATAACCTGTTCTGTTTCTCTACTTGTACTTTAATCCATCGCTTTCCTTTTTTTATTTTTTCACATGCCTCTATCGAATTATCTAATAAATTTCCAAACAATGAACATAATTCACTATCCTTGAAGGGCCATTGGGGTAAAAAAATCGTTTCAATAAAAAACTCTATGTTGCGTTCTTCTGCCAAATATTTTTTTTGTCTCAATATTAAATCAACCACTTTATTTCCTGTCCATATTTCTTCTGTTGTTCTCAAAAAAACTTTTTCAAGTTCTTTTGCATAGTTAGCAATCCCTTCGTAATCATAGGTTCTCTCTTGACTTTGAAGTATAATCATATGATTTTTTATATCATGTATTAATTGGCGATTTTGTTCTAAAACACATAGCAACTCTTGATAACTTTGTTCTTTTAATTTTTCTCTCATCTTTAGCATTTCATTTTGCTTTTGTAACATCTTGCTTTTCACAAAAGCCCTACTAACAAATATTACAATAACAATGATGATTAAAAGAGAAAAACTAGTAATATCTCCTCGCATTTGTAATATACCATTTGACATGTTTACCAAAACAAATTGATATCCTCTCATAACCACAAATAACACAAGATTCGCTGATAAAATAATATTTTGAAATTCTCTGATATCTATTTCTCTATCTCTACTTTTTCCAAGAGAAAAAACTATTATTCCTGTTATACTTCTTGTACACAATAAAATTCCAATTTTCCAATAAGAGTTTGCATACCAATAAACTGCCTCTTCAAATTCTGTTTGTAAAAATATCATCCCCCAAAAACTAAACAATAAGTCCAACAAAGATGTACCTAAAAAATAGAGAAACACGAGATTCGTAATTAAAAAAGGATTTTTTTTAACTATAAAAAATAGATTAATACATATTACCAATGCACAAAATATCATCATACTATAGGAAAAAAACAGAATTTCCCTATTTATACTTAATAAGAGTCCTACAATTATAATATTCAAATTTACGAATAATCTATTTTTTTTAGTTAAAAGTTTTGGTTCTAAAATTGTAGCATACAAAAATTGGTAGCATAACCATATTTCAAAAAATGCAATCCACATTTGTATCATCTTCATCATAATACACTTCTACAATCTTCCTCTATATAAATTAATTTGCTCTTTCACTCTTTTCAAATTAGATCTACTTATAATAATTTGTTCTCCATTATCCATAGTAATCAAATTTTCCTTTATTCCATCCAAGTGATTAACATTGACTACATAACCTCGTTCTGTTAAAAGGAATTCTGCACTTCCTAATTCTTTTATAATCTGTGTTAATGTTATCCGTTCTTTATATATTCCTCTTGTTGTCACGAAACGTACATACTTAGATGTTTTTTCTTTACACATATATATAATTTCTTTATAATATATTTTTTCTTTATTCATAGGACTTCCTATAAACCTAAATTTATCTTTATCTTTTTCAAATTTATTAATCAGTGAACTGAGCACTATTGGAAGTCTATACTGCATATTTTCTTTTAATATATACTGATATGCTTCTATTTCATAACTCTGAACTGCATACATAGAGTAAGATGTTAAATATATCAAATATATATCTGACTTTTTCCCCTTTATCCTTTTCCCTAATTCAATTCCACCAATTTCCGGCATCTCAACATCTGAAATCACTATGTCAAAATCCATTTTCTCTTCAAAATCAGTCCAAAATTTTTTCACACTTAGATATGTATATATTTCTATTTTATTTTCCATTGCTTTTTTCACAATATTTTCAACAATATTTAATATATTTTCTTCATCATCTATTATAACTATTTTAATCATTTTCACTTTTTTCCTCAAAAATATAGTATTTATTTTTACAACATCATAAAATGTATACTCATTCTGGTTATACACAACTTAATGGATAGGTACTCTCTCTTCATGATTTCCTATTTTACCAATAAGATCATTAATTTTCATACACTGAAAAACCAGGAGTCCCTCTTCCAATAAGATTACGCACATTTTTTTTAATTTCTTTCCGATATTTATAATATAACATATTTATAACATCTTATCTTTCTTTTGCCCTTAAATTATAAGAATATGACCTCGAATTGCAAATTAAAAAGCCTTTTATCAACAAAACATGCACTTGCAGCAATCATATCTGTTGTTGCATTAACTAAAAAAAATAAAAGAGTTACTCCTGCAATTAATATTTTCTCATCTCCCCATTCTCACACACAGAACAATCATTACATTAACAAAAAGAAATATTTAACTAGAGAAAAAAACACATCGATTCACGCCCAATATACTACCTCCGATAGTTGCAATTCTAATCATGTTGTATCTCCTTAAGCATATAATATTTACTCTTATTCATATCTTGAAGAATTGCCTCATCTTTTGTTACATACAGAATAAAAGTTTTTTCCCATAACGTATTTTCTTCACATTCTTCTATTGCTTTCCCACAATGATAAATATATTTCCCATATTCTTTATCCTGAACTTTCTTTATAATATCTGCAACTGCATCATTAATTTTCATTGATTGAAAATATGGGTTCCATTTCCCTAATAAGCGATTCACATTAGCCTTGGTTAAAGTGATCTTTTTATATTCCCACTCTCTTTTAGGAAAAATATCCGCTCTGTTCAGTTGTAAATACTCCAATACTATATTAAATTCTCTTTCTCCAGTTTCATATGAATAACCTAATTCTAAATATGCATATATATGCCACATTGCTTTCTCTAGATATAAATTCTCTTTCGTAGTCTCATATTGTTTACACAACCAAACAATACTCTTCAACAAAATTCTACTACTATTTAATCCCAATGATTCAATATTATAAACTGCAAGAATAATGGCTTTTACTTCAACCTTATTATAAAACATTCAACCGTACCTCCTTTTCCTTAATAGTACAGTCGTATTTACTATTTGTAAATAGTTTGCATATATGTAAATTCATTTCTATTACTATTATTGTTACAATATATAGCAAAGAAAGGAGATGAATGCCATTATGAAAACAGGACAACGTATCCAGGAAATTCGCAAGGCTCAAGGTATTACTCAAAATCAACTTGCCGAAAAACTTCATGTTTCTCCTAGTTTTATAAGTCGTATTGAAAATGGTTCTTCTTCTCTCACAGTAGATTTTGCCTGTGAAATTGCAGATGCGCTTCATGTGGCTCGTCAAGAAATTTTCTGCGATCTTTTAATTAATTATCAAACAGAAGAAGTTGATTCTATTTCTCAAAAAATTGAAATTAATATCAAAAAATTCCCAACGCAAAAGCAAGATGAAATTCTTGCCGTCATAGAATTCCTTGCTTCTCGCTTATCTTGATTGTATCATATTAATATTTTTTTGCATTATATTTTCCATGAAATGTATATTTTTAGGACATGGATTTATTCATATTTGTAAGATTTCTATTATAAAGTCCCTATATACTATATATAAGACACTTTATTTTAATTTACTAACGCTATCAAGGGGCTATCGGGAAATAGATAGTTCCAAATAGGGGCAGATGTGACTCATACCAGGTCACATCTGCCCCTGAAATTTTTCCATAAAAGAGAAAAAGATGGCTAACGACAACCATCTCTTCTCCGTTACATGTTATAATGTAACTATGCTAAACAATAAGTATTATAACGAATTTTTTGAATTAGGGCAACAGAAAATTAACTTCAGTTTCTTCGAATTGTGTTTACCTGACGACAATCCAGTCTATACCCTGAAAAAAGTGATGGAGGAATTAGATTTTTCTGGCTTGTTGGCCAATTGTGTAAATTACGGTTGAATGGGATTTCCGTTCCGCATGCGCGGAACGGCTATTCCATTTTTAGCGGTACAAAATACTATTGATATCTTTTATTCCGTTTCTCTCATGTTGATACCATTCATTTCCAGACGATATGTATGATGCTTGTCGGTAATTCTTGTAAGGCAGGCATCTGCGTAAGTGTTATCTGCAAACATATCAAACCAGGAGCTGACAGGAAATTGAGAAATCACAACTGTAGATTTCCGTCCATCACGGGTATCAAGTACTTCAAAAAGATCTCGGCATTTATCGAGATCAAGATCCATCAGGCCAAAGTCATCTATCACAAGAAGATCGAGTTTCGTAAGTTTGTTCAGATAATCCAGATTAGTAGCTTTGATACGTGCTTGTTCCATTTCACTCATAAGAGTGTTCGCTTTGATATACCTGACACTTTTGGACTGTTTCATAGCTGTTACGCAAAAAGCATTGATCAAATACGTTTTACCACTTGCTGAAGAACCTGTTACAATCAGGTTTTTTCCTTCCTCTATCCAGTGACAAGTGCTCAGACGTTCAATTATCTGCGTGTCTAACTGACGCTCAGGACGATAAATCGTCTCATCAAGATCTGCAGCCGGATACCTGAGATGAGCTTCTTTCATCAAACGATTGAAGCGTTTATCCGCCCTTGATTGCCATTCCGAATTGATCATCGCTGACATACGTTCCTTAAAAGTATTCAGATCCGCATTCGGATCTCTCAACTGTTCCTCCAATATACGTGCCATTTCCGGAACTCTGAAACTTTTCAGTCGAGAAATCAGGGCCTGTTCTTCCGGTGTCAATGTGATTTCGCTTTGTATTCTCACTTATTTATAGGCCTCCTTTCCACGGATATTTGCATGGGAAGGAAGTGTTCCTGATGCAGCTGTGTTATTAATAGAATGATTGTTTTGGACCATGCCAAGTACTTTTTTAAAATAAGAATACTTGCAGGCATTTGCTTCTACACATTTATCCGCAGCTTCTTGTACGAGCCTGTGTGGCACATCCTTACAGGAATGAAGGACTCCGGCACAACTGTTGTAAGCTTGTTCTTCATGTTTTGGACTGCGCAGGATCCTATCTATAAGAGTGACCATAGAATCGCCGTATACAGATGCCCACCGCCGATAATAAGCACCATCATGGGCATTAACCTCTTTATAATAAAGATGTTCTTGCGGCATATGGCTGTCATCTGTGATATATAGCGGAAAATCCCTGTAGGATCTCGGATGTCGGCAGATCAGACGGTTGTACTCATCGCAGATCCTTATTTCTGCCATTGTTGCCTTTAGAATTGCCGGCTTTCCTCTTTGGGTATACAATACAGAGTAGTAGTGGGCATCATATTCAAGATGATAATTATCAGGAACTTTAAGAAAGTACTTATAATCACAAAGCGTGTAATTCTCGCCGGGAAGCTTGTTCATACGCGGTTTGTCATACTTTTCAAATCCAGTTATCCTTGATTTACGGATATCTGATTTTTTCTGAAATGGTCGCTGATTGATGTCCTCTACAATTCTTTTTGTAGCATCATTTAAAGCCTCAAGCGAGGTATAGGTATTTTTCTTAAGTTCTTCGACTAAATAGATTTCCAGAAAGCGAACATGATTTTCAATCGTTGCTTTTCCCTTTGGTTTGCGCGGCGGTGGTGGAAGTATGATTGTATCATAAAAAGTTTCCAGATCTGAAAAAGCCGTCTGTAATACAAGCTCATCCTTATTATGTCGGGTAACAGCCGTTTTCAGATTATCCGGCACAAGATATCTGGGAACAGCACCGTAAAAAGATAATGCATGTACGGTACCAGTGATAAAATGTGGCAGTTTTTCATCTGGAAAGGCTTCTGCATAAACAAGACTGCTGAAACCAAGAGTTGTTGCAAAAATGTGTACTTTCTTGAGTTCTCCAGTTGAAGGATCCAGAAGCAGCTCTGGTTGATCACCTACCCAGTCGATGTACATCTTTTCACCGGGAATTCGTTCAACCGGCATGGATACTTTTGTGGATCCATAAGTATTTACCAGAAAGTCTCTATACAGTTTGTAAAACTGTGATAGCTGATAACCATTAGGATTTTTCTTTTTGTACTCGATCCACAGAAATCCAAGGTCTGCATTCTTTCCCATTTGGATCATGTTCTCATGAATTTGGTGAAAATCAGGCAACGGAATGTTTTTGTGGCGAAGATTATCCTTGGGATAAATCAGATTGACCACCTTTTCGGCCGGCATCTGCTTTAAATCATCCAATGATAATCCAGAATCCCGATAGCGTTCCATAATCAGTGAGATTCCGCTTCTTCCAATTCGATATCGTTTCTGAACATTGTCATAGCTGATCTTGTTAAGTCTTAGTTCTATGACACCTATGATAGTAGTGTAGTCGTGCATAATTGCTCCTCCTTTACACTGTGATGAATAATAGTTACATCACAATAATAAAGGAAAGGCGTACCGTTCGAGCAGAAAGTTCATACCGTTATATCAGAATGCACATACCGATAATATTGGAATTAGCGTACCGTTCGACCGGAATTTGCAGCCAATTGTTCAGATAAGGGAAGAACCGGGTATAACCCAATTATGATGTATGCCGTAGTTACTTACGCAAACATGCGTGGGATTAGAGCTGTTGACCGTATTGTGGAATTATGCGAAAGAGACCTTGCATTTATCTGGCTTACCAAAGGTCAGAAACCAAAAAGGGATGCTTTTTATGAGTTCAAGAATAAAAGACTGACTGCAGATGTATTGGATGAGTTGAATTACCAGTTTCTCCGCCGCCTGCAAAAAGAAGGACTGATCACATTGAAATCCCTTTTTATTGATGGAACAAAAATAGAGGCCAATGCAAACCGCTATACATTTGTGTGGAGAGGGACGATCAATTATCATCTCGCAGGCTTACTCGATATGATTGATTCACTGTATCAGAAGTATAATGCATGGATAGATGAAAATGAGTATGGCATAAAATATGACATTCCCCATGCACATATGTTTGTGATCGAAGGAATGGATAAGGTAAGAGATGTCATTGAAAAGAACCGGAAGCGGAAACTGACAAAACATAAAAAGTTGTCCAATAATACGATCATCGAGATTGACAACTGTTCCCCATTGGAGATTTTGAAACTTCAGAAAAATCTGACTCAGATCGCAGAGAAGGAACAGATTGCGTTTGTTTACGGAAAAGGGAAGAGGAAATCGGAGCTCCAGCAGCTTTATGAGGAATTAGAAACCTGCGGCGAACGCCTTATGGGATACAAAGAATGTTTTGAGATCATGGGAAAGGACAGGAACAGCTATTCCAAAACAGATTTAGAAGCCACCTTTATGAGAATGAAAGAAGATCACATGCTGAACGGACAGTTAAAAGCCGCATATAATGTTCAGATCGCAGTAGAGAATTATTTCATTGTCCATGCTTATGTAAGCAATGACCGGACAGACTATAACACACTGATTCCGGTTTTAGAAAAGCATAAAAATGCATTTGGGGAGATTTTGGAAGAAGTAACCGCAGATAGCGGTTATTGTAGCGAGAAAAATCTTCTGTATTTAAAGAAAAATAAGATATCCAGTTACATCAAGCTGCAGGATCATGAAAAACGGAAAACACGCGCTTACAGAGAAGATATTGGAAAATATTACAACATGAAAACACAGATATTTGAGGATGAACGGTATTATGTTTGTCATGACGGAAGAGAATTGCATCATATCCGCACAGAGACCAAAAAACAGCCGGGTTATACCCAGACTTTTGAGGTATACGGATGTGCAGACTGTAGTGGTTGTGAACACAAAGCGAAATGCTTATATAAATATAACGCAGAAAAAGATGCTGAGAAAAACAAAGTTATGAAGATCAATGAACAAGGGGAAACATTGAAAGAGGAATCCCATGCAAACATCCAAAGTGAGAAAGGGATTCTAAATCGTCAGATCCGTTCCATCCAGACAGAAGGACATTTTGGAGATATCAAGGGAAATGATAGTTTCCGAAGATTCAACTACCGAACGTCAGAGAAGGTGTATAAAGAATTCATGCTGTATGCCATTGGTCGGAACATGAATAAATATCATCGTTTTCTTCATGATGAGATTAAAAAATTCGAAGGAAAAACCGAGGAAAAGACGGCTTAAAAAATGTGCATGTTCAAAAATGCAGTTATGGGTGTTTTGCGCCCTAAAATATATACAGAAAAAGAACAATAAGAATCTCCCACAGAATATCAAGTATGAAAAACACTGATTTTTATGGGAGATTCTTATTTTAGGATTTAGAGTTTAAAAATCGGTATTAACCGACATCCCCATTCAACCGTAATTTACACTCCATTTCTTTTCTTAGATATTTAAGTGCTGCAATTTTCCAGTAGTTTACTGTCGTGCGGCTTTTCCCATACATTTCTCCGATTTTCTTATCCGTATATCCAAAGAAAAAATACAGTACCAAAACTTCCTGCCGCAGCTTGGGTAAACCGGAAAATACTTTTGCCAATCGTTCATTTTCTATTACGATTCTCTCGCCGCACACAATCAATTCCATCGAACTTGTTTGCTTCGCAAAATAGCTGTCTGTTGTAGACGGATTGTAATACCTTCCCTCCATGAGATAATCAAGGGATATTTCCCGTTTCTGACGCCTGGCAATATCCCGATAAGCAGACAGGGAAGCATTGCGGAGAACAACTTTACAAAAGGCTGCAAAAGTGTACTCGATATGCTCTTTGTATTGCTCTGAATCGTTCATTGTTTCACCCCCTTTCTTCCCAGTAAGGATTATTGCAACAAATACCTATACAATAGAAAAACTCATGGGTATTTGAAGATTATTCGATACAAACACACACTAAATGATTTGCTAGGCATACTTAGTCTGTTGCGAGATACAGTTTTTTGATAAATTAAGAGCACCATGTAAGCAAAAAAACGGGTACGACAGCACTTCCTCAATACCGCCGTAGTTTTTCAGAATATAATGAGTAAACGCAAAGAAGCGGCGGCTCTGAAAATCAAAGCCACCGCTTCATAGACGCATGAAAATATCTGCTGTACGACGGCTTTTTTCTTTTGCCGTCGTCCGGCAATTCATATCAGATGTTCAATATTTCCCGACTGTATCTCGGATATATGTTGCGTAATACGCTCCTTAGACCAATCCCACCATTTTATTTTTAACAAAGTGTCAATCGTATCTTGTGAAAAGCGCTTTCTTATCGTCTGTGCAGGTACACCGCCAACGATTGTATAAGGTGGAACATCTTTCGTAACAACTGCACGCGTTCCAATAATTGCACCGTCACCAATCGTAACGCCTGATAAAATGACCGCTTCATAACCAATCCAAACATCATTCCCAATAACAATATTCCCCTTGTTATCCCATGCTTTCGTAATATTCCTTACATCTAATCCCCATTCTTCAAAAAAGATAGGAAATGGGTAGGTTGACAAGGAAGATAACGTATGATTTGCGCTATTGAAAATAAATTTTGCTCCGCATGCTATGGAACAAAATTTTCCGATTATCAGTTTATCTTTATTAACTGGATATTGGTACAAAACATTGTTCTTTTCAAAATCTCTTGGTTCTCTGACAAAATCGTTATATATCGTATAATCTCCAACTATGATATTAGGATTGGTAATAACATTTTGCAGATAAACCGTTTCTTTATCCTTTGAACGAGGATAGATTTTCTGCTGCATGACTACTCCTTTCCTGCTGCTCTGACGGAAACACAAACTTTGTAATATGTTCAAAGTGGTTATTCTCTGCATACCATACTGCCTGTTCTTTCACAGAGTAAACAAATGAAACTCTAGTAGCCCATTCACCCTCTTGCCGAACAGTATGAAGCAATGCAAATGCGTCAGAGATTGAAAAATCATTTTTATAGCTGTCTAATAATTGCAAAGCTCTTTCGTATCGGTTATCGCCCTGCACAATAAAATTTTTTGTACTTTCCGGATTCATCAAAGAGTAATTCGTTATTAAGGAATATCTTTTATGTTCTTCCCAATATCCAATCCCCGGCTCGATTATCAACACGCGTCCATAAACATCTGATAACATCGCCTGCATAGTAGCGTCCGGCGCATAGGTAATCCTCTTTGACTTTAAAATTTGAAGCACTTCATCAAAAGAAATCTGTGCTTTGATAAACTGCTCCGTCAAATCTGCAATCGTCATACAGTTTGGGCAGTCTTGATATGCTCCGGCAGGGTTTCCATGTACATATAATAACGTCCCAACATTTCCATTTTTATTAACTCCATGATAAGAATGATACGTTCCATCTGGTCGCAAAATTCCGATATAGAAACGCTCCTTTTCTTCAATCACTTTATGTTTCCATACAGAGAGGTCAATATCAAGATTGAACCCTGTAATCATATCATCTCCACGATAAACAAATCTAGTACACATAACATTCACCTTTCATAAAACTATCTTATGTCTTTCTTTTATTTTATCGCCATTATGGTAGAGATTCTATACACCATACAGTACAAACCAATCTGTATAAAATAAGAGGCTGTAAAACACAGCCCCTTACGGTTATTTCTGATATATAATTTTCCGAACAGCATAGAAAGATAAACCATATTTTTCAGACAGGCATTCCATAGAAATGCCATTCTGATACTCTCTTTTTATTTGCTCATTCCGTTGTTCCAATTCTTGCCGATAGCCGGAAACTTCTCCCCAACGCTTTTGCTGCTCCTGTTCGATAGGAACATAGATATATCCACCTTGAACATAATTCTGTAATTCTTTTACCAATGCGTCTGGAAGAATCAGTTTTGCATTAAAATACTTCATGCGGACTTTCCTCCTTGATGTGATAGTCAAGTAGCAAAGCCAGCATTTCTATTCTGCGACTATGATTACTCCATGCAAATGTCGCAATCTACTGGCTTTGCATGGAGGAAAACATCATTTTTCCTTTTTTCATTTATGCACATCTTAATCACTTCTTTCTTTTTTCAAAAAAAATATCTGCTTGAATTTAGTGTAGCACAATCATAATTTTCTATCAACCAATCAAAAAATTCTTTTTCATACTTGTATTAAAACTAATATTATTTTTATAAAATTGACAATAATGTTTTCTTATATCTTAAATTCTCCATTAATTTTTTCTACAAAAAATTCTACAATAGACTCTTTTAATAATGTTGCGTTTGTTGTAATTGTAAATATTACTTTTTTCCCCATAAAACAATTTTTCTATATAAAAAGCACATTTTTTGATTAAATCAAATTTTAATAAAGGTTCGCCTCCATAAAATCCAATTATAATTCTTGTACTTTCTCTAGAATGTTGATACAAAAAATCTATTCCTTTTTGAGCTAAATCAATGACATCCTTTTATTGTTGTGAGACCGTGTTCGATAATTTCCGGAATACACGCAATATTCACATCTCAAATTACAATTTTGTGTTACTTGTAAAATTAAGAAATTTAATTTTGTGTCATAATAATAAGACAAGTAATCGGTTGCAGGATGTTTAGTTGTTATAACTCGTTTTGACTTTAAATAGCCCCTTTCGTACAACTGTTCTATATAAGTTTTTACATAATCTGTTTTTTCTCCTTTCCCAGCTAAATACATATAAACATCATCTGGCAATTGTATGATTTCATCTTTATTAACATCATAACAATATTGACCTTTTGTAGTTTTAAACAAGTGAATAAATGGCTTTTCTATCACATTCTTATCTCCTTATTTATATTTATCCTTTAACCAACACCCCGTTTTGTAACTGATAACATTTTTCACTCCACTTGGCAAATTCCAAATCATGTGTCACTAAAAGAATTGACTTATTTATATTTTCATGGAGATCTTTAAATATTTTTTCTACATTTTTCTTAGACTGTTCGTCCAGATTCCCTGAGGGCTCATCCGCCAAAAGGATATCCGGATCATTAAACAGCGCCCTTGCAATTGCGACCCTTTGCTTCTCGCCACCTGAAAGTTCTTTAGGGTATTTAAGCAATAGCCTATTGTCAATCTGTAAATAATTTGCTAATTCTTCCGCACGCTCTAATGACTTTTTCTCCTCTGCCTTATCCAAAAGAGCTGGCAAAATCATATTATCAAGTACCGTGAGATGTTCCAAAAGAAAATAGTCTTGAAATATAAATCCAAGTTTTCTTCTACGAAGATCTGCCAATTCATCATTCCACAATTCTTTTTCTTTTACGCCATCAATAATTACATCTCCTTCGGTTGGTATGTCCAATAAACCAACTATTTTTAATAAAGTAGTTTTTCCGCAACCAGAGCGTCCGATAATTGAAATATATTCTCCCTGAGAAATTAAAAAATTGATTCCTTTCAATACTTTAAATTCATCTTGTCCGGGAATTTGATATGATTTTTTGATGTCTTTCAATTCAATCTTCATCTTCTTCTCCCCCTCACGCCATTTTTCAGATTCAAATTATTTAATTGATACCGGTACAATACGAAAGTTAACAGCATTTGCAACAAAAGATATATTGTCCAAATAATAATAAGAGTCATCCAGAGTTTTCTACTTTCTGCTCCCGTTACAAATCGCATTTTCCATATAAAAGTTACAACTACAGTTGCAAGAGTATATGCAAAAATCAATGGCAGCGATATAAACCGACAAATTTCTCTCCATAGACTGTGTTTGACTTGTTTTTTATGCATTCCGAGACAAAATAATGTCTGAAATCTCTTTTGTTTCTCTTCCTGTTCAAATTCTATTTTTATAAAACAGAAAATAAATACACAAAAAACTGATAATAACATCTCTATCGAAGTTGATATTTGTTCTAATTTCCTCTCTGCTTCCATATCTGTAATCTTTTCTGTTTTGCTGTAATAAGGTTGAATTAAACGATCCCATGAGGAATCTTCCATATGCCTAGATGCAAAAACAGAAAGTACTTTCTCTACTTCTTTTTTGTTTTTCTCTAGACAATCAACGAAGTACAAAACGGATGGCCCGTCCACATCATGCAGCTGATTAAAGTAATCGTCTGAAAATACAACAATATGTTCTTGGATTCCTCTTTCAAATACTCCCGTTAAAACTTTTCTCTCCTGCCCAATCACTTTTCTTGGCGGATAATAATTTTCTCTAGCAAAAGGATTATACCAACGAAGCGGCTGCCCTTCTTTGATAAAAGGTGTCCTTCTATTCATATACCACTCCAAAGGATGGGCCTTTACAGAACAATCTTCCTGATAAACTACATAAATTTCATCTTCAGACAATGTGAAGTTGGATATATTCTTTTTTTCATCTGTACATAAGCTTTCATAAGTACTTCTGGAGATTCCTATATGCTGTCCCTGAGGCCAGATAATTTTACGATAATAGTTATTAGCAATATCGATCCAATCCGTAGGATTTCCCTGTACGGATGTAACCCTGATCATCGGATATGACTTTACATCTGCCAGATTTTTATCTCTCAATTCTGTGAATAATTCTTCATCTTCTGGATACGCCATACAAACATACTCATGCGGAAACAATGTGTCCGGTGAAGGTGCTGAAAGTTTTCCGGCCATAGTTACAGACAAAAATCCTAAGAAAATAAAATGGAAAGCAAAAACCACAGATTGAAGGCCTGCTTCTTTAAAAAAACCGCTTTGCATAGGAATTTTATCTAAAAGTACTTGAAAGTTTTGCGCTTTTCCTCTTCTATTCAAACTCTCCAAAAGTCGAATGGAACATAAAACGCATATACCACCTAATATAATACCATACACAAAGATGTTTAAACTTTCCCCATTTCTTCTCTGCATATATCTTCCGATAGAAAAGACCAGATAGCCTAACGATAGCATAACCGTAATTACAGCAACACCTTTCGTAGGAGTCGAAAGTTTCCTGATATTTCTTTTTTCTCCCCGCAATTCCTTTCGCAACAAAATTGATGAAAGCCAAATAATTACTCCCGATAAACACAGATATAATAATCCTGATAAAAAGTAAAGCTGAAGTTGAGTCCTTCCATCTATCAATACACCAAGTTCCTTTTTCAACATCACCCTTAATAGATTGTAAATTCCTACACCAATGATATAGCCCGGAATCATTGACAATACAATCATAAACTCATATTCCATTTTCCATGCAATACTATTAAGTCTTTCTCTACTTCCCAAAGTCCAGAACAAATTTCTTCTTTCTTGATGATTATGGACATAATTAAAAAATGCTGCTATTGCAAAAAAGATATAAAAAATAGTAATAACCAGAAGTCCATTGGTCAAAATTCCATTTAGCCCCTCCGTAGGAAGAACAGCCTTTGCGCTATAGTTTTTCTGAAATTGTTCTTTCACTGCAAATAAAGCAAATGCTGACCCGAGAAGGATTCCATTACCGATGCATACTAAAACAACCGCCTTCGAAGGATGTAATGCATCTTTTCGAATAATTTTTCGTAACCTTCTATCATAATTCCCGGGAAATGCAAGTCTCTGTTTCCTCTCTTCTTTTTCCGTCCGATTTTTAATCTTATGAATTTCCCATTCATTAGTAAAACGATCAACATCCGACAAATAGCATTCCATCATAAATTCAAGAAATACAAAAATTGCTTGAAAAAAAGGAGCTGTTAACAATTCATATCCTTGAAATGCAAAAAAGGCGGCAACGCTGATCAATTCTGATATATTAATGATTTCTCCCAACAAATAGTAATTTTTCCTGAATACCAGCAATACTGCTTTGACTCCAGAAAGAATCCCTACCACCATAGGAAAAATCAAAAATATCAGAAGAAGATAAACGCTTCCTCCCATATCTGCCATGGTATATAATTGTTTGTCAAAAACTGCTTGTTTATAGAACTCTATAATAGTATAGCTTTCACCATTCAGCACCGTCCACGGATAAAAAACAGACATAAAAACCCCTGCCGAAAAAATGATACATAAAATTCTAAATACTTTCTTACGCATATGCACGCCTTTCTTCCAATATCGGGTTTAAATGAAAGACTTAGTAAGTTTATAGTTTCTTATCACATTCCAGTTCTTCCAGTTCTATTTTGCCATACATATCACGCCCCTCATTTTAATATATGAGATATTATACAATAATTTGCAATAAAAGTATATAATATTTAGAATATTCTTTCAATTTTTTAAAAATCCATTAATTTAATTTGTTTGATAACTCTTAAAAACATTCGTATAATAGTGCTTCTGTTTCTATCCATACAAATAAGTACAATCCAGGATATAACAGGCATTGGCAATACAAGTGCACAGGATTATTTCTTAAATGAAGACGACTTATTTGATGACGAGGCTGGCGTGGAAGGTTTTTATATCTTCTAAGCCGTGTCGTCTCATCGTCATACCCAGACAAGAGTTTATCTAACATATATTCGGTAAACTCTTGTCCTTTTTTTCTATTCCTTAAAATCGGAATTTCCTATAAGAAAAATCGCCACCTGTTTTAAGTGACGATTTCCGTTCTGGTTATTCTGTTGTTACCGTATGAGCCAACTGTAATCCTGCCTGCAATCCACTACATAATCCGCATAGACAATATCATCTACGATTTGGAAGATTATCATATACCGTTTCTCAAACAGGATAAAGCGATAGGCGTTTCTTGGGATATATTCCCCTGTGAGCCACGGACATCTCTGCGGCATGGTTTCTAGTGAATTTGCTGTCTTTTCAAATTCTGCCGTCAGCCTTTCTGCCTCTTCTGGACTGACTTGCGCCAGAAATGCAGCATGAGAAACAAGCATCTGTGTCGCCCGTTCTGACACGATAACACGATACCTATTCTGTTTTTCCATGGCCTGCCGCCTCCTTGATTGCACTACGCATCATGGCAGCGACTTCCCCGACAGAATATCCCGTGCTGCCGTGCATCCTGTCCTCCTCAACCGCAAGCAATTCCTCACGGAGTTTTAACATCTTTTCCCTGCGGTTATAGGTTTCAATATCCATAACAACCAAATCTCCCTCGCCATTCTTGGTAAGGAAAATCGGCTCTGCGGTTTTTCTGCACATATCGGCAATCTCGTTGTAATTCTGTCTGATTGCTGCGGATGGACGAATATTCATAACGACACCTCCTTGAATTAGTGGTAGTAATATTCTAACCATATTATACTCATTTCATACAACAAAGTCAACAGCATTACAGAAAAATGCAAATAGCCGTATTTAGCGGCCACTCAGGGCCATCTTCAACGGTCGCTTTCTTTTATTCCAGAGAAGCGTATTTTGCTCCTCTGGATAAATTTATACTGGCTATGAGCGCTCTATAAGAACTATATAACCAGTTGTTATTCCTCAGAGTAACGACTGATTGCAAAGTCATATATAAACAGAAGCTGTATTCTGGCATAATACCGAATCCGTTTTCTGTAACGGCTCAGATCTTCCAGACGATTAAGAACAATCAATTCATCCAACAGATCACAATAGTCTACGAATTTACAGCGATAATTCAGCCTGCAGGCTTCCACACAGCAGGCAGGCAGAAAATAGGATTTTCCAGCTGCTGTTACACCATAGACTCCCACGTTCTGCCGATCCTCAGCACAGAAGCAAGGAAGCGTTTCTGGCTAAAACGCGGTCCATGTTACAGACAAGCGAGAAACTATTTCTTCACAAAAACCTGCTAACAAAAGTCAAGTATTTTTTGGCAGGTTTTTTAAATTATTTAACTAATCTATTTTTGGGTATGACAAAAAGGCTGGCTCTGTGCTCCAGCCTGTACGAACTCGCGGATTTTATGTTCTATTGATAAACAGCCATTACTCTTGCATAATAAATCCGCAGAAATTTATTCAACCCTGCAATCTTTGCATGTTTCTTGCTTTTACCTTCACTTTCCTTTTTCAAAATATAGTTGTATACAGCATCATCTTTTGGAGCAGGATGACTCTTAAGGACTCTCATCACCTCATATCCGACCTTCCTGAGCGTTGAAGAACCTCGTTTCGTTATCTTGCGTTTTGAACCAATAAACTGTCCCGATTCATACGGCGGCGGGTCGATTCCAGCCCATGCTATGAGTGCCTTTGCGCTGTGCAGTCTTCTTATATCGCCAATCTCTGCAATCAGTTTAACTGCAAGGACATCACCTACTCCGCCCATTTCTCTGACCGTTGAATATTCCGGCAGGGTCTTCGCAAGTTCTTGCATTCGTGTTAAAATGAGAAACAGAGAACTATCTACAGTTCTCAATACCGATATCGCTTCCTGTACTAACATTTTGGTCGATGGGGTACCGGAAGACAGTGTGGAAATACCATTGGAAGCTAATTCATAGACTGCTTCAGCCTTGGATCTGCTTCGGTGGTATTTCTTTTCTTTTGCCCAGTCAAGATACTCCTCTGTGAATTTTTCAAGGCTCATGGCTGTGATTAGATCAAAATGCCAAAATTGCTCCACAAAGTCGCTGAGCTTGTCCTTGCCATTAGCTTCATTCCAACTGTTAAACATCTTCTTAATACCAGGCATCACATAATCCAGGATATGCGTCAATTCCTGCAATGCTTTCACGTGAAGTTCCATATAGTGTCGATACCTGCGACCTAAAAGTTTAAGCTCTGCATAAATTTCTTCATCACCTTTATATCTTTGTAATTTGAACCATTTCTCGATTCCGTAATTTGCAATCATTATTGAATCAAGTTTGTCTGTTTTTGCACCTCGAATACTGTTGTCCTTTGCATATTTCTTCATTGCGAATGGATTAATAACAGATACGAAATATCCTTTTTCGTGAAAGAATGTCAATATAGGCAAATGATAAATTCCTGTAGCCTCCATCACGATCCTTATCTCCCCATCTAGCTTATTTAGCAGATCATCGAGAGCATTCAGCTCCTTCTCCCCATGCAGCATCTCAAAAGGACTACACATAATCTCTCCATACGGCTTCAGTATGCAGACTGTACTTTTTCCCTTGGATACATCAATTCCTACGCTTATCATCCAGAACCTCCTCTAACTGTTTTAGTAATTGTCCCAGCTACACTTATTACCATTCAGTTTAGTTGGTTACGCGGGAGCGAATCCCTACCTGCTTAATCGAATGCTTATAATAAGAGGTTGGTTAACGGTTTTTGTGACGGATGTGGCAATCCAAAAAAGCCGACGTTAGACCAATTACTCCCCTTATTATAATAAAATAAGTGCAGATGTCAGAGTTAATTACTCTCTAACAACTACACTTTTATGGTACTAAATACGCTGCAGTATAAACTTGACCGCATCCACCGGATCAGCGGATTTGAGTATACGATACCTGGATGAGTGTTCGCGGGAATATTGTCCTATATAACATATTTCGCAACTAAATCGGCTTATTTTTGTCCCAAGGAACATTTTCCATTTGACTCTAATGTGCTATACTCGCCTTAACAAAGTAACGAAATGGATAACAGACACGGGAGGTTCAAAGAAATGAAAGTTGTTGTAGCAATGGATTCCTTAAAAGGAAGCCTGACTTCCATGGAAGCCGGTATTGCAGTCGAGGAGGGAATCCTTGCCGCCAAGCCGGATGCAAAAGTCATTGTAAAGCCCCTGGCTGACGGTGGAGAGGGCACCACGGATGCCTTGATCGAAGGAATGAAAGGCGAGCGCGTCGATCTTACGATCACCGGGCCTATGGGAACAAAGGTTCATGCATATTACGGATACTTGGAAGAAACGAAAACCGCCATCATCGAGATGGCTTCTGCCGCCGGAATCACGCTTGTTCCCACGGACAGGCAGGACCCCTTGTCTGCCACCACCTACGGCGTAGGCGAGATGATCAACGATGCTATCACAAAGGGATGCCGGAACTTTATAATCGGAATCGGCGGAAGCGCCACCAATGACGGCGGCATCGGCATGCTTAAGGCCCTTGGGTTCGTCTTTCTCGACAGTCAGGGAAATGATGTGGGCGAAGGTGCGCAGGCGCTCTCCAAAGTTGCTGCCATCAACAGCGCTAAAAAAAATCCGAGGCTGGCCGAATGCACCTTCCAGGTAGCATGTGACGTAACAAACCCGCTCTGCGGCAAGAGCGGCGCAACCTACATCTATGGGTCTCAAAAAGGCGTGACTGAGGAACAGAAAGACGCCCTGGATCAGGCAATGACCCACTATGCGCAGATAACCGCCGATACCTTCGGCTGCAGTTATGCAGAAACAGAAGGCGCCGGAGCAGCCGGCGGCCTTGGCTTTGCCTTCCTGAGTTTCCTGAATGCAAGACTTACCCCGGGAATCGACCTGATTCTGGACGCTGTGGGGTTGGAAGAAGAGTTAAGAGACGCGGATGTGGCCGTCACCGGAGAAGGCCGTCTGGATCATCAGACCGCCATGGGAAAGGCTCCTGTCGGAGTTGCCAGGCTGGCCAAAAAGTATAACGTGAAAGTCCTTGCCTTTGCCGGAAGCGTAACCAAGGACGCTGCCTCCTGCAATCAGGCTGGTATTGACGCGTTCTTCCCCATCGTCCGCGGCGTTACCACGCTTGAGGAAGCCATGAAGCCGGAGCGCGCCCGGGAGAATATGCGCGCTTCTGTAGAACAGGCATTCCGGCTTCTGTAATTCTAAGGCTGATGGATATAGATTCTATCTATTTCCAGAGAATATCTGCATATTTCCTGGGTGCTGTCCTTCTGTATGATACAGCGGGATAGCCCAGGAGCATGCAGCAGGATACTCTCTTCTCCCCTATTCCAAGCCATTCCCGCAGCGTCTGGCTTAATCCTATCACCCGCATCATATAGCCGCTGTACAGCGCGCCAAGTCCTTCCGCCACAGCCATGTTCTCTATGTTGGCTGCCGCCAGCCCTCCATCTAAAGGATTATTGGAGGCGATGACAAGAAAGGCGGGCGTATTGAAAAAGAACGTATCGTCCTTGGGGTTCCGCTTCCATTTTAGGTAAAAGAGTTCGAATGCTCTGGCGTAATCCGGGGCATTTTGCTTGAGTTCCTCCAATATAGACGGCATTTCCTTCCAGACAAGTTCCTTGAACTCGTCTAGCTGCTCCTGGATAAATACGTATGTACACGCCTGCCGGTTCTTGGCGGTGGCAGTATAGCGGCCGGCCTTTAGTATCCTTTCTGCCTTCTCGCGCTCAATCTTTTCCGGCTTGAAGTTGCGGATGCTTCTGCGGAACTTTACCGCATGAAGATAATGTTCCGCTTTCAGCGTAAATGTGTCTTTGTCATATGCTTCTACATCTTCCATATCGTACTCCGGGATAGAGACTGCCTCCGACGGGCATATGGCGACGCAGTGACCGCAGAGCAGGCAGTCTTTATACGCCTCCGCCTTTTCTTCCGTCATCCTGATTGCCGATGCAGGGCAGTCCTTTATACATGCGCCGCAGCCAATACATCTTTCTTTTTCTATTCTGATCATCTGTAATCCTCCTCCTGTTATGCTTGACTATATCTTAGCACAAAAGCCGCTCGATGATACTGTTTTTTTGCGTCCGCTGATAGATGGCCGCCGGAACGGTCATGCACAGAATAAGGATTCCGGCAAACAAAAGGAGATTGCCTGGCCATGGCATGGAATAGTCAATCCTGTAGATATTCATTCCCTCAAACACGGCATGACTTAAAGGAAGCCCCAGGATAACGGATATGATGATCGATACCACTGCATATCCGCTCCCTTCCAGGACCAGCATTTTCCTGATCTGCCCAGATGTCATTCCAATGCTTTCTAACGTGGCAAATTCCCTGGAACGGTTCTGCACGCTGGCGGCCATCATATTAAAGTAGTTAAGCGCGGCCAGCAGCGCCATAATAGCCGCAACACTGTTTCCCAATACCTTTACCTGTATCTCTGTTCTTTTCATTTCTGAATAGCGTTCCAGTTTTGAATCATAGGTAATCTGCTTCTCACCTTCAAATACTTGTTTCACTTCTTTCTCCGTTTTCCCGGAAAATGTCTCGTCATATGTTACCTGAATCAGTTCGCAGAATGGCTCTCCCATGAGGGTGTTCATATACTCCTGGCTCACCATCATGACCGGATTATAGCCCCCGGCGAAATAAGCAGGGGAGTCTTGGCTGATTGCCGCAATCCGCACTTTCTCCTCCTGGCTTGGCCGAAGGCCGTCCGGGAGGGTGAACGCAACCGTCTTTCCGATCACATCGCCCATATCAATCTGCAGAAAGTCTTCTAAAATTGTGATCTTTCCTTCCCGGAATTCCTCTTCATCCAGCACATTCCCCAGTTCCTTATTTATTCTTTGAAATTCCGTCTGGTCAATCCCTACAAGCCGCGTCGTAAACCGGCTGCCTGCAGGATTATTTTGGTAGGATTCCATATCTTCTTCATAATCTCCGCCCGGCGTGTATCTAGACTGGTACAGTTCTTTATAGAATTCTCCATAGACCTCTTTCTGGTATGGAACAACCGCTTCTGTGGATGTCACGCTTTCTACGCTCTTAACCCCGCTTATCTTGCAGATTGCCTGGATCTTTTCTTTCGTAAGCAAGGGCTTTTGGTCATCCAACGTAGTCTCATTCTTGAATCGTATGTCATAATTGTAAGTGGCATTCAAGATAGACTTGGCATCATTCTCCTTTACCACGACATTCATAATGAGAAAGACGGTCACTGCCACAATAAAAGAAGCGTAGATGACTACCGCCTGCTTCTTATCACGGGTGATATTCCGGACAGCCATAGCGCCTATCCCGGCATCCCTTTCTCTTCCCTTTTTTCTCTTTCCTGATTCTGGAATATAGCGCATTGCCTCCACCGGCGAGCAATCTCCAGCGATCTTTGCGGGCTTCCTGCTGCCTGCCTGGTTCGTAAGGAACGCAAAGGCCGCAGCCAGTAGATAGATCCATGGCTTGATAACGGTGATTTCCGCCGGATCTAAAGTAGGATTCACGATTTGCAGGATCTGCAGGATCACGCCTTTAGAAACGATCAGGCTAAGCAGCAGTCCCAGCGGTATCCCTATGGCGCAGTTCCATACGACCTCCTTTGTAATCATCCGCTTCATCTGCCCGGATGTCATGCCAATGGTTTTTAACTGCCCATAGTATCGGATATCCTTTGAGATTGATATATACAGCATATTATAAATAAAAAGATAACCGCTAAGCAGGATCATCGCCATTATCCCCAGCAGAATGGCTGCTGTCTTCAAAAAGTTGGAAATCGTGTCATAGTCAGCAAGCAGCGACTGCATCTTACCAAGGGAGATGGAATTTTGCATATCCACAATGTCTTTCTTGGAATATATGGGACTTTTCAAGGTAATCAGCAGTTCTCCCTGGGTCAGATCCGTCTGGCTCGCCCCGGATCTGTCATAGAATTCCCGGGATACAAGCCCTCTGGATCTTCCGGAATAATCCCGGAACCAGCCGGACAGGATAAATTCTTCTTGCTCAGATTCCTGTGTTTCATTCTCATCTGACAGCGTGAAATATTCCAGCGTGATCGCCATTCCCGGTTTTGGATTTGTGATCCCCATAGCATGTAAGGCGTCGGTCGACAGCATAATCTCACTCTTTTTCTTTGGATAGGTCCCTTCATGGGACTCAAGCGCAGGAATACATTGTTTCTCCCATGCTGTCTGATCCATCCAGTATAACTGAACCTTATCCAGTTCCTTATCTTCGTACTTTTCTGCAATCGCGCATTTGACAGTTACTCCCGCCGCCTCTACTTTATCCATGGCACGGATGATCTTAACCTGGGATTGTTCAGGCTCAGTCAATTCAATGTCGTAATCCATCCCGCTCATACGCATCTGGCGAAGGGAT
The DNA here is from genome assembly GCF_004295125.1 of [Clostridium] scindens ATCC 35704. Taxonomy (NCBI): domain Bacteria; kingdom Bacillati; phylum Bacillota; class Clostridia; order Lachnospirales; family Lachnospiraceae; genus Lachnoclostridium; species [Clostridium] scindens. Next base: position 1,734,003 of record NZ_CP036170.1, on the reverse strand, counting down.
ATGGTATTCCAGTAACTCATGCCGACAGCGAATACCACGCCGATCAGGAATGTGGTAAGTATGATGGCAAATATTGTAAGCACATTCCTCTTTTTATTTGCCTTATAGGTCGTGGCGGCAATCTGAGATATCACCTTTCTATTATTAATCTTCGTCATAAGCCTTGCCACCTCCGCGGATCTTCCCATCTTCCATCCGGATGATCCTGCCCGCCATCTGGGCAATCTCAGTATTATGGGTAATCATTACCACCGTCTGCCCAAAGCGCTCGCTGGAAGTCTTGATCAGCCCCAGCACATCCTGGCTGGTCCTGCTGTCCAGATTGCCGGTGGGCTCGTCCGCCAGAACGATAGCCGGCTTAGCTGCAAGAGCCCTTGCTAACGCCACCCTCTGCTGCTGGCCTCCGGAAAGTTGGGAGGGCATGGCAGACTTTTTGTCTCCAAGGCCCAGCATTTCGATAATCTCATTGACATACCTCTTCTGTGGACGGATGCCGTCCAACTTGATGGGAAGAACAATATTCTCATATACATTCATCAGCGGAAGAAGGTTATAATTCTGGAATACAAATCCAATCTTCCTCCGGCGGAATATCGTAAGTTCGTCTTTATCCATGGAAGATATATCTTTCTGTTCGATCATGACTTTCCCAGAGGTCGGCCGATCCAATCCTCCCAGCATATGAAGCAGCGTGGATTTGCCGCTTCCGGACTTGCCTACTATCGCCAGGAATTCCCCCTGCTGAATCGAAATACTGACGCCATCCAAAGCCTTTACCACATTTTCCCCCATCCTGTAGTACTTCTTTAAGTTCTCTGTAACCAATATGTTCATGTCATACCTCCATAACTTATACTAACGCCATCCGGCGCCTGGAAATAATATAGCAAATGCTTCTTTCTCAATTCTTTCTCAAATGTGACAATTTTAACAGAAAAAGAATGTGCCGAAGCACATTCCTGCGGTGTCCAATCAAAAATTGGGAAGATAGATGCAAAAGCAAGTCCCTTTGGCATACTCGGACCGGGCCTCGATATACCCTCCCTGCCTGGATATAATTTCTCTGGCTAGATAAAGGCCGATCCCCATTCCCGGCTCCTTCTTCACATCCCGGGAACGGTAGAACCGTTCAAATACCAGCCCCTGTTCTTCTTCCCTTATTCCTATGCCCTCATCCTGGATGCTGATGCAGGTGAAGGCTTCGTTTGGAGCGATCTCTATTTCCACCTCCGAGCCTTCCGGCGAATACTTCAGCGCATTCTCCAAAATATTCCTCACTGCTTCCAAAGTCCATTTCATATCAAACTTGCAGATAATCCGATCCGTCTCCGGCTGCCTGATCAAAATCCCCTTTTTCAGCGCCTCCGCCTCTACTGCCTGGCAGGCCCTGTCCACCAGTTCTCCCACCGGGGCTGTCCGCGGGCTGACAACGATCATATCCGTCTCCATATATGACGATCTAATTAGTTCTTTCATAAAAAAATCCAGTTTCTCTGCCTGCCCCTGTATCTGATCCGCAAGCATCCTGGATTGCCCATCCAGTTTCTTTTCCTGCAATAGCCCGGTATACAGCATAATATTGGAAAGAGGGGTGCGGATCTGATGGGAGATATCGGAAATCAACGATTTTATCCTGTCCCGGTCCTGATACGCCCGTTCCTTGCCCATACTGGAACTTCTAAGCAGCTTGTTCAGCCGGTCCGCAATCGCCGAATCCATAGATTCATCATACGCATATGCTCCCTCTCCTCCTTCAAGGGCATCATCCAGCCTTTGAAGCAGGACTTCCATCTCCTTCTTCTTATTCCTGCCGTCTCTTGCAAGCACAAGAATGGCAACGTCCAGTAATAAAATTATGATTCCCGCGATTCCTGCCATATGTATCCCTTCCCATATACGGTCCTTATATATTCCGGCTTGGAGGGGCTATCCTCCAGTTTGTCCCGCAGACGCCGGATGCCAACGGACAGGGCATTGTCTTCCACATACTCCGTTCCATCCGGCCAGACCCACTCCATCAGCCGCTCCCTGGTAAGTATCCTGCCCGCGTTAGTGACAAGAAGATACAGGATCCTCTGTTCCGTGCGGCTAAGTTCCACCGGGATATGATCCTTATAGAATTCCATGGATTCAAAGCGGAAACGAAACGGCTCCTTTACATACTCCTGCTTAGAGTCGCCTATGGTCCGGCGAAGCAGCGCCCGGATCCGCGCCCTTAGGACCATCAGGCTGAAGGGCTTCGTGATATAGTCATCCGCGCCGCACTCCAGGCCCTTTACGATATCCAGTTCCATATCCCTGGCGGTCAGAAGCATGATAGGCACTTTGCTTCCCCTCCTGATCTCTCTGCAAAGTTCCAGTCCGCTTCCATCCGGAAGATTAATATCCAGAATCAGCAAATCGAACCTCTTTTCTCTTTGCATTTTCTTTGCTTCCTTAATCGTCCCGCAAAGCGTGAAAGAAAGATCATCGCTTATCAGGGCCATCTCTATCCCCTCTGCCAGTTCCTGGTCATCTTCCAGAACTAAGATCTCCTGCATCATCGCAACCTCCATGATTTATTTTGGGCAAGTATATCTCGCCATTCCTTTGCTGTGACTTCCATACTCTATTGCCTCGCTGAGGCAGTTCTTTTCCAGCCACTCCTGCAAGATGCGAAAAATCACGATTCGGCCTCCTTAATATTGATTTATTTCTGCGCGCTGATCAGTTGGATGCTTCCATAGATCAGATTGACCAAATCGGCAATGTCCTTCCATCCTGTTTCATCCACGATCAAATAGTAGTAGCCTGCAAATAAAAAGTCAATAGGAAATTGCTGCATCAAAGTAAATTGCAAGAAAAAAGCAAGAATATAAACATAGCATTTTCATAACACTATGTTAAAATGTTCTTACTTGTACTTATAAAGGAGGGACTGTCTCGTGTCAAAAGCAACACTATTCGACAGTCGTATCAAAAAATACGCTTACTGTGAGCCATCGGAAATCTATCGAGACATTGGCGCATCTCCGGATGGGCTGCCCATTGAGCAAATTGAGTCGATGCGGGAGAAGTATGGAAAGAACAGTTTCAATGAGCGAAAAAATGATACGATGATGCAACGATTGCGACGGGCATTTATTAACCCGTTTCATGTGATTCTTTTTGTTCTGGGTATTGTTTCTCTCATTACGGATGTTTTCGTAGCATCCAATTTTGCGAGAAACGCTACTACTGCCATTATCATCTTTTCCATGATCCTAATTAGTGGTGTCATTCGTCTCATTCAGGAGTTGCGGGCAAAGAGCGCTGCTGCTCAGCTTGACCGCCTGATTCATGAAAGCGTCACGGTGAGGCGCGATGGGGAGTTAATGGAGATACCCACCGAAGAATTAGTGATCGGGGATCTCGTTCTATTCTCCGCAGGTGATCGTGTTCCGGCGGATATCAGATTGACGAAGAGCACGGATCTCTTTATCTCCCAGGCCGCCATCACCGGCGAGAGCGCCATCCTTGAAAAGAACTGCCGCAAACTCAGCTACGGAGAGCAGAAGACGCTGACTCAGCTTGAAAACCTCGCTTTTATGGCAACAACTGTTATCAGCGGCAAAGGCGAAGGAATTGTGCTGGCCGTCGGCAAAGACACTCTGTATGGCAGTTTTACAAAGCCCGATTCTGACGACAAAAATTCCTTTCAAAAGGGTGCCAATTCCATTGCCTGGGTCATGCTTCGCTTCATGGCAGTGCTGGTGCCGATTGTGTTTGTGCTCCTCGGTATCACAGGTGGAAAATGGCTGGAGTCCTTTGCTTTCGCTCTGTCGGTGGCCGTCGGACTGATGCCGGAAATGCTGCCTATGGTCATTACAGCCTGCCTTGCCAAGGGCAGCCTTGCCATGAGTAAAAAGCAAACGATTATCAAAGACATCAATGCCATGCAGGGCTTTGGAAGTATGGATGTGCTTTGCATGGACAAGACCGGCACGCTAACCAATGAAAGTATCCTGCTGGAATATTACATGGATATTCTCGGCAATGAAAATACGGAAGTTCTCGATCTGGCATATCTGAACAGTTCCTATCATTCTGGCGTTCGCAACACTATTGACAACGCAATTCTTGCCTGTAAGACTATGCCCGGGCGTGAAACCCATTATACCGACCTTTTGGCCCAGTATCAAAAGGCGGACGAAATTCCCTTTGACTATGCCCGCAAGTTTGTCAGCACCCTTGTGCGAGATAGCGATGGCGAGTGCCAGATCATTATGAAAGGTGACATTAGGCATATCGTTTCCCGTTGCAGCCATGTAGAATATCGGGGTGAAACTCTGCCGATTGAAAAGGATGGTATGCAGAGCGTATCTTCTGTGGTAGATGATATGCTAAAGGAGGGTATGAAGGTCATTGCTATCGCACGGAAAAATGTAGGCCATCAAAGGGAGATCACACCCGCTGACGAATTTAATATGACTCTGGTGGGCTATCTGTCCTTCTTTGATGCGCCCAAGCAAACCGCAAAAGAATCCGTGGCGGCCCTCAAGAGGCTAAAAGTGGCTCCTAAGATTCTGACGGGAGATCAGGCGGCCATTGCGGTGTCTGTTTGTCGTCGGGTGGGCATCTCTGCCGAGACTGTGCTGACCGGTGCAAAACTGGATGAAATGACAGACAGTGAGCTTCGCACAGCAGTTGAGGAAATCCATGTTTTTGCGGAACTTACTCCGGGTCAAAAGGTGCGTCTGGTATCCGCTCTGCGGGAAAACGGTCACTCGGTGGGTTTCCTTGGTGATGGCGTCAATGACATCCCGGCACTTTGCGAGGCCAATGTGGGCATCTCGGTGGACACGGCAGTGGACGCAGCCAAAGATGCAGCCGATGTGGTTTTACTGCAAAAGGATCTCAATGTCCTGGAACAAGGTGTTTTGGAAGGGCGCAAGACCTTTACCAATATGCTCAAATACATCAAGATCACCGCCAGCTCCAACTTTGGTAATATTTTCGCCATCATATGCGCCAGCGCATTTTTGCCGTTTCTGCCCATGACATCCATCCAGATTCTGCTTCTGAATCTGCTGTACGATATTCTGTGTATTGTTCTGCCTTGGGACAATGTGGACGAGGAAGAAACCCTGTCTCCGAGAGATTGGTCGGGCAAAACTTTGGGACGGTTTATGATGTCATTCGGGCCGATCAGCTCTTTGTTTGATATTGCGACCTTCCTGTTCCTGTATTATTTCCTGTGTCCCATGCTGTGTGGAGGAGCAACCTACCTGAATATTACAGATCCTTCTTTGCAGCTTCAGTATGTGTCACTGTTCCAGACGGGGTGGTTTTTGGAATCCATGTGGACACAGGTGCTGATCCTGCATTTTCTGCGAACACCCAAAGTTCCTTTTATGCAGAGCAGGTCATCTACGCCTGTGATTTGCATAACGCTGGCCGGAATCGTTGCCTTTACAGCCATTACCTTTACCAGCGGTGCATCGCTGTTCGGCCTGACGATGCTGCCGCTTTGGTATTTTGCATTTTTGCTGATCGTAGCGCTTGCGTATATGCTGTTGACTACGGTAGCAAAATATTTCTATAAGAAGAAGTACCAGGAGTTGATTTGAAAGGAGGAATTCATCGTGAAAAAGAATATCAGTTTTATCCCTATGGATTCCGCCCTTGAAATTTGGCTGCTGGAAAAGCTGATTAAAGAGCCGCCGAAAAGTGACTGTGTGGAAGATTTACTGTCTGGCGTCCGGGATCTGATCAGCGGAGAGGTATCTTCTTTGCTTTTGGGAGCATCAGAAGAAACAGAACTGCCTGCCGGTGTTTTGTCGGACGGGATTCTAATTGGAGAATTAGAGATTCATCCGAAAAGCAGAAAGGTCCTGCTGAAAGGTTCAGAAATCAGCTTGACCCCAAAAGAGTTTGACATTCTGTATTTTCTTGCTCAGAATCGGGGCGAGGTCTTTACTAAAGAGCAGATTTATCGCGCAGTCTGGGAAGAGGATTATCTGCTGGATGACAGCAACATCATGGCATTTGTCCGAAAACTGCGAAAGAAGATTGAGCCTGACCCCGATGCGCCGAAGTACATTTTGACTATCTGGGGCATCGGGTACAAATTTAATGACCAACTATAACATAGGCGGACTGAGACTACTTTCGGTTTCAGCCCGCCTAAATTCTTGCCAAATCGCAAGGAAATCGCAAGGTTTTAGACATGTGATTTTCCTTGCGATTTTTATATACTGTTCGTGGTCGAAGGGAGGCGATTCACATGTTTTACACCGATTTTGTTTTAAGAATCTCCCTCTCCTTGGTGCTTGGCTTTCTGATTGGATTGGAACGGCAGCTAACCGGCCATCCGGCGGGTATTCGTATCAATGTGTTAATTTGCATGGGAACCAGTTTCTTTACCTTGTTTCCAATGCTCTATGGCTCGGATCAGGTATTTCGTGTCGGGAGCAGTATTATATCTGGTGTTGGTTTTTTGTGCAGTGGTGTGATTTTCAAGGACAGCGGAACAGTGCGTGGAATGAATACTGCGGCAACGCTATGGTGTACAGCTGCCATTGGCATTCTTGCAAGTACAGGGATGTATGCAATGGCAATCACCGCCGCTGGTATTTTGATTGTCTCCAACTTGATTCTGCGACCTCTTGCAAGAAAGTTGAATCCAATCACAGCCGGTGATGAATCTGAAAAACAATATCGTATTTCGGTCACTTGCCAGGAAGATGCAGAGCAGGAAATTCGTCTGTTGCTTATTAACAGCAATCCTTGCAAAACGCTGTTCCTGAATAATCTGGAAAGCGGCGATGTTGTTGGTGATAAGGTTGAGATCATTGCGAAATACTGTTCTGTCGGAAAACCTAAAAACAATGTTTTAGAGGGAATCGTTGGGCAGGCACTGGCAATCCCGGAAGTTGTAAGTGCTGGTTGGGAGGTGTTGTGAGTGAAGACGAAAATCAAAGATTACAAACTGGCAATTTTCTTTGCACTTTACTCCGTGTTCACAATAATATGTGGCTGTTTAAGTTGGATGTTCTCTAAACAGAGAAGTTTCTGAGACTAAATAAACTAAAAAATAAAATCAAGTATTGGAAGGAGTGAGAAAATATGGACTTTACATGCATCTTTTTCGGAGTTCTTTTTACTATTGCAGGCTTCTTGTTTGCCTGTGGAAAAGGATATATTCATCTTTCTGCGTGGAAAAATATGCCGCAGGAAGAGAAAGATAAAATTAAAATTATCCCGCTTTGCCGTAACATCGGGGAAGTCATTGCACTTAATGGCATTATCTTTCTGATGAAGGGGCTTTGGTCAGGATTTTCAAACCACTGGTTTGTGTGTGCGATGACTGCATGGCTAATCGTTGCAGGCTTTGATGTCTGGTATATCGGAAAGAGTAACCGCTATCGTAATCAATAATCCGCATTGCGGTTTCACATAGATATTTTTTAAAACAGTGAGGTGAGAGACATGGACTCTGACGGTAGTCCAAGAAGGCAAAGAGCAGCACATGGGGATTCGGAGTTTCCGTGTCGCTCATGTGATTGCCCTTGCCTCTACTAAAATTCAAGGAGGTAAGACCAATGAACAAGAAAGAAAACCGCATGGCTGTTCGTCAGATTGTCGAAAAGACAGTCATTCGTGACGAACAGAACCGCCGCATTCAATTTGCGGCAACCAATCCCATTAAGGAGGTTTTGAAAAACCTTCATACCACACTTCGGGGATTAGATACAGAAGCAGTACCCGTAAGCCGTACCAAATATGGTACCAATAAGGTAACACATGAAAAAAAGAAGTCCTTGGCAAAACGGCTGACCAGTGCGTTTATCAACCCTTTTACAGCCATCCTGTTTTGCCTGGCACTGGTATCAACCATTACAGATATGATTCTACCTTATTTTTCTCTGTTTGGCAGTGCGCCAGAGGATTTTGACTGTCTGACGGTAGTTATCATTTTAACGATGGTATTCATTTCGGGTACGCTTCGGTTTGTTCAGGAATCCAGAAGTGGAAATGCAGCAGAGAAGTTGTTAGCCATGATTACGACCACTTGCACCGTTACTCGTAGGAACCAGGAAAAAATAGAAATTCCTATGGATGATTTGGTGGTTGGAGATATTGTACATCTGTCTGCCGGAGACATGGTTCCGGCGGATGTTCGTATCTTGGATGCGAAAGATTTGTTTGTCAGTCAGGCAAGTCTTACTGGTGAGAGTGAACCCATTGAAAAAACACGCAGTGTGAGCGCACAGAAAGAGAGCGTGACCGATTACACAAACATTGCTTTTATGGGGAGTAATGTAATTTCCGGCAGCGCAACAGCTGTTGTTGTTTGTGTTGGCGATCATACTCTGTTTGGCTCCATGGCATCCGCAGTTGCCAAAGAAGCGGTTGAAACAAGCTTTACCAAGGGTGTCAACGCCGTTTCTTGGGTGCTGATTCGCTTTATGCTTGTTATGGTTCCGCTGGTGTTCTTCGTTAACGGCATCACCAAGGGCGACTGGTTGGAGGCCTTCTTATTCGGCATTTCTATTGCTGTCGGTTTGACACCGGAAATGCTGCCGATGATTGTAACAACCTGTCTTGCGAAAGGTGCTGTTTCCATGAGCAAAAAGCAGACAATCGTTAAAAACCTCAATTCCATTCAGAACTTCGGTGCTATTGATATTCTCTGCACCGACAAGACTGGCACGCTGACCCAGGATAAGGTTGTGCTGGAATACCACCTGAATGTAAATGGCGAGGACGATACGCGAGTACTGCGTCACGCTTATCTCAATAGTTACTTCCAGACTGGCTATAAAAACCTGATGGATTTGGCAATTATCCATAAGACGGAGGAAGAAGAAGCCGCAGATTCGCGTCTCATTGACCTGTCCGAAAACTATGTAAAGGTAGACGAGATTCCTTTTGACTTCACACGTCGCCGTCTGACTACTGTGGTACAGGATAAAAAGGGCAAGACCCAAATGGTAACAAAAGGTGCTGTGGAAGAAATGCTCTCTATTTGTGCGTTTGCAGAGTGTGATGGAGGAGTGCAGCCTCTGACTGATGACGTCCGTTGCCGGATTCTGGAGACAGTGGATGATCTTAACGACAAGGGATTTCGCGTTCTGGCGATTGCACAGAAAAGCAATCCGTCCCCAGTTGGCGCATTTGGTGTCAAAGATGAGTGTGACATGGTGCTGATTGGATATCTGGCATTCCTAGATCCTCCAAAAGAATCTACTGCGGATGCTATTAAGGCTTTGAAAGACCACGGTGTTACCACCAAGATTTTGACTGGTGATAACGACAAAGTGACTCGTACCATCTGTAAGCAGGTGGGGCTGAAGGTTCGCAATATGCTTCTCGGTTCTGATTTGGAACACATGAGCGATGTAGAACTTGCAAGAGCGGCAGAGTCTACAGATGTATTTGCAAAGCTGACCCCCGATCAGAAAGCCCGTGTGGTTTCTGTTCTCCGTGAAAACGGTCATACGGTCGGTTTCATGGGTGACGGTATCAACGACGCCGCAGCTATGAAAGTTGCCGACATTGGCATTTCGGTGGATACCGCCGTGGATGTGGCAAAGGAATCTGCCGACATCATTTTGCTGGAAAAAGACCTGATGGTTTTGGAGCAGGGCATCATTGAGGGACGTAAAACTTATGCCAACATGATCAAGTATATTAAAATGACCGCATCATCCAACTTCGGCAATATGTTCTCGGTGCTGGCGGCTTCTGCGCTGCTGCCGTTCCTGCCGATGATGAGCGTGCACCTGATCTTCCTGAACCTGATCTACGACCTGTCCTGCACGGCAATTCCTTGGGACAATGTGGATGAGGAGTTCATTTCCAAACCACGTAAATGGGATGCTTCCAGTGTTGGAAGTTTTATGATCTGGATTGGTCCAACCAGCTCCATCTTCGATTTTACAACCTATATTTTCATGTACTTTGTATTCTGCCCGTTGTTCGTATCGAACGGTGTGTTGTTCAATGATTTGCCCGCCCATTTCAGCGGTGCAGAGCTGGCAAAACTTCAGGCCCAGTATATTGGGATGTTCCAAGCCGGATGGTTCGTGGAATCTATGTGGAGCCAGACGTTGGTCATTCACATGATTCGTACTCCGAAGCTGCCTTTCATTCAGAGTCGTGCGTCCGCTCCGTTGACTTTGCTCACAATGACAGGAATTACGGTTCTGACCATTATTCCGTTTACTGTGTTTGGAACTATGCTGGGATTTGTTGCATTGCCTGCAACATACTTTGCTTATCTGATTCCATGTATTCTGCTGTATATGATTCTGGCAACAAGTTTGAAAAAAGCCTATGTCCGTCATTTCGGCGAACTGCTCTAAGGAGGTGCAATGATGAACTGGAAAGAACTTTGGATGACCCTTTTCGGAACTACCGAATGGCTTGGTCTTAATATCGGCTTTTGGGTGGCTATGGCAGTTGTGTTACTGATTGTCATTGTAATGAATGTAGTGTTTTGGACTATGAAACCAAAAGCAGACGCAAAAGAATCTGATATTGTCAACTAATATTGACAATACCACCGCACGAAAGATTTTGCCATATCCGCCCCACATGCCGGATATGGCAAATCTTTTACTTCTTGGATAGAATAAGCAGGAATTGCCAGATAGCCTCCCTGTAAAAGGGGATAAGATGTCCCTGATTAAACTTCCTTGTCGTGATATTTGCCGGGAATATATTCTGGCAGATCATTTTCGGGCAAAGAAAAGGAAGGCAGCATCTGCCTTCCATCTATTGCTTCAAAGAGTATACCCACATCGCTTTGATCTGGTCCGCGATGTCTTTAAATATCCAGGACGCCTCACTGTTCTTCTTGCTGAAGGGATCATTTACCTTGACAACGCCATTCTCATATCCGGTCAATACGATAAAATGTCCATTCTGGGTAAAGTCCCCAGGTCCTACGCTGCAGATAATCGGATGCCCTGCTGCCAATTCCGCGCTTACCTGCGCTTCCGTAAGAACGCCCTCATAGGAGGACAGGTTCCAGTTGCCCCCTGCCTCTCGCATAAACGCCCAATAGGTATTATTATCTTCATCTACATAATGATTCTCTGTTCCGTATGCCGCTACTTTTGCAGGGGTTATGGACGGATCCTTATTAAGCCCTGCCGCTACCATAGCCATACAGGTTGGCCCGCATCCGCTTACCGCCACGATGCTGGTACCGTAGGAAGCATAGCCCCAGCGCTCGTCCCATTGCAGCAATTGCGGGATCTGTCCCTCCACGTAACTCTCTCCGATATTATCGGCCGCCGGAACATCCTTTTTCGCCTCATAGTCCTCCACGAAATCCACAGTCTCTTTATTTTTTCCCAGCAGTCCGACTACGCTGTCCGGATAACCTTTTTGCTTCGCTGTAATTTCCACCCTCTTAAGCCTCTGCTTTGGCGTCTCTACCTTTACCTTGGCATTCTCCTTCTTCCCCTTTGAGGATTTCTGCTGCTCTGTCTTGACAGCTGCTTTTGCCTCTGCCTTGTGCCTTGTCTCCTGTATATGGCAGCTGACTGCCGCGCAGACGACCGCCACAATTAAAACCAGCACGATCAGCAGTTGGCGCCGAACCTGCTGCCTCCTTCTGGACTGTCTTGTCCTCTTCTTTTGTGCCATTTATATGCTCATCCTCTCATGTTCTAACTAGGTTATCTATAATAAATATACAATTATTCATTTTATGGTATAGTAGTTATTATACAATAATGAAATTCTAGTATCAACTTAAGGAATTCTTAAATCACTTATTTTCCATATATTTCCTTTCCCAACAGTGCTTTAACTGGTTTATGATAGTAACAGGAGGTAGATTCTATGTATGATATTAAAAAAATAATTAAAACAGCATTTGTCCAGGAGGCAGACAGAACATTAAAAGAGTTGAAAGAGGAAGACGCCCTTCGCCTCTCCGCAGAGGATAAAGACGCAATGCGTACCAAGCTTCAGAAGATGATTGATGATTCAGAACGGAAATAGTAAAATTACTGCTTTTCATCTGCCAGTTTCCATGCTATAATCTCGGTATGGGGTATTAGCGCAGTTGGGAGCGCGCCACACTGGCAGTGTGGAGGTCACGGGTTCAAGTCCCGTATACTCCATTTTTTTATTTCCTATTTCCAAGCCGGTCGAATCTCGACGAGTTCAATAAACTTTTGTCATATTTGACCTATCAAGGTTTCCGGTACTTGCAGTACGCCTTGCTGCTGTGCTTGGAAAATGATGAATACCTTAGATTGATCTGCAATTCTTTCCTGAAGGATAACCCGTCACACGGGTATCCTTCACTTCAACTTAAAGTCCCTGCCAAATTCAAAATTAATAAACCGGCCGCTTTCTGCACATACTATAGCGAGGTGATTATATGGCATCCTATGTATCCCCGGCAATCCGGGACAAATTCGAATCACTGTCTATTAATCTTAAAAACTGTATCCTGGAACGGGATGTAAGGCTGGAATCCATCCACGACTTAATTCACGTTCTGGAAGATATCGTGGCAGAGGGAGAGGCAGAATAGGCAAGGAGGATTACGCATGAAAGAGATAGTTGAAGCACCTATTCCAACGATTTCAGACAAGCAGAAGGATAAGGAATCCAATGACGAACGTCTGAATCCTACAAAGGCAGTGGAACCGCTGCCAGAATCCCAGCGGCCAAGGAAAGACGGCCCGGGAGGAGAATAAGGGGGAATGCCAGCCATGGGATATTTCATGGCTGGTATTTTTTTAACATTCTTTGCAATTAACTCTTGATATTTGTTTCCAAAAATGATATTATTTATTTCGTTCACAGCGTGAAACGTTCACAATCAGATAAGTTATTACGGGGTGTGGCTCAGTTTGGCTAGAGCGCCTGGTTTGGGACCAGGAGGTCGCAAGTTCGAATCCTGTCACCCCGATATGCGGGTGTAGTTCAATGGTAGAACACCAGCCTTCCAAGCTGGATACGTGGGTTCGATTCCCATCACCCGCTTTTTTCATGCCCGATTCTAAGTATTCTGTTTTCGTAATCACTTTCCTGTGATATAATTTTCCAATATACTGATAAATGAATATGTAAGGGAGGCCTGTTTTATGAAAATCGTATTCCTAGATGTAAAGACAATCGGCGAAGACATCGACTTGTCCGGCTATGACCAGTTAGGCGAGGTGGTGAAGTATCCTTTCACTACTTCCGAAGAAGTCCCTGGGCGGGTCGAAGATGCCGACGTAATGATTGTAAATAAGATACAGGTAAATGAATCGACTATTGGGAAGGCCCGGAACCTGAAGTTGGTCTGCGTGACTGCCACGGGAACTAATAATCTGGATAAGGACTATTTAAAAAGCCGCAATATCGCATGGAGGAATGTTGCCGGATATTCAACAGAATCCGTCGCGCAGCACACCTTTGCAATGCTGCTTTTCCTTCTTGAGAAACTTCGGTACTATGATGATTATGTAAAAGAAGGCCGCTATACCAATGATACGATCTTTACGCACTTTGAAGAACGGTTTTATGAGTTGCATGGCAAGACCTTTGGGATCATCGGGCTTGGCAATATCGGCAGGCGGGTAGCCTCTATTGCGGAGGCCTTTGGACTAAATGTTATCTACGCCTCTCCTTCCGGCAGCGCCCCTCAGGATGGCTACCATCAGGTAGACATGGATACTTTGCTTGCCTCTTCCGATATTATCTCCGTACACGCGCCGCTCAATGCGCAAACGGAAAATCTGATTGATGCCCGGGCATTTCAGAAGATGAAGAAAACCTGCATCTTTCTGAACCTTGGCCGGGGTCCTATCGTTGTCGAGCAGGATCTTGCTGCCGCCCTGGAGCAAGGCGAGATTGCCGCCGCAGGCTTAGATGTGCTTTGTACGGAGCCAATGAGTCCGGACAATCCTCTGCTTCGCATTACAGACAGCAGAAAGCTTTTCATCACTCCCCACGTGGGCTGGGCAAGCGTGGAGTCCAGAACCAGGCTTATGGGCATCATCCTGGGGCAGGTAAAGGAATTCTTCCAACTGTAGCAGACATATATAATAAAGAAAAGAGGCAATGCTGCCATTGCCTCTTATAATTTGAACTTACGGCTCTTCACCTTCTCAGAGATCTCTTTTAACTCCTCCTCAGACAATTCCGGGTATGATCTTTTCAGTGCCAGCAAAACTGCCCCCAGAAGAATATAGAAATCCCCCAGATTGGCTGTCAGCCTGGCAAGAAATTGATTTTTGCTCCTGATTCCGATATAATCAATGACTTTCCCTCTTGACAGCCGGTCAAACAGATTGCTTGCAGCGCCTGCCCCCAGAATAGCCATGCCCAGTTTCTCGGTGAAATGTCCTTTTCTGACAAATGTCCACGCGCCGCACGCAAGCACGCCTGCCCCCGCCAGGATGGATACCGTCTTGATCAGCACAGGATGGCTTTCCAGGGAATTCAGCAGGAACCCTTTGTTATACACCTTGCGTATGACGACTTTTCCCCCAAGCACTTTTTTTTCTTCTCCGGACTTGATATTTTCTTCTACATGCTGCTTTAGGAGTACATCCAATCCCAGCAGTACCGTAAATGTGCCGGCCGCTATTAACGAAAGCATCTATATATCCTCTTTGATTCTTACAATCTCTTCTTCCTGCCTCTCAATCTCTTCCTCTCTCTTCTCAATGTTGTCGCAGAGGTCGATATAATCAGTATCCGGTATCTCCCCTTTTTGGAATTTATCATACACCATGCGTCCCAGATCCATGAGATCCCTGTCATTTGCACGCTTCAAAGAACGGATCTCACCTTTGATCTTCTGGATTTCAATCGTATCTTCCGTCTTCTTTCCCAGATCGCTTGCTACATCTGAGATTCGTTTCCCTAATTCTTCAAAAAAATCTGCCATCTTTTCTTCTCCTTTTATCCTTTGATATAATCATTTATATTCTCCGCAGCGTATCAAGGGCACGGTACAAGTCCAGCGTTCCATATCCCCATTCCTTGTTCGGATATTCCATCAACGGCCTCTGGTTCACGCCCAGCAGTATGATGCTTCTTATCTGGCTGGAGTTCACGCCGCGCGCTCCCGGCTCATTCTGCAGCCATTCCGTCAGAAGCGCCACTGCTCCTGCCGTGATGCCGGCAGATACGCTTGAGCCGCTTTTGGTAACAAACTGTCCGTTTAATCCCGCACCTGTAACCATCACCCCAGGCGCTGCAAAATCAGGCTTGACTAATCCATCTCTAGTATAACCCCTCCCTGAATTAATATCAACTCCATTATCCCGTCCGTTATAATAGGCGACCGTCATTGCTGATCTGCTGGTTCCTGGTTCCGTAAGCGTCGTGTCGGGATTGGATTCCAGAAAATAGACTTCGCCGGACAGGAACTCCTGGATCGGAAGCCAGATATGAAAATCCCCCTCAGCGATCTGAACAGGCTCCACATTGATCTGCCAAATGCCTGGCACTGGATTCTGAAACCGCAGAAATATCAGTTGGGAATCGTTATTTTCCAAAAGAAGGCGGTATTCAACCGATACCTCCGTCTTCTCAAAGGAAAATCTTAGATTATACCGGTCTCCCTGCCTTATGGATATCTGCCTTGTCCGTTCCCCGGAGGGCGAAGTGATGGAAATCGTCACTACATTGGGAAGCATCGTCCATAATTCAGAAACAAAGCCTTCCACGCCTTCTCCTACGCGAATCTCCGCGCTAGTCTCTTCATTAATTCCATCCAGCATATGGTAAAAATGATGCCGCTTGGCCGCCTCATTTCCAGTGCCGATTACTACGCTGCGGTTTAATATATAGGAATAGGCATCCAGCATGCCAGACAGCAGAGACGTCCCATTGTGCCCGCCGAAGTTGGTTCCAAGGGCAATGCACATGACAAGAGGCAAATTCCTTTCCCGCGCCAGATCGTTTAAGTACTTCAGTCCAAGCATGATATCGTTCTCCTGAAAACAGACCGCATCGCTGCGTATGGCATAAAAATCCTTCAAGTAACTCTTTGCAGGCTTTAATTTTACAACGGCAATCGTGGATTCAGGTGCGGCTCCAAGAAAACGGTTTGGAACGTCCGCGCTTCCCGCCGCCACGCTTGCAAGGAAGGTCCCATGTCCATTCATATCCATGCTGGGCACGATATCCAGCGGATTCTCGGAGCGGAGGGCCTCATTGATCCTATCCTCCGTGTATTCGCTCCCATAATCAAGACCTCCCGGAGGCGTTCCATCCTGAATCGTCTGATCCCATATCCCTGCGATTCTTGTTGATCCGTCAATATTTGTAAATACCGGGTTCCTATAGTCAATACCTGTATCTATAAAACCTATCATCACGTTTCTCCCCATCAGCTGAAGCGTCGGATAGTTCTGAACCGCGCTGATTCCTGCTATGTTCAAAGTCTCCATGTCCAGCAGCGCATAGCAGTTCGGAATAGAATTGTACCAGTATTCCCGGATCGTAAGTGGAGGAAGTATGCTGTTATCGATATAAACCGCGCGATAGCCGAAGTCCATCTCTTGGTGGCAGGACCGCTCCGCAGGCACCAGTTTCAAGTCATCCATCCTGAAATTCGGGATCAGGAAATCCCAGTAATCCTCTGACAAAATCTTATCCCGGCATGTTTCTCCATCCATAAAAATACCCCATATACTTTTTAATAAGTATATGAGGCAATCTATTCCATATGTCAGTTTATTTGGCTTCCCCGCGAAGGATAGCCGCTTCTTCGTAGTAACTGGATACTTCCTGTTCCTTCGGGATGGGCAAATCCGGGCCTTTCTTGAATACGATCTTCAGCAATATCGGCGTAATGATCGTTGTAACTACCACCATGATAATGACCGGCCCTAAAAAGGCCGTACCAAGCAGTCCCAGAGAGGCTCCCTTGCTTGCCACGATCAGAGCCACCTCTCCACGGGAGACCATTCCCACACCAATCCGCTTATACTGGTAAGGCTTGTACCCGCACGCCTTAGCCCCCAGCCCGCAGCCGATGATCTTCGTAATTACTGCCACGATGATCAGAAGAAGGGAGAATATGACGATGGTAAGCGACATCTTGGGCAATACTACCTTCAGTCCTATGCTGGCGAAAAACACGGGAGAAAGCAGCATATAGGACAGCGTATCAAACTTTGTCTCCACGAATACGGATCTCTGGGTATTGGATATGATCAGGCCGGCAAAAAACGCGCCGGTAATATCCGCTACGCCAAAGAACTCTTCCGCCGTATATGCCATCAGAAGGCAGAACACGAAAGCAATGATGACATGCCTGTGGAGATTCTTTGGAGCCGATTCGGTCCATTCCTTGTATACCTTGTAAAATATAAAGCCCACAACTGCAGAAAAGACAAAGAATCCCACAATCTTCAGCAGCACGACCCATAACTTCACGGAGGAATCTGCCAGGCTCGTAACGATCGTTAGCGCTATGATTCCAAGGATATCATCAATGATCGCCGCTCCAAGAATCGCATTTCCGGATCGCGTCTTTAATTTCCCCAATTCTTTCAACGTTTCAACCGTAATACTTACGGAAGTAGCCGTCAGCACGATGCCAATAAAGATATTCTGGAGGAATATGCTTCCGCCGGCATCCGATGCGATCATGCCCGGCCTGTTGAAGAAATATGCCAGGGCAAATCCGCCGGCAAGCGGCACCAGCACGCCACAGAGCGCAATGATAAAGGATGCCTTTCCACTGGCCTTCAGTTCCTTAATATCTGTCTCCAGGCCGGCACAGAACATCAGGACGATTACCCCCAATTCCGCTACTGCCTTGATAAAGTTTGTCTCCGTCAATACGCCGCACATGGCCGGTCCTAAGATAAGTCCGGCCATAAGCGCCCCCACGACTTGAGGCATCTGTACCTTTCTTGTTGCTAATCCCAATAATTTTGTACACAGCAATATAATTGCCAAATCCAATAGATAATTATAATCACTCATTACTGTATCCTTGCCACGTCCTGACCCCTCAGCATGATAAGAGGTCCTCCCGTCCCTTCTATGTATTCTCTCGTTATGGTCACCTGGCCAATGCTGTCATCTTTCGGTATCTCATACATAATATCCAGCATGAACTCTTCTATAATCGCCCGAAGCGCCCTCGCCCCGGTGTCTTTCTTCATTGCCTTCTTGGCGATCGCCTCCAGCGCGCCGTCGTCAAAGAGAAGATTCACTTCATCCAGCGCCAGAAGTTTCTGATACTGCTTCAAAATTGCGTTCTTAGGCTCTTTGAGTATCTTGATCAGCATGTGCTCATTCATGCCCTGAAGCGTAAATACGATTGGCAGACGCCCCAAAAACTCCGGAATCATTCCGAAATTGCGAAGGTCCTCCGTCGTCACTTTCTCAAGTATCGTCTTGTCATGGTCATATTTATCCTTAAGATCCGCCCCGAATCCGATGGAAGACTGTTTGGTCAGACGTTCCTTGATAATACCTTCCAGATCCGGAAACGCGCCTCCGCAGATGAACAGGATATTCTTCGTATTCACCGTCGTAAGCGGCACCATAGCATTCTTGCTGTTGGCGCCTACCGGTACCTCTACGTCGCTTCCTTCCAGCAGTTTGAGCATTCCCTGCTGTACGGACTCACCGCTTACATCCCGCTGGCTGGAGTTCTTCTTCTTGGCAATCTTGTCAATCTCATCAATAAAGATGATTCCCTGTTCTGCTTTCTCTATATCATTTTCAGCTGCTGCCAAGAGTTTGGATACGACGCTTTCTATATCATCTCCAATATAGCCTGCCTCCGTTAGAGATGTGGCATCCGTAATAGCAAGAGGCACATCCAGAAGCCTTGCCAGCGTCTTGACCAGATAGGTCTTGCCGGAACCGGTAGGCCCGATCATCAGCATATTGGACTTCTCAATCTCTATATCATCCATCGTATCCGTAGCAACCCGCTTGTAATGATTATAGACCGCAACGGACATAGCCTTCTTGGCATATTCCTGTCCCACTACATAGTCATCCAGCTTTGCCTTGATCTTGTGTGGAGCAGGGATGTCCTTGATATTAATCAAAGGCTTTTTCTCCTCCCCTTCTTTTTTCTTCTTAATTTTCTGCTGCTTGGGGATGTTCTGCTCCATGTCAGCCATATTCAGTATCTGCACCCCCGGCATATTCATCAGCTGGCTGTAGTCGATCTGCCCATTGCTCATGGCATCGAAGCTCTTCTGCATACAGTCGCTGCACACGCAGATATTATTTGGCAGCTCTATCATCTTGCCTGCAACGCTCTCCGGACGCCTGCATATGAAGCATACCTTCTCATATTCATCGTCATCCTTCTTCGTATCTTCTACTTCTACCTGCGTATCTTCTACTTTCTCAACTTCATTCTCGTTCTTATTGTCCTGATCAGACATCTTCTTCCCTTCTTTCTACTTGCCCCGGCCTTCTTCCACCATCTTAAGGAAGGTCTCTTCCGATATAATGGGGATGCCAAGATCGTTTGCTTTCTTATTCTTGGACGATGTGCTTGTCACATCATTGTTAATCAGATAATTGGTCTTGGAAGTAACCGAGCCTGTCACCTTGCCTCCCAGGCTTTCGATCAATTCCTTTACTTCATTGCGGTTCGCAAAATGCTCCACGCTGCCTGTAATTACGAAGTTGACCCCATTAAATATCTGGGCAGCGCTGTCTGCTTCCTCCTTTGGAATTATGAGTTCCGCAAGAAGATTGCGCAGTCTTTTCCTGTGGACATTGTCGGAAAAATAATCCACGAACGCGGTCGCGATTACTTCCCCAATGCCGGATATGGCGTTCAACTCTTCTACCGTAGCCTTGAGCATTGCCTCCAGATCATATTGGAATTCTTTGCATATCATCTTGGCATTGGCAAGCCCGATGTTCGCGATTCCCAGACCGTAGATTACCCTTGGAAGGGTGGTGGTCCTGGCTTTCTCAATGCTGTCTATCAGATTCTGGTATGACTTTTCGCCAAAGCCTTCCATGGTCTGAATCTCTTCCCGGTAGCGGTCCAGATGGAAAATATCCGCATACTCTCTAATATACCCCATTGAAATGAATTTTTCCAGTGTTGCTTCAGATAATCCTTCAATATTTAACGCATCCCGGCTGACGAACAGGGCAAAGGACTTAACATGCTTTGCCTGGCAGTCCGGATTGATGCAGTATAATGCCTTGGCGTTGCTGACCTGGCGGACTTCCGTCCGCCCCCGGCAGACCGGGCAGTTCTTTGGAATATCCTTAACGCCGCTTCTGGTCAGGTTCCTGGCAATCTGGGGAATGATCATATTTGCTTTATATACTTCAATGGTATCGCCTACGCCTAGTTCCAGTTCTTCCATAATGCTGATATTGTGGACGCTGGCACGGCTTACGGTGGTTCCTTCTAATTCAACAGGCTCAAATATAGCGACGGGATTAATAAGCCCTGTCCTTGACGGGCTCCATTCGATCTCCAAAAGTCTTGTCTCTCTTAACTCGTCCGCCCACTTAAAAGCGAAGGAATCCCTTGGAAACTTGGATGTCCTGCCCAGTGACTGCCCATACGCTATATCATCATATACTAGCACAAGTCCATCAGATGGGAAATCATTCTGGGCGATTTTTTCTGAAAATTTAAGAACTTCAGCCTCCACCGTATCTCGGGTTACTTCCTGAAACTCTACCACCTCAAATCCCTGCTCTATCAGCCAGTTCATCTGCCTGGCCCTGGAATTGTAAAAGTCCACCCCTTCTGCTTCCACAAGAGAAAAAGCGTAAAACTTTACATTACGCTTTGCCGTTATCTCGTTATTGAGCTGCCGGACGGAGCCGCTGCACAGATTCCTTGGATTCTTGTACCTGGCATCCACATCCTCGATTTCCTCATTAATCTTTTCAAAGTCTTTATATCCGATGACTGCCTCGCCTCTTAAGATTAATTGGCCCTGGTAGGCAATCTGCAGAGGAATATTCTTAAATACCCTGGCATTGTTGGTGACCACTTCGCCTACCTCTCCATTTCCCCTGGTAACCGCTTTAAAAAGCCTGCCCTCCCGATAAGTCAGGACGATGGTCAGCCCATCCATCTTCCAGGACATCAGCGCCTTCTGATCTCCAACGAATCTTTTCAGCTCTTCTACGTCCTTTGTCTTATCCAGGGACAGCATGGGCCTTTCATGCCGCTCTTTTGGCAGTTCGCTTAATACCTCGTAGCCGACATTCGCTGTCGGGCTGTTGGACAGGGTGAGCCCAAGTTCTTCTTCCAACTTCAGAAGTTCATCGTACAGCCGGTCATACTCATAATTGCTCATGATCTCTTCGGCATTCTGATAGTAGGCGCGTCCTGCCTTATTAAGAAGTTCTACTAATTCCTGCATTCTGGCTTTCTTTGACTTGTTCATATAATTCCTTTAACTCCTGCTCTGTCAATTTTCGATAGGCGCCTGGCTTCAGGCTGCCCAGTTCTATATTCATAATCCTTACTCTTACCAGTCTTTCCACCTTGTATCCGAGGGCCTCGCACATCCTTCTTATCTGGCGGTTCAGCCCCTGGGTCAGCGTTATCGAGAAGGTATATTTTCCAAGTTTTTCCGCCTTGCATGGCCGTGTGGCCACATCAAGCCGCTTCTCCTTATCTACGATCCTGATGCCTTCTTTCATCTTGCTGATGAAATCTTGCGTCACAGGCTTATTCACCGTCACCTTGTATTCCTTCTCATGGCCATGCCGGGCGCGCATCATCCCGTTGATCAAGTCCCCGTCATTGGTCATAATCAGCAGTCCTTCCGAATCTTTATCCAGCCGTCCTGCATAAGTGACGCGGATCGGATACTTCAGATACCGGATAATATTCTTCTTTTCCCGGACATCTTCCGTACAAACAATCCCGGCGGGCTTATTCACCGCCAGGACAATCTTTTCCGTATTGCTTCTTATTACTTTTTTTCCGACTTTTACTTCCTGGCCATCCGCAACCTTCATGCCCGGAACAGCCCTTTGTCCATCCACGCTCACCTGTCCGCTCTCGATCAGCCGGTCGGCCTCTCTTCTGGAACAGACGCCAGCGTCGCTTAGATATTTATTCAGTCTCACCATTTTGCAATACTCCACTTATACTGTTATCTTCTACAAAAGTATTTCCATTATACAGAAACAGCACGCTTGATATCTTATTTTCCTTCATGACTTCCTTGATATCGCCATAATAGTAGCGGGGATCCAGGACAATAATCTCCCTGTAATATGGCGTCAGGAATGGGATCAGGCAGTTAGCATAAGAATCCTTGATCACCAGCAGCCGGTCCGTGGTGTCCGCCGTAGTCCTGATATCTATCATGGAATAATTGCCGCCCAGGAATAACGCGTACTTATCCTTTTCCTTCAGTTTCGATCGGTCGTACAATGTGGCGGTCTTTTTCTTTTCGTCTACATAGCTGACCACCACCTGCGCCGCCTCTTTTTCTTTCTCAGGAACATAGATATAGATAGGCTCCTCGTATCCTGTCTCATATCCGCTGGTGGCTGACAGAGTTCCGTTAAACGCATTGGTCACTGCGTATGCTTTCAGTTTCGGGCTTTTGCTTGTATCCAGCTTCATCGTTTTGGCCAATTCCTCATATGCATAGTATGCCCCAAGCGTGGTCCAGTGATGATCCGTATGATAATAGATCTCTTCTTTCTTATGGGCTTTCAGAGCCTTGCCTGCGTCCACCCAGGTGATCTTATCTCCTAATGTCTTTTTGATCGCATCAAATGTAGCTTCCTGATTCTCCGTTACCGCAAAGTTCGGCAGCCTCTCTGAAAGAATATTGGCGGCATTGGGAACCAGCATCATATACATGGGAATATCTTTATACTCTTTTTCAAATTCCCGGATAGCCTTCAGATTCTGCTTCATCTGCTCCTGATTAGGCTTGGCGATATCTTCCAGAAGATAATTATTATCTCCCTTAAACACGCCGTTAGACTCCCGTCTTCCGGCTATCAGATCCACCCGCGTCTTAAACGCCACCCAAAAGTTCCTTCCGGCAAACTGATCCGACTTATAGGATTCATATTGCTTCATATATCTCCCGCTCTCGATTCCTGACCAGGATAGTTTTGGCTTCTGCTCCAGCATGCGGTTCTCCTTCTCGGAGAATTCCTTATCCCTTACAAGCACGTTCACCAGGCAGAATAACATCAAAAAAACGATGAACAGTAACGCCATGGCCTTCCTATTATACAGTTTTCCCTTCTTGCGCTGTCTCGTCTGTTTCATTGCGTCTCCTAAAATCTAAAATACAGGAATGGGTTGTAAGTCTCTGTCACCAGATATGCCACACACAGCAAAAACATCATGCCATATAGGATGCATCCCACAGCCATTCTTCCTTGTCCTTTGCGTTCAAGCAGTCTTTCGTACGTCCGGTGCACCAAAGGGGTAGAGCCAAGTATCAGGACTACCCACAGAATTGCATTCGTAAAGAATAGATATAGGCCTTCCCTGTCGATAAAGCCATGGGCGCCTGCCCCGAACATTACTTTCAGGTACCCGAATGCATTTCCAAGGCCGGGGCTGAAGAAGAATACCCAGCCGATCATCACCAGCAGCAGGCTGTAGATATGGCGCAATAATCCTGGCAGTTTCTCAAGGAATCTCCCAAGAAAATACTTCTCCATGATCAGAAGGATTCCATAATACAGTCCCCACGCCACAAAGTTCCAGGCCGCCCCATGCCATAGCCCGGTGAGGAACCAGACAACCAGCAGATTGCGGATATGCTTCGCCGTGCTTACCCGGTTTCCCCCCAGAGGTATGTATAGATATTCTTTGAACCAGGTGCTCAGGGAAATGTGCCATCTGCGCCAGAATTCCGTAATGCTTCTGGAAATGTACGGATAATCAAAGTTCTTCAGAAATTCGAACCCGAACATTTTGCCAAGTCCGATTGCCATATCCGAATAGCCGCTGAAGTCGAAGTATATCTGGAAGGTATACGCAGCGCACCCAAGCCACGCGCTGAGTACGGACATCTTCCCCGGATCCAGGGAAGTAACCTCCGTAAATACCATGCCAATGGTATTGGCCAGCAGCACCTTCTTTGCCAGCCCCCGGATAAAGAACATGGCGCCGTCTCCGAATTTGCGAAAGGACTCTTGTCTGGAATGCAGCTGCTTCTCAATATCCGAGTATCTTACGATCGGGCCTGCGATCAGCTGTGGGAACATGGTCACATACAGGGCAAAATCCATAAAATTCTTCTGCGCCTTCACATTCTGGCGATATACATCTATAATATAGGAAAGGATCTGGAAGGTATAGAAAGAGATCCCGATCGGCAGCGCTAATTCCCTGTACGGAATATCCACCGGCAGCACGCGGTTCAGACTGTCCAGCAGGAAGCCTTCGTATTTGAAGAACCCCAGAATTCCAAGGTTCACGATCAGGTTGAAGATCAGGCTTCCCCGGGCCGCGCGCCGGTTCTTAAGATTCCTTGCAATGTCAAGTCCGCTGATATAGTTAAATATAATGGAAAATATCATCAGGAATATATATACCGGCTCTCCCCAGGCATAGAAAACAAGACTGCAAAGAAGAAGCAACGCATTCTTCAGCCGTCTTGGTACAAGATAATATAGGATTAAAATCACTGGTAAAAATGTAAATAAAAATACGATACTACTGAATAACATGCCGTCCTAACCCTTCTTCTACATACTCTTCTTAAAAGCCTTATAGATGCTGTCCGCATCTTCCGAAACAGCCATTAAAAGATAATAGCCTCTGCTATCCAGTACCGCCGAATTAATCAGTTTTGTCTGCTTCGCCCCATAGCCCTCGAAACTTGTCTTCTGGGTGTCCAGGCGCTTTCTTGCGGCTTCTTCCACGGCCTCGGCCTGGGACTTGTCCTTTAACTTGACCACCAGAATCTCATTCACGCTCATGACATCATCCGGAATATACAGCATGACCCCGTCATAATCGCTGGCATTCAGCCCATAATACTTCTTAAGATCCTGGGTCGTCCCCTTCTTCATTCCCTCCGTCTTGACGACAGCCAGGATATTCTTACTTATCGTCTTGACCGGCACCTCATTACCGCCCTCCCGGGACAGGAGTAATACGATATAGACGATAAATACGATGACCATTCCATATTTTAATATGTTAAGCAAATCTATCTTCCGCTTCTTCATCACAAATCTGCGACCTCCGCCATATGGTTCACCCATTCTGTATAGTAATCCGGCTGCATATGGATTCCATCTTCCGTATAATATTCTTCCTTTACCAGGCTTCCGTTGTCAATGAACGTCACATCCTCTTTTTCGCACAGCGCCTCCAGTTTCTTATTATACTCGCCGATGTTGCCATACCATTCATTCTCATCGATCACGGACTGCCTCACAGGAAGTATGCTGTTAACGTATATCCTGGTATCTGGCAATGATTCCTTAAGCCTCTCAAGCACCGCCTTATATGCCTTGGCAAATGCCTTGGCATTGCCCCTGGCTGCCTTGATATCATTCATCCCGTACGCCAGGAACAGCACTTGGGGCTTTAATTCTTCCGCTTTGGCAAGATGTTCCTCGATCTTATTATCCGCCGCCTCGCTTACCCCGGTTCCCCGGTCGGCCTGTACATATGCCGCATCCAGAACTCCGAATTCAGACAGCCCCTGCGTGACGGAATCCCCCATTACAAGCGCATTGACAAACTTCTCGCTTGCCGGACGACTAGCCCACTCCTCGTCTGCCTGCCGCTCCGCTTCCTCCAGTTTCCGGATCTTCTTATCTACCTTCGCCACATCCGTCTGCTCCATCTGCTTTAACTTCTGGAGTCCTTTCTGCGTATCTGCCTTTGGATTGAGAACCTTTACTACGACAACGATGATTCCTATGATCAGAAGGATGACGGCTACCGTCACCGCGATACGCAGCACTGCATCTTTTTCTTCATTTTCTTTTACTTTTCTTTTGTCTATATCTCCCACGGCTGCTGCCTTCTCCCTATTTGCACATATAGGAATATTGTACTGTTTTTCCCTATAAAAGTCAAACCTATGCTATACTATTAATCAGAGTTAGAAAAGGAGTTTTCATATGGACTTTATTACATTATCAGCAAAAACTTGTATGGCCCACCTTCTCCTGAAGGAAACCTTTGACCAGTTTTCCTTTATCGAAGGAGAGATCACCACATTCAATAAATTTACCCTGGACGGCTTCCTGCAGAAGGATTTCTTCGATGACGCCCCGAAGCGCTCGCACTCCTACTGGAAGGAGGTTCGCGAACTTTGCTTTGCCATCATACGAGGCAGGCGCACCCCGCTAAACTTCAAGATCGTCCTGTCGCTGGCCCCGGAAAACTTTGCCGCTTTCCTGGAGAAGCACCAGATTGGCGCCTGCCGGGCCGAGGACATCCAGGGCTTATACTTGAACTTCCACTATGACGGGACAACGCTGCAATGCATCACCGGCACCTCCATGCACACCTTTACCATGGATAAGACGCTGGAGCGGGAATGGGATGCTTATGTGGGGAAAATGCTGGGGAACTGGCGGGAATTATAGGAAAGGTTAGGAGTGATGTTATGAATATTGGATTTATTTTAATGGGTATTTCGTGTCTGCTGTTTTTGTTATTAGCTTTATTATTCGCGATTTTGAAGGGCAAGGCCGCGATATTGATCAGCGGCTTTAATACGATTCCCAAATATCAAAGAGAACTGTATGACCAGGACAGGATGAGCAGGGATCAGAGAAATGCCTTTTTAATCTGGGCGGGCATTATGGGCATTGGCGCTATCCTTTCGTATTTTATTTCGCAGTATATGGCAGTGATCGCATTTATTGTATGGCTGATCGTGTTTTTTAAGGATGTACATCTGGATGAAGAAAAAGCATTTGGCAAATACAAAAAGTAAAATGAAATGTAAGAGTCTGAGACAGGGGCTTATTAAAGCCGACTGTCTCAGACTCTTATCGTTTGGCAAAATAGCCGGAGGCCGTAATTCTATTCTCCTTACTTCGTCAGAAGCATCATGATCTCATTGCTCCTCTTTACGAATGCCGTCATCTCTTCCGGGCTTAATGGTTTGTGTGCCAGCATCGCCAGATCATAGAGCTGCTTGCAGATGATGCTGGTATTCTCGCTGTCTTTGTGCTCTACCACGTACTGCACCAGCGGATGGTTGGCATTCAGGATCAGGGTGCTCTCTCCGCCCATATTCATT
The DNA here is from genome assembly GCF_004295125.1 of [Clostridium] scindens ATCC 35704. Taxonomy (NCBI): domain Bacteria; kingdom Bacillati; phylum Bacillota; class Clostridia; order Lachnospirales; family Lachnospiraceae; genus Lachnoclostridium; species [Clostridium] scindens. The sequence goes on along the minus strand of NZ_CP036170.1, from coordinate 1,706,842 downwards.
CCGTCCATGCCATACATCTTCATCATTTCCTGCATTCGGCGGTTCTGCTCTGACAGGGTGATCATGGCTGCCGTATTGTCATCCTTGAGTTTCTCTATCTTTACATCCAGCTTGTCATTTTCCAATTCTTTGCGGAAAATTTCAATCAGGCTGTCAGAGGTCTTCTTAAATTCTTCCTTCTCCTCTTCCGCCACTTCTTCCTTGATGGTATCCGTCACGTCAGCGTCGATTCTCTGGAACCGGATGGCCGGGTTACGCTGCTCCAGCTGCGTAATAAATGGGGAATCAATGTTATGTCCCAGTATTACCGCATCCTGTCCCTGACTCTTGAACATGTTGATGTACTGGCTTTGCTGTACTTCATCCGTTACATAGTAGATCGTCGTCTTAATCTCTTCTACTTTGTTCTCATCGCTGCCATCAGCACTCTCTTCTTCCTTCTTGTCATTTGGCTCCACTACTTCTCCGCCGTTTTCCTCGATACAGTCTTTCAGCGTCAGATATTTGTGGCCGATATTCTTAAAGAGGATGGCATCCTTCATCTTATCGCAGAATTTCTCGTCTTTGAGGCATCCGAATTTGATGAACGGGCTGATGCTGTCCCAGTATTTCTCATAATCCTCTCTCTTTGTCTTACACATTCCGGACAGTTTATCCGCTACTTTCTTGGAGATATAGTCCGCAATCTTATTGACAAATCCATCATTCTGCAGCGCGCTTCTGGATACGTTCAGCGGAAGGTCCGGGCAGTCGATGACTCCCTTTAATACCATCAGGAATTCTGGTATGACTTCCTTGATATTATCGGCGATGAATACCTGATTGTTATACAGCTTGATGGTTCCTTCTATAGAATCATATTCGGTGTTGATTCTTGGGAAGTATAAGATTCCCTTTAAGTTAAATGGATAGTCCATATTCAGGTGGATCCAGAACAGAGGCTCTTTATAGTCCAGGAATACCTTGCGGTAGAATTCCAGATAGTCCTCATCCGAGCATTCATTCGGATGCTTTGTCCACAAAGGCTGAATGTCGCTTAAGGATACCGGACGCTTCTGGATCTTCACCTTTTCCTTAGCCGGCTCTACTTCCACCATTTCCTTTTCGCCGTCTTCATTTTCCTTTTCTTCCATCTTGGCATCTTCGTGAATATGCTCGATGACTACATCATCTTCTTTTAAATCCGCCTCATCGATGGTCTCATACTCCGGTTCCGCATGTTCCTTGGAAAGGAAGATCTCAACCGGCATGAAGGAACAGTATTTCTCGATGACTTCTCTTACACGGTATTCATTGGCAAATTCCAGGCTGTCTTCATTCAGGTACAGCGTCATGGTAGATCCTACCTCTGCCTTGGCGCCATCTTCCATCTCATATTCCGTACCGCCGTTGCTTACCCAATGAACCGGGGTGGCGCCTTCCTTATAAGAAAGCGTGTCAATATGCACTTCATCCGCTACCATGAAGGCTGAATAGAATCCCAATCCGAAATGGCCGATCATATCATCTTCCGTCGTCTTGTCCTTATACTTTTCCAGGAACTCTGTAGCGCCGGAGAATGCGATCTGGGTAATATATTCCTCTACCTCGTCAGCCGTCATTCCGATGCCATTGTCTGTGAACTTCAGCGTCTTTTCTTCTGGATTTACCTCAATCTTGATGCTGGGCTTATAGCCATCCGGAAGCTGGTATTCACCCATCATATCCAGTTTCTTAAGCTTCGTAATCGCGTCGCAGCCATTGGATACCATTTCGCGCACGAAAATATCATGGTCTGAGTACACCCATTTCTTTATAATTGGAAATATGTTTTCACTGCTGATAGATAAACTGCCTTTTTTTGCTGCCATCTTTATCACTCCTAATTCATTGTAATTTTTTTGCGGCTATCTCCCGCTTGATTATCTATCAGTTATGATAATACGAAGAAATTCAAAAGTCAATAGAAAATTAGCACTCTTTGAAAAAGAGTGCTAACAATTCCCTTGAATATATAATTTTTATATTAAAAGTTCTTTTGAAAATATGACCCTATTCAACACTCTTTAATGACTCTACCATATCTATCTTCCGGAGTTTAAAATACATCACGCCATTGACGATAAAGGAAAATGCTACGGTAAACGCCAGGCTGTACAGATAACTTGGCAAGTTGATGTTACGTCCGAACATGGCGGCATCCACCTCTACCGTCTGGATCACGAACAAATGGAGAATCCTTCCAAGAACTGCTCCCACAGCCGCTCCCACAAATGTCAGGATGATATTTTCCCTGTACACATAGGCTGCCACTTCCGGATTGTAGAATCCCAGCACTTTAAGCGTGGCAAGCTCCCTCTGTCTTTCCGTAATATTAATATTATTCAGATTATAAAGCACGACAAAGGCCAGCATTCCTGCCGAGATGATCAGGACAACGATTACCAGATTCAGGCTCTTTAGCATATCGTCCAGCTGCTTCTCTATGTCATGCATATAGCCAACACTGAGCACCGCATCCTCCGCCACAATCTTTTCTCCGGCCTTCTCCAACTGCTTCTTCGTATAAGAATCCTTGGCGGCAAAGAATATGCTGTTATAATCCGGCTTCTCATTGTACACCTTCTCATAGTATTTTGGCGTCATATAGAGATAGTGTCCCATATAATTCTCACAGATATGCTCGATCTTTACTTCTTTATTCCCATCCTTCTCATCCTTGATGTAGACACTGTCCCCCTCCTTTGCATCCAGCAATTTGGCTGTCTTCTCGCTTATGATCGCTCCCTCGTCCGATAATTCATAGGCTTCCTTGGTCTTGCGGTCGCGCAGATGGATGTACTGGTTCATTTTTCCCGGATCTTCCAATACGCATTCATAGGTTTCCCGCTCCTTCTTACCATTGACCAGCGTCACGCTCTGCATATTAGCATCAATAAAGCGCTGCACGTCCTTGTCTTTTTTAAGGAATCCTCTCAAATCCTGCCTCTGCTCCTCCGTCAGGTTCTCCTGAAGGTAGATGCTTCCGTCATATACCTGAATATCATCATATTGGATATCCGCGATATCAAAGATGGAATCCTTAAGCCCAAAACCGACCAGCATCAGGGCCATACAGCCTCCGATCCCGAATATGGTCATGAAGAAACGCTTTTTGTAACGCATCAGATTCCTTACGGTAGACTTCCATGTAAAGTTCAGATGCTTCCATATTATCCCTATCCGCTCCAGAAATACCCGCTTTCCATCCTTCGGCGATGGCGGACGCATCAATTCCGCCGGCTGCGCGTCCAACTCCCTGTAGCAGGCCAGGAATGTAGCAGCCATGGTACAGATGATCGCCGCAAAGGAAGCGATTGCCGCATATTTCCAGTTATAGGGCACCAATATCTTCGGGATGTGGTGGTACATAATCTCATACGCATAGATAATGATAAAGGGAAGGATCTTTTCGCCTACCAGCACGCCGATCACGCTTCCGCCCACCGTCGCCAGAAGGGCGTAGCCCAGATATTTGGACGCAATGGCGAATTTGTCATAACCCAGCGCCTTCATGGTTCCAATCGCGGTGCGCTGCTCCTCCACCATGCGGGTCATGCTGGTAAGGCTGATCAGCGCGGCTACCAGAAAGAAGATGACCGGGAACACCTTTCCTATGGCCCGCATCCGGTCGGCATTCTCTCCGTATCCGGAGAACTCCGGCAGAGAACTTCTGTCATAGACATACCATTTGGGCTTTTCGATATCGGCGATCTCCCTTTCCGCATCGCTGATCTTCTTCTCGCCGTCTTCTATCTCGGCCTCGGCTTTGGCCTTGCCGTCTTCATATTCCTTCTTGGCATCTTCCAGTTCCGCTTCCTTGGCGTTCAGTTCATTCTCGCCATCGGTCAGCGTGGCTTCCTTCGAATGGAGTTCCTGCCATCCGGCATTGATCTGCTCCTGCCCCGACTTTATCTGGTTAGCGGCCTGGCTAAGCTGCTGCTCGCTGGCATCCAGAGCGACCTTCGTATCTTGAAGTTTCTGCCCGCCATCGCTTAACTGCTTTTTCGCCCCTTCAAGTTTGGCAGACTGCTTGGCATATTCCTCTTCCTGCGCGCTAAGATCCTTGTTTGTCGCATCTGCCTGCTCCTTTAGTCCTCCCAATGTCAGGAGCCATTCATCATATTCGGGCCGCGATGGGTCCATGGGATTATCCTCCATCCACTTTATGTTCTCCAGAAGCCGGTTATATCCGTTCCAGCCCTGATCCAGCTGCTGGCGGAACATGGCCAGCCCTTCTTCTCCCTGCCGGATCTGTTCCTGTGCTGCCGGCTTGCCTGCGGCAAACTCTGCCGCGCCCTGCTCATAAGCGGCCTTTCCTTCCTGAAACTTTGCCAGTCCGTTCTCATACTCTGCCTTTGCATTGTCCAGTTCCTTCTGCTTGGAATTCAAGGTTGCCTTCGCATCGGCAATCTGGCTCTTGCCGTCCTCTATCTTCGCCCGGGCATCGCCTAGCTGCTGCTCGCCATCGGCAATGGCATTGGCTGCATCGCCTAGCTTCTGGTCAGATTCTTCTTTTCCTTTCGCGAGTTCATCCTTGGCTTTGTCAAGTTCGGCATTGGCATCATCCAGCAACTGCTGTCTTCGTATCTTGCCCCGGTCTCCGGTGATGTCTTCAATGCCATCCATGACCTCTTCGATCTTTTTATCATAGGCTTCCGTATAGGTCGTCAATTCCTTTGCCCCCGCCACCTGCACATAGGCTTCCGTATAGGCCTCCAGGTCAAACGTCTGTTCCGGGACGATCAGGAATCCATCTATGCTTCCGGTTCCGATGGCTGCGCTGCCTCTGCCAAAGGAGATATAGCAGGGGCTGCTGCCGGTTCCGACTACCGTAAGCTTCTCTGTCTTTAACGTATCCGATACCGGATTGCTGGTTCCCGACTTTAGCGTAATCTTATCGCCCACCTTGTATCCCATCTCATCGTCCGCCAGGCATTCGCCGATCTTCTCCGGAAGCCTGCCATCCGTCACCGCCACCTCATTCATATCTTTCTGCAGCGCCATCACGTGAAGAACATACTGCTCATCTTCTGTATTGCTTAGGAAGTCCGCGCTGTATGAGCCTTCCGCTTTTGCCACATGATCCACATCTTGAAGCGCCCGGATATCCTCTCTGGTGATTCCCAGCGTGCTTACCGTCTTAATGTCAAAAAGATTCGCGCCGTCGAAATAAGCATCTCCGGTTAGCCGCATTGACGGCTCGGAGGAGCGTATCCCGGAAAAGAAAGCAACTCCGAGCGCCACAATAAACAGGATTGATATAAAACGCCCTGAACTCTTTCTTATCTCCATATAAAAATCTTTTCGCGTAGACTTTGTTCCCATGCGCCACCTCTACCACTCTATCGTCTCAACCGATACAGGATATTTATTCTCTATAATGTCAGAAACTTTTCCGTTCTTAATCTTTATCACGCGATCCGCCATTGGCGCTATAGCCGAATTATGCGTAATCAGTATGACCGTCATTCCCTTGTTGCGGCAGGTATCCTGCAGCAGTTTGAGAATGGCTTTTCCTGTATTGTAATCCAGCGCCCCTGTGGGCTCGTCGCACAGCAGAAGCTTCGGATTCTTGGCCAAAGCCCTGGCGATCGATACTCTTTGCTGCTCCCCTCCGGAAAGCTGTGCCGGAAAGTTGTTCAGCCGCTCCCCCAATCCCACTTCTTCCAGCACGTCTGCCGCATCCATAGGATCTTTGCATATCTGCAGCGCCAGTTCCACATTCTCAAGCGCGGTCAGGTTAGGGATCAGATTATAGAATTGGAATACGAAGCCAATGTCATCCCTGCGGTACGCTGTAAGCTGCTTCTGGGAATAGGTAGCGATATCCTGTCCATCCACCAGGACCTTCCCTTCCGTCGCCGTATCCATGCCCCCCAGAATGTTAAGAACCGTGGTCTTCCCTGCGCCGCTTGGCCCTACCACTACCGCGAATTCGCCCTTCTTGATCTGGAAGTCGATTCCCGCGGCGGCCATGATCTTAACCTCGCCCATATTGTATACCTTTTTCACGCCCTCTAATGACACAAACCTGTCCATTGCCTTCCTCCGACCTCTGAATTCATTATTGTATCTATTTATTATATCACTTATAATAGCAGAAGAGAATTGACTTATTTATAAAACTATTCTAAAGAACAGGAGCCAAGAATATGAACACGACAGAAATACGTCCCGCCAAGTCGTTCCCGTTCTCCCGAAAGGAGCATACCGCCTGTGCTTTTAATATATCCTGTCTTCGCGCCTCGCTTCGCTCATCCGTGATGCCTTCAATCCGGTGCATAACTGCCTCGATCTTCTCATTATATGCATCGGTAAATATAACTCGCACTGCTTCCCGTTCCAACCACCGTCAGTTACTCTGTCTTCAACAGCAAATTCTCCTCCAAATATTAAAATTTTTAATATTCCATTATTGTACGAATCAATTATATCACGTATAATAACAGAAGAAAAATGGCTTATTTATAAAACTATTATAAAGAATTGGAGTTAGAAGTATGTACACAGTAAGTATATTGCAGGCAAAGACAGACAGTGAGATTCAAGACATTGCCACCTTGGCAGAAGACATCTGGCATCAGCATTTTACTCCAATTATCGGAGAAGCACAGGTTAATTACATGGTGAATAAGTTCCAGTCTCATCCGGCTATCAAATCACAGGTCGAGAACAACGGATATGAGTATTACCAGATCTACAGTTCCCACACATTAGCCGGATACGCTGGCATTCATCCAGAGGAGGACGCACTCTTCTTAAGCAAACTTTACATAAAAAAAGACTTCCGCGGACAGCATCTCGCTACGGAAGCAATGAATTTCCTGATTAATCTCTGTAAAGAACGGGGGCATAAAAAGATCTGGCTGACTTGTAATAAGTATAATGCGAATACACTGGCAATTTATAACCACTTGGGATTCGTAATTACAGATGCTCAAATGACTGATATAGGGAATGGGTTTGTGATGGATGATTATATCCTGACGTATGAAATCCAATAAAGGTATATTGGGAGCTTATACAAAGCTCCCATTCCAACAGTTTTGATGTCTATTTATTCATATTGCGAAAAATACTTATATAATTTCTGTAAATCCTTTTCCTCACTTGCCACAATCTCCAGATGAAGTTCCTCGCTTCTGGAGAAGATCTGCGACATAGACAGATATTGACACAGTTTAGACTTCAGGTTCAGTCTGTCTCCTTCCCCAGTTAAAAGTTCAACCCTCCCCTGGCAGCTATCCACTACTTTAAAAAACTCCGGCGCATTCGTAACCTTTTTTATCTTCATAAGTTCTCCTTTTACACTATATAAAAATCTGTTTCCCGCGAAATACCTTCTATCCTCTCAGCCAGGTTCTCATACAATGACCGCTTCAAAGTTTCAGCATCTCTCTTTTTCAAGGCATCAATATAACTCTGGTGTTCTGCAATCATCTTAGGCACACCAGTTTTATTCTTGATAACATCTCGACCATAGATCAGTTTAAAAAATGATAATGTATCCCACAATGATTCAATGACTGAACATACTCTATTCATATCGCTGATAGAATAAATCTTAAAATGGAATTTCCGATTCTGCAGATACAACTCCTTAGCATTCAATTCTGGCTGCTCAACAATCTGTATATATTCCCCATGTATAGCCTCCAGCTCTTGTACGTCTTCTTCTGTAATCTTCTCACATGCTCTGCCTGCTGCTAAAGGTTCCAGAAACTGACGCATCTGATATATCTGCAAAAGGTCATCCTGCGTCAGGGATACTAATTTCATACCTACATAGGGTACTGATTCTGCTAATCCCATCTTCTCCAGCCTATTCAATGCCTCTCTAATCGGCATCCTGCTTACACCAAGCTGTCTTGCAAGTTCTTCGGTATTTAGCTTTTCTCCCATTTTTAATTTCCCGTCCATAATCCAATCCATCAATTTATTTAATACCTGCATCGGAAATGTATCCCTCTGCAGTATCATTGAATCTTCCTGGTTCATTGTCACTCTACTATTCATATCCGGTATAACTCTTCATCTTTCCTTTATTTACAGACCGAGCTTCTCTACCAGTTTATCCAGAATCGCTACCTGTGCAGTCTCCTCTACCAATTCCGCTGTGTGTTCTGCTGCAAGAGCATCTTTACCCATTGCAACCACACCGTGATCGGCCAATAGAAATGCTGATATATCCGATGTCTTCTTAAACATCTCTTCGACCATCGGAACATCTTCAGTTCGAACCATCGCCGCGTGTACATCCAGCGTTGGATACGCAGCCGGATTCTTAAGCTGTGCATGCCAGGTTACGAGCGGCAGATCCTTCTTAGAAGAAGACCACCCAATTGCATACGGTGAATGTACATGTACAACCGCATTGACATCCGGCCGAAGTTTGTAGATATATCCATGCAGCAACGCTTCTCTGGTTGGCTTTCCATCCCCTTCAATTAAGTTTCCTTCGAAATCAGTAATCAAAAATCCCTCGGGTGTACAGTCACCTAGCGAGCCGCCGCTCGCCTTCACAAGCATTGTCTCAGTCCCTGGAATTCTGGCGCTTACATTGCCGCCACTGCCAGTCTGTATTCCTCTATTATACGCTCTTTTGCTTGCAATAACAAGTTTTTCTGCTATTTCATATACTTCCTGAGTCATCGATATACCTCCTAATTCTCGTGCCCTAATAAGAAAAATCCTGTGACAATTTACCTCTTTGTTTCATTTCATCTATCATATAATGTGCTGCTTTAATCCCGAATTCTTTCGTATCCAGATTATGTGGAATTACAATAACTTCTACATTATCATTTACATTGTTAATAATTGTCTGAATCAGCACACTATCACTCTCTGGTGAATATAACTCCTGTCCTTCCTGTGTATTATGCCTCATTCCTTTTGTAGGAATTAATAGTTTAATCGGATAGGTTACTTTACTAAGTCTCTCCACCAGAATCTTACCGAGCGCTTCAGCCTCATCCGGAAGGATCTTGATATGCGCTGTATTGGCATTATGCAGCATATATTTCCTTTCATCCATACGTCCCGGAAGTTCATTCGTACTAAAATCAACAAAATCCAAACCTCCCAGACTAATAACCAAAGGTACCTTTTTTTCAACAGACTCTACCAGACGGATACTTGATCTTGGTCCATAAGAAAATCCACCGCCAAAATACTCCGATGTCAACTCATGAAGCGTCAAATCCAGAATCCCATCTACCATTCCGCTTGCAGCCATATTTTCCATCGTCGCACCGCCAACTCCGGTTGCATGGAATCCAATCACTTCCAACCCTACCCTTTCTAATTCTTCTACAGCCTCAACAGCACCGTTATTTGTTACTCCCATCAAAGTAACAGCCACAACTGGTTTGTCTCCTTTTTTTAACACTTTCCCTGCACATTTTACCATGCCCACACAACAGGCACAGGCATTGGAAATGACCTGACGTGTTACAATATTCAGACCTGTAAAATCGCAGATTGCCGGCATAACCGTAATATCCTTATCCCCTACTACCAAATCAAACTTTCTGGTTCCACTGGCAACGGTTGTAGCTATGACCTTTGGAAAACCAATAGGAAGTCTCTGCATGGCGTTCGCTGCCATGACTGTGTTCTGTAAACCTCCTACGGAAATAATTCCATCAATTTTCCCTTCCAAATACAGTTTTTCAACATAATCTGCAACCGCATCCTTCATGAAATCAATCTTTTCTCCCTTTGATTTCGGCTCCATCTCTGACCATGAAGTTCCATATGCTTGTGCAATTTCTTCTCTGGAAATGTCATAATTATACGAGGGATCCGGTCCTGTCGCTGTATTAAGAACTAAAGTATTCAAATCTTCCTTTTTTATAAAATTACTAATAAATTCTGCTTCTTTATATTTTGTATCGCAACTTTCAATAATCGCTATTGTTTTCATACTTTTTCACCATTTCTTCTATATACACATTGTGAAGACTATCCGATTGACAGTCTTCACAACAGAACATTACGCAACAAATAATTAACTAAAATATTTTGTTTGTGCCTTTGCTGCTGCTTTTTTAGCATCTTTATCGATGATTGCAGTTTTGAATTCATCAAATACAAAGTCACTGTCTTTTGTCCCGATTACCGGAATCTTATTATCATGAGAATCCTCATATTTTTCTACTGCGGCAGATAAAATAACATCATGGGCCAGCAGCAGATGTTTGTGAGGATCAACTCCCGCTTCTTTACAGCGGCGCACATGATCACGAACCGTCTCCCATGCAGCAACAATATCTACAAAGCGTCCCGGCGGGCAGATATCATAGTGCAATTCATCCTGCATAGCCTGTGGCGCATCAATATTACCCATTACAAATACTGAATCCCCTACACAGAAGTAAGGACCATCTTCTGTCTGAACAGCAATGCTCATATGTCCCGGACAATGGCCGAATGATTCATAGACACTGACACCCGGAATAATCTCCACTTCACCTCTTACCGTCTCAAAACGTTCCTTCACCCCCGGTGCATCATAAGGTGCGACAAATTCATCACCCACTGTAACATCCCCGTCTTTCGCAATAATTGGTCGGCAATAAGACTTATAGTGCAGCGGAACCGGATTATGTGCATAATTCCATTCTGCTTCATTGCAGATGAAACGTGCATTCGTAAACTTTTCAATATAGAAAACGTGATCCCAATGAAGATGTGTAAACAATACAATGTCTACATCTTCCGGTTTGTAACCCACTTGAGCCAGACGAGATTCGATATCATCAATTCCTGGTCTCTGCATGGACGGTCCATGATGATATTTATCTGCATGTTCATTCCAGGACATACCCGTATCAACCAGGACAAGTTTCTCGCCTCCCTCAATTAAAAATGTGAAATCCGGCAACTGATCAGATTCATTCGAGATCCCCATCTTTTCTACATATTTTTTACAGGAAAAATGATACCAATACTCCAGTGGTTTTGTTGGAATGTAACCAGAATTAAGTGGTCTGATTGTTAGTGACATAATAATAATCCTCTCTTTCATTAAAATTGTTATATTATATTTTTATAACCTTAATCAAAGGGCTTTACTGCGCTTGGGTTTGTGCCATCGTTTCCCGTTCAGCAATCGCTTCCTCTGAGTAAATACCCAGTTTCTTTTTTCTCATACGCTTATCACACATAGAAGTTATGATCGGTGCTGTAAACGCTGTTACAATCGCTGCCACGGCGACCTGCGCCGTTGCCGTGCCTGCATATGGCTCCCAAGTTGGATCCACCTCTGCCACAGATGCCGGTACACTTGTCGCATTCGCTGCTGTCGTTCCAATTGCTGCTCCCATTGCATTCCGCTTATTCTTAGGAAGAAGAAGCTGGTATACAAAATAGAACAGAAATGCTGTCAATGCTGATATCATTGCCAGAATCAATCCTGCCATGCCGCCCTGTACCAGACTCATCAGGCTCATTCCCGCTCCAATTGGAATCATCATAAAGAATGTGATAATCGGCATCGCATCTGCAGCTACCTTTCGGAAAGTATCATCCAGATTGCCCCAGATAATACCAATGATCAAAGGAATCAAAGTTGCAATAAATGCATAAATCGGAATGGATGCCATACCCGCTGTTCCCATTGCAATCATAGTAAAGAACGGACCGTCATTTAATGACAGAATCGAAATTGCTCCCGCATCCGTCTCATCACCATACTGCTGTGCAAGTCCCAAATATAATCCTCCTGCGGAGTTAGTGAGTGCTGCAATGATTGCCATCGGAGTAATCCCCGCAAATCCTGCCACACCGCACAATTTGGTAACCAGCAGGCCAAACGCAACACCAAAGATGAACTTCATCAATGTTAAAACGAATCCCTTATACAGTGGCATTCCTATCTTCTTAACATCAATAGAAGCTCCGTTCAGCAGCAAAAACATGCCCAGCAGACAGGCCGTTCCTGACTTAAACATTCCTGTCGTAAATCCACCAATCTCTAATACATCCGGTATAAACGTGTTTGCAAGCACACCCACCAGCATAGGAACGATAATTAATCCGCCAGGAATTCTCTGCATCAGTTTAAAAAAACTTTTCTTTTCCTTCATTTTATTTCCTCCTTTAAATTTTTCTCCATATCCTTGCTTCAATCCATATTTTAGTATTACTGCTGCAAATATTTTTTTGCTGTCTCATTATTGATTTTCGTACACGTATTTTGCGTTTCTGATAAGTTTCTCAAAAGCCTGTGCCTGCCACGCAGATCTCCCGACAAAAAGGCCGTCAACCGATGGCTGTATAATGAGTTGATTTGCATTCTGGGGATTGACACTTCCCCCATATAAAACAGGAATGCTCTCGCCGGTCTCTCCAAATATCTCTCTTAGAGTCTCCTTAATCACTTCATGCATTTTTTCTGCATATTGCGCAGTAGCCGGGGTTCCATTCACCCCAATTGACCACACCGGCTCATAGGCTACCCATATATTCAAAGCATCGGACGCATCAACACCATAAAATCCTATCTTAAGCTGGGTTCTAAGTACCTCAGAACTAATACCATATTTCTTTTCTTCTGCAGTCTCGCCAATGCAGAGCAGAGTCTTAAAGCCATGTTTTAACGCTAATCTGACTTTCCTGTTCTCTTCTACATCTGTTTCGCCAAAAACATGTCTTCTCTCCGAATGACCGATCATTACCAGATTAATGCCCATTTCTTCTATCATACAAGGAGAGATTTCACCCGTAAATTGACCTTCATCCTCCCAGCACATATTCTGGGCCCCAATCCTTACATAATTGCGGTCACCGCATTTTACCGCTGCATCTAGAGATGTATATGACGGAATAATAAAAAGTTCTATTTTATCACGACTAATATCCTTGGTCCGTTCTACTAATTCCCGCAAATATGCCGAAGTGTCTTCCATACCCTTATACATTTTTAGATTACTGCCAAAATATAACTTCTTCACTTTCTTTCCTCCACTTACTTTTGTCCATTACCATTTTCACGACTATTATCATAAGCAACGAACGCATCTACCTTCGGCTGGGATGCACACCCCGAAACAAATTCATTCGTCAGAAAGGCATCCACCATTCCTTCTCTCACCTTGCTCCCCGTAGTAAAGGCCCCCATGCATGCTATATTCGCATTATTGCTGAGCCTTGCTCTTGTAGCAGAATATATATCTGAAATCAGTGCCGCATAAGCTCCTTTTACTTTATTTGCTGCCAGAGATACACCAATACCCGTACCACAGATTAAGATTCCTCTGTCATATTCCTTTGCAGCAACACTTTCCGCAACTTTTATAGCCGTATGTGCATATATGGGATCTTCACTGCCAAAATCAGTGACCTCTCCATATCCCTTCTTCTCAATATACTTAATTAACTCTTCTTTTACCGTCTGTGCATTCGGATCACATCCAATTGCTATTTTCATCTCTATACTCCTTTCTTTTTCGGATATCGGATATTGGATACGATTTATGTTTCAATAATAGCACTCACATTTTCCATTGTCAATAGCAATCCTTATTTCTATCATGTAATTCTTAAACGAAAAAAGAAGTGCGCTTCGCAGATAAGCATTTATCTGCGAAGCGCACTCCCTTTCTATATAACACACAACTTCCTACTCTTTCCCATCAAAGCAATAAGTACAAACCTTACAAGGCTCAATCCCAATAGATGTTAACAGATCATCCAGTCTATGATACCGCAGCGTCGTAAAGTTCTGCTGCTTCCTGATATCCTCGATCATCTGCGCGTACCTGCAGGTACATGGATTCGAATATTCCTCCAGCACCTCTTTCGATACATCATCGCCTTCCCGTTTCTTAATCATCTGCCTTGCGATCAGTTCCATCTCCGATTTGGAACGTGAGAAGTTCAGATACTTACATCCATACATAATCGGAGGACATGCCGGACGGACATGTACTTCTTTGGCTCCGCTCTGATATAAGAATTCTGTCGTCTCACGAAGTTGGGTTCCACGCACGATAGAATCGTCGATCAGAAGCAGTTTCTTATTCTCAATCAAAGCATGTACCGGAATCAACTTCATACGTGCAATCAGGTTACGCTGGCTCTGATTAGTCGGCATGAAAGAACGCGGCCATGTTGGTGTATACTTAATAAATGGTCTGGCATACGGAATACCCGATTCATTCGCATATCCGATTGCATGGGCTATACCAGAATCCGGAACACCGGCAACAATATCCGGACGAACAGAATTCCCATCTCTCTTAGCCAGCATACTACCACATTTATAACGCATCTCTTCTACATTGACACCTTCATAAGAAGAAGTCGGATATCCGTAATACACCCACAAAAAAGAGCAGATCTTCATCTCCTCCTGTGGTTTGCAAAGCACCTCAACACCTTCCGGAGTAACATATACGACCTCTGCAGGACCTAACACTTTATAGTCCGTATATCCAAGGTTAATATATGCATGACTTTCAAAAGATACACAATAAGCATCTGTCTTATGCCCAACTACAAGAGGTGTTCTTCCATAACGGTCTCTGGCTGCGTAGATTCCCTCTTTAGTCATCACAAGCATGGTCATGGAGCCATCTACCAGTTCCTGCACATATTTGATTCCTTCCAAGATAGAATCTTTTTCACAGATCAGTGCCGCAACCAGTTCTGTTACATTAATCTGACCATTCGTCATCTCCTGGAAATGAGAACGTGCATTATTATACAGCCGGTTCAATAATTCTTCATAATTATTCACCTTTCCAACCGTTGTAACTGCAAAACTTCCCAGATGAGACTGAATCAGCAGCGGCTGCGGCTCAAAATCTGAGATACATCCAATTCCAAGGTGTCCCTTCATCTCACTGACATCGCGGTCGAACTTCGTACGGAACGGCGAGTTCTCAATGTTGTGGATTGCACGGTTGAATCCAGCCTTGCCATATGTTGCCATACCTCCTCGTCTGGTTCCAAGATGCGAGTGATAATCTACTCCATAAAAAAGTTCTAATACGCAATCATTCTTTGACGCTACGCCAAAAAAACCTCCCATATGACTTCTCCTTTTCTATTCATCGTATTTTATATTCCTTGATATTACTCATGCATTGTAACACATGGCAACCGCTTCTGTCTAATGCTACCTTAACATCTCTCTTAACTTCTGGCTTGCCAGCCCCGGGTCCGCTTTGCCTTTCATGGCCTTCATCGTCTGTCCCACGAGGGCTCCAAGGGCTTTTTCTTTCCCGTTTTTAAAATCAGCGACAGCCTTCGGGTTCTCGGCAATCACGTGCGTCAGCACTTCCATAAGCGCGCCTTCATCATTCACCGTCTTAAGCCCGTGCTTCTCTACGTAGTCTTTTGGATCTACATCCTCTTCAAATATCTTTTCAAACACTTCTTTTGCCACAGAACTGTTGATGGTTCCCGCGTCGGCAAGTTCGATCAGCCCTGCAAGATTCTCCGGCGAGAATCGGATATCTTCCGGCTGCATGTCATGCTCCTTCAGAAGGCGGAGGGTCTCAACCATCAGCCAGTTGGACACTTTCTTTGGCTTTTTGCAGATAGCCGTGGCCGCTTCGAAAATATCCGCCATATGCTTGGAGTTTGTGATAATCTCCGCGTCATACTGGGGAATATCGAACTCCTTCCTATATCTTTCTAGTTTCTCTGCCCGCAGTTCGGGCTGTCTTAATCTTACCTCTTCAATCCATTCATCGCTGATGATCACGGGAACCAGGTCGGGTTCCGGAAAATAGCGGTAATCCTTGGCGTCCTCTTTGGAACGCATGGCATAGGAAGCCTCTTTGTTGTCATCCCACCTGCGTGTTTCCTGGACTACTTCTTTCCCTTCTTCCAGAAGTTCTATCTGGCGCCGGCGTTCGCCTTCGATCGCCCTGGCTATGGCCTTAAAGGAGTTTAGATTCTTCATCTCCGTTCGGGTGCCGAATTCCTCTTTGCCGACTTCCCGGACAGACAGGTTGACATCCGCTCTCATGGAGCCTTCCTGCAGCTTGCAGTCGGATGCCCCCAGATACTGGATGATGGTGCGCAGTTTCTCCAGGTAAGCGATCACCTCTTCCGCCGACCGCATATCCGGCTCGGATACGATCTCCACCAGCGGGACGCCGCTTCGGTTATAATCCACCAGCGAGGTGTCATCCCATTCGTCGTGGATCAGTTTTCCTGCGTCTTCTTCCATGTGCATCTCATGGATGCGAACTTTTTTCTTAATATCCCCTGCTTCGATCTCCACATATCCGTTTCTTGCAATCGGCAGATACAGCTGGGATATCTGGTAATTCTGCGGATTGTCCGGATAGAAATAATTCTTGCGGTCAAATTTGCATTCCCTGGCTATCTCGCAGTTGGTGGCAAGGCCGATAGCCATAGCATACTCTACCACCTGCCTGTTCAGTGCCGGAAGAGACCCCGGCATGCCGGTACACACAGGGCAGGTGTGCGTATTGGGCGCGCCTCCGAACTGCGTGCTGCAAGAGCAGAAGATCTTGGTCTTAGTTGCTAATTCCACATGGACTTCCAGTCCGATCACCGTTTCATACTGTCTGGTCATGATTATCGGCCCCCTTTCTTGCTTTCATCCGCCCGGGCAGCTTCCTGCCCTGCCATGTCCTTTACAAAGCCTGGCCTTTCATAAGGCCTCGTCTGTTCGTATGCGTATGCCGCCCGGAGGATCTTATGCTCCTCAAAGCAGTTGCCGAGCAGCTGCATTCCCACGGGCAGGCCTTTGGAATCCTGCCCCACCGGTACGCTGATTCCCGGAAGGCCGGCCAGGTTAGCGGAAACAGTATAGACATCCGCCAGATACATTTTCATCGGATCGCTCAGGCTCTTTCCTAATTCCGGCGCTGTTGTAGGCGCAGCTGGCGCCACAATCACGTCGTATTTCTCAAAAGCCTTGTCAAACGCATTCTTGATAAGAGCCTTTGTCTTCAATGCCTTCAGGTAATAAGCGTCATAATAGCCGGAACTAAGCGCAAAGGAACCCAGCATGATCCTTCGTTTTACCTCGGAGCCGAATCCCTCAGAGCGGGTTTTTTTGTACATATTATGAAGCCCTTTGTATTCCTCCGTGCGGTATCCATATTTCACTCCGTCAAAGCGGGACAGGTTGGAACTTGCCTCCGCTGAAGCGATCACGTAATAGGCAGGGACCGCATACTGCACAAGGCTGAGATCGAATGCTTCCACAATCGCGCCCTTTTCCTCCAATACTTTTACCGCGCGAAGAATCTGTTCTTTTACTTCCTTGTCCAGCCCCTCTCCGAAATAATCCTGCGGGATGCCGATTCTCATCCCCTTCACATCATCCACCAGGGCGCCGGTAAAGTCATAGCCCTTAATCCCTTCTTCCTTTCCCGGGTAGGTATAAGCGTCCCGGTCAATCGAGGTACTGTCCTTCGGATCATGGGAGGCGATCGCTTCCAGAATCGCCGCGCAGTCCGTCACATCCTTCGCGATCGGCCCTACCTGGTCCAGGGATGATCCGTAGGCCACCAGGCCGTAACGGGATACCGTGCCATACGTAGGCTTGATTCCCACAACGCCGCAGTAGGAACTGGGCTGGCGGATGCTCCCGCCGGTATCAGTACCAAGCGCAAACGCACATTCTTCCGCTGCTACCGCTGTGCAGGAACCGCCGGAGGAGCCGCCCGGCACATGCTTTAGATTCCATGGATTCCTGGTTTCTCCGAAATAAGAGGTCTCTGTCGTGCTGCCCATGGCAAATTCATCCATATTGGTCTTGCCGATGATCACTGCCCCCGCCTTTTCCAGATTCCTTACTGCCTCTGCTGTAAATGTGGGCTTAAAGTTTTCCAGAATCTTAGAACTGCAGGTGGTAAGCATATCCTTGGTACAAAGATTATCCTTGATTGCCACCGGCACTCCCGCCAGAGGGCCTGTAAGGCTGCCTTCCTCCAACTGCTTCTGGATCTTTTCTGCACGTTTCAGCGCGCCTTCCCTGTCAACCGTCACAAAACTATGAATCTTTTCCTCTGCCTTTTCAATCTGGCTCAGAGATGCTTTTACGGCCTCTGCTACCGATATTTCTTTTGATCTGATCTTTTTTCCTATTTCTACTGCTGTCATGCTCATAATATCCATTGTATCCGCACCCTCCTAACCAATTGTCTTTGGTACTTTGAAACTGTTGTTCTTCTGAAGCGGCGCATTGGCCAGCGTATCTTTGCTTCCGTCCTCGTTCGTCACCACATCTTCGCGGAATACGTTTTTAATAGGAAATACATGGGACATCGGTTCTATCCCTTCCGTGTCCAGTTCATTTAACGTATCTATATAATCCAGCATTTTCTCCATATCGGCCTTCGCGTCTTGCTTCTCCTGGCCTGTTAATTCGAGTTTTGCCAGAATTCCTACATATTCGATGGTCTCGTCTGATATTTTATGTGCCATAATTGCCTCCTTCTATCATTGATAAAAACTGAAATAATCTGTTGACTCTATCTTCTCGCTTGGCGTCAGTGCCACGGAAAGGCCGTCTTTGCAGAATATGGTTGCATGTTCCGGAAAGAACTGCGCATTAACGTACACTTTCCGCCAAACATACATTTTTTCTCCTATACCTCTGAATCCTCCCCTATGGCTCCAGCCTGCTCAAGTCTCTTGGGAAGAGCGTAGTCTCTCTTACATTGTCCTCCCCAATCAGTTTCATGGTCAGACGCTCCAGGCCAATGCCGATTCCCCCATGCGGCGGCATGCCATGCTTGAAGGTATCCAGGTACTGCTCCATCCCTTCCTGGGACATGCCCCTTGCCTTGATCTTCTCAACCAGCATTTCATAATCGTGAATACGCTGACCTCCTGTCGTAATCTCCATTCCTCTGAACAGCAGATCAAAACTCAGCGTATATCTGGGGTCCTTTGGATCATCCATCGCATAGAAGGGGCGCTTCTTGGACGGGTAATGTGTCACGAACACAAAGTCGCTGCCCCATTCCTCCTTGGCATACTGGCTGATTAACTGCTCTTCTTCCGGTTCCAGGTCAAAAGGATTTCTCATCTTATGACCGTACTTCTCAGACACCTTTTCTTTGATATCGCTGAATTCTACCGCTGGAATCTTCTCCACCTCTGGAAGCGTAATACCAAGGATCTTGAGTTCTTGCGCATAATCTTTTTTCAGCAGTTCCATAGCATATTGCAGATACCCGGTCTCCATAGCCATAATATCCTCGAATCCGTCGATATAGCCCATCTCAAAGTCCAGGCTGGTGTATTCATTTAGGTGGCGCTTGGTGTTGTGCTTCTCTGCCCGGAATACCGGTGCCGTCTCAAATACTCTGTCGAATACGCCTACCATCATCTGCTTATAGAACTGGGGGCTCTGGGCAAGAACCGCAGGCCTGTGGAAATATTCCAGTTTGAAGATGTTCGCGCCGCCTTCCGCGCCTTTCGCTCCAATCTTTGGCGTATGAATCTCTGTAAATCCCTGGCTGTAAAGGAAGTCCCGGAAAGCACGCGTCAATCCTTCCTGGATTCTGAATTTGGCACGCTCTCTTATGTTTCTAAGAGAAATGGAACGGTAATTTAACTTTGCTTCCAGAGACGTGTTCAGTTTCCACTTGGAAATGGCCAGCGGCATCATCTCATCCTGGGGCTGGCTTAAGATCTTCAGATTCTCCATCCGTATCTCTATGCCGCCCGGAGCCTTTTCATTTTCTTCAAGCACGCCCTCTACCTCTATTGTGGCAGCCTCCTTGATATCTTTCAAGTCAAACTTTGCGGTTCCTTCTTCGTATACTCCCTGAAGAAGCCCCTCCCGTTTTCTCAGGATGACGAATGCCACTGTCCCCATATTCCGGATGGCATGCACTGCGCCGTTTACTTTGACTGTCTGGCCTGGCTGCGCCTGCTTCCGTAATTCACTGATTTCTAAAGTGTCCTTGTGTCTTACTCCTGTTAAATATTCCATTTTGTCCTCCTTTTCTTTTCCGGGACGAATTGCAATGTTGGTTTTGGAACGCAGTCCTCATTGCCAACGCGAAAAAAGTCCCGGGAGGGATACTGTTTGTATCTCTCCCGGGACGGATATCTTCTTTGCTATCCGCGGTACCACCCGCTTTGAGCCTTGTGACTTTTTATGTGACTTGGCTCCTCTCTTGCACGTAACGTGTGCCTACGTACCGGCCTACTTAGGTTCAGACGGTCTGCTCCAGAGTGTTCCCTATTGTTCTTATTCCTCAAGCGGCGCTCTCAGTCGGTGACGCCCCATTCCTGTCAAGTTCCAAAGAACAGAGTCTCTTTCATTGCTTTTGTTAATTAAAATTTGTTTTATATGTTAGCACACTGATTTCTCGATTGCAAGGAGAATGTATTATCGAATTGTATTTTTCCATAAACAATCCTCCTAGAACATGTCGCTGCACAGCCGTTCCATCCTGTCATGCACTACGCTGATGTCTCGTTCGTCCGTCATGGTTACGATCACGTCTCCTACCTGCAGTTTGGTCCTGCCTTTGGGAATGATTTCATCTGCTCCCCTCTGGATTGCCACAAGCAGGCAGTTGTTGGGCCATTCAATCTCGCTGATCATCGTGTCTTCCAGCCTGGAACCCTGGCGCACCACGAAGTTTGTCAGTACCTTCTGTCCATGGTCTTTGGATACTTTCTGCCCTTGCCGCTCAAGCAGGCGTTCCAGCAGGCTTTCATAGATTGGCTTGGACTTTAAAAGCGTAGCCACAATATAGGCCACGATGGATACGATGGACAGGGACAGCATCTGACTCAGGGAGCCGGTCATCTCAAAGATCAGGATGATCCCGGTAAGGGGCGCGCGCACGATCGCCGCAAAGTATCCGGCCATGGCAAGCAGTACGAAGTTATTAATATACATTGCATCCAGCCCGAAGAACTGCACCCCTACGGTGGCGAAGGTTCCTCCGATGAATCCTCCCAGCACCAGCAGCGGAAAGAAGATGCCTCCCGGAGCGCCTGAGCCGAAACTGACGGCCGAGAAGATGAATCTGCCGATCAGGATAAACAGGACCGTCCCCAGCATCACATCCGTATTGGTAAGATATTCAATCAAGGCATGTCCGCTTCCCAGCAGTTCCGGCGCCGTAAATCCGAGAATTCCGGCGCATACAAACGGAATGATAAGCTTTGTCGAAGTATTTAAAAATTTGGCATTATTATAGAGGGACTGGACTTTCAGCGTAAACCAGTTATAGAATGCTCCCGTAGCGCCAAGAACGATTCCAAGCGCCACAATCATCCAGTAATACTCCTGGGGCAGGGCCTTTATAATGTCAAACTGGAATACAGAATCTACGCCCAAAACGGTAGAAGACAGGAAATCTGCCGTCAGCGAGGCTGTCATGACCGATAGAAGCACTGACACGGAAAAGTTTTTGTGCACCTCTTCCAGCGAAAACATGACCCCGGCAAGCGGTGCATGGAACGCAGCCGAAAGGCCGGCACTAGCCCCGCAGGTCAGCAAGAATCTTTCTTCTGTCTTCCCTCTGTCCATTCCCCGGGAGATTCCTTTTCCTACCATAGCGCCCAGTTGAATGGACGGGCCTTCCCTTCCCAGCGCAAGTCCTCCCAGCAGGCATAAGAAACCTCCTACAAACTTGGCGGGAAGGACCTTCCACCATTTCTGCTCCAGTTTGCCTGCCATCTCGCCCTCCAATTGAGGGATGCCGCTCCCGGATATCATCGGCTCATAGTTCACCAGTTTCCCAACAAGCCAGGCCATCGCAATAAGTATCAGGAACCATGCGGCGATTCTTACCGGGCTTTGCCTGGCATATTCCAGAATCATATTCAGCCATTTGCCGGCGTATTCCAGGCACATCCGGTACAGAAGCACCACCAGCCCTCCGATGCCGCCTACCAGTATTCCTTCTCCGATTAATATGATCTGAAAGCGCTCCGCGCGCTTGATGGTGCTGGTTGTATCTTTCCTCAATGTTCTCCCTCCCGTATATTCTCTCTCTTTTATTATACAGGAAGAGATTTTATTATCCAGTATTTTTTATTCTTTTGCGTCCTCCCGGCTCACAGTAATCATGTTGGCTACCACATCCTGGCTTACTTTGTAGGCCATCTTGGAATCTTTCACCATTACATATCTGCTAGTGCCATCTTCACTCATTTTGCCAATGTAGACGGTAAATGTTTCCTTTTCCCCTGACTGGGCATCTTTATAGGTCGCCTCCGCCGTGACGCGTCTTGCCTCGTCCAGCCCATAGGTGCTTAATTCCTCGTCCGTCACATGATAATCCGCGCATTCGGTCAGGGTCAATACCCCGAATCCTCCAGCCAGTTCTGCCAGTTCATCTTCTTCTTTGTAGGTCGTCGTTTCCCCATTTTCCGTAATCTTTACTTTCTTCAGACTGCCGCTGCTGATAGCCGGCACCACGTCCAGCTGGGCTAGGCCTGACAGATCAAACTGGAGGGAGGATACCAGGCTGCTGGAAATGGTATATACTTTCTGCGTCCCCTCTGCCATAGCATAGTAATCCTCTCCCGCCGCGTCCCCCACATACAGGGTTTCCTTATCGCCGTCTTCTGTCGTCAGGCCAATCGTATAAGAAGGCTTCGTAAGGCCATAGTCCTCCAGATCATCCGGCTCTTTTAACTCCCGGACTGCCGCAAGGCTTGCGGCCGCCTCCCCGATACTTTCTACGGTGCTCTGGTTCAGCCTGATTTCTTTATCATCTTCCAGTTTCCAGATTCCCTCTTCCTTGATAAAACTCATAGTCTCCTGGCCATTCGAATAAGAAAATGAGGACAGATTCTTAAGATCTGTAACCGTGATCTTTTCTGCTGCCGCTCCTGCTTCTTTTTCGGCGGTCTTCTTGCCCCAGGCCTTAAGGCCGCCATATATAGCGGCCAGGACTGCCAGGATTAGGATTAATATTACCATCGTCTTTTTCTGCCTCATAACGCCCCACCTTCTCCCTATGCTTTTCTTCTCTTCCACCATTTTACCAGTCCATAGACCAGTATGATAAACGGGACGCCGAATATCAATAGAAGGCTGATGAGGCCGGCATGCTGCATAGTATTATAAGTCACCTTCAGGCTCTTTGGCTCAATTGCTACATTCTGCACGTCGTCAAAGTTGGCTGACACCGCGTTCATAAAGAGATTCAGATTCTCCAGCGTTGTAAATGCGTCCGTAATCTGCGCATCAATCAAACTTTCCGCAGATATGACGGTCAGCCTTGCCTGCTTTTCTTCCCCGCCGCTGCCGGAAGCGCTTTTATCTTCGGCGCTTTCCTCTTTACCCGTATCGCTGCCCTCATCAGACGAAAGACTTTCCGTGGCAACCGCCCCCAGCGTATAGGTTCCTTCCTTCTGCTCCCCCTGGGTCACCGCATATGCGTTTGCGGAAGTACTCATAAACGGCGTTACGGAAATGGTGTCTCTTGCCGGGGCCGTCAGATTCATCCCGTGGGCATTGGAAAGTAGCACCATGTCCGTATCCAGTCCTTCCGCCATGTCTCCGGATGCGCTGATTTCCGGGAAGATATAGTAATAGTTCCCCTGGTAGCACCTCTGCATATCCGCAATGTATCCATCCGTCTGCTCCATGCCATACTCCGCAAGGAATTTCTTCAGATTCGGCGTATCCTCTTTTGCATCTCCCAGAATCAGAAATACCTTTCCACCTTTGGACATGTAGTCTGCAAGCATGGTGCTTTCTTCTTCTGTAATATCTTTGACCGGCCCGTAGAGGAACAGAAGGTCACAGTCATCCGGCACCTTTCCGGCCATCAGAAGATTCACTTCTTCCTCCGACATATTATTCTTATCCAGAAGTTCTGATACAGAGGAGGAAAATGTGCTCTCCCCGTGTCCTGTGGTATAATACACCTTTTTCTGGGTATCGCTGGTCACATAATGAATGGCGCTGGTAAGCTGCCCTTCCCCGTCAAACTCAGATTCCGTCGCGTTTCCAGTCGTATAGTATGAGTATTCATCCACCACGATGATCTTATCAAAGGCCACCGTCGTGGTCTTTCCGGTAT
This sequence comes from [Clostridium] scindens ATCC 35704, assembly GCF_004295125.1. Classification (NCBI taxonomy): domain Bacteria; kingdom Bacillati; phylum Bacillota; class Clostridia; order Lachnospirales; family Lachnospiraceae; genus Lachnoclostridium; species [Clostridium] scindens. The sequence goes on along the minus strand of NZ_CP036170.1, from coordinate 1,682,813 downwards.
CTTTGCAGGAGATCAGTATCGTATTGGCTTCTACATTATTGTCCTTGAGCGCAGAAGGATGGAGTACCGGATCGATCCATTCCACCTTGATCTGATCTGAAAGAGCGGCATACTTCTTAAGAAATGTCCGAATTCTTTCATCCGCGGAATCTTTTTCTGCAAATACTTTGAAAGTGACTTTATGATCCAATTCTTCCAATATCTTTTTGCTTGTCTTGGATATCTCATAAATCTTGTTGTCGCTGATGTCTATCTTGCGGATATTCTCCGGCAGCTGAGCGGCGATCAGATTGACAGCCACCACAATGCCCACGACCAGCGCGATCAGCCCTACGCTGTAACTGCCGTTCCTTGAAGTCCGATTCTGAAATGTCTTTTTTATCTTTTCTAACATAAGTTCCTCCTAACTCCAACGTCTTTTCTGTATCATCTGCATAGTCAAAAAGATGAATATGCCAATCAGCGACAGGTACAGGATAATGCCGCTGATGTCCAGCAGACGGTCGGACGCAATACTGATAAAGGCTTTTGTCAGATCCAGTCTTCCCAGAATCTGTGACAGGGCATTCTCCCACAGGCTTGATTTGACGCTATAGGAAATCACGCTCCCTGCGATGACCATAGCCTCCAGTGCGCCGCTGATCATCCAGTTCTTCGTCATTTGCCAGATTCCTGCCACCACAAGGGTCAGGATCAGGATGGCTCCGATTACATTTGCCAGCGCCGAGGAAGGAAGAAAATCCAGAATTCCATTCCATAAGTACAGAAGAACCAAGATTCCGAAGGTTCCGATAGCCGCGATAATCTGGCTCTCCGTCAAAGACGAGATAAACATGCCGATAGAGATGTAGACGCATCCCAGCAGAAAGAACATCAGGATGGACAGATAGTCGACCAGAATATACGCAGTGCCCTGGGCCTTAATAATCCATGGGAATATCAGATATATTACACACGGGATTGCCAGGATGGAGGCCATCGCCAGGTATTTGCCCATCACGATCTTAAACAGGCTGACCGGCGACGTCAAAAGCAGCTGGTCTGTCTTGCTCTTTTTGTCTTCCGCGAAACTTCTCATCGTAAGAATGGGAATCGCTATCATGAACACAAAAAGGATTCCTGATAAGACATAAGAAAAATAAGGATACCCATAGTTCAGGTTATAAGCCATAAAGTAAATTCCTGTAAATGCCACCAAAAACGCAATAAATACATAGCCGATCATGGAATGAAAATAAGAACCTAGTTCTCTTTTATATATCGCTCTCATCCGTCTCTTCCTCCTTTCTGTCCTCTATATTTTCCCGGAAGTCCTGGCTTTCCGCAGAATCGCTGCCTTGCGTCAGTTCAAGGAAGATGTCTTCCAGCGTGGACTTGTTCAGTTTCAAAGTCAGAAGCGGAATCCCTTCCTTCGCGAACGCAAAGAATAATTGCTCCCGGATGTCTGACTGCCCTTCTGACTCTATCCGTACGGTAACGCTCTCCTTCGTCTCTTCCCGGTACTCGGCCTTGCTGATTAGGGGAATGCCCTTTAGAATAGCCTTTGCCTTCTCCATGGATGTCTTAGCCTCCAGTTCCACATGGCCTGTGCCGCTCATAAGATTCTCCAGATTCTCCGGCGTGTCGCTGGCAACAAGCTTTCCTTTGGCAATAATCATGACATAGTCACAGACTTCCCGGACTTCCGCCAGAATATGGGAACTCAGGATGACCGTATGATTCTTGGCCAGCGTACGGATCAGTTCCCGGATTTCTATGATCTGCTTAGGATCCAGCCCTACGGTAGGCTCATCCAGAATGATAATCTCCGGAAATCCCAGGATCGCCTGGGCAAGGCCTACCCTCTGCTTGTATCCTTTGGACAGATTATGGATCAGGCGGTCCTGCACCTCCTCAAGCCTTGTTAGCTTCACAACCTTCTCTATCTGTTTTTTCACTTCATCTTTGGGAATTTTCTTTAATTCAGCCGCAAAGTTCAGATACTCCCATACGGTCATTTCCATATAGAGGGGCGGCTGTTCCGGCAGATAGCCGATGCACTTTTTTGCCTCCTGGGGTTCTCTTAGAATATCATGTCCATTTATCAGGACCTCGCCTGATGTGGCTCCCAGATATCCGGTCATAATGTTCATCGTCGTGGACTTGCCCGCGCCGTTTGGCCCCAGGAATCCATAGATCTGGCCTTTTTCCACGGTGAAGCTTAAGTTGTCCACGGCCAGGTGCTTTCCATAACGTTTGGTTAGATTCTTTACTTCAATCAATGCGCTTCCTCCTGTCAATCATAATAGTTCTTAACAGTATAAGGGCAGTTTTTGAAAAGTATGTGGTAAATGTGTGTTTATTCTGTGAACTCGGCTTTTTATCATTGACCTAAGAGGCCAGGCCTCTGACTGCACGCAATGTCACTCCCATACAATCTTGAATGCGCACTCTTCCAGATGAAAGAACAGCCGGAAGCTGCATCGCATCCCTTGCGTCACTCCGTGGCAGACGTACTCCACCATGGGTATTCCGCAGTAATTCTGCTTCTGGGAATACAGCACTTCTATGTCTGATATTCCCCGGATCATCCCTTCCTCGTCCTGGTATTTGATATACTTTGGAAGCGTGTTTCCCTGACTGGTAAACCAGCAGCCGCAGGCGACTGCCTCCTGCCTTCCCTTAATCTTCCCTCCATCTGCCTTCCCGGTATTTACTCCGACTCCGAATGCCATGCTCTTCGCCCCTTTCATTTCTAATCAATCTTGATCTTTGCATAGTCTACGCTTCTCTTTTCCCTGGAAATTCCCCCTGAGAGATGGTCAATCCTGGGCTGCCCCAAGAACACCGCCCGCTTTATCGCATCCATCCCATGCCTGTAGCGGATATGGTCGATGGTTCTATCCCATCTCTTTTCCTTCAGATAGTCTCCGGAATCAAACAGGCTCATCTGCCGGCTCCACCCGGCCTCCCCCGCCTTGCCGGTATGGATGCCCAGTTTGCGGATGGGCATCTTGTTCCAGGCCTCATCCAGAAGCCTGGCGGCCGCCTGGTAGATTTCCTTCGTAATATCCGTGGGATTCTCAAGCACCCTCTGGTGAGAGATCCGGTTAAATTCCCAGTCGCAGATGTCAAGGCTTACAACTTGTATCTCTGCCTTGTCCTTCCTGATGCGCATCCCCAGCGTTTCCGCCAGTCCAAGCAGCACGATCTTAGCCGTGGCGGCATCCTTTACGTCAAAACTGATGGTCGTGCTGTTACCATAGCCTTTATTCGGCGCTTCCACAGGCTGCACCACGGAAAAGTCCCGACCATTGGCAAAGTTCCAGATGACCTCCCCGTGGGATTTCAGATGCCGCCTTAATAGTTCCGGGTCCGCTTCTGCCAGTTCTCCTATGGTCTCAATTCCAAGTTTTCTTAATTTGCCCGCGCTGGCCTTTCCTACAAAGAAAAGTTCCTCCACCGGCAAAGGCCACATCTTCCTGGGTATCTCCGGCGGGTACAGCGTATGTACCCGGTCCGGCTTCCTAAACTCCGAGGCCATCTTGGCCAGAACCTTGTTGGTTGAGATGCCCACATTCACGGTAAATCCCAGTTCCTTTTTTATCCGGTCCTTGATATCGAACGCCGTCTGGACGGGATCGCCATACAGATGGATGGTCTGCGTCATATCCATATATACTTCATCGATGGAATACTGCTCCACATCCGGGGAGTATTCTTTTAAGATATTCACAAATGCCCTGGAACACCTTTCATACAGGCCATAATTGGGCGGCGCGATCAGAAGATCGGGACATTTCTGCCTTGCCTGGGGGACGGGTTCTCCTGTATGGACCTTGTATCTTTTCGCAGGGATGGACTTTGCCAGGATAATCCCATGCCTCTGGCTGATATCCCCGCCAATGGCAGAAGGAATCCGGCGCAGGTCTGTGCGTGCCCCCAGGAACTTCAGGCGGTAGACTGCCTCCCAGCTTAGGTAGGCAGAATTCACATCAATATGATATACGGTTTTCTCTTCCATTTTTTCACCCTTTCTATATTCCAAATCATATCAGAACATATGTTCGTTTTCAATGAACAGTTTTTTCCAAAATACGATACGCCTCACGGCATTGCCAACGTGATCCTGCTTCCTGCCGTAATGGAGTATAATGCAGATGCCACGGGCACAAAGTATAAGGATATTGCTGCCGCCATGGGCGTAAAAGGCACCGAGGACATGTCCCAGGAGGAATACCGCAAGGCCGCCGTGGACGCTGTAAGGAAACTGGCAGAGGACGTAGGAATCCCTAAGGACTTAAAAGGCATTGTAAAAGAAGAGGATATTCCGTTCCTGGCTGAATCCGCCTATGCAGACGCATGCCGTCCGGGAAATCCAAAGGGAACTTCTGTAGAGGATATTACCGAATTATTCCAGTCATTGATCTAGGGTAAAAGGATTTCATTAAAGAAGGACACGCGGCATTTTTAATGCCCTGCGCGTCCTTCCTGCTTTTCTATCATTCTTTTCTATCATTCTGCTTATAAGGTATGCACAAACCGCATGAAATCTTCCCGTCCCTGCGGCGTACATTTGTATACTCCGGCATCTTCCAGTACATGGACGAATGTATTCCCCACTTCCTTCTTCAGGATATCCATGACATTTTCCCCGGTAATCCTGTCATAATCCGGAAGGAACCGCTCGACCCACTCTGCATGCTTTTCAATCTTCTCATTGCTTCTGATATCCTTGCCTTCCACAAGATATCCGGCCAGTATCTCCAGTTCTTCCTTCAGCCTGGAAGGCAGGACTGCAAGGCCCATCACCTCGATAAGGCCGATATTTTCCTTCTTGATATTGTGGTACTGCGCATGCGGATGATACACGCCTAAGGGGTGCTCCTGGGTGGTAATGTTGTTCCGAAGCGCCAGATCCATTTCGAACGTATCGCCCACCTTTCTTGCGATTGGCGTAATCGTATTGTGGGGCTCTCCTTCTGTGCAGGCGTAGATGAATGCGGCCTCATCCGTGTAGCCTCTCCAGGCTGCCAGTATATGGTCCGCCAGGTCGATGAGCCGTTTTTCATCCGTACTCCGTATCCGCAGCACGGACAGGGGCCATTTGACGATTCCGGCCTCCACGTCTTCATATCCCGGAATCGTTACCTGCTTCTCGATAGGCGCTTTTGCCATGGCAAATGTATAATTGCCTCCCTGGAAATGGTCATGGCTTAAGATAGAGCCTCCTACAATGGGCAGGTCTGCATTGGAGCCCAGGAAATAATGGGGAAAGAGCTTGATGAAGTCAAACAGTTTGACAAATGTGGCCCGCTCAATCTTCATAGGCACATGCTGCCCGTTGAACACGATACAGTGCTCATTGTAATATACATAAGGAGAATACTGGAATCCCCACTTGCTGTCATTGACCGTAACCGGAATGATCCGGTGGTTCTCCCTTGCCGGATGATTAAGGCGGCCCGCATATCCTTCATTCTCCATGCACAACAGGCACTTGGGATAGCTGCTGGCCTTGGCATTCTTTGCTGCGGCAATGGCCTTGGGATCCTTCTCCGGCTTGGACAGGTTGATGGTGATGTCGATCTCTCCATAGGGGGAATCCACTTTCCATTTCATATCCTTCTTCACGCGGTAGCGACGGATATAGTCGCTGTCCTGGCTGAACTTATAATAGTACTCCGTGGCCTCCTTCGGGGATATCTCATATTTCTTCGCAAATGTCTCCTGCACCTGGGCCGGCCTTGGAAGCAGGCAGTTCATAAGCTTCGTGTCAAAGAGATCCCGGTATCCGATACTGTCCTCGATAATCCCTCTTTTTACCGACTCATCCAGCAGTTCCTTCAGCACGGACTCTAATTCAATCTCCGTATCTTCCACCGGGCAGTCTTCATAATTATCCTCGCCAAACATTTCCAGCAGAAGGTTGGTGGTATAGATACGCTCCGATTCCGGCGTCAATCCTGTCTGAACTCCATATTCTACCAGTTTCTTAATATTTTCAAATAGCATAATCCTCTCTCCTTCTATCCACAGCGGGACTATATGATCTTCGCTCCATCGCCGATATCCACTACATAGAATTCCGCCTCATGGCCCACTTTTTCTTGATAAGTCTTTCCAATCTGGCTGATAAAGCCATCCACCGCGTCATTCCTAACGATGCTCACGGTACATCCGCCAAATCCGCCTCCGGTAATGCGGGACCCCAGAACTCCCGGCATAGCCTGCGCCATATCCACCAGAATATCAATCTCCCGGCAGGATACCTGGTAATCTTCCTTCAAAGACTGGTGCGATTCGTTCATCAGCCTTCCGAAGAGTTCCACATCATTCTCTCGAAGCGCCTCCACTGCCCGGATCGTCCTCTGGTTCTCATATACCGCATGCTTGGCCCGCCTTTGTCTTACCGGGTCCTTGATGGCCTCCTTATGTAATTCAAACTCTTCCTGCGTCAGTTCTCCAAGACTGTGGATGGGAAGTTCCGCCTGCAATTCCTTAAGCGCCGTCTCGCATTCATTTCTCCTGTCATTGTAGGCAGAATCTACCAGGCTGTGCTTTACCTTGCTGTTGGTAATCACGATCTTGGCATCCTTAAGTATCACGGGAGCATACTCATAGTTCAAGGTATTGGTATCCAGGAAGATGGCATGATCCTTCTTTCCCATGGCGCTTGCGAACTGATCCATGATTCCGCAGTTGCATCCGTTAAAATTATTCTCAGCATCCTGCCCGATCAGCGCCACTTCCACCATGGTCAGATTCTCAAAGCCAAACGTATCCTTAAGCATCAGCCCTGTCAGGACTTCTAAGGATGCAGAAGATGAAAGTCCCGAACCGCTGGGAATATTGCCGTATATCAGGATATCCATCCCATGGGCCAGTTTGTATCCCCGCTTTTCAAACGCCCACATCACACCTTTGGGATAGTTGGTCCAATTGGCCGCCTCGTCCGGAACCAGATCATCAAGGCTGGTCTCTATGATTCCGAGGCTTTCAAAATTCATAGAATAGAACCGCAGCTTCCGGTCTTCCCTATCCCTTACAATCCCGTAAGTACCAAGGGTCAGGGCGCAGGGAAATACATGGCCCCCGTTATAATCTGTGTGCTCTCCGATCAGATTCACGCGTCCCGGCGCGAAATAGGCTCGGATCCCGCCCCCTTTTCCATACAATTCCTGAAATTTCTGAATAAAACGCTCTTTCATCTTCCTAACCTCCATTTGTCCTTATCCGTTTTTATGTTTTCCTTGCATATCCGTCTTATCTAATTTATAATTATAATGAGATGAGTCCCTGCATACAATAAGAATATTTGATAAAACTATAAGGATATTGAGGAAATGATGCCTATGATGCAGATACATACTGAAAAAAACCAAAAAGAAATCAAAAGTCATGGGAATTATGAATTTCCCGTTAACATAAGCCCGGAATCCATCCAGTCCTATGAGCAGGGGTATTTCCTGTGGCACTGGCACCCGGAGATCGAACTTACCTGGATCATATCCGGGCAGATAGAGTATTATGTCAACGACAGAAAATACCTGCTCTCCGAAGGGGAGGGGCTGTTCGGCAACATCAATACCCTCCATTCCGGCTACATGAAGGACGGGCAGGACTGCGACTATCTGTCCGTCACCTTTCATCCCCGCTTCATCTACGGATATGAGAACAGCCTGCTTCAAACCAAGTACGTGGACTTCATTACTTCCAATGAACTATGGCATTCCCTCAAATTAGAAAAAGATGTAACCTGGCATCAGGACATCATCCGCCAGATTCAGGATATCTACCAGCTGACCCAGGAGCCACCTGAAGATTATGAGTTTCAGGTACACTTGATCCTGTGTTCCATCTGGCAGAAGCTTTATCTGCATTATGCCTCCCAGCCGTCCGTCGGGCGTCTCCATCCCCAGAAGCATCTAAAACGCCTGAAAGACATCCTGACTTACGTGCAGGAGCATTATGCCCAGGAGATCACCCTGGATGATGTGGCCGGCCATGTCAATATCTGCAAGAGTGAATGCTGCAGGTTCTTCAAAAAGTATATGAAGATGACTATCTTTGAGTATGTCATGTTCTTACGAATCCAGAACAGCCTTTTGCTTCTGAAAAACGGGGAAAGCGTTACAAAAACAGCCAGCATGGCCGGATTCTCCACGCCGGCCTATTATGGCCAGATCTTCAAGCGATATATGGGCTGCTCGCCCAGCCAATACCGCAAGCAGCATATGGGTGAAAATCTGTAGCCTCATTCCTTCTTTCGGCCAGATTATGCGCCGGTTGGAATATATGGCCTTAATGCTCCTGCCACATTGCTGATTGGCATGGTCTGAAGCCATACTCTTCCCGGCCCTGTGATTACCGTGTTGAAGATTCCCTCTCCGCCGAACAGCATATTCTTTACGCCCGGCACGCCCTTGATCTCCATGCTGCAGGTGGCCGTCATAGCTGCCAGATGGCCCGTATCCACCACAATCTGCTGCCCGGGGTGAAGCTCGTATTCTATCACATGACCGTCAAACTCTGTAAACACGATCCCATGACCGCTTACCTTCTGCATAATAAATCCTTCTCCGCCGAACAGGCCGGAACTAAACTTCTTATTAAAGAATACGGACAGTTCGATTCCCATCTCTCCTGCCAGGAACGCGCTCTTCTGAAGAATCATCTCCTGCCCCGGAGCAATCTGGAACGCACGGACAGATCCCGGAAAACTGGATGCAAACGCGATCATTCCCGGCCCTCCCTGCGCAGTGTAGATATTCTGGAACATATGCTCTCCAGAAAACATCCGTCCAAACGCCTTGCCGATGCCGCCATTGGTGGTAGTCTCCATCAGCATGTTAGGGGACATCCATGCCATGCCTCCGCCTTCGGTGATCATCTTCTCTCCGCCTTCCAGCTCGCAGATTACCACCGGAAGCGTCTCGCCTTGTATCTGATATCTCATTTTCTTTGTACCTCCTGTCTTTTCTTATTTCCAATCATAAAGGGTAAGCTTACGCTTGTCAATTTGCTCCCTTAATATGAAAGACTTCCTTTACCTTGTCCAGATTGATGAGATAACTCTTATGAATTCTGAAAAATCCCATGTCCTCCAATTTCTTTTCATACTCGCCGATGGACTTATTCTCCCGATACTCATTGCCTGCCGTATGAATCAGACAGCCTCTGTTGTACGTCTCGATATAGACGATATCCTTGATATCTTCAAAGACAGTCTTCCCATTGCTGCTGATAGCCAGCCTTTTTACGGCCGCCCGCTCCGTTGGCGCTTCAGTACGGGCTGCATCCGGCCGAGCCATGCATCTGCGGAGCACTTTTTCCAGGCGTTTCCTGTCAAAGGGCTTCATAATATAGTCTTCCACTCCCAGTTCGAATGCCTGTACCTCAAGGCCCTTTCCAAGTTTTTTGCACACCTGCGTGGTTAAAATCCGCATTTCCCCTTCTTCTCTAAGAAGCCGATCTCTTTCTTCCATCTTCATATATGTCACTCCCATCTGCTCGCTGGCCTTAATCTCTTCAACCATCATATGCAGACGCTTCAAGCGGTCATCACACTCTTCGTGTACATTTTAAGTCGTTAAGACTTATTTTGTTGCCATCAACTTGAATTTCCTAGGTGACTCGCCGTAAAAAACAGATAGAAAGGACAGTTAAGAATTTTCGATAAGATTCTATCCTCGATATGATGTAGTGCCAATATAGCAAACAGACTATGAAAAATCAAGCAGGAGCCTGCGGCGTAATCTTAAGGATTACATTGCCGCAGACTCCTGCCGGATTATTACTTTTTCTTGTACTATTTCTATTTATGACTGCTTCTTTTTTGATCCGGAACAATACAGCACGAATCCAAGCAGAAGGATTGCGATCGCCATCCACACCATCAGTACCGTCGTTCCCTGGCTTATGAATTTATCATAATAGCCTTTCAGGTAGATGATAATGATGATCAGCGGTATTCCATAGCCTACATAATTCTTCAGACCTTTTGGGAAATGGAATCCTTTTCCGGTATTGACCTCCGCAAGGAAATTATCCCATCCCCATCCATTCTTTCTGGTACAGAACAGCACGTATCCCAAACTTCCAAGAGGAAGAAGGTTGTTGGATACGATAAAGTCTTCCAGATCCATGATGTTGGTTCCGCTTCCTAATGGCTCGCATCCCGCAAGGATATTGAATCCCAGGACGCAGGGCATGCTGAGCAGGATGATCAGCACGGCGCTGACCAGGACGCTCTTATTCCTTGACCAGTTAAATAAATCCATATCGAAGGATATGATATTCTCAAACACGGCAACAATCGTTGAAAATGCCGCAAAAGTCAGGAACAGGAAGAACAAGGCGCTCCATAACTGTCCGCCTGCCATCTGGGCAAATATATTCGGAATAGTGATAAATACAAGGCTCGGTCCTGATCCCGGCTCGATCCCGAAGGAAAAGCATGCCGGTATGATAATGAACCCTGCCATCAGCGCGACAAACGTATCCAGGGCCGTGATGCTCACCGCTTCTCCGGTAAGGCTTCTTTCCTTATCCATGTAACTTCCAAAGATCAGCATCGCGCCGATACCAATGGACAGAGTAAAAAATGCCTGGCTCAATGCCCCGAAGATCACATTTCCGATTCCTTGATCCACCATCTTTCCAAAATCCGGAATTAGATAAAAGCGGATACCTTCCCCGGCTCCTTCCATAAAAAAGGAATGAATCGCCAAGACTACCATGATAATCAAAAGCGCGGACATCATAATCTTAGATACCCGCTCAATCCCTTTCTGAATTCCAAACAGGCACACCGCAAATCCTATTATGCATATGAGTACCGTCCAGAAAGTCATCACCGGCACATTGCCCAGCATATTCGAGAATCCTGCCTTAACTTCGTCCGTAGTAGCGCCGGCGAATTCTCCCCGTATGCTCCGGCAGCAATAATACATCATCCATCCGCCTACAGTGGTATAGAACATCATCAGCAGATAGCTTCCGATTACTCCGATCCACTTTGTCATATGCCATCGGGTTCCTTCCGGCTCCAATGCCTCGAAACTTGCCGCCACGCTGTGACGGCTGCCGCGTCCTACCGCGAACTCGCACACCAGCACCGGGATTCCCAGAATAACCAGGAATAATAAGTAGATCAATATGAATGCGGCCCCTCCGAATTCACCGCACATATAAGGGAATTTCCATACGTTCCCGATTCCGATCGCGCATCCGGCAGACACCAGGATAAATCCCAGACGAGAACCAAATTTTTCTCTCTTCATTTTACACCTCTCCTTTGTACCATAACAATTTATTATTATAATTACATCTTATCAGGATTGCAAATTCTTATTTCTCATATTAATATAAGATATAGTTATAGTATGAAAAAATAATCAAATAATTTCAGCAGGAGTCCTCTATGAATACCAATCAATTAAAATACTTTGTGGCAGTCGCACAATACCGGAGTTTTACCAAGGCCGCAAACCAGTATTACATATCCCAGACCGCCATCACCCAGCAGATTCGCGCTTTGGAGGAATCGATGAACGTCCAGCTGTTCAACCGTTCCAGCCGCCCGGTAGCGCTTACCCCTGCCGGAAGAATATTCTTTCTGGAGGCAAAAGCCATCCTGGAGCGGATGGAGACTGCGGTCAGCAAAGTCAAGGATGCCTCTACCGGTCTGGTAGGAACCCTTCGCATCGGCTATACCAAAGGCTATGAGCGAAGCGATCTCTCCAACAAGCTGCGGGCCTTTCATCTGGAATATCCTAACATTCTTCTTACTTGCTATCGCTGTGATACTGACCGGCTGGCGGCAGGCCTGTTTAACAATGAATATGACATCATCTTCACCTGGGACAGCACCAATATTCTGCAGGAGCATACCATCAGCCATAAGATCATCGAGCGCGCCCCTCTGGTGGTGGCCCTCTACAGCGGACATCCCTTTGCCCAGCGCTCTGCCCTTAACCGGAGGGAATTAAAAAATGAAGCCATCTTATATATGACTCCATCCAGCACCGGCGACTCCTTCGGAGACAGCCATTTTATGGACTTGTATAAAGAGGCCGGCTACCAGCCTAACATCCTGTTCCGCTCCAACGATGTGGAGAGTATTCTGATGATGGTAGCGGCAGAAGAAGGCATCTCCGTCATGCCTTCCTATATCACTAATAAATTGACCAACGCGGACAACCTGGTCTTCATACCACTAATCGGCGAGGAAGAAGCCGAGGAAATCATCGCCGTATGGAAACAGGGAGAACTGACGCCGGAACTAAGGCATTTTGTTGAAAGCCTATAGCGCCTTATGCCTCCCGACCACGAATGCCATTATAAACGACAATATTGGCCAAGGTCTCTCCTGTCAGCCTATAGCCGGTCCATCCGCTCATCGGCGTCGCGCCCAGAGACAGATAGAAATCAATGCTTGGCTGATTCCAATCCAGGCAGGACCATTCCAGCCGCCCGCATCCCCGCTCCACCGCGATCTGGGCCAGACGCTTCAAGATTGCCTTCCCGTATCCATTTCCCCTGTACTTTGGCTTCACGAACAAGTCTTCCAGATAAATGCCCGCACGGCCAAGGAAGGTGGAAAAATTGTGGAAGAACAGGGCGAATCCTACTTCTTCCCCTTCTGCTATCGCAAATATGACCTCCGCCTTTTCTTTGTCAAACAGCCACTCATCCAGTATCTCTTCTGTGGCGACTACTTCATCCGACATCTTCTCGTATTCCGCCAGTCCTTTAATAAATTCCAAAATAAGCGGCACATCCTCTCTGACCGCCTTTCTAAACGTAACTTCTTCCATAGTTCCTCCCTATATCCCTTCTATATCTTTTATAATAATTCCCAGTCTTTTGGACAACTGCGCGGCCTGGTACAGATCCACCACTGCGCCTTTTAATTCTTGATTGTCATCGGAAAGCACAAGCCCCTTGATCTCGCTGTCCGAAAAGTCCATGCCCCGCATCGGAGTCTTGAAGAAACTGGCATTTGTAAGCGCTGCCTGCCTCCACTGTATGTCCTTGCATTTGCACTGGGTAAGATTGCTGCTGTTCAGTTCTGTCTTATCAACCAGCAGATTCTCCAATTTGCAGTCATCGAAATTCGCATAATTCAGATTACACTCCCGGAATACCATATTCTTGCATACGCTTCCAGCAAACTTTGTGCCGACTCCCTTGCAGGATAGGTATTCTGCCCTGTTAAAATATGTATTCGACAGATTGCAGCCGGAAAAGTCGCAAGATTTGAATATCACATCCGTAAACTCGCAGCGCTCAAAAGAGCAGTTCCAGAACCTGCAGTTTACGAACTTCACCGCTGAAAAGACCAGATGGGAGTAATCCTCCTCTTCTGCCGTTATCTCTTGAAGCACGGTTTCCGCCACTCTTTCTTCCCTGTACTGGAACTCCTTGAGTATCTGGTCGGTATTCTCGACTCTTCGAAACTCCTCCGGCAGAACTGGCGGGATCATCTTTTTCTTCTTACTTGCCATCATCATTTCCTTTCATAGAGCCTTCGCATCTGCGCAAGCGCCTCGCCTATGTCCCCGGCGATCTCCACAGACCTGTCTTTGATTTTCTCCGGAACCTTGGGGAATTCCTGATTCATCCGTATCAGCGCAGCCTTCGGATATCGGTAGGCCAGCCTTTGGAAGGGATGGCGAATGACTCCCGGTGAATTGAAGCCCGCTCCCAGTTCCAGAAATACCGTCCGCAGATCACTGGCTTCTTTTATATACTGTTCAAACTCGATCCGATTCCACATGACCTTGTCCGGAATAAACGACTTAATCCCCCGCATATTTTGAACTGCCGGGGCATGGCAACGATCACATCTCGGGATATCCTCTTCCCGGCATGCATACGTCTCTCTATCCATATTGGCCGCAATCTTCCGCCAGACTGATTCCCCGTCCCAGATATCCCGACAGCATGGAGTCTGGCACTGAAGATCTGAAGCGCTGCACTGTGGCTCGAATATCCGCTCTTCTTCAAACCCCGCCTTGTGAAACTGTCTGTCGATGTTACTGGTAAGCACAAAATAGTCCTTGTCCTCAACCATGCGAAGCAGATCCTGATAGGCCCTTATCACCGGGAAATCATAGCAGGCCCACAGAACCTCCGCCGCCATCATGCCTATCTTCTGCTGCTTCGTCCTTCTGTCATCCCAAAGTGCTTCCCAGAGGGTATGATATCCCCTCCTGGCAAGAGCCGGAAATTCTTTCTTAAGCACTTCCAGGCTCATATAGTTCAGTCCTCCGCAGGCCGACAGGCCGGCGCCTCCGCCAATTACAATTCTGTCAGCGTTCCGAATCATATCCAGCGCTTTTTCCAGCGCCTCATCCTGCCCCCCAGAAACCAATTCCCTGGCATAACGCCGATGCTCATCCATCCGTTCCTGATATCTTGTCATTGTTTTTTCCTGCATAATACATCATAATCATTTACTCTATCATTCTGTATAATTTCGGCAAAGATGTCAAGGAAAATCCTCATATCTATCTGCCCATTCTTCTGACTCTGATCCCATCTCCGCCTCCAATTCGTCGTCACCTCAGACATAACATGGCATTTTTTCAAAAGATACTCCTGCAAATCTTTTCCCGGAATGTCCGTACCGGAAAAATCATAAATAGTCCAGATTTTTATCTATGAATTGATTTACTTCCACAAGCCATGCTTCTGAGTCATTATATGCGCCTAAAAGTGCCGCTTCCGCAAACGCATTATCCTCAATTCCTTCCTTTCCTCTCTATTCCTTTGTCGAAATCATACATTTTACTTTCCTCTTTCTATGCTTTGCTATTGTATAGATGGCATGCTACAAAATGACCTGGCGCTGCCTCTCGCAATTCAGGTTTTTCATACCGGCAGCATTCCTTCACGCTGGGGCACCGATTACAGAAATGGCATCCTTGCGGCGGGTTGACCGGGCTTGGCACTTCTCCTTCAAGCCTGATCTGCGGCCGCCCCTTTTCAATCTCAGGATTGGGTACCGGGATAGCAGAAAGCAATGCCTTTGTGTACGGATGCAGCGGATTTTCATATAATTCATCTGCATCTGCAAGTTCTGCCATGCACCCCAGATACATTACCCCTACTCTGTCTGATATATATTTTACCATGGACAGATCATGCGCAATAAACATGCAGGTAAGGCCGCGCTCTTTCTTAAGCCTGACCAGAAGATTGACAACCTGCGCCTGTACGGACACATCCAGCGCGGAAATGGGCTCATCACAGAGCAGGAATTCGGGGTTTACCGCCAGGGCCCTGGCAATACCAATCCTCTGCCTCTGTCCCCCGGAAAATTCATGTACATAACGGCTGGCATGTTCTACATTTAGTCCTACTTGACTCAATAACTTCTGAACCTCTTCTATTTCCTCCTGTTTCGAATGCACAATCTTATGAATCCTCATGCCTTCAGCAATAATATCATGTACCTTTAATCTTGGATCTAGCGAAGAGTATGGATCCTGAAAAATCATCTGTACATGTTTTGTGAATTCTCTTCTCTGCTGGAGATTCATTTTATGTACGTCTTTGCCCCGATACAGCACCTGTCCATCCGTCTTATCATAGACTCCAATACAGGTTCTTCCGCAGGTAGTCTTCCCACAGCCAGACTCTCCCACGATTCCTAGCGTTTCTCCTTCATAAATCGTAAAAGACACATCATCTACCGCTTTCAGCATATGCTTGGAATCCAGGCGAAAATATTTCTTTAGATTTTTCACTTCTATGATTGCATTTTTCTGCCTCATCTAATCTTCCGCCTCCTTATTAAAATCAATGTCTTGATATCCAGATTCCGGATGATAAAGCCAGCATGAGACCTTGTGTCCCGCCCCATAATCATATTCCGGCGGGGCAGCTTCTACGCAAATATTCATACAGTATTTGCATCTTGAAGCAAATGGACAGCCTTTCGGCGGATTAATCAAATCCGGCGGCGTTCCTTCGATAGATATCAACTTCCGGTTATTCTTAATCTCCAGGCTTGGCGCTGCATTTAAAAGCGCCCATGTATAGGGATGCCTATAGCTGCTGAAAATCTCACTGCATTCTCCCTTTTCTACAATCTTTCCTGAATACATTACGATAATCTTATCTGCAATACTCGCTACAACGCCAAGATCATGGGTGATCAGAATAATTGTAGTCCCAAGTTTTGCCTGGATATCCTTGAGCAATCCTATGATCTGCGCTTGAATCGTTACATCCAGAGCCGTTGTAGGCTCGTCTGCGATCAGTATCTTGGGGTTCCCGGACAGCGCGATTGCAATCATAATCCTTTGCCGCATGCCTCCGGATAGTTCATGGGGATATTTTTTCAGGCACATAGCCGGATCCGGTATCTTTACCAGTTCCAGCATTTCAACTGCCTTTGCCCTTGCTTCTTTTTTTGTTACTTTATAATGATTCGTAATATTCTCTTCAATCTGCCTTCCGATATTCATTGTCGGATTCAATGAAGTCAAGGCATCCTGGAAAATCATAGAGCATTTGGCCCCTCTATACTTTTCCCATTCCTTTTCGGATTGCTCTAATATATTTTCCCCTAAATACAAAACCTGGCTTTCACTTTTTATTTCTCCTGGCGGCTCTGCCACCAGCCCCATGATGGTCTTTGCCGTTACAGACTTTCCACACCCGGATTCTCCCACTATGGCTACTGTCTCTCCCTCATTCACCTGAAATGAGATATCCCGCACTGACTGTACTTCGCCAGCATATGTATGATATGAAACTCTTAGATTCCTAACATCTAATATTATTCCCATTGTCTCCTCCCCGTCATTTAATCATCTTTGGTTCCAGCGCATTCCTAAGGGCATCCCCCAGAATATTGAAACTAAACACTGTCAATACGACAAATACGCCTGGAAAGACTGCAAGCAATGGCATGTCCATAATATAAACCTGGGCTCCCTGAAGCATCGTCCCCCAGGAGGCCTTTGGAAGCTGAACCCCGAGTCCCATGAAACTAAGCGCGGATTCTGTCAATATCGCCCTTGCGACAGCCAGACTGCCAGCCACAATAACGGAAGAACTCATATTGGGAATAATATGTCCGAATATAATCTGCGCATGGCTGGCACCCAGGTGCTTTGATGCAAGCACAAAATCTCTTTCCTTCAAAGACAATGTCTCCGCTCTTGTTATCCGTGCAATCTGGCACCATTCAAACAGCCCCAGAATAATAACCATTGACCATACTTTTGGAGGAAACATGGAATTGATAACAACCATAAATAAGAAACTTGGAACTGACATAAAAATGTCAGTAAAGCGCATCAAGAACATATCCGTCTTGCCGCCCATATATCCGCTGACAGTACCAATCACCGTGCCAATTATTGTTGACAAGAGCATGGACAAAACGCCGACCGATAATGAAATCCTTCCGCCATATAAAGCCCTTGTAAAATAATCTCTCCCAAGTTCGTCGGTTCCAAACCAATGCTCCCTCGACGGCGGCATCAATTTCTGCATAAGATCCTGCTTATCCGGATCATATGAGCTGAATGGGGCAAAAACAGATGCCAGAATGATCAGAAGCAAAATAATGCTGCAGATCATTGCAAGCTTATTTTCTTTCAGCGAATGAAGTACGTCTTTTACGAGGCCCCGCTCATAACTCGCCGCTATCTGTTCTTCTTTTTTTTCTATCCTTACAAAACTGTCTTTTTTTATTACATAACCTATACTCTTATCCATTGTCTCTGCCCATCCCCTGTCTGATTCTGGGATCCGCCACTGCATATAATACATCTGCGATCAGATTCCCAAGAATTAAAATAATGCAGGAAAACATAGTGTATCCCATGATCAGCGGGAAGTCCCTGTTTCCTACCGCATCCATCGCCAGTCTTCCGATTCCCGGCCACGAGAATATTGTTTCTACCACAAATGACCCGCATACCAGCCCCGCAATATTAATGCCTGCCAGCGTGATGATTGGCAGAAGACAATTCTTAAGGACATGCCTGAAAAGAATTTTCCGCTTTCCGGTACCTTTTGCCATCGCTGTCTGTACATAGTCTTCTTCTAATTGAGAAATTGTATTTGACCTTATGTATCTGGTGAAAATTGCCATATTATTCAGACTCAGCACAAAAGCCGGCAGAATCATATGCCATAATAAATCCGCCGCTGTATTTACATTCACCGTATGCATCCCCCCGCTGGGAAGCAGGTGCAGTTTCAGGGAAAACAAAATAATCCCAATCATTGCCAGCCAGAACGGCGGAATTGATATTCCCAAATAGGATATCAGGCTGATTATATTATCCGATCGTTTATTCTTTCTGAGTCCTGCCCATAGTCCCAATGGAATCGCAATCATAAGCGAGAATGCCAGCGCCGTCCCCATCAGCATTAAAGTTGCCGGCAGCCGCTCGGCAATAATATCGACTACCGGACGGTTCTGATGTATGGATGTTCCAAGATCGCCACGCATGATATGCGACATCCAGCGGAAATACTGCTGTGCCATCGACCCGTCCAACTCATATTCTTCTTTAATATCCTCAATCTGTTCTTCCGTCATTCCCGGCCTTACATAATTATCAATCGGATCTCCCGGCGAAGCCTGAATGATAAAAAAGGAAAATATACTGACCAGGATAAGAACCGGTATTAATTCTAACAGACGCTTTAGTATATACTTTTTCACGTTTTATCGTCCTCACACATATTATGATCTACTGTTTCCAGAAGAAAAGACCGCCTGAAAGCAAACGGTCTTTTCGATATGCCTATTCCATTGTAATCTTCAGGTAATCCTCGAAAATCGGGACTCTCTTTATTTCATCCAGACCTTTAAATTCCTTCCTGACCGCTATGACATAATTCGTATTGGCCATCGGATACATAGCGTAATCCTCATTCATCTGAACTTGAAGTTCTTTATAATACTGTTCGCGCTCTTCTGCCGTTAATGCCTGGGATGCTTTATCCCATAACTCATTCGTCGCATCGCTTACATAAAATCCATTCGAAACAAGATCGCCTCTCCAACTCGTCATCTTGGTGGCCGGATCAGAGTTCAATTGATCCATGCCATTGGTGGCCATATCCCAAGAAGTATCTTCTACAGTCTCTCCTGTAATCCACGCCGCAAAAAGATGCGTAAAAAATTCGCTTCCTTCCAGTCCCTCAAGTTCAACTTCTACGCCAATCTCCTTCAACTGCTGCTGAACGATCTGTGCTGTCTCTTTCATATTCGGCCTTGCCGTATTATAGATATAATGCAGCGGCTTGTCGGTTAATCCTGATTTTTTAGCAAGTTTTTTTGCTTCCTCAATATTCTGCTTATATCCTTCCATCTCGTCATTATAGTAAAGATTCTCCGGAGAGCAGAAGTTTTTTGCCGGTATAGCCAATTCTTCCGAGCCATAAGCTCCTGAAATAATATCGTCCACATTAAGCGCAAGGCAGATTGCCTTTCTGGCGTCCAAGTCCTTCATCGCAGGACTCTGGTAATTAAACGCCATGTAATTCAGACGTGCTTCCGGTATGTTGTAGACCGTATAGTTATCATCTGCTGAATATTTATCCAACTTTGTCTGGTTCGTAATCCGCATCATAGAGATTTCCCCGCTCTGAAGCGCTGCTTCCTGCGCGCTTTCATCCGGCATCAGTTTTATAACTACTTGATCAAGGCTTGCCTTTCCTCTATAGTAGTCGTCATATCTCTCATAGACGATAGAATCGCCTTCTTTATATTCTTTTAGTTTAAACGGGCCCGAACCCACCGCTTTATTCAAGTTCTCTGTATCATCTTTTATTGTCGTCTCTCCACCGAACACATGCTCTGGAATAATCTGTATCCTTCCAAATTCGCTTTCAAATGCGCTGAACGGCTCCTGCAGCGTAATATCTACCGTCAAGTCATCCACCTTCGCTGCAGATATCGTCTTGCCGTTATATGTAACGCTTTCAGATGAATCGCTGGTATTCGCGGGATCTAGCAGTACATTTACCGTATAGACAACATCGTCAGCGGTAATTGCTTCTCCGTCATGCCACGTAAGGCCATCCTTTAATTTCATCTGGTAATGGCATCTATCATCCGCAGTCGCTTCCAGACTTTCAGCCAGATACCATCTTGTCTCGTCCTTAGTTACAATAAATAGCGGGTCAAAGCACGGTGCCGATGCAATAAGCAAATCATCTGCCCCGTATACATTATAGGGTGTCAAAGATGCCACCGTATTCGTATTGATTGGCACGATAAAGGTTCCGCCGCCTTCTCCTGACGCCTCTTGTTTGTCTCCTGATCCGGAGTCTTTACTGCTGCCGCACCCAACAGCCATTGTCATCGCCATTGCTGCGATAAGCAAAATAGAAACTATCCTCTTCTTCATGACTTTCCTCCTGTGTATTGTTCCATATCAGTATAATCCCCTCCTAAAGGGGTGTCTAATTGAAATATCGCATATAATTATTGAATCAGTCTATATTCGCAGAATATTACAAAATTCTCCAACTAAAAAACTGCACTAACTGTTCAAGATTCAAGTAGTGCAGTTATAACCGCTTCTATTATTCCGCCTTCAGCGCCGCCATCGTAATATAATTATAAGGCTGGTTAAAATGAGGCAGGAAGAACAGATCCAGAAGCTTCAACTTGTCAATCGTAACCTGCTCCTGTATTGCAAGGGAGAACATGTGGATCCCCATGGAAATATCATATTTCGAGCACATCTGGGCACCCAGGACGATCCGAGTCTTCTTGTCATAGACGATCCGGATCCGTACCTTCTCGTTGCCGCTTTCTATGAACCCTGCCTTCTGCCAGTCTTCATAGTCAGCCGCAGCCGCCTCATAGCCAAGTTCCAGCGCCTTCTTCAAAGATATTCCCGTGCTCACCATGTTAAGCCCCCAGATGCAGATCGCGTTGGAGCCCTGCACCCCTGCTGATTCAAGGGGTGTTCCGCACGCATTGTGGGCAGCGATAATGCCAGATCGCACGGCATTGGTAGCAAGGGCAATGTAGTCCTTTCTCTGGGTCGCATTGTTGAATACCGTCGCGCAGTCTCCGATGGCATATACTTCCGGCCTGCTGGCCTGCTGATGCAGATCTACCAGGAATGCCCCATTACGGAAAAGTTCCAGGCTGCCATCCGCATATTGGGTATTGGGACGAAATCCGATGCAAAAAACGGCCATATCCGTATCATAAGAATCCTTGTCTGTCACTACCCGCTCTACGAGTTCCTGGCCTTGTATTTCCTGAACCATCTCTCCAAATGCAGTTCTTACGCCGTTTTCCCTTAAGTTTTCTTCCATGATCTTACAGAATTCCGGATCGTAATAGGCAGAAAGGCAGGTATCCGCACAGTCCACCAGGGTGGTCTTACGCCCGTTTCTTGCAAACGCCTCCGCCAGTTCCACGCCGATATAACCGGCTCCGATAATCGTCACCTTTTGAATAGATGGATCTTCCAGTTTTTCAATTACATCCGCTGCATTCTGGTACAGTTTGACGAACTGGACATTCTTTAGCTCCATTCCCTTCACCTTGGGTTGGATGGGAAGGGATCCTGTGGCAAGGATCAGCTTATCATAATTTGCCTCTATCTCCTCGCCTTCCTTATCCATTGCATATACCGTCTTTTTCTCAAAATCGATCCGGGACACCTTTGTCTCCAGGAACACTTTCGCCCCTTTTCCCTCCAGCGTCTCCTTGTCCGAATAAAACAGGCCCTCCGGCCCGCTGATCTGTCGCCCGATCCACAATGCCATGCCGCAACCCAGAAAACTGATATTGGAATTGGCGTCAAACGCAGTCACATCCTTATCCGTATAATTGTCCAGAATGGTGTTCAAAGCTGCCGTACCTGCATGGTTCGCTCCGATTACTATGATTCTATCGCTCACTTTCCTATACCTCCCGCCATGGACGCAATATGCCGCGCCCACACAAACTATTCTTAGTCTGCGCCGCTTTTGGGAAGTCTATACAGATAAATACTGCCCGTTAATACCTATACATATTGCTTCAGGTCTTCCATAGCCTTGTCGTCAAATTTAGACTTATCAATTCTGGCGTGCTTCAGATATTTCCGCCAGATTAGAATCAGGACAAATCCCGCCCCGATTACTGCCGTCAGGAAATAGAAGAAGTAGGGGTTAAGCGCCATGCAGGCAAGAGCTAAAAAGCCTATTTATAGACAATATAAATCGGCTCAAACGACGCAATACTTTAGTGGGCAAAATAAAATAAAAAAAGTTGAAAAAAAGGGTTGATTTTTGATAAATATTTGGTATAATATAACATGTTCGCTGGAAAAACATTGCGGATTGGTGTAATGGCAGCACAGCAGACTCTGACTCTGTTAGTAGAGGTTCGAGTCCTCTATCCGTAGTTCCTTGGCAGGGGCGCCGGGTATCTTGCAGGACAAGATGTCCGGTTACATTTTCGGAGTGTGGCTCAGTTTGGTAGAGCGCTACGTTCGGGACGTAGAGGTCGCAAGTTCAAATCTTGTCACTCCGACTTGAAGCCAAGGCTTAAATAAAGGGATTGCATGAAAATGCAGTTCCTTATTTTTTTATCAAAATTGTTGCCTAAGAATTTTTATATAAGACAATATCAACTAGGGATGATCAAGCCAAAACTTAAACAGATACAAAGAATAGCAAATTTACGCTCCGAGGCCTTATTGATGATATTATTAAGATAATTCGAGCAACTTGCCTCGGAGTATTGTACTAACGGAATATTAATGAATTCTACCTTATCGTGCCTTGTCTCTGCCGTTATTCTGACAATCCCGGCTTGTATTCATGATATTATCCTTTGAATTCCTAGAAACAGTCGGGGAGGATAGCGCTTTCTCATGTGCATCCATTGTGGCCATCTTGATTTTTTCCTGCATAGTCTTTGTCGTTGCATATACAATATCTTTATAACCTTCATCGCTTTTATATTGTGGCATCTGTACGAAAAGTCCTTTTTCGGATTCTTTGATCAGAATTCCTTTTATCGTTAAGCCCAGTTCAGAAATCCTGGCCGTTGCTACTCCTTTCAGCCTTACCGCGTGATTTTCTTGATTTTGGTCTTTTATTGGTGTGACCCTTATCTCCACCTCTGGCAATCCTACATCTTTTAGCAGTTCCATTTTCATTGCGGAGAAGATTGCTGCATCTATCTCTTTTCGGGCTTCCTTGTCATGTGGGAAGACAATGACTTCGTAACCATCTTTTGTTTTTCTTTGCGGATATGACACGAAGGATTTTTCTTCGCCGGAAGTCTTGTCCGTATATTTCATTACCCGTACTGGAAACTTGATACAATCGCCAATCTCTACCCAGCCGGATGCCACAATCCCTGTCTTCTGCATCGCATCTTCGCTATGCAGTTTAATCTGTGTCTCTATCTTCATAATATGCACGCCTTTCTCCTATCTAGTTTTATTGCATCTTCTAATGGTATTTTCGTAACCGTCAAATATGATTGTGTATGGAAAAACCGCTAACTTCCTGTTATTCTTGAAAGTTAGCGGTTATCGACATATTTTTTATATGATTGGATCCCATGGCAGATAGTCTTCCAAGTATTCTGGATACTGCATAAATGCAGATCCCGGGATGTCTCCAAGGATATACTGGATATATTTTCGTGGATTCAATCCATTTGCCTTGGCAGTTTCTATCAGTGTATAGATTCCAGCACTGGCTTCAGCTCCTTGGGGACTCTGTTCTCTGCAAGATTGTTGGAAATCGAGCAGTTCCCATCCAACAGATAATTCATCAAACCTGATTTCTGATTGAACGCATAGGTAAAGGCTTCTCCGAGTTTCGACTTTGGCAGCATCCCAACAGATACCTTTTCTGCCCATGACCAGAAAGCCTCTAATACGGGGCTTTCCTGTATCAGACGCTGTTCTTTTCTTGTTTCAGATGACAATACTTCCAGTTTAAAAAGTCGGTTGATATAGCGGATTGCCTGAGCCGGTATGGTTTCCTGCGGATTGGCGACATCTTTCGCAAGGGCATCTACAAAATATCTTCTCAAATGCGTCCAGCAGAAACATCTGGTGATCCCCGTTACCTTTTCATATCCTTTATAGGCATCCGTATGGATATATCCGGTGTAACCTTTCAGGAACTTCCGAGAAAATGTTCCGCTTCTTCCAGGCTGATAATCGAACATTCGAATTGGCTGCTCACTATTTTTTATGGAACAGTACACCCACATGTAGGAATCCGTAGTATTTCGTCCAGGTTCTCCAAGTACCTGGATCGGTGTTTCATCGATAAGCTCATATTTCTGACGGATGACCCAGGCTACCGTAGACGGGGATGCATAAGAATGCTGGATTACCGGATAAGGCATAGGGGATTTTTCCATATATCCCCTTCCTTCTTTACGGCATTTCCGGCACTCGAAAGTTTCACGGTAATAATCGATCACACGGACTTTTGCCGGAATAAATTCAACTTCCGTGCGGACGAATTCTTCACCGACAGAAACCAGAGGTGTTCCGCATTTCTCACAGAAACGGTCTTCCTGTGCAAGCGTACACAGTTTTTTCTCATGAGGAATGTCTTTCAAGAGTTTTTCTCGCTGTCCTTTGAATTTCCGGCGGCGATAGGATGCGACATCTTTAAGATCAGGTTCTGTGGCAGATGGATCCGCAGAAGTTTCTGCTTCATCAAAAAGAGACAACTGCACCACATCCACAGCAGCCCCTAAAGGGGCTATTTCAGTGCTTCCTTACTCCGGCGCAGCCCCAAAAGGAGCTTGCTGGTTTGCTTTGATTTCCTGCTACCACTCCAAGTGGTTTATTTCTTGTTTTTCTTCACCGGCTCACCCGTAAACGGGTCGATATACTCTACTAACGACATCTGGTCGTACTCTAAATCTTCTTTTAATTGATTTTGAATGTACGCTTTGATTGCAGCGATATTCTTCCCCACTGTATCTACATAATATCCACGGCACCAGAAATGTCTGTTTCCATACTTGTACTTTAAGTTCGCATGCTTTTCAAATATCATTAGCGAACTTTTTCCTTTTAAGTATCCCATGATTTCTTTACTGAATATTTCGGTGGGATCTTCACCAGCATATGGATATGATCGCTACAGCATTCTGCTTCGATTATTTCTATCCCTTTTCTTCTGCATAATGTTCCCAGTATCTGTCCCACATCTGCCTTTATGTCTTTGTAGATTACCTGACGGCGATATTTTGGTGCAAAAACGATATGATACTTGCATTCCCATTTTGTATGAGCCAAACTATTTACGTCCATTCTTAGGATCTCCTGTGCTGTTTTATTTGTGGTTTTGCAGACCCACTTTTATTCTAGCACAGGAGTTCATACTTATATCTAAAGATCTGCCCTCCCCCTGCATAGCAGGGGGTTTATTTTTACTGTGACACAAAACAAATCGGCACACGGTTATGAGCCATGTGCCGATTCGCTACAATACTTACATTTTTAAATATTTACAGATTTTTTAGCATATACCTGTTCTGTGCAGTTGCGTTTAAGTAAACGATAAATTACACAACACATAGGGATAATCATGACAAGGGAAACCATATTGAGGATAAAAACTCCTGTCTCCGAAGAGATAAAGCTTTGTATCGCACCGATAAGGTTGTTTGCCACATGTACGAGAATCGGGTACATAAGGTTATTCGTCTTCTCGTAAATTATGGCAGCAACTATTCCCATAAAGGTAGCGTAAACAGCCTGAACCATATTCATGTGATAGGCTCCGAACATTGCCGCAGACAGTATGATCGGAACCCATCCGGGGATAATCTTGCGTATAGATCGGAATACTATTCCACGGAAAAGAATCTCTTCTATGAGAGGTGCGGCAACAACGGCAATCAAAATGACACCAAAACTACTTCCACCTTCGATTTCCTTGTTCGCTGCGTCCATTGCGGCAAGGCTTCCCTGAAGTGCGGGTATTTTTTCAGCCAGCAGAACCCAGAGAAAAGAGAATCCTGAAACTCCTGCGCCTGCGGTAAAGCTTATTGCCGAGTCCTTGAGATTCGGCGCAGTTCTTATTTCGTCCTTGTCTTTTTTGAATGCCAGCTTGTAGATAATGAAGAAGATGAGTATCAGCACGATGTATACAAGCATTTCAGCCAGATATGAGAACTTCATAAACTGCTCTTGAGGTACGTGTAGAATGTTCAGGAACAAGTCGTAAACACCATAGAGGAAGATGTTTGATGTCAAAAAGTGTACCGCTATCGCAAGGATTGGGAGTACTCCAAACCAGATTTTTCGTCTAACACCTATATTGTTTTTTATCATGTCTCGCCTCCCGATTACTTATTACCATCTTTATTGCTGTCTAATTCCTGAATTTGTTTCTCAATGTTGTCTATCCTTTTAATGTCTTCAGCGAGGATCTTCAACTCATCCTCGCTGAATGAATCCTTTGCCTTCTCTACCTGCGCTTTCAAGAATTCGGCGTAGGTAATGTCGCCAGCCTGCTCAGCGCTGTCCTTCTGAATATTGTCGAATACCTTGTCCCAAACTTCCTTGTGGTCTACAAAGATATCGTTTTCCTCTGTCACAAGTACTGTCATCTTATCATCAAGTGTTGCCTCGGATTTAGGAACAGAAACTGTTTTACCGGCCTTTGCGTCATCGACCATCTTGATAATTTCATCCATTCTCTTCTCGTCTTCTATGCTTCCTACAATGGGCTCACCGATGATGTTGCCGTTTTTGTCGACCAAAATGGTAGTCGGAAAACCGAAAATTTTACCGATGTATTCTTTTGCTTCATCTCCTCCGCTTATAAACAAGTTTCTGTAGGTTGCCCCCTGTTTCGAGAGTATTTCTTTGGCTTCGGCAAGAGCCTTGTCACTTTCGCCAGCCTCGACATTTACACCAACCAACTCAGCGTTCTTTTCACGGAGCTTGGTGTTTAACTTTTCGAGCGCAGGCATCTCGTTGACGCAAGCTGAGCAGCCGTTGAACCAAAAGTTGAGAAGAGTTACCTCGTTTTTGCTGAACAGGGACTCATCAACACTGTTGCCGTCAAAATCTGTTCCCTGAAATTTCGGGAAGGTTTTGGTCTGCTCCGTTTTGCCTGCTGTGGACTGGGAGACGCCCGTATTACCGCTGCCACATGCCGCCAGTGAAATTGTCATCATAGTTACCATAAGTAGGGGTACGATTTTTTTAATTATTTTCATTTTTTATCTCTCCAATCTTGTTTATTATTTTATCTTCTTTATTTTCCACAGGGTTTTTAACCCCCCAGTGGACGCTGATTGCTTTTGCTGGGCACACCTTTATGCACTCTCCGCAGCGGATACACTCCGTGTGTGAGGTGTTTTTGGTAATGTCCACATCCATTTTGCAGGTTCTGCTGCACTTTCCGCAGGAAACGCATTTGTGCTTGTCGACATTGTAGTTAAGAAGCGAAACCTTATTAAAGAGTGCGTAGAATGCGCCGAGTGGGCACAGCCATTTGCAGAACGGACGGTAGAACAGCACGCTGAGAATTATAATCGCGGACAGTATTCCAAATTTCCAAGTGAAGAGAGGTCCGAGCATCGCCCTAATACTGCTGTTGGCAAGTGAAAGCGGTATGCCACCTTCCAATATTCCCTGCGGGCAGATGTATTTGCAGAAGTACGGTGAGCCGATTCCGGCGTTGTTTGCTACCAGTATCGGTAGCGCGATTACCGCAATGGCAAGAACACCGTATTTTATGTGCCGCAGAGCCTTAAGCTTTTTGGTGCTGAACTTCTTCGTTGGAATCTTATGAAGCAGATCCTGAAACCATCCGAATGGGCAAAGGAAGCCACAAATAAATCTTCCGAGCATTATGCCGAAAAAAATCAGTATGCCAGTTATATAGTATGAAAAACTGAACTTGGAGGAACCCACCACGGCCTGAAAAGCTCCGATGGGGCAGGTTCCTGTCGCTGCCGGACATGAGTAGCAGTTGAGTCCGGGCACGCACACCTGCTTGACTTTTCCGTTGTATAAGATTCCCTTCAGAAAATTCGGAAGATGAATGTTTGTCAGAAGCGTGGCAAACATCTGAATGGTATTCCTTTTTTTTAAAAATTCCTTGAATGAAACTTTCTTTTCTTTCTTCATTTTAGCCTTATCCAATTCCGACACACTCCAAACATAGACGAATTGCTTTCGCAAACACGGTTTCGACCTCTCCACGGTATGCGCCTAAACACACAAAGGCGGTTGCCGTAACAATCAGCATCAGTTGCGCTGCAAATTTTACCCGAGTCGAATATTTGCCGGTAAACTTCATTTGCTATCCCTCCTCTATTTTTTTTGATTTGATTTTTGCTGACAACGAAAGCATAGCAGACCGGGTATAAAGTTCCTGTTAAGAGAAAGACAATTCTTAAATCTATTTAACAGAAATTTTATTTCCCGTATGTTATAATATTTTTGAAAACTTAATTTCAAACATGATGAGTTTTTCTACAATCTGCCGAGAATTTTTCCGGCAGTAAGTAAAAATAAAGCACAGCGAAAGGAGTGTATATCAAATATGAGAATATTGGTAGTCGAGGACGAAAAGACCCTCTGCAAGACAATTGCAAAGGGACTGCGACTTGACGGGTATGAGGTGGACACCTGCTTCGATGGGGAAACTGCTTGGGACATCATACTGTCGGAGAGTTATGACCTTATAATATTGGATTTGAATCTTCCGGGAATGGATGGAATGAAGGTACTTCAAAAAATACGTATGGAGGACACAGAAACTAACATACTTATCCTTTCTGCAAGAGGCCAGCTTCAGGACAAAATAGATGGACTCGATGGAGGGGCTAACGATTATCTCTGTAAGCCATTTCATTTTGAGGAACTCGAGGCTCGCGTGCGAAGCCTTACGCGAAGGTGCGTTGTTCAGAATAATCTTGTTCTCGAGTGTGGAGAAATTTCGCTTGATACAAAGGCACGCACTGCTCTTGCAAGGGGGATAGAGCTATCACTTACGCGAAAAGAACTAGGCCTTTTGGAGTATCTTATGCTCCATCAGGAGCGTCCAGTAAGCCAGGAAGAGCTTATACAGCATGTGTGGGATGGAAGCGTCGACAGTTTCAGCAATTCCATCCGTGTGCATATTTCGGCGCTTCGCAAGAAGTTGAGAGCGGCCTTGGGATATGATCCGATTACTAATCGCATCGGGCAGGGCTACCTGATAGGGGGCATATCCGAATGAAGAAAAGGCTCTCCCTTCAGTGGAAGCTCACATTAATGACCGCACTTCTGGTAATTGTGTCCTGTCTTACTCTCAGCTACTTTATCAGCAAATCTGCCGTACTGTATATGGATGATATCGAAGATTCGGTAATAGCCATATTTCCAAAGGAATTCTTTTCGAATGATTCCTCAGGGAATATTGAATTATATCTTGATACGACGGCGAATCTTTCTGACAAGGTTAAGAACACACAGGTAGAATTTTGGAGAAAGAGTTTGCTCATAACATCAATTATCACGCTAATAAGCAGCACCCTGATATACTTTATTGTAGGATACGCGCTACGCCCGTTGCAGAAACTTGGCAGGCAGATCCAGGATATTCAGGCAAAAAACATGCAGCAGCCCATTGCCTTAGAGAGTAACTCTATTGAAATCGTGCGTCTTACCGATGCTTTTAACAGAATGCTCAAAAGGCTCAACGATGCCTTTTCTGCACAGAGGCAGTTTTCCGCTAACGCCGCGCACGAACTTCGCACCCCTCTTGCGGTTATGCAGACCAAAGTTGAGGTGTTTGAAAAAAACAAGAACCCCGGAAATGATGACTATCAAGAGGCAATAGGTATGGTTAAGACACAGACCGACCGCTTATCCCATGTAATAGACATCCTTTTGGAAATGACCGAGCTTCAGTCAGCAAAAAGAAGTGACCATATCTCACTTGCAGAGCTCACCGAAGAGGTTATCTGCGATTTAGTGGCTGTCGGAGATAAAAAGGGCGTGAGCCTTACTCAGAAGCCGGGCGACGCACAGATTATGGGCAGCGATACGCTGATATACAGAGCAATCTATAATCTAATTGAAAATGCAATTAAATATAATCATCAAGGTGGTGAGGTTTCGGTTGAAATCAAAGAGAATGATGAATATGCGAGGGTAATTGTCTCCGATACGGGTTCGGGAATCGATAAAAATGACTGGGAGCAGATATTCGAACCGTTTTTTAGAGCGGATAAGTCAAGAAGCCGCGCTATGGGAGGCGCGGGCCTTGGCTTGACACTTGTACAAGAAATCGCCCGACAGCATGGTGGTGATGTTTGTGTCCTTCACAGTTCAGCACAGGGAACACAAATTGAGCTAAGCCTTTTATTGGGCTAACATTATATAGATACCTGTGCTCGGTAAATGTCAGGAGGGATGTAGTGTGAAAGTAGGCGCCCGTCCAGCATAGATGGCAAAAATGAAGCAACGGTTCCTCCCCAAAATAAAACAACGGCTTTGGATATATAAGAACCTCCTATCCCAAAGCCGCCATTATATTTTGGGGAGAAAAAGGGCGCATTATCCGAGAACTCGGATAGGGTGCACTTATTCACCACCCCGAAGGGGCGGTGGTATTGCCTCCGGCAACCGTGCGCTCTGCGAGGCGGATGCGGCTCCTGCGGGAGCCTTATGGACAATGCCACATCTCTGCGGAGCTGCTGTGGTATCATCCGCATATCTGAGCTGCACCAATATTCTTAACGACTACGATGCCGTAAGGCACGATTACACCCGTAAGAAAGGGCTTGTATGGCGAGAGGTGTTCTTGCCGGAGTTTGCTCCGCCCGAATGGAAAGCCCGAGGTGTGCTATGGAACGCCGTAGAGGAAAACGAAAAAACAAAGGAAAGCCGCCGAGTTCAAAGCGACACAGGCAGATGGATGGGAGAAGCAGTATCCGTATAAGGTGGGCAGAAAGAAAGTGTATATGCCGCCCTCTGAAGCTGAGAAGCACGGTTATGAGCGAGCCAGCAAGCACCCGAAAAGCACCAAGTTCGGCAGACAGAACCCCATCTCCGAGCGTTGGAACAGCGAGGAACAACTTGTGCAGTGGCGTAAGGCGTGGGCCGATGTAACCAACCGCTATCTGAAACAGTACGGTCATGATGCCCGCGTCGACCACCGCAGCCACGCCGAGCGAAGGCTGTTGGAGCGGCCAACCGTTCACGAGGGCGTAGTGGCAAGAGCAATGGAGAAAAAGGGTATTGTTTCTGACCGCTGTGAGCTGAATCGGCAAATCAAGGCGGACAACGCTCTGCTCCGAGAACTGAGAGCCGCCGTTAAGGAACTGACGCAAAAAGTTATTCAATCTCTGCCGGAGCTTGCAAAGGCTATGGAAACCTTACGGTAAAAACTGCTGATCTTCTGCTATCAGCCGAACCACATCCGCAGGGGAAAAGCAATCATTGAAGAATCTGCGGCAGCGTGGAATATCAATCTGAACCGTTATGCCGAGGTGGTAACACAAATCCAGGCGGCCAAGAAAGAACGCACCGTCCTCCTTGCAGAAAAAAAAGAACTGCCGTTCTGGAATGTGCCTAAGAAAAACGAATTGACCGCCCGCATCGCAGATCTGACCGAACTGTTGGAGGAATTGAAGTCCGAAAAAGAGATTCTCCTGCACAATATGAGTTGTACGGACAGCAAGGATGTTTTAGCTGCAAAGAAAAAGGTTGAGCTGATGGAAGCTAATTTGAAAACTCTGGACGAGCAGGAGCAGAAATTTTCTACCGAACTGGAAAACGCCCTTGCGGAATATGCCGATTTGAAAGCCCAGGCTGAGCAGTTTGACCCCGTGGAACTGTACGATACCCGGCAGAATCTGCGCCCCGAAATGGAACAGGCAACAGTCCATTTAATACAGGAAAAGTACAGCTATAAGTACAGCCACAGTACAATGACTGACGGCAAGCGGGACGTTTCCCGGCATCTGGGTGAATATGCCGAAAGCCAGGAAATCCGGCAAATCAAGAGGGAACGGGGATATCAGCAGCGGCAGAATCGTCCTCAGCCAAAGAAAAAGCACAGGAACAATTGGGAGCGATAATCGTCATATCCTTTTATAAAAACCAACTCGGTCTGGTTTTTCAATCCACGACCATGTCATTCCTGCCTTACCTTGCAGGCGAAGAGTTTCTGAAATCTGATTTCGATTATTGACATATAAAATAATAACATTCATGGGTATATTTTAGAATCTTTAGTGTTCAATCCTCAAATGCATAAAGCACCGGACTTGACATTGATAAATAGATGTAGTATCATCCAAAAAAGATGTAGATACATCTTTTTTAAAAAGGAGGTCGCACTTTGGACGCATCAAAACGACAGATCACGAAAATAGCTCGTGAGGTTTCCAAGCTCACGCTTCATACTATGAGAGAAGAAGGAATCGGAACAGCCGAATTTGATTTTATTCATCTGGTACGGAACAATCCGGGCATTACACAAGCGGAAATAAGAGAAAAATTAAAAATTGACAAAGGTGCTGCTGCTCGCAGAGCCGCCAGTTTAGAGGCAAAAGGGTTTCTTACTCGTGAGAAAAATCCGCAGGATGGAAGGAGCCAATTATTATATGCTACCGAAAAAGCAGAGAAGTTGAGAAATTCAAAAGCAGGCATTGAAGCTGTCTTTTACGAATGGCTCTTAGCCGAACTACCCGAAGATGAAAGAACATATTTCTGCCAAGTTTTAAATACATTATATGAGCGTTCAAAGCGTGAGAGCAGAAATGGTTTTCCGAATGTTACCTCGAAATTACAAGTCGGAGATACGTTAGAATGAAGCAAAAAAATGTGGTAAAGCAGCCAGACAAGCTTTCGTCCTATTTTAAAGCCGAATGGAGCATACTTTTGGCTATAACAATAACAGGCATTATATATAATATAGGACTGCTTGCCAGTCCTTGGTTTGAGGGTAAATTAGCACAATGTTTATTTGACATATTCGGTAAAGCAAAGACATTCTCCGATATGTTGAGGTTGGTTGTTGCCTATATGGTCGTGATAGCCGTTGTCCAGCTCGCCCGCTATATGAAACGCTTTTATGTGCGACGCTTTGGAAATCATATCAACCGTAATATGAAACAGATTCTATACAGAACGCTGATACACCATTCCAGAGCCGAACTGGAAAGTGAAAATATAGGTAATATCATAACCAAAGCCATCTCCGATGTTGACGCCTGCTCAGAGGGTATGCGAAAGTTTACAACCGAGGTATTTGATACGGGCGTGGCTTTAGCCGCATATATTGTTCTGCTCTTTACATACGATTGGCGATTAGCCTTAATCAGTTTGATTTTTCCGCCGATTTCCTATTATATAGCTGAAAAGCTAAAGGTTGTTGTGCAGAGAAACGGAGCGGCGGCGCAAGAAAGCCGTGGGCGACTGAATGCCATAATCCTTGACCGTGTCTCAAATGCTTTGACGTATCGTGTATTTGGGTGTGAAACGCAAAGAAATATTGCGTTTGAGGAGCATTTAAATGATTATGAAAAGTCTGCTGTGAAAGCAAATATTTGGGTAGCAGCTATGCCGCCTATTTATCAAATTATTTCAATGGTTAGTGTTTTATTCATTATCTATTTCGGAAGCAGAAACATACTGGGTAACGGATGGACAAGCTGGGATATTGCTGTGTTTACAACCTTTATCTCCTGTTTTACGAAATTAGCAATAAAATCCTCAAAAGCGGCAAAGTTGTTCAATGCTGTTCAAAAAGCAGAGGTATCCTGGAAACGCATCAAGCCACTTATGAAACTTGTGCCAGACCAAGTAGCAGAATGTATAGTGTCTCCCGATACATTAGAAGTGCGGGACTTAGGGGTATCCTATTTTGAAAACGAGTCAATATTCAGTGGGCTTTCGTTTAGTGCAAGGCCCGGAGAAATCATCGGAGTTACAGGAGCAGTTGCCTGCGGCAAGACAACACTTGGTCAGGCATTTCTGTGTGAACATCCGTATCAGGGCAGTATTCGCTTTGGAAAGAAAGAGCTTTCAGAGTTTTCCAATGTACGGCGAAGTAAAACAGTCGGTTATCTCGGTCACGACCCTGAACTATTAAGCGAAACGATTCAGAACAATATCCTGTTAGGGAAAAACACAGAGATAGAACCATTATTAAAGGCGGTTTGCATAGATGAAGAAATTTCTAAAATGCCGGATGGCATGAATACTTTTATCGGCAATGGAGGTGTTCGTCTTTCCGGCGGTCAACAGGCACGTATCGGATTAGCACGAACCTTGGCGCATCCAAGACCGTTGCTGATATTGGATGACCCATTTTCTGCTTTGGACAGACAAACAGAAATGAAAATTTTTCAGCATTTGCAGGAATTAGCGAAAAACAGCATTGTGATTCTGATTTCCCATCGTCTTTATCTTTTTCCGCAGTTGGATAAAATCATTTGGATAGAAAACGGAACGACAACCGTCGGCACACACAAGGAGCTTATGAACAGTTGTAGCGAATATTCCGACATCTATAATCTTCAGGAAGGAGGAAGCGATTTTGAAAGTGAAAAAGTTGGGTTTGATACAAGTCACTCAGAATGTAATGAAGCTGAATAAGCTCCTGTCATTGGGAATTATAATTACTGTTGTCGGAGCCGTAATAAGTGCTCTTTTACCTCCGTTAGTCTTGGAACAGATAATCAATCTGTTGACATCCGGCAGCACTGTTACCATTCCCTTGGCAATTTCATATTTTGTATTGTTGGCTTTAACAAGTATCCTTGACTCTTTAAGAGAAAGTCTATTAGTTGTTTTCGGGCAGAAGATTACCCACGGGCTGAGGAGTACCCTTTGTGAAAAGTTTTCCAATCTTCCGGCAGATATGTTCGTAAAGCAAGAGCCGGGTGCTGTAGTCTCACGGTTTGTAAATGATGTTGATACCGTAGAGTCTTTATTCACATCCGGTATCATCAGTATGTTTGCAGATGCCTGCAAAGTGATTAGCATTTTTGCTATTCTTTTCATTAAGAACAAAGGACTGGCACTTGTTTTATTATTGCTGACACCGTTAATATTTCTATTTACCCGTATGGTACAAAAGCGAATGTTGGCAGCTCAGATTGACAATCGTATTGCAGTAGAAAAAGCGACAAACCATGTTCCTGAAACGATTAAATCTATTCGCACAATTCATTCGCTTCGTAAAGAAAAATATATGTGTGAAGTCTATGATAAACATATACAGGACAGTTATAATGCAGTAGAAAAGACCAATTTCTATGATGCAGTCTATTCTCCAATCATTTTGATTATTAACGCTTTCGTTGTTGCAGTAGTTATGCTGCTTTCGGCAACCGGTGTTCCCGGGATTCAAAGCTTTTTCGGTATGTCGGTAGGTACGGCAGTCGCAGTTATCAATTATATCAGTTCTATTTTTGGACCACTTGAAAGTATCGGAATGGAAATTCAGACCATACAGTCTGCCGTAGCAGGCGTACATCGTATTGATGAATTTTTATCTTTGGATGAGCGTTTTGAAACAGATGAAAATATAGACTTGAATATGCTGATGGAAAGTAATCGTGCCTGCGTGGAATTGCAGAATGTCACATTCGGATATGAGCCCAATTCCACCATATTAAACAATTTGAGCTTAACAATAAATACTGGGGAACAAATCACTTTATCCGGAAGAACCGGAGCAGGAAAAAGCACGATTTTCAAATTGCTTTTGGGTCAATATAAAGCAGATTCAGGCAATGTGTTTATATATGGTCAAGACGCTTCCAAGTTACCTGATAACATAAAACGAAAGTTCTTCGGATATGTAGAACAGCATTTTAGAATGATTCCTGGGACCGTTTTGGAGCAAATTACCCTATTTGATGAATCAATTAACCGAGAAATGGCAGAAAAGGCTGCAATTACGGTTGGGTTACACAGCACAATCTGTAAATTAGAAAAAGGCTATAATACACCGTGTACTTCCTCTCTTTTTTCGCAGGGGCAATGGCAGCTCTTGTCCATTGCACGTGCAATCGCTTCAGAACCGAAACTGCTGTTGCTGGATGAGATAACTGCCAATTTAGATGCTGATACAGAACAGTCTGTGTTGAAAGTTCTGAAAAGAGCATCGGAAAATCGGACAGTAATCTCTATTTCCCACAGACTATATCAACAGACGGGCGGACGACAGATTGCAATCAAATGATTGGAGGATGATAATTTGAGTATAAAAGATAAAACCAAGAAGTTAAAGAAAGACGTACCAGGGGTATTTATTGCATTAAAGAAGAAAGAAACACCGGTCATTGCAAAAATATTTGCAGGTTTGACAGTAGGATATGCATTATCTCCTGTTGATTTAGTTTCGGACTTTGTACCTATACTGGGATATTTGGATGATATAATTGTATTGCCTTTGCTTGTGGCAATGACAGTTAAATTTATTCCAAGGGATATCTGGGAGCAAAGCAAGATTGAGTCAGAAGGTCTATGGGATAACGGAAAGCCAAAGAAATGGTATTATGCGATACCTGTGATACTGATTTGGGTATTGATTGTATGGCTGATTGTGAAAGCAATATGGTTATAAAACAGAACTTTGATTGTTGCGTTTTATATCTTTTTCAACAGAAAGCACAAGAAGAAATACGACAAAAACATATTATAGATTACAGCAAAAACTACGGAAATTCACGAAAAATCAAGAAAATTATTGACAATTTAATATGTATATAGTATAATAAAAAATTCTTTGCACTGCATTACATTCCAAAAGGAATGCGAGATCAACAGTACAAACTGAGCAGGCGATGAACCTTTAGGTCATGGGGCCGGGCCGCTTTTGTGGCAGCAGATTGCAATTTCAGCACATCTGTGGGACAGTTGTATGTTCCACAGGTGTGTTTTTTATATCTGTGTGAACGCACTATCTCAAATGGGGTGCCTATAAGAGAAAAATCACATCTGCATTAAAGCAGAACAAGGAGGATTCTTTTATGACAACCAAAAAAGAAGTAAACACAAAAAATGACGGGTGCGCCGTCAACGAAGCAAAAGTAATCAGAAACTTATCATTAGTGAGCGTTATCGGAAATGCTGTTTTATCGGGTTTTAAGCTCTTTGCCGGAATTTTTGGACATTCAAGGGCTATGATTTCCGATGCTATTCATTCATTTTCGGATGTGCTTACAACAATAATTGCCTTTATCGGCGTGAAAATTTCTAAAAAAGCGCCTGATAATTCCCACCCTTACGGACATGAGCGTATAGAATGTGTAGCGTCGCTGTTTTTGGGTCTATTGCTTATGGTAACAGGCTTGGGTGTTGGTAAGGTTGGACTGCAAAACATTATTTCGGGCAATTATGGCTCACTGGCAGTCCCCGGTGTTATTGCTTTAATTGCGGCAATTATTTCTATTGTCGGCAAGGAAGCTATGTATTGGTACACCCGCCACTACGCAAAACTTATCGGCTCTGCCGCTTTTATGGCAGATGCGTGGCATCATCGTTCCGATGCGTTTTCTTCAGTAGGCTCGCTAATTGGTATCGGCGGAGCAATGCTTGGCTTTCCTATTATGGACAGCATAACAAGTCTTGTTATTTGTCTGTTTATTTTGAAGGTATCCTTTGATATTTTAAAGGATGCTATTGTAAAAATGCTTGATACTTCCTGTGGCGAGGAATACGAAGCAGAACTAAGACAGTTTATCGAAACGCAACCTGATGTCATATGTGTAGATATGATTCATACTCGTATGTTCGGCAACAAGGTGTATATTGATACCGAAATTCAAGTAGATGGCAATAAATCTCTGCGTGAAAGCCACGATATTGCAGAGCACGTTCATAACAGTGTAGAAACACACTTTCTGGATACGAAACACATTATGGTTCATGTAAATCCCACAGAACAGGAGGAATAAAATCAGATGTTTGGGATTTCTGCGGGGCAAAAATACTTCCTGCCGGACTTTCCATATTGTTTTATTACTTGTATCGGAAACGGGTACAAAGAAGGGAGGCTGGCTAAATTCGAGGGCGGGCAACCCTTATTCTGCTGTTTCTTCTTCAGGTAATTTTGTGGGCTTATCTGATTTTTGGTGGAAGTCTGTCGGTAAGCCTATTGAATGGAAACTTACCGACTGTTTTGAGCAGATATTCCGAAAGACGAATTATATGTACCGTTTTATGGAAACAACTGTGATAAGTGTGGAAGCCGGCTCATTTGTAATGTCTGTTCCGATTGTGGAAAGTGTAAATGAAGCAAGAACAGTTGCCCAAAACGGATTTTGAAAAACAGCCATATCAAGGGGAAATTATTGTGATTTTTGAGATAGGTTTTGAAACTTATATTCTTTTACAGAAAAACACCTTGACAAATCCCGTCTTGATTGGATATGCTGTTGCTCTCGCCCTGCAATTCATCATCGCGGCTCAATCGCTCATACAGTGGGGTGATTTTTTCGTTTCTCATGGCTGTACCTCCTGAAATGAAAATGCTCTAAGTGTTCCCTTCACTAACCATGATAAAAACCATGATTAAGAAGTCACTTAGAGCATACATCTCCCGCCGCCAGCTTGTATTTCTTATATTGCCGCACGGCGAAGTGATTCGGCTCCCGCTGTCCCAGCTTCTTGAAGGCCAAATCCACATTGTTCTCAAAGGTCTCATCATCCTCCGCGCCTCCATGGCGTTGATGAACTCAATGAGCGTTGCGGAATTCTGCTCCTCCTCGGGCGCTTCATAGTGGATGTAGCCGATTAAGGCGGTATAGAGCAGCGTTCCCGCCTTCTGCCAAAAGTCGTCGCCGGATTTTCCGTCCCCCTTGGTGTTGAAGATTAAGGTATTTACCAACTTCAAAATATCCTTCTCGCTGTGGATATACGAGAAAGGGTTGTAGTGCATGGACTTTTTGAAGTTGATGGAATTGAAGATTTTCACCTTGTACCCATTGCAGAGCATGAGTTTGCCTCACTCGACGGCGATGCTGCCTTTTGGGTCAGTGACCACATACGAGCTGTGGAACTGCATGAGGTTGGGCTTAATGAAAAACCGGGTCTTACCGGAGCCGGAGCCGCCCACCACCAGCACGTTCTTGTTCCGCGCGGTCTTGGGGTCTTTTGGGCGGTTACTCATCTCATCATGATTTTTTCGTTTACCACGATTATCTCTTAAAACTTCCACCCCACCAGCGTCATATTTAACAGTGTAACTACGTGCCTGTTGATAAGATACCTGATATTGTTTGGCTGTTTCGACATAATTACGGTCATGTGCGATGCAATACTGTACTATTTCAACTCGTTCTTCAAATTTAGTTTTTCTTCCCTTGGTCATGATCTGGGAACCTCCTGTTCCGTATGATTTAAAGACTTCATAACCATTATACTGCTTTATCCACTTTTGCAACTTGCTTTTTGAACGAATTCCGTATTTTTTGCAAATATCGCCTTGCGATCCATAGCCTGCCAAATATTCCTGCACCGCTTGGAGTTTCAGTTCTTTTGAATATCGTTTATAGTGTTTCATTAGAAATGCATCTTCCCCCATAGATTCATAATTACGAATCCATTGTTGGACAGTAGCAAGACTCACCTCTAACCGTTCTGCCAATTGATGCTGGGAAACATTTCCCTCAAAATATAGCATAACCGCAGATATTTTATCTTTAGCAGATATCGTCTACTTTGACATAAAGTATGCTCCCTCCTAAGTGACAAGTTTTTATTATTTCACTTGTCTACCTAGAAGGGAGCATATCATTTCCCGACAGCCCCTTTTATCATATCATATTCTATATCGAATTTACAGACTCTCTGCTGCCTCTACGATTGCATCTACCGTAAATCCAAAAAACTCAAACAATGTTTTGTATGGTCCGCTTGCGCCAAAGGTTGTCATACCGATTGCTTTTCCCTCCGGTCCGACATAACGGTCCCAGCCGAACGTAGACAGAGCCTCTACAGATACTCTCTTTGTTACGTCCTTCGGAAGAACCCTCTCTTTGTATTCATCCGTCTGTTCCTCGAAGATATCCACACATGGCATGGATACAAGACGAACTTTCTTACCTTTTTCCTCAAGTACACTCTTTGCTCCTGCTGCCAGTTCTACTTCAGATCCGGTTGCGATCAGGATCATATCTGGTGTTCCTTCGCAGTCTTCCAGAATATAACCACCCTTCAGAGCATCTTTACTGCTGCCTGCCATTGGCGCCAGATTCTGTCTGGTCAGTACGATTGCAGTTGGTGTTTCTTTTGATGTCAATGCACTATACCATGCGGCCTCAGTCTCAACCGCATCACATGGTCTGAACACATGGAAGTTCGGCATTGCACGGAACATTGCAAGCTGCTCGATCGGTTCATGCGTCGGTCCGTCTTCTCCAACTCCGATACTGTCGTGAGAATATACATAAGTCATCGGAACCTTCATAATCGAAGACAAACGTGCCATTGGTTTAATGTAATCGCTGAATACAAAGAACGTTGCAACATAGCTGTGCAGTCCTCCATGAAGCATCATACCATTTCCAATTGCTCCCATTGCAAGCTCTCTTACACCAAAATGCATATTTCTGCCGGATGGGCAATCTGCCGAGAAATCTCCCTTATCATTCAGGTATGTCTTGTTGGATGGAGCAAGGTCAGCAGAACCTCCCATAAGATTCGGAACGCTATCCTTGATCGTATTCAGAATTCTTCCGGAGATTGCTCTGGTTGCTTCCGGCTTTTCTCCTCTCTTCCAGAATTCTTCGTTATCTTTTAAGATTGCTTCACAATCGCATTCAAAATACTGTTCCATGAGTTCTTTCATTTCAGGGAATTTCTCGCAGTATTCTGCATACATCTTGTTCCACTCTTCTTCTTTTTCTGCAAGAGCGTCTCTTAATTCTTTATAATGTGCATATACTTCATCCGGAACATAGAACGGCTCCTGAGAAGTCCATCCCAGAGTTTCCTTCATCTCTTTCACATTTTCTTCACCCAGAGGTTCTCCATGTGCACTTGCTTTTCCCTGCTTATTGGGGCATCCATATCCAATTTCTGTATGAATCGTAATGAATGATGGATGTTCGGTATCTGCTTTTGCTTCTTCAATTGCTTTTCCGACTGCATCAATATCATTGCCGTCTGCTACTTCCAGAGTCTGGAATCCAAAAGATTCCATTCTCTTCTGTACGTCTTCTGTAAATGCAATATCCGTAGATCCTTCAATTGAGATATTGTTAGAATCATACAGGATGATCAGTTTGGATAATCCAAGTGTGCCTGCCAGTGAGAATGCCTCTGATGAAATTCCTTCCATCATACATCCATCTCCACCCAGTGCATATGTATAATGGTCAATGACCGGGTAGCCCTCTTTATTGAATACAGAAGCAAGATGCTTTTCTGCGATCGCCATACCTACAGCCATACCCATACCGGCACCAAGCGGTCCTGTTGTTGCTTCTACACCAACTGTATGTCTGTATTCCGGATGTCCCGGAGTCTTGGAATCCAGCCGTCTGAATTCTTTAAGGTCATCAAGTGTCATATCACCATATCTGTAAAGATACAGAAGAGAATATAACAACATAGATCCATGTCCGCCAGAGAGAATAAAACGGTCTCTGTTACGCCAGTCCGGATTCGCCGGATTATGATTCATGTGGTGTGCCCATAACTCATAAGCGATAGGTGCAGCACCGAGCGGCAGGCCTGGATGTCCTGACTTGGCTTTTTGAATCGCATCCGCAGACAGAACTCGAATTGCATTAATTGATAAGTTATCTATATGGTTCATTTCGCTACCTCACTTTTTTCTTATTCTTCCTATATTACTGAAAGTCGATCAAACTGATTCTTTAATGTCGGAACCATATCCGAATAGATATGATACATTTCTTCATATACAGCCTTGTTATCTGGATTCGGAAGATTCTCGGTCATCACCTTCATCGTTGAGCATGCGTCATCCAGATCTTTCCAAATACCGGCACCGACACCGCCAACCAGACATGCACCATAAGCGCCGCCTTCTTTTGCTCCGCTAACCGTATATACCGGAAGTTGGAAGATATCACTCAGAATCTGACGCCACAGATTACTTCTGCTTCCGCCGCCGGACACAATTATTCTGTCAAGCGGTACCGGCTTCAACTGAAGAATCGCCTCTCCAATCTGTTTCATTCCGTATCCGATGCCTTCCATCACTGATCTGGTAATATCACCTTTACAATGACTCTGAGTCATACCAATAAAGCAGCCTCTTAGGTTTGGATCTGTATATGGCGCACGCTCTCCTGAAAGGTAAGGAAGATAGATCAATCCTCTGGAACCCGGACTGGAAGCTTCTGCTCCCTGATTC
Source organism: [Clostridium] scindens ATCC 35704 (assembly GCF_004295125.1). Classification (NCBI taxonomy): domain Bacteria; kingdom Bacillati; phylum Bacillota; class Clostridia; order Lachnospirales; family Lachnospiraceae; genus Lachnoclostridium; species [Clostridium] scindens. The sequence continues at coordinate 1,640,501 of NZ_CP036170.1, read as the reverse complement.
AGGATATCATATGGATCCAGTCCCTGTGCCTTTGCTTCTGCCATCTCACCTTTACAGAATGTATTTCTGTACCACTGATAACTTCCACCGCAGGCAAGCATAACACCCATAACATGATACAGATCTTTCTGGTTATTACAGAAGAATTGTAATGTCTGATCGTGATTTTCAATATACTGAGACATTCCCATTGCTACAATTCCGCCGGTTCCCAGAGTCAGGCCAAGGATACCCTCACGGATCAGGCCCATACCGGTTGTCTGGATAACACTGTCACCACCACCGCCTACAACCGGAGTTCCTGGCTTCAGTCCAGTAAGTTCTGCTGCTTCTTTTGTTACAACTCCCGTTACTTCACTGGATTCAACTACCGGCGGGAACAGGTCTCTCGGAATATTCAGCCGATCCAGCAGTTCCCAGCTGTGTTCTCGTTTTTCCACATCAAAGAATCCCGTTCCGGATGCATCAGATGCATCCGTACAGTATTCGCCCGTCAGCTGATAACGGAGATAATCCTTTGGAAGGATTGCCTTTTTCATCTTCTGATAATTCTCCGGCTCAACTTCTCTCAGCCACAGAATCTTTCCTCCCTGGTATCCAGGAAGCATATTATTGTTCGTAAAACGACGCAATTCTTCAAATCCGCCAAGATCCTGCAGAAGCTCCTGACATTGCTTTGCACATCGCTGATCATTCCAGAGGAATGCTCTTCGGATGACATTGCCATCTTTATCCATGGCAACCAGTCCATGCATCTGACCTGAAAAGCTGAGAGACTTGATATTCCCTGCATCGATTCCACTTTTGTCAATTGCCTTATGAAGGCTGGTATATGCGCCAACCCACCAGTCCATCGGATCCTGTTCATTCCAGCCCGGTTTTGGTGAATATAAAGGATACTCTTCTATAACAGAAGACACAACCTGACCTTCATCATCCACGATGATAGATTTGCACCCGCTGGTACCAATATCCATCGCTGCAACATACTGTTTCATACTCATTCACCTCATGTGTATATCCGATAGTTATTCTTCGTCTCCGTCAACCAGACAGGTATTCCATACAAATGTTAATGGAAGAATACCTGTCTGAATGGTTGTATGATATGCTCCTGGCGGAACATAGCATGCATCACCGGCCTTTACCGGGAATCTGTCCTCTCCTACTACCATAATTCCCTCACCGGAGATAAAGTAGTAAATTTCTTCCATATCCTCATGCGCATGACCTGTTGTTGTTCCTGTCGGATATATGGTTGTATGTCCACATGTCAGACGTTTGGATGGTCCTGCTTTACGATCGATCAGATAATAAGTATCTCTTAATACTTCTTTCTCTCTCGGCAAAACTCTTGCTCTTAAACTTCTTGGATCAGTATCCGGCTCCCTTCCTGTAGCTACATTAACAACATGCTTCATAAACTAACACCTCTTTCTTTATAGTTATATATTTATTTTTTATTACTTACTGTTTTAACTTATTAAAATTCAACGACAACCTTTACAGCAGACGGGTCTTCCGACGCAATATGGAACGCTTCCTCTACACCTTCCAGAGAGAAAGGAACACAATGTGTGATCAGCTGTTTCAGTTTCTCCTGATTATCTTTCAGAAGATCAAGTACCAACGGATATGTATTCGAATAACGGAAGGAAGGAACGATGGTAATTTCTTTACAAACGTAATCCACCATATCTACTTTCTGTATCTCCGGTCCCATTCCAATCATGGCAATTCGTCCACCGGGCTTAATGCATTTGACTGCCAGATTATAGCAGGCATCTGCTCCTGTTGCCTCATATCCAAAATCAAATGTATTATCCGGGATCTGATCTTTCATGGTATTTACAACCTGATCTGCACCCATCTCTTTTGCACATGCCAATCTGTCATCACGAATATCTGCCACGGTAATATCCTTACAGCCTGCTGCTTTTGCTGCAAGCAGACAGGTGATTCCAATGATTCCGGCACCAAAGATAATTGCTTTTTCGCCAAGAGCCGGTTTAATTCTCTGTGTGGCAAAGAGTCCTACGGACAGTGGCTCTGCCATTGTAGCAAGACCATAGTCTGTGACTTCATCCGGAATCTTGAATACATAATCTTCATCATAAGCAATTTCTTCTACCAGAACACCATCATCAGGTGGAGTTGCAAAGAACACGATATTCTGGCACAGATTATAACGGCCTTTCAGACAATGTTCACATTTCATACATGGAATTCCCGGTTCAAGCACGACTCTGTCTCCGACAGCGAATTTAGATACTTTCTCTCCGACATCAGTAATAACTCCGGAACACTCATGACCAAGAATCAGCGGTTCTTCTACCACAAACTGTCCGATACGTCCGTTTTTCCAGTAATGAACATCGGAACCACACACACCGACAGCTTTCATCCGAACCAGTACCTGACGTTCTCCACACTCAGGCTTCGCCAGTTCTTTTTCTGAAAATGTATTAATTTTATCCAAATATATCGCTTTCACGCTTCACCCCTCCTATCTTTATTCTTTGTTAGACAGACGCACTCGGAAGGAGTCGATCAGAACTGCAAGCAGGATAATAAGACCAGTTGCTGCCTCAACATAATAGGAATCCATTCCGAATACCTGAAGACCTACCTGAATGAAGTTCAGAAGCAGTACTCCACCCAGAACTCCTGATACTTTTCCAACACCTCCGGCAAGAGATGTACCACCGATTACAGCTGCTGCAATGATATCCATCGAATAAGAGGAACCGAATACACTGTTGATAGATCCCATCTTAGAGGAAAGCATCAGACCTGCAAGACCTGCCATTAAACCAGAGATTGTAAATGCTGCAATTCTGATCCGGTCTACGTTAATACCAGATACCTTCGCACATCTTGCATTTCCACCTACTGCAAAGAGGCTTCTTCCAAGAGCTGTTCTGTTCCATACAAAGTACATGATTATATAAACCAGCAAAAAGATGATTACCAGGAATGGAAGAAACCCACCAATTTTTCCCTGTCCGAGGATGGTATATCCTTTTTCATTAATTGTAATGGTGCGTCCTCTTGTAATCGCAAGCACAACTCCGGCTAACAGAGTATTCATTGCCAGTGTTTCAATCAACGCAACTGCTTTCAGCTTTGCAATCAGAACACCGTTGACAAATCCAAGTAAAGCACCCATAATCAGAATGATAATCATAGCGATTGGGATAGGAACAATTCCATTCTTGAATATCAGGATACCTGTTGCTGCAGATACTGCCATGATACCTACGCAGGAAAGATCAATGTCACCGAGAAGAATCGTTCCGGCAAGACCGATTGTCATAACGCCCATTACAGAAGCCTGCATTGGGATATTCAAATATAAACTAGGGTTTGCAATCGGATTAAAATAGTTTGGTTTTAAGATGATAAACACGATAACTCCAATTAACAATAACACCCATACAATATTATCTATTACTTTTAATTTCCAGTTTTTTGTATTTTTTTTCATGACTTAAACTGCCCTCCGATCTCGAATATTTACTATCTTGTCAGGAGATAAATTCTCATTTTTCATATCTCCGACTATCTTTCCTTCGTTAAATATGACTACACGGTCAACGATACGAAGGAGCTCATCAAAATCGTTCGTCAGATAGATTACGCTCATACCTTCATTCGTCAAATCCTTGATCAGTCCCATAATTTCTTCTCGACTCTTGATGTCGATACCAATCGTAGGCTCATCCAGGATCAGCAAAGTTGGATTTACTGCCAATACTTTTGCCAATACTACCTTCTGCTGATTACCACCGGACAGACTTCCGCTGGCTGCATAGATAGATTGCGTCTTAATAGCAAGCTGCTTTACATAATCATCAGCCAGCTCAACTTCTTTGCTATTATCCAACAGTCCAAATTTACCTTTTAATCGAGTCTTCAGACAGGATAAACCTATGTTTTCTTCCACACTCATAATCGGGACAATACCCTCTGCATGTCTGTCGTTTGGAACCAGACATATCTTATACTTCAGAGCATCAGTAGGATTCTTAATATCAACGTCTTCGCCGAGAATCTTAACCTTTCCGCTCTTTTTTTCCATTAATCCATAAAGCGCAAGACATAATTCACGGGCTCCGGATCCTGAGAATCCCACAAATCCGACAATTTCACCTCGATGGATCTTAAGATCTGCCTGGTCCAGGAATTTAGCACTGATTCCTTCGCACTCTACAGCTACTTCTTCATTTACCACCTTATCTTCATCGCGAAATGTCAGTTCTACATCTTCACCTGCAATAATCTTAGCAAGTTCCATCTGCCTGTCATATCCGACACCTTCACCAACATTTCCATCATATGCACTTCCGTCACGAAGTACAGTAATTGCATCTGAAACCTGAAGGATTTCTTCCAGATAATGGGAGATCAGTATAAATGTAACTCCATTTTCTGCATGCTTTTTTACAAAGCGGAACAAATTATTTCTGTCATCAATTGAAAGTGATGTTGTAGGTTCATCTAATATAATTAATTTACCGCCACTGAACAGTGCACGGATAATATTCAGTTTTCTCTGTTCTACAGGTGTAAGCCTGCGAACAAGTTCATATGGATCAACTTTCAGTCCAAATTCGTCCAATACTTTTTGTGCATTTTCATGCATTGCTTTGCGATCCACAAGTTTGAATTTGCTTCTTGGCCATAATCCAAGGAAAATATTCTCTGCTACGTCCATATCCAGCACAACACTTGCATGCTGTGTAACAAGTTCAATTCCTCTGTCCTGTCTCTCTTTAAAGCTCAGGTTCCCTATATCATTCCCTTCGAAAGTAACCTTTCCGTTCGTCTGCTTATATACACCTGCAATAATATTTACAATTGTACTTTTCCCCGCACCATTTTTACCAACAAGGGAATGAATAGAGCCCTTTGTAATTGAAAAATTAATATCTTTGAGAGCAACTGTTTCTCCGAAATTCTTATTAATGTGCTCTACTTTCAGTATTACTTCTTTTCCCATATGAAAGGTTCTCCCTTCTTTGTCAATCCGGTAAAGCTTTCGCCCTACCGAATTGATACTTTAACCATTGATTCATTATGTAGACAATTCTAGTTCTCAACAGCAGACATGTCATATTCGATTCCTAATACCTTCTCTGCAACGATACCCCAGTGACGTGGGTCTGTACAGTTATCAGAATTGATCTCATATGCAGGAACTTTTACATACGGACCAGCATCGGATTCGATGATTTCACATTTCTCCCAGTAATAATCAGAGTTCTCGTATGGTCCTAACGGAACATCTTCACCCTTCATGGAGTATTTCTCAAGCATTTCAACAGCGATCATACCATAGGAATATCCATCCTGTGCGATAGAATAATCATAGTATCCTTCTTCGATGAACTTGTTTGCGATTGGCTCACCATCGATTGTAACAACGATGATGTGTCCATCTTCATCACGTTTAAACCACTTGTTTTCCATCTTCAGAGCTGCAACGAGACCTTGTCCAGGGTTATCAGATGGAGTATGAAGAGCGTCAACTTCAACACCGGAAGCGAACTGGTTCAGTGCTGCATCCTGAGTTAATGCGATTTCACCTTCTGCAGGAACTGCAATATAGTTGATATCCGGATATTTCTCAAATGTAGCTTCCATACCTTCTTTTCTTAATCTCCAAGCTTCAGAACTCATAGCGCCGTAGCAGTTTACAACTGTTCCTTTTGGCTCGCCATATTTGTCTGTTAAAGCTTTAGCAATTGCTTCTGCTGCAAGACAACCTGCATCATAGTTATCAAATGCTACTGTAACTGCAACATCACCGCCGGTAAGAGGTGTATCTACGATACCAACCGGGATTCCTGCTGCTACTGCCTGATCAGCTGCTGCGATCAGACCTTCAGAGTCGATAGAATCTGCGATAATAGCTGCCGGTTTCTTGTTGATAAAGTTTACAAACTGGTCAAACTGTTTTGCACTGTCCAGTTTCGCATCAGATGCCGCAAAAGACCATCCTCTGTCAGTACAAGCTTTTTCTGCAGATTTCTGACAAACTGTCCAAAAGTAATAATCAAGACCTTTGTTAGCGAAACAAACTAATGTATCGTCACCACTAGCTTCTTCTGTTGTCTCTGTTTTAGAATCCCCTTCATCTGTTGCTTCCTCTTTGCTTCCACACGCTGCCATAGAGAAAATAAGAGTAAGTCCTAATGCTAACCCTATAACCCTTTTCATAATGTTCATCTTTTTCATCTTTTTACCTCCTTTGTTTTCTATTTTGTTCCATGAGTACTTTCCGTTTTTAGAGATGCTTCCTGATATCCCCTCAGACTTCGGGTCTTTCATCTTCCTCCTTTCAATGAAAATGCATATTTTCAGATCCCGTTATCTTACTTATATATGTTCGGCATCTGCCATACTCAAAAAACCTGTTATTGAAACGAAGCTTGAAATTCTTCAAATTCTTTTCTGTTGATATAAGCCGTTCCGGTCTTTTCCAGATCCACCTGTACCAGTTGTGGATTATCTGCTACTTCGCAAAACGTCATGATCTGCTGATACGGCGGCGACAGTCTGTCTATCGTTATCGTCCCCAGTATCGCGCCTTCTCCCCCGGATGCAGATGCTTCAATCTTCTCTGCCTTTGTATCCGTAAACCAGCTGACGATAGAACTGTACTGTGATCCTGTAAGCATTTCTTTATCCAGATAATATCTCTGTCCGCGTGTATTACTGTTTTCAGCCGTCTCCCATTCTGCTTCAAGAACATGTACTTCTCCATTAAAATCAATCGTACATGTTTCAATAGATGGGGTTTCATAGTAATAAAGTGTCAGATCAATCAGATCTTCCGCACGTTTATCTGCAACCTTCAATATTTCTTTGCTGATCAGATAGATATTGTCCAAATAATTTGTCTTACAATATACGTAATCCCCTTCGGTATTCCCAAGGTATATGATCATCTCACTGTCATAGGTGTCATATAAGCCTATAGAAGGAAGTTCCTCTTCTGCTGCATCCAGACCACTGCTCTCTAACGTCACATCTTCATCTGTTCTTTTCAGAACATCGTTTTCTTCTATCGTATTGATCAGTTCATTCACTTTTTCCGTATCCGCAATCCATCCATAGGGCTTAAAAATATTCCAGTAAAAGTCCCCTCCAGCTCTCGGAGATTCTGAACGGTTCATGGATACGGTTCCATCTTCCGGAGAATACAGACTGATTCCTCTGATCTCATCAAACTTCACACCATTGAGTGCTACATCATAGAGCGATTCCACCATTTCCAGAATATCCTCTGTTCGCCGATAATCAATCAGACATATACTTTTCCCCTGATCCGCGGACAGATACATTCCGAGATTATCAATATCCTTCCCCAAAATATACTCATATTCCTCTCCGTCATCATAGGACACCCATACCGTATATGATGAATCATCGATCCCATATTCTTCCTTTTCATCTGCAGTTGAGGCGCTCAGCTTTTCTTCAACCTTCATATACCCCAAAGTTGCTGTATATGGTGCAAAGCGATCATTATCGTACGAGCTTCCGTCATCCCCCATCCAGGACTCTTCTTCCTTGGTAAAAATCAGGGTCTGACTATCTTTTCCACTGTTAATAGCAATAGATGTAATGTTCTCCGTCCCCTTTGTACATATCCATCCTTCACTACTGTCTGTTTTACTCCGATCATCCGCTGTCAGATAATAGATCCCACACACAATGATCAAAACAAGAACACCCGCAACAATAATCTTTCTCTTTTGTTTCATCGGCTAAGCCTCCTACGCCAGACAATCGACCCAAATATCAATATCAGAATCGGAATTACTGCGATCACCAGAACCTTCAGCCTGTAGCTTGCTGCTGTACTTGTTATATTCAGCGGTGCCGAAACCAGTGTTTTCGGCTGAATTACTACTGATTCTTCTTTTCCAGAAGTCCACGCTACAGAATCCATAAAGAGTGCAATATTTCCATCATGCTTTGCATTATCTAACGTTGATACAAAATCATTATTTCCCATCAAAAGCATTTTCGCACCTGTCTGAGAATTTTCCGCAGTTACGCCAAGCAAAAACGGTCCAGCCGTATCGCCTTCCTCTTTTTCCAGAGTTTCCGTATATGGATTCACTTTTCCATAGCTGCTCTCTGAACTGTATGCAATTGGGATTAACTCAATGTTTTCTTTATCTTCAACTGAGATTCCCCTGCATCTTGGAAGAACAACTCCCGCATCAGCTTCGATAATAGATCGAAGCGCCGGACTTTCTTCATTCAGCTCAGGCTTTATCATGATCTGACTGTTCAGATAATATTTACTATCTGCTTCAACAATCAGGTCATCTTCTAAGATCAATCCAAAATCTTCAAATAATTTCCCAAAATTTTTCAGTTCGCCGGCAAGCAGGTTAATCAGATATACCGCCCTGCCTCCGTTATCTATAAATTCTTTTGTAATCTGATACTCTTCATCTGTCAGATCTGTAGTCGGTGACAGGAACAACAGGCAATCCTTGTCAGTTAATGCTGCATTGTTATAGACCAGATCGTAAGACGCCACTTTATAACCGTCACTTTCCAGAGTATCCGCCAGATAATATTCTTCCGTTACATTCATCTCTCCATGACCTGTAACAAAGTATGCTGTCGTCTGACTTCCTCCCTGAATGGAAGCAATTGCAGCCGTTATACGCTGTTCGGCAATCATACCGGTTGCATATAACTGATCCTCACTGAGTTCCCATTCATATAAGTCCTGTCCGTTGATCACGCGGAATTCTTCACTGTTATTATCCTGTATGATCAGAGATGAAGCTTCGATACTCTCTCCATCCGTCTCATACTGCTGTAAAAAAAAAGGTTTTTCTACAGGATCAACGTTCACTGTCTTTATATGACCACTTTCCTGTTTGTAACGCTTTAATATTTCCCGAATCGTCAGGTCTTCCTGTCCGGATTGAAATGTGGTATATACCGTAATATCCTTATCTAAATCTTTCAGAAGTGCTTTTGTTGTATCTCCTATGGAATAGATCTGACTGTCTGTTACATCCCATCGAAGATTAAATTTATCCTCAATCTTCTCTGCTACCAGTGTAATTACAACTGCACATATCACTATGAGGACTACAAAACCAAGGAGGACTACATTTTTAAAACCCTTTCTGTCTTTCTGTTTCATTATTTCACCCTCCTATATTTCATAACTGCAATGCTGAAGCTGAGAAACACAACGGAAAAAGAAATATAATATATGACAGAAGCAATTCCAAAGGTTCCATACTGATATGGCTTGAATCTCTCAAACAGTGAAAACCACTGAAGAAATGAAGTTACAGTTTCCACATGTATTTTTGAGATGATCAGATCCAGACAGAGTAGGAACAACAAAATGCCGTAAGTACAGATCGCTGCCGTCAACTGACTTTCTGTTATTGAAGATGCAAACATTCCGACTGCAATAAATGCCATGCCAAGGAAGAAAAAGCCTACGTAACCATTGACAATAAGTGGTACTGATATGGTTCCATAAGTCAATAAGATTATTGGATATATCAGAGTGAAACACAGTGTAACAGCAAAAACACTTAAAGCAGCCAGAAATTTGCCGACAATAACGAACGAAAACGAGGTCTTCGTTGTCATCAGCAACTGGTCCCTCTTGATCTTCTTCTCTTCTGACAGAAGTTTCATTGTCAAAAGGGGAGAAGTCAGCAAAAATACGTAGATACAGTCATTGAGTGTCGTATTAAATTCTGCACTTAGTTCATTAATGTTATTGACAGAAAAAAACACTCCCGCCAGAAACAAAAATGCACTAACAAATACATATCCCAGCATTGTATTAAAATATTCCTGAAATTCACGTTCAAAAGTCGCTCTCATATCTTATCCTCTATTACTTGCTATACTCCGCCGATGTAAGATTCAGGAAAACATCCTCGATTTCCTCCTGTACCGGAATCATCTGAAGAAGTTCTATATGATTCGCTACCGCTGCATAGAACACTTCTTCTCTGATATCTCCCGTCTCCTTATCAAAGCCAATCTCCCAGTCACTGCAGCCTGGTTCTCCCTGGCCCTTGTATTGATATCTGCAATCAGCTATTTCCTTTAAAATGATGTCTTCAAACCGATCTTTCTGAGCTTTGACTCTTACAAATACACGATTCCTGCCCGCATGATTTAATTCTTCCATCCGACAGTCCTTGATCAGACTTCCTTTATTCAGAATCAATATTCTATCACATATCTCTGCAATCTCTGCCAGAATATGTGAACTGATGATGATCACATGCTCTTTCGCATATTCCTTTAATAATGACCGGAACTCTACTACCTGTGACGGGTCAAGGCCTACCGTAGGCTCATCCAGAATCAGTATCTTCGGTTCTCCAACCATCGCCTGTGCTATACCTACTCTCTGCTGATATCCTTTTGACAGATTTCGAATCAGCCGATTTTCCACAACATCCAGGCCTGTACGTTTTATTATGTCATCAATCGATGAAGCAGCATTTTTACCAGAAACCCTCTTTAGTTTGGCAACGTACTCCAGAAATCCCCTGACTGACATCGTGTCATAAAGAGGTGGTTTTTCCGGAAGGTATCCGATCTTGCCCTTCACTTCCTGTGGTGCTTCATCGATTGATAATCCATCAACACATACATTTCCTGCCGTAGCAGGCAAATATCCCGTCATAATATTCATGAGCGTACTTTTACCTGCTCCATTTTTTCCCAGCAAACCAATGATACTTGCGTCCTCTATCTGAAAAGACACATCATTTAAAGCAAGTTTATTGCCATAATATTTTCTAACATTCTGAAGCTCAATCATATTACACGTTCCTTTACTTCTACCAAATAGTATATCCGCCATCAATCAGGATTACTGAGCCTGTCATATATGTAGATGCATCACTTGCCAAATATACGGCTAACGGTCCAAGTTCCTCCGGCCTTCCCGGACGTTTCATCGGAGTCATGGAATTCCAGCGTCTTGCCCACTCGCCATCCTCTACATAAGTTTTATGAACCAGTTCTGTATCCATATATCCAGGTGCAATTGAATTCACCCTGATTCCGTATTTTACCCACTCAGCTGCCAGTGATTTTGTCATATGTGCAACACCGGCTTTGGAGGTATTATAGGATACCTGTCCCTGTGGATCATTTACGATAAAACCGGACATGGAAGATACATTGATAATATTTCCGCCTTTCTGCTCAATCATGATCTTTCCAACTGCCTGAGACATATACCATACGCCATTCATATTGATGTCGATTACCTTATGCCAGTGTTCAAGCGGAACATCTTCTGCATTCTCATTGATACAGATTCCTGCGTCATTCAGAAGAATATCAATATGTCCCCAATCATCATGTACTTGTTTTACTGCTTCCTGGCAGAATTCCGCAGAGGCTACATTTACCTTGTAAGCTTTTGCTTTCACCTGATACTGTTCTGCAATTTCATCTGCAGTCACAGCAGCTTTTTCTACATTCAGATCCAGAATCGCGATATCTGCGCCACAATCCGCCAGTGCCTCAGCCATCGCTCTTCCAAGTCCCTGTGCAGCTCCTGTTATCACTGCTAACTTTCCGTCCAATCTAAATAAATCTAATACATGCATCATTATTTCTCTCCTTAATCATATATTTCTGAAGATATATCATCTCCATAATATGTTCCACTTCCTGAAGAACGTAAGGTTCTATAACCTTCTATACTGGTTGTAATAACCTCGTCGCCTTCTTTCACACTGCCTTCCAGCGCCCGATATCCCACTTCAAGCGTTACTTTCAGAAGATTATCTCTGTTCCAGTAGAACAGAGCATCTACCGTCCCCGCTTCAATGGCTGTATTCATCAAATCCGGAGTACCTACCCCTACACTTACAATGTCATTTCCTGTATCCTGTATCCACTGAGAAATTCCCAGGCCATTACTGTATGAAAAAAACAATGCACCCCTCATACCATAGGTACCATATAGAGACTCCGTGATGTCATAAGCATCCTGAATGCTTGCTCCCTCCTGAAGCCTGGAGGCCGGAAGCATCTGAAGATAAGTATTTTTCTGTTGATTGACACAGGCTGTCTCTTCCTGCATTACAATATCTGAATCTTTCGCTGGCACAATCGTCACATATTCACCGGATTGTCCCACCAAACCGGCGAATACGTCCATCATAGATGAACCCAGTTTCTGATAGTCACACGGCTGTACCGTATAGTCCGCCTCCAGTCCCTCTGCTCCCTGCATCGCAACTACCACACTGCCCTGTGATTTTGCATAATCAAGAACCGAATACAACTCGTCATCACCTAATGGTTCCACAACGATAAGATCCCATTTATTTTTTCTGATTGAATCTTCAAGAACTTTCTGCTGCTCCCAGACCGTCGACATCTCGGGTGCAACAATCTCTATAGAAATACTCTTTTCCTCTGCCCACTGTTTTGCTGCTTTCTCTGAATCATCATAATCCAGCGCATTCTGACCGCCAAGTACGACCAGAACATCCGCATCCTTGTTGCCACATCCACTTATCAGACAAACAGACAATATCAGCAGTGCACATAACCCCATGTACTTGTATATAGTCCTCACATTATCGCCTCTTCCCGACATCAGCAATTATCCATACTGATTTAACAGCGGAACGGAGAGAAAAGATTATTTAGAATATATTTGAATGTATTTGAATATTTACAGACTGTTGTATAATTTATACCAATGTATACCTTATTCCGGCATTTTCAATGATTCGGATCCATTCATCCGATAGATTTTTGTCTGTAATAATTAAATCAAATGCAGTGATTTCGCATATAAAATTCTCATAAACCTGTCCAAACTTACTTGAGTCAACAAGAAGTATTTTCTCCATACTTGCTTTCAGTATTTCTCTCTTGCTTTCGACTTCATAGGTGCTGGTACATGTAGCTCCCAGAGAGTCATGTATCCCTGCTGCGGAAACAAATACTTTTCTTGCTCTCGTTCTTCGAATCAATTCCAGACTCTCCCTGCTTTCAAACATCAATGTCTGCGGGTGAAAGTAACCACCGCCAAAAATGAGTGAAATATTCGGTTTCCCGTATAAGTGATTCAGAATATTAATGTTATAGCATAACACCGTTACATTAATATCTTCCGGGAAATGCGCTGCAAGCCTTTCCGTTGTGGTTCCATTGTCAATGATGACAATATCACCGTCTTCAATCAGCCCTGCCGCATACAAACCAATCTTGTCTTTCGTACTGTAATTTTCCGCACTGGCATCATTCAAATTATAGATTTTGTTTTCTTTTTTCGTTGCATTTGCAAACACGATTCCTCTGATGTTCTGTACAAACCCCTGCTGCTCTAACTCCTGGATGTCCCGTCGGATTGTCAATTCAGACACCTTGCAAATTCCCGATAATTCCCTGATTGATATTCTTTCTTTTGAATTCACCAGGTTTAACAATTCATTTCGTCTTTTTTGCTTCTTATCCATAGATTATTAATCTCCTTTTCATGTGATAAAGCAGGTTTAATTCACACCGTTTTTCATTATCACACAAAAAATTGATTTTGCAAAGATATTATTCCCATTATTTGCCAAAAAACCGCCAAAACATCCTATTTGCGCCTACCATTTGCGCTTTATGCATGTACGCCTCGCTTTAATACACACAAGGCGTACATGTTCATCTGCAGCTGTTTTATCTCTTGTCAGCAGTATTGTTAACTGCATTCAGGAATCTGCGCTGATATGTAATAATCTGTGGTGATGAAGTATACTGTGCAAAATAAATTGGTTCTGTTGTGATTACAATCTTATCAAGCACATCTCTAAATTCATCTTCAACAAGCAGCTTATCAAGTTCCGGATACTCTCTTGTACCTGCAATAGAACAGATAATAAGTCTCGTATCTTCAAGATTGCTATCACGCAGCATACGAAGGTTATGACGTACACCGTCCATTCCATCAAATCCTCTTACATTATCAAAATCTCTGTAAGTCAGTGTTTCACGTGCAATCTTCTCAACTTCTGCAAGATCAGCATCTTTTGCTGATTCCGGAAGGAAGTCAACGTCAACAAAGTAACTGCGAAGATTTTTCAGGAACTGAAGATCTCTTGTTGAATCAAATGCAGAAAGCATTCCCTTTACATAAGTACTGGTCAGCATTCTCTTATTGATAAAACTGTTGATGAAGTAGGGCTTAGCCTGCAAAGCCATGCCAGTCTGCCATGGTTCAAACATCAGTGTATAGTTAACACGGAAGCCTTTTTCTTTCAGCTTCAATGCAAGATTGTGGCTGTAGAAGTAGTCTTCTGTTGTTCCAGCATTGTGTGCAACCGGCATCTTTTTGTTGCCTTCAATCAGATAATGTGCATTATCTCTGTTAACAACACCTGTATGTGGAACCTTAATTACTACACGATACTCTGAAAGCATCTCTTTAAAATGTTCTGCCTCTTCCAGAAGCTGATTGATATCAGCAAACGGATCATTAAATTCAACGCTGATATCACATCCAGGTCCAAGAATATTGCCGATTTCCTGCATTACTTCATCACGGTTTTTAAATTTATTTCCAATATTCTCTTTCGGGTTATTAATGAAGAGGTCATAAATGATTCCCGGATTACATGTCAGGTTAGCGATCAGATCCTTCATCGGAGCAACTTCATACGGATTTGCCGTATCTGCTGAAAACAGGAATGGAGTTGGTCTCTTAATACCATTCTTGCCATATGAGATATCTCTCTTTAAGTCGATTATCAGCTGCTTGTTTTCAGATAAGTTGTATTCTACACGGAATCCAGCAGGTGTCTCTCCTTCCGGTACCTTAAAAAGATCAATTACCTTTTTAAACTCAGGAGTTACACCGATGTATTTTACCTCGTTGGATAAGAACTTATACTCTTCAAAATCCAGTTCTTCATTAATCGCACGGCTGATGTATTTCTCATCACCGTCTACGCATTTTACTTTGTCACCCAGAAGGGAATTCAGGAAATAATGTACGTTATACATTGCTGTCATCCTCCTTATTTCTCTATTGTTTTCAGATAATCTTCATACTGCTGAGTCAGGATACCTGCACTTCTTGTTCCGCAAAGGCTAACTCCCATATGTTCGAACATGAACAATGTTGCCGGAAGTGCAAATGTTCTCGGAACTCCAGATACTTTAATCTTAGTGTTGCCGGACAGGTTCTCTTTCATGATCTGAACATGTTTCATATCTGGGAATGCCTGTGTTCCTGTTGCTGTTTTTACGTATGTAATGTCATGAGCACAGCATATCTTTGTCAGCGTTGCGATCTCTTCATCACTGAGGAATCCAACTTCGAAGATCAGTTTGCTGTCACAGTTTGCTGCATTACACACATCTGCAAAAGTCTTTACTTCATCTTCAACCAGTTTCAGATTTCCATCTTTCAGTGCACCAACGTTGATAACCATATCACAAGCGGAGCAACCTGCATTTAACATCTCATCTACTTCCAAGTATTTTACCTTTGAAATGGCTGTACCATATGGAAATCCAATAACAGCACTGTGTCCAACACCTGTTCCTGCCAGCTCTCTGCGAGCCACATCAATCCAGCATGAATTCACATTTACTGAATTCACCTGATACTTTGCTGCTGTAGCACAAGCCTCAACTACTGCTGCTTCCTGCACATTTGGTGCTAATAGTGCTAAATCAAAATGTTTTGCAAACTCTCTTACCGTTAACATAATTACCCTCCTTTTTATGTTTATTTTTTTCCTCTGTTATGTTTCATATTTTATCATTTTATTGTTAATATGTCAACATTTTCTGAACATATATTATCATTTTGTTTTAAAACTTATCGTACTTAATTCTGTATTGAACATATATTATCATTTTGAATTTGTAGAAAAATGAAACTTTTAAATTGCTATATACAATAACGACATTCCAAAAAAACACCTGCCGCACTACATTTCATAGTGTAGCAGGTGTTCCCGACTCAGACCAGTCTCCTGTGACCTTATATATTCTGTTGAATTGTTTTTAACACTCTGACTACATCTCTTGCCGAAGAGCCGATGTTATTTACGATTTTTTCAACATTCACCTTGTTCCCCCTCCTAAGCAGCATAATCTGCGGCAAATATGTAGGTAGCCTTGCCAAAAGTGATATGGCATTCATTTCATTTTTCATATCACTTTTCATTTCGCCTTTAGTACTGCTTTTCATATCACTCTCTTGTTAAGGGTTATGCTGCGGCGGAACTCGTTCTGTTCAATCAGGTATTTCGGCAACTCATCATGCAGTTTGCTCTTTTGATCCGCATCAAGATAGGGATGTGCTCTTCGCTCCGGATCAGATCGGCATTGGCGTAAGTATCGGTTGTCCCGGCAATCTCGAAACTCTGCGGCTGATACGGGAAGTCCGGATTGCTTCCCCTCACCTTATCAATCACGGTCTTTCGGCTCTAAATGTAGTCATTCAGTATCTTCTTGTCCAATACGCAACATCCCCTTATACCTGATATACTCCTCTACCGTCTTATGCTCCATCTTCCTGCCCTGGCTCCTGATCACTAGCCTTGCCTAGAAGGATAACTCCCCAGGGGCTAGGCTGGCCGGCGTATCCGCTCCCTTGCCTTTTCCCCGGGATCGCTGTTCCGATCGCTCTCAAGCGTATGCCTGTCCCTCTTCTGCCTCTTCAATCTATCATCTCCATTCCCTTCGTTTGTTCTGTTTGCCTTTTCAGGCTTGTCGTATTATAATAATTGTGTTGCCAGTACATGGGCCTGATTTATACCACCAATTTATCTGCAGGCCGGCTGGCTATTTTTTGTTATCTAAACGCCCATTTTATAAATAGCACTTTCCAACTGTCTCGCATACAATATATAGATTTTAAAATAAAGGAGAAACCTATATGAGTATGCCAAAAATTGAATGTGAGCACATTGACAAATGCTGCGCTGCATCTTCCCTTCTCCAGTCTATTGCCCTGGAAGAAACCGCCATATCCCACATTCTAAACGCTGAAGGAGAAAAACTTCAAAAAGGAATTTCTCTCAGCTGCAATTTAAAAGAATTGATCGAAATCAACAAATCTGTTGAAAATATGGTCGATAAACTTATCACCCTCGAAACCGTCTTGAAGACAAAACTGGATTTGATAAATCCGATTCTTGATAACTGTGATAAGCCACATCACAAGCCAGAATGTGAATCTTAAACTGTAGGGCTACTGTGCCCTACTTACATACATTTTTTCTTTCGCAACGATAATCGCTTAGGCACTAAATACTTGCCATTTTCAATACTCCTTTTATTCTCTAAATACCTATCACTTTATCCTCTCATTCAACATATCATATACCAAAATGCTTTTAAGGTACTTCCCATCATGAATAACTGTGCGGATTTATATTTTCTCTCTATAATTGCCTGTAAACTTTCCGAATGTCTTTCCGAAGATGAACTTTCTGTACTTGCTACCAGTCTCACAGCACTTGGAGATATGCTAGGAGTTATTATCGCTAGACAGGCAGCGTGTAAAAATAAAGATTAGGTATGACATGGTTCTGGTAGTATAAGCGTATCTTCCGACTCCTTAAACCTCATTACCTTTACTGAATATCACAAGTCACAAGATATATTCCAACCTCTGGTATCCGCTCCGTTACCGGAATCCATCTCTTTCCATTAGTTCCTTTATTGCATTTTCAAACGTTCTGATTCTAACCAGAGTCTCATGCTTTGGTTTTTTACCATGCTCTCTTTTTAATTCATTTTCCATAAATCTTAGATTATCCACTGTTCTACTCAATTTCATGTTCCACCTCCACTAAATATAAGCTTAGTTCTAATTTTCACTCTTTTTCACCCCCCGCATATTTTAAATAAAAAAGGATTTTAGAAATGACTGATAATTTTAATGATTCATCTTGGGAAAATAACCGCAGACGCAACTGCAATCCTTGCCATGACCGTGACCGCTGGGACAGATGTGACCGCGATGACCGTGGCCACTGGGGCAGATGTGACCGCGATGACCGTGACCGCTGGGGCAGATGTGACCGCGATGACCGTGACCGCTGGGGCAGATGTGACCGCTATCGGTCTTGGTAATGATATTGACGGGGCTGTTTCGGCAGCTCCGTTTTTTTCCCCCAATCAAACTTCCCGAAACCTATTACACAAATCTCATCTGACCTGTTTTTTCCTCGAATATCCTCATGTTTCCATTTCGCTTAGTTACACATAACTCTGGCAGGTTCGCTTTAACCAGTGCGGCTGGAATTGGTGGACATACCGCATTACCGCACCGCTTTACCTGCTCTGACCTTGGATAGGTCTTGCCTGTATAATCACGGTCAATTATATAATCATCCGGAAATCCCTGGCATCCATATAGTTCGCGGTTCCAGCATCCGCAAACTAATATCAGCTATCTGGTAATCTACACCTTCGATAGTGACTAGTCCGAACCTATCCTTGGCTGTTATGGTCCCATGATGTTACCGTTGGTAACGCGGTCTTACTGTCGCGGATGTTTTTATCCTTTGGCTTGCCGCCCTTAGCCTTTGAAAAATGCTTGCAGTCTGGTGAAAACCATGCCAATCCCACCGGACTACCATTGCAGACCTTTACTGGATCCACGTCCCAGACGTTCTCACAATAATCCCTTGTATTAGGATGATTTGCCTTATGCATCCGTATAGCCTCCGGGTCGTGATTTATTGCAATGTCAACACTATATCCCGTTGCCATCTCTATGCCAGTCGATGCTCCGTTTCCTTTCTGTTATTTAATTAAACCCTAAGTTAATCCACCTTCTACCTTCACTTTCACAACCTATTCCCCTTTATCATATTTTAAAAGAAAAAGGAGATTTCAAAATGTATAATCAAAATTATTGCAAAGACCAGAAACATGTTCATGAACTGACCGGAAGCACAAAAATTTTTAATGAATGCGGCGATTGCCATAATCATAGATTCTGTACCGTAACCGGCGAGGCTATCTACCACAATGAGCATGACCACTTCCATGAAGTGAAATTCCGCACCGACTTCTCAGACGAACATTTCCATGAATTCTGCGGGAAAACCTCCGGCGCAATTGACGTAGGAAACGGCAAGCATGTTCACTTCATCAAAGACTTTACCGAAGAGGAAGATAACCATAAGCATAAATTTCAGGCTGCAACGCTTATCGACAGTCCTATCGACTTCGAGTGCAAATAGTCTATGGATACCCCGGAACTATTCCGGGGTATTCCGCATATCTCATGATCTCCCCCTCTTTTTTTCGCTTCTCGCGCCTCTTGTTGGCCTGCGTGTACAGCTCGTAGTTCCAGGCAAGGCCGCTATTAGGCTATATCTTCTTAATCCGTTCGATCGCACGGACTGTATTTTCATAAGATCCAAAGGCAGTGAGACGGAAATATCCCTCGCCGCTTGGCCCGAACCCGGAGCCCGGCGTTCCTACCACATTGGCCCTTTCCAGCAGATAGTCAAAGAATTCCCAGGAAGTCATCCCTTTCGGCGTCTCCAGCCAGATATACGGCGCGTTCACGCCTCCTGACACGTTGTAACCTGCCTCCTTAAGCCCTTCGTAGATGACGGCGGCATTCTTCATATAATAGGCAACCTGTTCTTTTAACTGTGCCTTTCCGGCTTCGGAATACACTGCCTCCCCGGCCTTCTGGACAATATATGGGGCGCCGTTATACTTGGTTCCGTGCCGTCTCGCCCACAGGGAATGCAGCATCACGTCTTTGCATATCAGATCCTTAGGAATCACGGTAGCCCCAAGCCTTACGCCTGTGAATCCGGCATTCTTGGAGAAGCTTCGAAGCTCAATCGCACAGGTTCTTGCGCCTTCACACTCATAGATGGTATGCGGCACGTCCGCTTCACTAATGTATGCTTCATAGGCCGCGTCATAGATGATGACTGCGCCCGCCTTATTGGCATAGTCCACCCATTCCTGCAGCTGAGCCTTGGTAATGGTAGATCCGGTAGGGTTATTCGGGAAGCACAGATAGATGATATCCGGCGTTTCTTTCGGCAGCTGGGGCGCAAATCCGGTCTCTTTCGTACAAGGCATGTAGATCACATCGCTCCATGTCTCCGCTTTCTGGTCATAGACTCCGGTACGCCCGGCCATTACGTTCGTATCTACATAGACGGGATAGACCGGGTCGCATACGGCAATCTTATTATCCTTCGCGAATATTTCCTGGATGTTTCCGGAATCGCATTTCGCTCCGTCTGAGATGAATATCTCGTCTGCCTTTATATCGCATCCCTTGTCCTGGTAATCATTCTTTGCCATGGCGCTTCTTAGGAACTCGTATCCCAAGTCCGGGGCATATCCATGAAAGGTCTCTGCATGGGCCATTTCATCTACCGCGCCGTGGAGGGCGTCAATGATCGCCGGCGCCAACGGCTGAGTCACATCGCCGATTCCAAGCCTGATAATGTCCTGATCCGGATTGGCTTCCTGAAAAGCCGCCACTTTTTTGCCAATCGTGGAAAAGAGGTAACTTCCTGGTAACTTCAAGTAATCATCATTTACTTTAAACATCTTCCCGTCTCCTTTTTTATAATGTTTGTCTGTTTATATTGCAATCTCCCCGTCGTATACAACGGTGGCGGGCCCGGTCATATAGACTCTGCCAGCCTCCTGATCCCACTCGATCAAGAGGTCTCCGCCCAGCAGCTTCACGGTAACCTGGTCTTCCGTCATCCCGTTTAATATGCTGGCTACCGCCACTGCGCAGGCGCCGGTTCCACAGGCTAGAGTCTCGCCGGAGCCTCTCTCCCACACGCGCATCTCTACGGTCTTGCGGTCCAGAACCTTGGTGAACTCCGTATTGACTCTTTTTGGGAACCTCTCATGATTCTCGAATTTGGGGCCTACATGTTCGATTTTCACTCCTTCAAGATCCTTCACATAGACGACTACATGGGGATTGCCCATGGAAACCCCGGTCATCCGGTATTCCATGCCTCCCACGATGATCGGCTCGTTCACCACGCGCTCTTCATCTGATACGATAGGAATTCGTTCCGGCTTAAGTTCTGGTTTTCCCATATCCACTTTTACAAGAGCGACCTTGCCATCCTTGACGGTAAGATCCAGATATTTGATGCCTCCCAGGGTCTCCACAGATATGCTGGTCTTATCCGTAAGCCCATAATCATACACATACTTCGCCACGCAGCGGATGCCGTTGCCGCACATCTCCCCCCTGGATCCATCCGCATTATACATCTCCATCTCAAAATCCGCTACTTTGGATGGATTGATCATGATCAACCCATCCGAACCAATCCCAAAGTGTCTGTCGCTTACGAACCTGGCCACCTCGGATGGATGTTCCACCTTCTCTTTGAAACAATTCACATAGACATAATCGTTCCCCAAACCATGCATTTTTGTAAATCTCATACCAATACTCTCCTTTATGACTACTCTTCTTATTCGGCCATGATGCTTAGCACCATTTGGGCCGTCTCTACCATATTCGTCCCGCTGTCCATACTGCTCTTTTGCAGATATCTGTGGGCCTCTTCCTCCGACATGTTGTTGCGCGCCATTAGCAGTTCTTTCGCCTGCCTGATCACTTCCTACTGCCTGGGGTCTCTGGTTTTTCGTTCCAGCTTGCGCTTTCTTCTCCTTTGCCCTATATTGCGAAGCATCATATCCATGGTATTCATCAGATCATATGCCTTAACAGGCATTGACAGCCCTACAATGCCATTGATCATGCCTGTGCTCCATTTATCCGCAGATGCGATCAGAAGCATCTCGAATTGCTCCGGAAGATATTCCCGCAGTTCCGTATACATCATATCTTTTAACTTATAACCGCATACCACGATTCCTTCATCCAAGGCATCCGCATAGTTCAGTGCCTGGGCGCCTGTGGTACACGCTCCTGTCACATCCATGCCGCCGCGAACCAGCAGGTTCCGAATATTGGCTGCATTGCCCTTATTGGGAAATACGACAATAATACCTACCAAGCTGACACCTCCTGTTTTGCTCCTTGTCTACGTGTTCCAACAGGAATGTCTACAGGCGGTGCAGGTATCTGCTTATCTCCCAATCCGTGACCTGGGCGCGGTAATCTGCATATTCTCTTGTCTTCGCCTCGATATATTTCTTAGACAGATCTTCTCCCAGCACGCTTTGTATGAATGCATCCTTCTCAAATTCCCTGGCCGCTTCCAGAAGGCTTCCCGGAAGCATCTCTATCCCGGAAGCCTTCCTCTCTTCTTCGGACATCTCATAGATGTTGCAGTCAACGCTCTTGGGCGGCATGATCTCATTTTGGATTCCCTCAAGCCCTGCCGCCAGGCAAACCGCCAGCGCCAGATATGGATTGGCCGATGGGTCAGGGCTTCTGAGTTCGACTCTTACGGCATCTCCCCTGGTATCGGGGATCCGGATCAGCGGCGTCCTGTTCCTGGCTGACCAGGCAATGTACACTGGAGCCTCGTAGCCTGGAACCAGGCGTTTATAAGAATTGACCACCGGATTGGTGATAAAGCAGATGGCCTTCATATGCTTCATAAGTCCGCCGATGAACCAATAGGCTTCCTTGCTTAATCCTGCGGGATCTTTTGAATCATGAAATATGTTGATGCCGTCTTTTCTCATAGACATATTAATATGCATTCCTGAGCCATTTATACCGGACTTTGGCTTCGGCATAAATGTAGCATGCAGTCCATGGCGCCTGGCAATGGTCTTTACGACCAACTTAAAAGTCATAATACTGTCCGCTGAAGCCAATGCCTCGTCATAGTGGAGATCAATCTCGTGCTGCGCGGGAGCGGATTCATGATGGGATGCCTCGATCTCATATCCCATATCCTCCAGCGTCAGCACCATATCACGCCGCGCATTCTCTCCTAAGTCCAGAGGCCCGAGATCGAAATAGCCCGCGCTTTCATGGGTCACAGTCGTTGGCAGTCCATCGTCATCCGTATGGAACAGGAAGAATTCACATTCCGTCCCCACATCGAATTCGAATCCCATTGACTTTGCCTGGAACATTACCTTTTTCAGCACATATCTGGGATCACTTTGAAAGATGGTTCCATCCGGCTTATATACATCACAGATCAGACGGGCTACCTTCCCTTGCTGAGGCCTCCATGGAAATATTTCAAAGGTATCAAGATCCGGGTATAGATACATGTCAGACTCTTCAATCCTCGCAAAGCCTTCGATTGAGGCCCCGTCAAACATAATCTGATGATCCAGCGCCTTTTCCAGCTGGCTGGCAGTGATCGCGACGTTCTTCATGACTCCGAAGATATCTGTAAACTGAAGGCGTATGAAGCCCACATCTTCTTCCTCTACTATTCTTAAAATATCTGCTCTCGTATAATAATTCATTGCCTCAACCTCCTGATATATGTATTTTTTCAGAACCTGCCTTCCTTTATTAGTTACTTTCGCATATAAAAATGGGCGTTCTCATGCCATGATGAAAACGCCTTTGTTTTACAATATTAAATTATAGATAGAAAAAGGCACTTTGTCAACGTGACAAAATGCCAAACATTCCTGTAGGATTTGCCTTATTCTTCGTCATCCAGCCAGTACCGATCGTCCAATTGGTTATATTCCATATTATATGACTTTTGAGGAAGAAAGGAAAGCCTTTCGATTGAAAAAGCCCGCACACTTTGCTAAAATAGGAATACTAGGATCGCGCAATGAAAGGAGTTGTCATATATGGGCGTTGCAATACCAATTGAAACCAGCGCGCGGCATATCCATATGTGCCGCAATGACTTTGAAGCACTGTTCGGCGAGGGCAGCGAACTGACCTACAAAGCCGACTTAAGCCAGCCCGGGCAGTTCGTGGCCAAGGAGCGGCTGAGCGTCCGGGGGCCGAAAGGCTCGTTTGAGAATGTTGCCATACTGGGGCCTTTCCGCAAGGAGACCCAACTGGAGATATCTATGACGGACAGCCGCAAGCTTGGGGTTCCGGGAATCATACGCCAGTCCGGGGATACGAAAGACACGCCCGGCTGTACCTTGATGGGCCCGAAGGGCAGCATCGAACTGGACCACGGCGTCATCGTGGCCAAAAGGCACATCCACATGACGCCTGTACAGGCTGTCCAGATGAATGTAAAAGACAATGACGAGGTGTTCGTGATCATGGAAAGTTATGAGCGATCCCTCATCTTTGCGGATGTCATCGTCCGCGTCAGTCCCCAATTTGCGCTTGCCATGCATGTGGATACGGACGAAGCCAATGCATTTGCCAATGAGAATCATCCCACCGGCGTTATTCTCAAACTTTTCGGAGGCAGAACCTATAACCTTCAGAAATGGGCTGAGGAACTGCAAAGCGGCATCCATCGGCTATAGTTTCGCAGTCAGCGTCTTTGCGCTTACGCCTTCCAGCATGCCCAGCTTCCCGGACAGAGAACTGGTGGCATCGCCTGGCGCGTCCAGCACGACGCTGATAATGGAGACGCCACGGTCCCTATAGGGAATTCCCATACGTCCCACGATATACTCACGGAATTCATGGAGCAGTTCATTGACTGCCCCGATGGATTCCTCTTCTTTTATAATAATGCTGATTACAGATACTCTGTTATCCATAGCCATCCTTCTTTCTCTTCTGTCATCTGCCCGCTACATGGCGTCTACGATCTGCTGCGCGAAAGCTGCCAGTTCCTCCGCCCGTTCCTGCTTCAGCGTAGACTTGATCGACAGCTGCATGTCCAGAATGGTCATATCTTTCATTTCTTCCAGCATCTTAATCATCTGCTTTCCTGCCGAAGGCGCCCAAGTCCCGTTATCCATCACCGCTACCGTACGTTTCTTTACAGACAGGGCCTTCATATCCGCAAGCAGATTCTCCATCGGAGGATAGATTCCGCCATTATAGGTAGAGCATGCAAATACAAGATGGCTGCAGCGGAATATCTCCGCGATCAGGTCGGAGACATGGACGGTGGATACGTCATAGACTGAGATATTCTTAACGCCTTTTTCAGCCAGACGCAGTGCCAGTGCATTCACTGCCTGCTCTGTATTTCCATAGATTGATCCATAGATGATCGCCACTTCCTGATCTTCCGGCTCATACTTGCTCCACTTGTCGTACTTGTCAATAAAGTAGGAAAGATCGGTCCTCCAGATCGGCCCGTGAAGGGAACAGATCATCCGGATATCCAGCGCAGTCGCTTTCTTAAGCAGCGCCTGTACCTGCAATCCATATTTTCCAACGATATTCGCATAGTATCTTCTGGCATCCCAAAGCCAGTCTTTTTCAAAATCTATCTCATCATTAAATATATTGCCGTTCAACGCGCCGAACGTTCCAAACGCATCTGCTGAGAATAATACCTTGTCCTTTTCATCATAAGTCACCATGACTTCCGGCCAGTGAACCATAGGCGCCATCAAAAAGCGCAGCGTATGGCTTCCGGTATTGAGCTCGTCCCCTTCTTTCACCAGAACCGTTCTCCCCTCCGTGCTGATATCAAAGAACTGGCCGATCATCTGCATTGTCTTCTGATTTGCAACCACCTCCATATTCGGATATCTGCGCATTAGTTCCTCGATGTTGGCACAATGGTCCGGCTCCATATGCTGGATTACGAGATAGTCTATGCTTCTGCCCTCCAGCGTGTAATCCAGATTCTCAATAAATTGATGGGTTACGGATGCGTCAACCGTATCCATCAGAGTAACCTTCTCATCCATAATCAGATAAGAATTATAGGATACGCCTCTGGGTATCGGAAACAAGTTCTCAAAAAGAGCAAGCCTTCTGTCGTTGCACCCTACCCACCTAATGTCTTCAGTTACCTTTCTTGTACTCTGCATGTCTCTATAATCCTCCTATCATATAATATTGTACCAAAATTTGTCTATCATATACTGTCATGCAGCCGCCTTCTATCCAGGCGGCGCAGTTCTATTATAACATAGTTCATTTTCAATAATCAGAGAAATTAGGGCGTGGACCATCAATTTTTTTGCATATAATCCACAATCAGATCCAGGACGCGCTTCCAATCAGATATACGGCTGCGTAATAAAGGATAAGCAGGATGGCTCCGTAAGCGTTCTGCCGGATATCCTTCACCGTGCGCCACGCGATCATACAATCCGATGCCAGGAACAGAAATGCCCCTGCCATCAGAAACGCACCCTCCCTGCCACCTGTGGGCCAGCCCGACGTCACGGCCATCGATACCATGAATCCCAGAACCGCCATATAAAGAAACGCCGGAACCTTAAGTTCATCCAGGCCCGCAATCTCATGCCGGAACATTCCTATGACAGCCACATATATGGCCAGGAAAAGCAGCAGCGTGCCTGGAGTGGGAGGGGACTTGAGCCAAAAGGCGGCGATAAAGCACAGGTGTCCTGTCCCGAATATGCCGATCCCTCCCACCATCCTTATCTCCAGCACTACATCGGCAATCATGCATAATACGAGCCCAGCCACAATCAGCCATCCGGCGGTATCCTGACTTTGCACTGCGCCGTACAGGCCTGCGGTAACCGCCATGGAAGTGGCAAGGGCTTTGCACGCCAAAGCCCGGCTCCTGTCCCGTTCCCGCAGGCAGGCATAGGCAATTCCAAACAGGATCATTACTATGATGGTCATATACTCCATGTATCGTTTCTCCTTCCTGTATGCCCAGGCATACCGTACACTAGTCCTTTATCTGTCGTCCCGTCACATCCATATGGTAATTATCTTTATAAATCAGTTGGGATACTGGAACGATCTGATAGCCCTTGTCTTCTAGTCCGATAATCAGCTGCTCTAACGCGTCCGAAGTATATTTCGCACCGTTATGACAAAGGATGATGGCCCCGTTCCTTAATTCTTTGTTCTTTAGCACCATATCGAGGATGCTGTTTACACCATAATCCTTCCAGTCCAAACTGTCAACCGACCATTCTACCGGAAAATATCCACAGTCCTTCGCTGTCAGGACCAGATTGTCATTGTATTCTCCGTAAGGCGGACGGAACAGCTGCATATCCACTCCGGTCAACTGCTTTACCTTTTCATGGACCGTCATGATTTCTGTCTTCTGTTCCTCTACAGATAACTGTGCCATGTTCTTATGATTCTCGCTATGGTTTCCAAGATCATGGCCTGCTGCCTGGATTGCCTTTACATCCTCCGGATACTTTTCCACCCAGCCTCCAGTCATGAAGAAGGTCACGTGTAGTCCATGCTTTTTCAATATCTCCAGAATCTTCTGCGTATCATCATTGCCCCAAGCGGCATCGAATGAAAGGGCAACCTTCTTCTCCTTTGTCTCCACCGAATAGATGGGCAATTCTCTTCCGTTTACATTGCTGGAGACCGTTACATATCCGGATATATATTTGTACGACCCTGCCAGGGCCACCGTCAGCACCAATGCCAGAACGCTTCGGTTCTTCCATTTTCTTTTTTTCTCTTCCTTCATATGATAAACTCCAGAACATATGCCTTTATTGATAATATATGTTCCGGAGTTTCGTCCTACTTCATAAATAAATATTTATTATGGAAGATATCCCTGCAGGATGGCCGCGCTCTTATCCACTACGTAGCCGCTTCCGCCCCGGTCCTTTACATCCTCCACCATGCTCATAAGAAGTACTGGCTTCTGTGCGGCGGCATCTTCTGTAAATACGCCGAACCATCCAAGTTCCGTGCCCGTCGTATCGTTCTGGTCTGCCTTGATCTCGGCAGTTCCCGTCTTGCCCGCCAATGCGATATCTTCCCTGTGCGCCCCGTACCCGGTTCCTTCCGGGGTATTGACCACCTTTTCAAGCGCAGTCTTCACTCTGGAGGCCGCGTCGGATGAAAACGCCTGGGATATCCATACTTCGCTCTTTGGCGTCTCGCTGTAGGTGAGATAAGGCCGGATCACATTGCCGTCATTGAGGATGGAAGTATATAAGGTGGCAAGGTGCAGTGGGTTGATAAGAATCTGTCCCTGCCCGTAGCCGCTGTCCGCCAGCTGTATCTCAGAATCGATGGTTCCCCCGTCGTTGGCGTACTGGGATTGGGACATCTTGATCTCAAATGGCAGTTCCTGGCCAAATCCCAGCAGTTTC
The DNA here is from genome assembly GCF_004295125.1 of [Clostridium] scindens ATCC 35704. NCBI lineage: Bacteria > Bacillati > Bacillota > Clostridia > Lachnospirales > Lachnospiraceae > Lachnoclostridium > [Clostridium] scindens. The sequence goes on along the minus strand of NZ_CP036170.1, from coordinate 1,612,373 downwards.
AGCGACTTCATCAGATTGTCCGCACCGATATTTAAGGCAGCCTTGGCAAAATAGATGTTGTCTGAATAAATCAGCGCGTTTTCCAGATTCACAGGAGAATACTCATGAAGCGTCGTTACATGGTAATCCCCCCAACTCTCATCCTTCTGCCAGCTAAGCCCCTCGCTTCCATAGTCCTCTTCCGGATTGATGGTTCCCGTGGTAAGGCCAATTCCCGCCGTGATCGGCTTGAAGGAAGATCCTGGGCACCATACCTGGCGGAACCGGTTATACAGCGGCTTATTCTCATCATTGTTCAGCTGATCCCAACGCTCGCCTGACATGCCAAGAATAAATTCATTATCATCATAAGCAGGCGTGCTGACCAGTGCAAGCACTTCTCCGGTAAACGGGTTCATGGCCACCGAGCAGCTCTTATCTTCCCTGAACTGGTCATAGACGAGCCCTTGCAGATCCGAATCAATGGTCAGCCGGATATTCTCTCCATCCTGCTTATCCACGGATGCAACTACGTTCTTTTCCACACCATCCTCCGTCATAATAGAGATCTTGACACCGTTCTCGCCTTTGAGTTCCTTCTCATACAGTCCTTCGATCCCGCTCTTGCCGATGACGCTTGAACTGGTATAGCCTTCTCCTTTATGTTCTTCCAGATCCTCTGCCGTCACGCTCTGCACGTAGCCGATCAGATGTGCTGCCTTTTCTCCCAGAGGATAGGTCCTTACTTCCGTATCATTGATCAGAACCCCTGCAATCGTCAGAAGCTGCTCCGTCAATTCCTGGCTTTGCTGGCTGTTCAGGGTTTTTAATGGCACGAAAGAGTCAGGCGTAACCCATGCTGCCGATAACTGGCTGTTAATCTCCTCTTCTGTCATTCCCAGAAGCCCGGCCAGCTGGGCGATATCCGCTTCTTTGTTCTCGGACATCTTTCCTGGCACCAGCCCGACGGACGGCGCTGTACCAGGACCTGCCAGCATGTTGCCGTTACGGTCCAGTATCTGGCCTCTGACCGCCTGGCTGGTGGATACGGACACCTTATCCGTATCCTTCATATCCGGGAAAATCAGGCTGTCATCCCAGGAGAGTTTGAACTCATCAAAGTAGGAGTCTCTGGTACACATCGCCTGATTTTCAAACTCGATCTTTCCTGCCACGCTGTCCATAGATGCCAGGTATGATACCTTCTCCCCTCCATCCGCCTTCTTCGCATCCTTTACGCTGATCTTCACATTCTTTGCTTCAATACCTTCGTATATTTTTTGATTCCGGGTAACAAAGTCTTTTTTAGAGATATTGGCCTTGCTCTCCTCATCCAGCATGCCATACATCTTGTCATAAGCGCCTTTTTCAATACATGCAAAATAATCAGCCAGCAGTTCATCCGGCTTTCCCGCATCAAAGGGCCTTCTTACCAGCACGACTGCCACGGCTCCTACGATCAGCAGGATCAGTATCGCGGCCATTGTTCCTATAATCTTTTTACGTTTCATGAATACCTCCTTAGAACACTTATACTCAGATACATATTTGTATACATCTTACAACTGTAGGAATTGAAAGTCAATTTATTTCGCTCTTTTTTTATTTGGTGCTATAATAGCGTTGCAGGCCGGCTTACAGATATACCCGTCCATAAGAAATATATGATAAAAGGAGCAGCCATTATGAAAGTATTTGTACTCTTGAAAATGCCAGCCTTGCAAAAGGCTATGAATATATCAGCATTATCACCGCCAAGATTGACGCCATGCTAGTCCAGAGATTCCACGACTTAAGCGTCCGAATGTATTGTAGCTTTTTATGTATTCTTGTAATTCAAGATAAACATGGTGGACAGTACCAGCACGAATCCCACTACGTCTATGGCCTGGAAGGTAGTTCCAAGGAAAAGGGCTGCCAGCACCGTTGCAGCCACCGGCTCTACGCTGGATAGCAGGCCCGCGTAGACCGAGCCTATGCTCTTTAAGGATGCCAGGTAGAAGCAGAATGGGAAGATGGTTCCAAGAATCACGATAGACAGGAATGCGACTATTACCTGCCAGTCAATCTGGATCGTCATCCTCCACGGCCTGGTTACGACCATTAAGACCGCTCCGCCAATCATCATTGCCCAGGCACACACCATCTCCGCCGGATGCTTCTTAAGAAGCGGGCCGGGAATCACGCCATAGAAGCAAGTGGTAAGCGCCACCAAAAGCCCTATGACGATTCCCTTGGGCGAGATGGACATGGCGTGGATATTGCCATGAGTCGCCACCAGGAAGATTCCTGATACGGAGCATAGTACCGCGATGATCTCCTTTGCCTTCGGCGCGACTCTGTAGATCACCGCAAAATATAGGATCAACATTGCCGGATTAAGATACTGGAAGATGGTTGCCGTACCTGCGTTCGTCTCCTGGACGGCCGCAAAAAACGTGTACTGCATGCCCATCATTCCCAGAACAGAAAATGCGATCTGGCGGATCGCCTCATTTCTGTCTTTCCATATCTCAACCGGATTCTGCTTCTTGAACACTACCGCATACAGAAACAGCAGGATACCCGCCATCACCAGACGGTAAGGCACCAGCCATCCTGATACGACTCCTTTGCTCTCAAATAAAAACTGGGCGATCGGGCTCGACGCCCCCCACAAAAGCCCCGCCATAAATGCGGCAATATAGCCCTTTCTTCTCTCCATAGTCTCATTCCCTAACCTTTTACTATCTATTTTCTCATTCGTCATTGGCATTCAGCCAATCTTTCAGCAGCTTGATGTACTGCTCATTTTCTTCTACAAAGCACATATGACGGCAAGTGCGGAACAACTCCCATCTGGATTCAGGGATTCTGTCATACATATACTTGGCAATGTATGGCGTGCAAAGATCATCCCCTCCGCTTACAATCAGCGCTGGTGTCTTGATATCCCTTAACTTTTCCGGCACGTCATTCCCTGGCGTTTCCGCCGCATGGCGGCGCATATATTCCGCCCTAGGACTGTCCCAACAGACAAAGAGATCCTGTATTCTTCCGGTTCGCCGTTATACCAGCAGAACTTATGGTTCTTCGTAGGCGGCAGTACGCGGATGACTTTTTTGGCAGTTCTAGCATCCTGTCACTCCTCCTTGTCTTTTTTGTTCTTCCCATTCTTCTCTGGTTATATAAGTAATATACTCTGTCCGAATGTCATCCATCAGAGGCCAGAGTTTGTCCTTTTCCATATGATGGGAATGAAATCCGCATTTTTCCTGTACCCGCTTCGACTTTTCATTGCCTTCAAAATATCCGCACCAGATCGTCTTAAGCCTTAGATCCTCAAATCCGTGCCGCATGATTTCTTTCGTAGCCTCTGGAATCAGTCCCTGTCCCCAGTAGGGTACTCCAATCCAATATCCTATCTCGGCTTCTTCCGGTCCTAGATCCATATTGCTGGCAGCCCCTGCCGTCAGTCCAATACTTCCCACCGGCAGGTTCGTTTCTTTTAATACCACAGCATAGATTCCGGGCGCGGACAGCACCGTTCTGATTATCTCCCGGCTGTCCTCTATGCTGGTATGTATCGGCCACCCTGCGATAGGCCCCACTTCGGGGTCCTTCGCATATTTATATAATTCTTCCGCATCTGACTCCCTCCAAGGCCGCAGGAATAGACGTTCGGTTTCCAGGATGCCTTCGCAGCAACCCCCGCATCTTGATTCATACATCTTCTTATCCCTTCCTCTCTTTCTTTGTCAGGTCGTAACTCTCCCCGATCATCCTTCTGATCTCTTTTTCCGGAATCGTTCCATCCAGAATGATCGAATTCCAGTGCGCTTTATTTAAATGGTAGGCCGGAACCACAGAATCGTAGGCCGTCCTCCAGAAGTCTCTCCACTGGGGATCACATTTTACATTGACCCACACATAGCCCTCCCTGTCAAATATCCAGGCAAATACCTTCCGATTCTCTCTGTGGCGGATCACGCACCAATTCTTATCCCGGAAAGGATAATCCTCATAGACGCTCTTATATGTCAGACAGTGGGAGATAACGTCTTTTCTCTCCGTCACCTTTCAACACCTCCCCGTTATTTCCTCCCGTTTTCCATAAGCCTTTGCTATTCAAGGTTCTTTAATATTTCCTGATAACGGTACGTGGCAAGTTTGCTTGGCTTGTTCTTCTTACAAAAAGATAATTTCGCAAGTTTAGGAACTACGCGCTCCACGACAATCTGCCCGTCCGCTAGTTTAGACTCCAATACTTCCAGCGCTTCCTTAAATCTGTCATCCTTTCTCGCAGATTCATAAAATGACAGCACATAGACATAGTGGAAGAGGCCATATCCGCGGAACGGATACTCAATCTGCATAAACAGCGTCCCTATGCCATAATGGCAGGGGCTTATGGGCTTTCGGATCCGCCAATGCTTTAGCAGAAACTCTACCGCCTGATCAAGCGCGGGACCTGCTTCTTTTCTATCCGTAAAGCGGAATGCGTCCAGTATCTCTAACGTGGTATAGGGCGTAGAATGCTCTGTCTCAGGTCCTCTGCCAAAACTATACTTGTTACACTTCCATCCTCCATCCGGCTGCTGCGTATCAAGAAAGTGCCGGAATGTCTTCTGCATCCTCGGGTCGGCGGCATACCCCATATGGCAAAGCGCCACCGCTGCCAGCGCCGTCTGGCAAGGATAGATTCCGCCGCTGGGAGAGATCTTGAATCTTCCATCCTCTTTCCATGTGCTAAAGATCAGGCTCGCCGCATCTTCCAGCACTGGATCATCTGCGGGAACGCCCAGTTCCCGCAGATAAAGCACGCTCTCCAGCGTGGTAAACGGCGCGCCTTTTAACAGTTTCTTGTCCGGCGTAGTCCACAGATCCGCGCCATTATCATGCCTGTGGGACAATATCTCCCGGATATCCGCTTCATAATCAGTCCGTAGTTCCTTCACCATAATATATTCCTCTTCGTTCTCTCCTACGACATAAAAGCCTGCTGCCTGATACATCTTTAAGGCATAATTATCCTTTTGTACTGCCAGGGAAATCCTCTCATAACCGGCTTCCCGCAGGTGTTCAAGCATCCTGCCCATCAATGCAGTTCCAATACCACATCTCCGGTATTCCTTATATAAGGAAATCGCAAACTCAGGAGTCGTATTGTCAATGTTTCCGTACCCTTTTACATTCCTTGCCCAGACGGCGCCGACTACTTTTCCATCCGCTTGTGCCAGGAAACAGTGATCGTCCTTATCCGAGCCAAAGTCCTTTATATATACCTGAAGTTCCGGCTTTTCTATGATATTCCTTGGAGCCGGCTCTTCTCCTTCTCTTACAAAGATTGCTTCATATAAAAACTCCGCAAGAAGCGGATACTCCGAAGTTTTCATTTGCCTTATACTATATCTCATGACACCTCCCGTATCGCTTCCAGCCTTTATTTCACCGCCTTGACCAGCAGCGTCATTGGCCAAAGTGAGTCGTACGCTCTCCCGGATAAAAATAATTATCAATGGGCCAGCATGTTGGATTTCCGTTCTTATCATATTCCCAGTCTTCATTGATCCCCGCCGTAAAAGTCGGATGCTCGATGTTCACCAGGAATACGCCGTCTTCCTTCAGGGTTCTATAGACCCTTCCATAGATCTCATCCAGGTCCCTGACATAATGCAGGATCAGATTAGAGATCACGCAGTCGAAGGAGTCCGCTGGATAGCCGTACGTTTCTAATCCGCAGACCTCATACCGAATCTTAGGATCTGCGTTCTTTTCTTCTGCCTCCTGAATCATCTTTTCGCTTAAGTCAATGCCCAAAATCAGGATACATATCCTTAAACTGGTGCCATTTTCCTGCCCCGGACAGTCCATGACGGCTGCGCGACATCTGCGCATACTGCTCGAAGAACTGTTCGTTATCATAAATATTGTTCATTTCTTTCTGATTGATCAATGATTTCTCTCCTTTACTAATCTGTCCAAATGTCTCTGTACCTCCATGGCCAGGGCCTTGGCTGATTCCGTATTATAGTGGACGCCGTCCACCGTAAGCTTTAGTCCTCTCATCCGTCCAAGCCAGTCCTTTGTAAATGGAAGTACTGCCGTAAATACGCCTTCGCCCACGCGGGTCAGATTCCTATGCTTCCACGTATACTCCCCTGGCTGCGAAGCCAATTCCATCTGCAAAGCATAAATATCAATAAATGGTACCTCATACTTTTTTGCCAGGCGCCCGATAATCTTATTTCTGATTCTTATCGATTCATGAGGATAGCCTTTCAACTCAATATAAGGCATTCCTATCAAGATCATCTTTTTCTGCCTATCAGCCAGAAGTATCAGATACTTTTCATACTCAACGGCAAACTCCTTCATGTCCGTCTTGCATTGAAGCCGTCTGCATCTTGGCTCCATCTGTAGTTTCCACAGCCATGATATCCGGGTCAGATACGGCAGCAATACGTCATTCGTCCCAATGCCGACAATATAGGTGTCTACCGCTTCGTACTCCGGATAAGCGACAATCCTTCTTAGCCGCTTCAAAGCGCCGTGGGTCGTATCCCCATTCACCCCCTTGTTGATTACCTCTAAGGGATGCCTGAGATAACGTATGTATGAATTTGAGCACGCAGTAATCCGGATCCGTCACGCCTTCCGGGTAATACATGGTATCCCCTTCACGCCAGATTCGTTCCTTTGCCTCCGGGGTTTCCAGCACTTCTACCGTGCCAGCTGAACTGGCGCCGCGGAAGTACCGCTTATCTACAAAATAAATACTTGCCTTTGGATTCTTCCGAAAGCATTTGACTTTGTTGGAAGAAGTATTGGTGGTGAACCAGAACTCCTTAATTCCCCGGCGTTCTCTGGGCTTAAGCATTGCCTTTGTGACAGGGTACCTCTCTTCGTCTATATAACTGATCAGGGCAGTGCTGTATTTGTCGGCCATATTGCCAATCGTCTGTTGCGGATCTCTCATCATCGTATGATCCTCCTGTCTGCTTTTAATCTTGTTCTGCTAATCCGGCATGCAAGTTCCAACCACCTGCCGTTCATCCATATACTTTTCGATCTCTTCTTCTGTCATCCTGCGCACCTGCGTGCCCGGGAATTCCTGATACTCCTTCTGTCGGAATACTGGTGCCATGCCGTTGCAGGACTTATCCTTGTTCTTTTTCAAAAAAGCCTGCAATTCTTCCTCCCCTGGAAATATCTTATAAGAGACTCTGCCTTTTACATTCGTGATCTCATAAATCCCACAGGGCTTCTTCATAGTATAATCCGCAGTGCGCAGATAAAGTTTTGCAATATCCAGCGTCTTAAAAGGGAAATTCCACCTCCGAAGCCCTCGCTTGCCGTCTTGCTCGATACAGATGCAGCGGCCGCAGGATCCACAGATATACTGGGTATGGTTCCTGAGACAATCCTGCGGATTCAATAGAGGCGTGATTCTGTTGTCATCTGCATAACACTCCCTACACATCCCTCTTACCTCCTCTCTACATTCTACTGTTCCAGATAGTCCTGGATTGCTTCTGCCAGCCGTCCCACATGTAGGCCGTCCACAAAAGAATGATGCGCTTGTACAGAAAATGGAAGAAGCACCTTTCCATCCCGTTCAAAATATTTTCCCCAGTCAAACAGGGGCGTCGCATTATCTTTCTTTCCCGAATTCGTATGAGAGATATGCGTATAGGACACCCAAGGCATGGGTGAGAACTGGAATACATCATTTCCAAGCGGTCCGGTAAAATATTCCTTCTGTTCTCTTGCCGTCCTGGCTGCCAGTTCTACATAATCCTCCATGATATCCTGCATAGGCACATTGACTACTTTAAATAATTCCGTATCCTGATCAAGGTAGGTAAACGCCGTATCAATCTTCTCAAACAGCGCTACCTGGCCATCAACAAAACGGTAGCGAAATTCTTCTATCTCATTGGCGCACTTTGACACAACAAAGATCATAGCCATGGTAAATGAATACCCGCTCTCTTTTATCTTCCTTAAAAACTTCGTGATGTCCAATTCGAACGTGACGCAGAATGCCGGTTCAACGCTATCCCTAAATACCATGCAATGCATAGCGCGCTTCCAGTTCTTTTCGTCGATCAGTTCATACTTATTACTCATATCTCATCATCCCTTCCAATTAATATTCGCCTTCCTCGCCTGGCTTCCCAAATCCTTTACCTTAAGCATATATTGTTTTCCATCTTTTATAAAATGAGTGCCGCACTGTCGGAATTCAAACGCGCAGTTCTGACTGATACACTGCTGCCGGATGGATAGTACCCATTCATAGGAAAGGGGCCGGGCATTTTTGTCGGATTCTCCTCCTACTACCGTCAATTCCACTCCATCCAGATATTTCCTGATATCGATCGCCTCAATCAAAGGCTGGCAGATAATATTCTTATGCTTAAGCGGCAGTTCCTGGAAAATCGCAAGCCGATAGTCTGCCATCTCCTGATTTTCAACGGTACATCCCACCGTTACATTCTCATACCCGTCGCCCCAGTCAGCGGGCATACAGGCCGCAAACCGCTCGATCCGCTTTGTCAGGAAGAGAAATTGCAGATCCTGCCTTTCCCGCATCATCTCCCAGCACTCCTTGCGCCAGGGATCCGCGTCCTCCACCAGGAAGTCCGAAGAAAAGCACAGATACACCGTCTGCCCAGGCTTCATCTTATAGATGCCGGACTTGGTCTTTTCCACAGGCGCATAGAATTTCTCCGTACGCACCACCTGCCCGGTATCAATCCCTTTCCTCTTATCCCCCTTATGGATATAACAATATCTGCACCCTTCGCTATGCCTGTGGCAGCCCCGCCAGGGATTCCACATGGACATGGAAATCACCTCCGTTCCTGATCATTCTGTCTCTCCCGTCTATATAAACTGGTATCCTGCCTGTTCAAGCACTTCTATGGCTCTGTCATAATTATCTGACTTGGTCAGGATATAGTCCGTATTGGTTCCCTCTATCCGAAAGGCTTTCCAGCCATCCTCCCTCTCTACGACATTACAGGGGATGTCCGTCGTTACGCATACGACCGATCTTTCCTCATCCGTCTTTCCAATAAAGCAGAATTCGCTATCCAGATTCACCTTTGACAGATCCTCTACCTTGCAGACAGAAAAATCCTGTTCCAACTTCTTTAAATGCATATGCCGCCTTATATTCCGGTCGCCCTCTCTTCACAGATCAATTCATAGATATCCTCAAACGCAATCTTCGTATTGACAATCTTCAGCACTCTGGCCGTCTCATCTATCCTTGTAACCATTCCCGTCAGTTTCAGATATTCATCCTTGCAAAAATAAACCACCGTCACCCTGTCATTTTTTCGCACCTGGCAGAGCTTCCTTTTCCTTCTTGCGCAGCGCCTCCGGATATCCCTTTAATGCGGCAAACGGCATAAACTGTTTTGCCCGGTCTTCCCGGCTCATTTTATTCTCCACTTTTGTGTCCTCCGATCTGCCTGTTGCGTTCTTTCGTGGTTGCACCCTTTTCCAGATTCATTCCCTTAAGGATTGCATTTTTCCCAAACTTCTCTTTGATCTCAAGCATGGTTTTCTGTATCTTATGCTCTCTTTCTATCTCCGCAGGGTCGGTAAACAAATCATACTGCTGGTACATCTCATCCACCACGCGGTTAAATGCCAGCGTCACTCTGTGGATTGGCGCATTCCTGTCGACGATCTGCTCGAATAGTTCTTGGGTATAGCCCATGATCTTTTTCGCGGAACTTGTAGTTACGGGCATGGTGATAGTCCCATGGGCGGACTTCTTCTGCAGGCGTCTGGAGTATCCTACATATAAAGAAATAGGGTCTGTAACCAGCCCTTTCTCCACCAGTTTCAGGCAGAGCAGATCCGCCATTTCCTTTGCGATCAGCCTTCCACCCTCAAAGTCATAGTCGCATCCCAGCACCTGGCTGCTTGAAATAGAATTTTCCTTGGGCCTGTAGGCTTTGATGTCGGCTATGGTCGTCGTTTCCCTTCCCCAGGCATGGTCGATCAGCAATTCCGCGTCTATGCCGAACATGCGGTACAGCATATCCTCATCCGCTTTTGCAATGTCCTCCATCGTGTAGATTCCTGCACTCTCCAAGCGCCTGGCAATGCCGGATCCGACTCTCCAGAAATCCGTCAGGGGCCTATGGCTCCACAAGGTTCTTTTGTAGGACTCTTCTTCCAGGATTCCGATATGATCGGCGACCACAAGATTCGTCATCAGCGGATCCAGCCCGCGCTCCCGGCACTCCACGGAAGCATAGAAAGATTTCAAATCTATGCAGATGTAGGTTCTATCCTGGGACATTTTAGTCTCCTCCTTGAATCACCTATCTTTCCTTGCACTCTTTTTTCATAACCTCATAGACTAGCATAACCCCGCCGCCAACGTCTATACGTTCATGCCTCAGTGTTTTGTATCCGCGCCTTTCGTACATTGTGCTTGCCGGAAGCGAGGTATCCAGAATAATCTCATCATGATACTGGCCGATCCGCTCCTCCAGCTGCTCCATGATAAAACTGCCGTATCCCTGTCTTTGAAATTCAGGAGCCACATACACCCTTGTGATATGATTTCTGTCAAAACTGCCCGTACCCGCCAGCCGTTCTCCGGAATATACGATGCCAACATTGCCCTTTTCCACATCTCGCCTGATGTTTTTCTCACAGTGAAGGCCGCAGAAAAAATCCACCACTTTTTCCGGATAATACTGGGGATAGACCGTCATGATCGTATGATGTACCAGGCTTACGATCCTTCCCGTATCATTTGCCATAGCCTTCTTATATTCCATTTTCATCTTTTTCATAGGGTGCATCTCCATTCTAAGATCCCTAACTGCCAATAGTGTTCAGAAAACGATGCAAAATCTATCATTTCTACTTTTATTCTATCATAATTTACGATTCGTATAAAAATAAATTTTGCTATTCGCCATCTATAACGAAAAGGCATCCGGAATGTCCCTCCGGATGCCTTATAGACACATTAGACCAGCACTTTATATAGCCCGTGCCTGTTGCAATAAGCATAGACAGCGCCATGCCCCCGTCTGGTAAAGCGGCATTCTGCGTTCTGCTCGGGATACAGTTTTACAAACTGGGCATAGTTGGATGTCACATATGCAAAGAATGAGATGTAGTGCTCCTTGGTCATCTCATGCTCCAGGAATACATGGAATTCACCGTCCATAACTTCCACCTGCGGCATATGGATATCATCCTTTTCTTCCTCTTCAAGCCTGGGAAGCGTGATCCCGCAGCAGCAGAAAGCGCCTTCGCCAACCGACTGTATCACATTCGCGCAGATGGGGCACACGTAAAAACTCATTTTCTTCATGTTCCCTGAAATGTTCTCGTTTTTCACCACGTCTCCTGTCAGCAGTTCTGCAATAGATACCTGCAGCGCTTCGGCCAATTCCTTGATAATTCCAATATCAGGCAGGCCTTTACCCGTTTCCCTTAATTAAAGATATTGTTGGGTAAAAAAGAAAGGTCAGTCGATTTTGCCGATGAAGCGGTAGTAGATTTCTACTTCCTGCTCACGGCTTCCGTCCTCGCTCTTGACAGCTTCGTGGACGGTTATTTTTTCAATTAGAGTGTTCAGAAGTTCGGCGGTCAACTCCACAGGGTTGACATACTGCTTCATCAGGGCAATCCACTTTTCAGCGTCCGCTGCGGTCTGTACGGCGGCTTCCATCGTTTCGTGAAGCTGCCGGATTTTTATTTCAAGCTCCTTTTGCTCGTTCTGGTACTTCTCGGACAGCATATTGAAGTTATACTCGGTAATTCGTCCGGCAGACCAGTCCTCATACATTTTAGCAAACAGCCCGTCAACCTCGACTTTGCGCTTCTCCGCCTTTTTCAGCTCCGCAGCCTGCTTTTTCTTCGCAGAGTTTCTTTCTCTGTCGCTGGCATTGAGCAGCCGTTTCAGCAGCTTGTCCTCGTCTTTCTGTGCCAGCATAGACCAGTATTGCAGTCTGGCAAGCACATAGGCATACAGCACATCATAGCGGATATAGTGCATGGAACACTGGCGTAATCCCTGTCCGTTCTTACTGCAATGGTAGTACCCGTATGGGTTTTTGTTCTGCCTGTTTTCCCCATAGGCTAAAGACCATCCGCAGTCTGCACATTTTATCAATCCTGCGAAAATCTGCGTCATACCGTTTCTGCGTTTCCTGCGTCTGCTTGCAATCAACTCCTGAACTTTTTGGAACACTTCTTCGGAAATGATGGCTTCGTGGGTATTTTCCACACGATACCATTCTTCCTGCGGCTTCCGCACCTTTTTCTTGTTCTTGAATGAAATGTTGCTCTGCTTGTTGTGAACGCTGTGACCGATGTAGGTTTTCTCTTTCAAAATGCTCTTGACCTGTGCAATCGTCCACGCATAGGCTTTTTCTGCGGGCGCACCGGCGTAGATATTTGCGAAAGTCCCGTACCTGTCATAGTTCAACCAGCCGGGGGTAGGTACTTTTTCCTCCACCAGAATCCTTGTAATGCTGGCGGCTCCCCGTCCGAGTACGGCAAGGTCAAAAATCTTCTCCTGATATTGTCTATTATGAAGCATAACGACACAAAAAGAAACCCCTAACCCCTCATGATTGAGGGGCAGGGGAGTTGAAGTGTCGAAGACACTTTTTTATAGTTCTTTATGATATTTCCATAGCCTGATAATAAAATATATTTGACAAATAGCAAATACACTCAACAAGATAAAAAAGGCTAACACACTGATAATATTAAAAAGTGCAAGCAATGAAATTGATATTGCATAGAGCCACATCATCAATTCGTATGCTCTGGCTTTTGCTGCATTGGCTAATGCTATATTTCTTTCGTCTTTTTCTTCGATTTTTAATTGTTTTATTTCGTTTCTTTCGCTTTGTGTCAACAATTCTTTATGTTTCATTTTTCTTCCTCCTCATAGATAAAAATATCTTCGATTTTTAAGCCGAAATATTTCGACAATTTGAAAGCCAACAAAATAGATGGGTTGTATCTTCCGTTTTCCAACGAACCAATAGTTTGTCTTGAAACTTCTAATTCAGCAGCTAATTCTTCCTGTTTGATACCTCTCTCTTTTCGCAATTCCTCTAAGCGGTTTTTCATAAAGACCTCCTTTTTATGGAAAGCATCCTTTCCATACACCTATTATAGCAACAGAGGTTTTGTATGTCAAGTGTCCTTTCCATTATGGGTGTATTTTTTATGGAATAGTGGGCTTCTGTCTATCAAATTCTTATGTGTTACTTTATGGCACATGAGCATTGCTTGCCGAGTTGTCCGCCCCGTATCCCTCCAAAAGATTGACGCCGCCCCATACGCAAAGCGCGCCGCCGAGGCCCACAACGATGGTCTGCAAAGTATCAACTGCACTATTGAAAAATTCCATAAATTTACCTCCATAAATTCAGATTGTGATGGTGTTTGGGTGCAAAAAAGCCGCCGTACACAGCGGCAGCCTCACAATCCGCAGACGACCCGGAGTTACTGGCCGTCCCGCCATTCCAGCACAGCCAGCGAAAAAATCTCGCCCCATGCTTCACACAGTCTGCGGTCTATTTCCCTTGCCAGTTCTTCGGCTTTCCCGTCCGTGGGCGGGGTATCATGTTCTGCGATCCACTGGCACAGAACCGCAGCGGAAATGATAGCCCGGTAGATTTCCTGCTCATACTTGAAATAATCCGCAAATGTAGATTCGTCCGAGTGTCCCATCGGTCACGCTCCTTTCTCTATGGCCGCTTTATTCCGCGGTAAAATCCTCATCCGACAGCTCAATGTCGTAGAGGTCAAAGGGTTCGTCCTCCGTTACCACGCGCCGCCTTTTCCGGCGCAGGGACGACAGGTAGATCAGCTTGTCAAAGTTTGGAATCTGGCCGATGTTGGCGAACTCGTCCAGAATCAGCCGCACATGGACGGGCAGCCGCCCGCCGTATTTGTCATCGGCCCGGTCACAAAGCAGGTTGATAAGCTGGCTTTGTACCATTGCCAGAATGAAATTAAAGGTCGTGTCCGTGTCCGACATAATCAGGAACAGGGCCGTTTTTTTATCCCCGATGGTGTCAAGTTCCAGCTCGTCGTCCTCCATCAGCTCCCGCACCTCCCGGATGTCAAAAGGCGCTAATCTGGCTCCGCAGCCTATCAAAATGGAGCTGCGGGTCTTGCCCGCCGACAGCAGGAATTTGCGGTACTGGCGCACCGCAAAATGTTCCGGGTCTTTTTCTTCCAGCCGTTCAAACATCTGGTCTACCGGGGATTGAAATTCCGGGTCGTCCTCGCGGGCTTCGCTGGCATTTATCATTTCAAGAAGCGTGGTGAAATTCATTTCATCGTCCGGCGCTTCGTACCAGATATAGCCAATAAGGGCCGAATACAGCAGGCGTTCCGATTTGATCCAAAAATCCTCGGCGCTCTTTTCGCCCTCGCCCTTGGTGTTGCAGATCAGCGTGTTTACCATCTTCAAAATGTCCTTTTCCGAATGGATGTCGGTAGCCGCACCGTACAAGGAGCTGGCCCACCTCGCCGATCAGACTTCCTTTCGGGTCGGTAATCACGAATGAGGTCAGGTAGTCCTTGGACACTGCATGAGGTTGGGCTTCACAAAGAACCGGGTCTTGCCGCTGCCGGAACCGCCGATCACCAGCACATTTTTGTTCCGGGCGGTCTTGGGGGTACACCATCAGCCGCAGTGCCACCGCACCGGCCACGCCCACCGCCAGATCGAACAGGTGGAAGCTGGGGGCGGCGCTTTCAAAGGCAAGGGAAAAGCCGTCCGCAAGGTGCAATAGTTTTTCCGACAAGTCCGCCCCAGCCGCCAGCCGGTAGGTCTGTCCCAGCTTGCCGAACAGGTAAACAAACAGCAGGTAGGGCAGGTTGACGATTATCAGCTTTTTCATTTCCGGCTTCATCGTGACAGCCCCCTTTCCTTGATTTTCTCCTTGGTCTGCTGGCTGCTTCTGGCCGCTGCCTTTTCTTTCAGGACGGCAAGGGTCTTTCGGATGGAGGGGCGTTCCTGCTGTTTGAGCTTCTTGGCCGTAAACTCCTTAAACGCCTGTTCCAGATTGTCCGCCTGCTTGGATTTGAAGATTACGATATACCGGGGCGGATGGGTGGTGCGGTCTTTCCGCAGGGTAAAATCAATGTCGTATTTCTTGGCGCAGGGCTTAAACAAGCCGATGTTGGCGTCGGTGATCTCAATGTTGGACAGGGCGGAACCGTCCTTTTTGAGCTGCCGTAAGATCTGCTGGCCGTGATGGGCCTTGCCCGTCCCTTTCTCCCTCCTTTGGAAAGTCAGCAGGCAGGCGGATGGCTTAAATCCTCACCCGCAGGCCGGAGAGATCGTCGGCATGGATTCCCACCAGATACCAGTTCTCGGCCATTTCAATGCGGGTCGGCCTCCATCTGCCGCCCACCATCACATCAAAAGTTTCTCCGCAGTGCAGGCCGCCGTAATAATCCGCAAGGTCAAAACGGATGTCGTAGCGGTCTGTCTGCTCGTCAAAAATCAAAGCACCCTGTTTCATAGGGGCGTCCTCCTTTCAGATTTTGCCATTATTCATGTCGTGGGCCACCAGCGCCGTGTAATAGCCGTTGATGGTGCTTGGGGCGTTGAACAGAACCGCCAGCAGGTATTTTTTGATGTTCCGTATTTCCGTGGTGTTTTTGCTGATACAGTCAAAGACAAACTCAATGTGAGAGCTGTCCAGCTTCATCAGCTTGGATTTCACTAGCTCGGCGGGGTAATCGTCCCCGGCAATGCGGATGGTCTTTCGGGCGCTGCATACGGTTTCCACCAGCAAGTCCACGATCTCGTCCAGCATATCCCGGTCAATCCCCTTGGCATACTGGCAAAGGTGTTCATACTCGATGTTGTCCTTGATGATCTCCCGATAAATCTCTACGGCGCTCTGTGATTTCGCTCCCGTTCCTTTCCGTTCTGGCGGCGCAGCCGCTTCTTCCCCCAAAGGAGAGGGCGGGGAAAGGATAGGAATGGAATCGGTATTTGATCCATCAGTCATTGATTTCTCTTTACTTGATCTATCTTTATTTAATTGCGTTGGTTTTTCCTGCGTAGGCTTTTCCAGCGTTGGATTATCCAATGTTGGATTTTCCAATGTAGGTGAATCCGGCACAGGCTGGGGCTGTTCGTAAATGATGTAATCCGCCCTGCGCAGGCGGCCTTGGCTGTCAAGCTCACGGGAACGCACGATATAGCCCGCCTGTTCCAGTTCCTTAACTGCCGCCCGAATTGCGTCGATCTGCTCTCGGTTGATAAGGGACAAGCCTTTCAGCGTAAAGTCCCAATCCTCCGGCAAGGACAGCAGGCCCTTGGCTTTCAGGGACAAATCCTTGTTCCGCAGGTGGTGGTTGGACATCACCGTGTAGCCCCGGTTTTTCTCCACTCGAAAAACTGCCATCTCGTCGTCCACTCCTTTCACTTGAAATTTCACCGCGCCGTCAAGGGCGGTGAGCTTGCCCGGCTGGTAGGGACATTCATCATACACACAAAACTGGTACTTCCAGTGCGGGCGGTAGAAACGGCAGGTGCCGCAGTCCTCCGGCGCTCCGGCCTCGCCGTTGTCAAAATGATCTGCGGTGTCGTATTCAATTTTCGATGTGTCACTATTTGGGCGGTGGGCTTCACGGGAGGCAGAAGCGTGTCAAAGCTCAATCCGAAAGTAGTAAATCGGTAGTAAATTCAGTTCTTATATCCCGTGAAATGCCCGTGTTTCCGGGCTTTTTGGAGATAATCAGAGTTGTTATATTAAAAATAATAATATTTTAATTTATTTGTGTGCTGTGTACTGTAGATGAAAAAGATATTCTAAAAATATCTCATTGTTGGCTAAGTTTTGGTTAAGAAGTATCCGCTTAGATTGACATCATTTCTCATAATTGCTAAACTACCATAAAATTATTTTAATTAAGGAGATCATGCATTATGAATGACGACGGCGACAGTTGTAAGCCACCATCGAGCCATATTTTAACTATAATGGGACATAGCCTGTGTTTACGAGAATAAATATGGGCTGTGTCTTTTTGTGCTTTTATGGACAAAGGCAGGAGTTACAATTAGAAAATGAAAGAAACTTTAAAATAGTATTTTGAAAGAACGAGGTAAAATAAATGGGTAGTGATTCAATTTCACTCATAATTATTGTAGCATGTATTGTTATGTCAGCATATTTTTCGGCGACGGAAACAGCGTTTTCATCATTAAACAGAATCCGTGTGAAAAATCTGGCAGAAAAAGGAAACAAAAAAGCAAAGCTTGTTATGAAGCTTTCTGAAAACTATGACAGTTTATTATCGACCATATTGATTGGTAACAACATTGTTAATATTGCCAGTGCATCTCTTGCAACGGTACTGTTTGTGAATATGCTTGGTGCTGAAGCTGGACCAAGTGTATCTACGGCTGTAACAACGGTAGTTGTGCTTATCTTCGGAGAGGTTTCACCAAAGAGTATTGCAAAGGAATCTCCTGAGAAATTTGCAATGTTTTCAGCTCCGATTTTAAATATGCTGGTCAAGATTCTGACTCCGTTCAATTTTCTCTTTGGACAGTGGAAAAAGTTATTGTCCCTGCTTTTTAAATCTTCTGATGACACAGGGATTACAGAAGAAGAATTGCTTTTCATCGTAGATGAAGCAGAGCAGGATGGCGGAATTGACGAACAGGAAAGTAAATTAATACACAGTGCTCTGGAGTTTACGGAACAGGAAGTAATTGATGTTTTAACTCCGCGAATTGATATTACAGCTGTTTCGACACAGGCCACTAAGGAAGAGATTGCAGAAATATTTGCAGAAACAGCATATTCAAGGATTCCGCTATATGATGAATCTGTGGATCACATTATAGGAATTATTTATCAGAAAGATTTTCATAATTACGTTTATCATACAGATAAAGATATTTCTGAAATTGTGCGACCTACATTATATGTACATAAAAATAAGAAAATTGGTGTCTTATTGAAAGAATTACAGCAGAGAAAAATGCATTTTGCGGTTGTGTTGGATGAGTTTGGCGGAACAATCGGTATTGTTACATTGGAAGATATCTTAGAGGAACTCGTTGGAGAAATCTGGGATGAACATGATGAAGTAAATTCGGAAATTGAGATAAAATCAGAAGATGAAGTCATAGCACTAGGCAGTGCTAATGTAGAAAAACTGTTTGAAGTATTAAATATTGAAATTACGGAGGATGAAGAAATACCGGTAATAGTAAACGGCTGGGTTATGAAGGAATTAGAACGTATACCAGTTAAGGGTGATACATTTGAGTATAAGGGATATAAGATTACCGTACTCAGTGTAAATGAGAAGCGTGTAGAGAAAGTATTGATTAAAAAGAATTAACAGAAGTAAAAAGCCGGATGAAGAACAGATTCTTTTAATTTGTTTTTGAGCCGGTATTTGTTTTTTGATTTTAGAGAATATAAAACAGTATAACTTTATATTTTCTTAACCACTAATTTACCGGTTTGTTGTTAATATATGTAATCGAGGTGATGTGAAATATGAAAAAAGAGCACTCTGTAATAAAAGATATTGTGATAACGATTGTGATATTAATGATGAGTTTTTTATTATGTTTGTGTAACCAAAATATATTTGAAGATAATTTCCTGATTCCGACTATTTTTGTATTAGGTGCATTTTTGACATCTGTAATTACAGAAGGGTATATCTATGGGGTTGTATCCGCACTGGTAAGTGTCTTGGCTGTTAATTTTGCTTTTACTTTTCCGTATTTTTCATTTGATTTTACGGTAATGGAAAACATAATTTCAGGAGTTATTTTGCTTGTTGTTGCAGTGATTACCTGTGGATTGACAACGACCATAAAGCGTCAGGAAGCGATCAAGGCAGAAAGTGAAAAAGAGAAGATGCGGGCAAATCTGCTTCGGGCAATTTCACATGATTTAAGAACACCGCTTACTACTATTTTCGGTTCCAGTTCTGCACTATTAGAACATTATGATGAGTTTAGCGAGGAACAAAACAGGCAGATGATTCAGGGAATCAAAGAGGATTCACTGTGGCTAAGTAGAATGGTTGAAAATCTTCTGACCGTAACAAGAATTGACGGTCAGAAAGTAAAAATTGTAAAGACAGAAACGGTTTTGGATGAACTTATTGATTCTATATTAATTAAATTTGCAAAAAGATATCCTGATCAGACAGTGGAAGTTGATATACCGGATGACTTTATTGTGATACCAATGGATGCAATCCTTATTGAACAGGTCGTAATAAATTTGCTGGAAAATGCAGTAGAGCATGCGTAAGGTATGACAAAACTGTTGTTAAGAGTAATTGTAAAGGGAAATAAAGTGATTTTTCAAATAAATGATAATGGTTGTGGTATTGAAAAAGAAAAATTAAAGAATATTTTCACCAGTCAGTTTTATAAAGAGAATATTCCGGCGGATGGAAGCAAGAGTAATGCCGGGATAGGTTTGTCTGTATGTGCAACCATCATTAAGGCACATGGGGGGATATTCAGGCAGTGAGCTTAAAAGAAGGTGGCTGTGAATTCAAGTTTATTTTAGATATGGAAGAGGTAGCCAATGAATAATAAGTATAAAATTCTTGTTGTGGAAGATGAAATAAATATTAGAAATCTGCTAGTGGCATTGTTAGAGACGAATGGATATGCAGCGATTGTGGCAGGTGATTATACAACAGGAAAAATGATGTATGAGTCTCATAGACCGGATTTGGTTATTTTAGACCTTGGACTTCCGGATATAGATGGGACTACATTTATAAACGAGGTTCGTAAAGTTTCATTAACTCCGATAATTGTACTTTCTGCAAGAACAGATGAATCGGATAAGGTTGGTGCACTGGACATGGGAGCGAATGATTATGTAACAAAGCCATTTAGGTCTGCAGAGTTAGTTGCAAGAGTCCGTTCAGCACTTAGAATAACTAGACACAGCAGTGAGGATGGAAAGCTTCCGGGTGGAACGTTCCGGTCTAAAGGATTACTGATCGATTATGATGCCAGAAGAGTTTTTATTGATAATACAGAAATTAAGCTTACCCAGATAGAATATAACATTATTACCGTATTATCCGAACATGCAGGAAAAGTTATGACATATGCAGCGATTATTAAGGAAATATGGGGATATAATGATCTGAACAGTAAAAAGAAACTGCAGGTAAACATGGCGAATATACGGAAGAAGTTTGGTGCAAAGCCCGGCAAACATAATTATATAGAAAATGAGCTTGGAGTAGGATACCGAATGTGTGAACAGGAGGAATCACTATAATGACTGCACAGATAAAAAGATTAACACCGGCACAGATTATTACGCTGGGATTTGCATTGTTGATTCTGATCGGATCAATACTTCTAAGTCTGCCGATCAGTGTGCAGGACGGAGTGGAACTGAAATACATAGATGCACTTTATACATCAACAAGTGCTGTGTGTGTAACCGGATTGATTGCAGTAGATGCAGGAGATACCTTTACGCCAATCGGACAATTCTTCCTTGCGATGCTGATCCAATTTGGTGGTCTTGGTGTGACAACAGTCGGAGCAGGCGTAATTATTGCAATGGGTAAGAAAATCAACCTGAAGGGTAGAACTCTTATACGGGAAACTTTAAATGTAGGATCAGGAAAAGGATTAGTTATACTGATTCGAAAAGTAATTATGTAACGGTATTATTTGAAGTAACAGGAGCTGTTCTCAGTTTTCTTGTATTCTCCAGAGATTATCCGCTACTTGAAGCGATAGGCATCAGTTGTTTCCATTCCGTAGCTGCATTTAACAATTCAGGGTTTGATATCCTTGGGAACTATCAGAATATGATTCCGTATCAGAGTGATGTATTACTGAACCTTGTAACAAGTGGATTTATATTTTGGGGCGGTATAGGTTTTTTGGTTATTTGGGAAATAGGTAAGACCAGATTTAAATGGAAGAAGTTTTCCATGCATACGAAGGTTGTGCTGAGTGTAAGTATATTGCTTATCGCTGTTGGAACAGTGTTTTTAAGAATGACAGAAAATATTACATGGCTCGGTGCATTCTTCCACAGTGTGTCTGCGAGAACGGCAGGTTTTTCTTCTTATGATTTGGGTTCATTTTCAAATGCCGGTTTACTTACTTTAGTTGTATTGATGTTTATAGGTGCATTTCCTGGTTCAACAGGAGGTGGTATCAAGACAAGTACATTTTTTGTATTATTGCAGGGAATAAAAGCATCATCAACAAATTGTTCAGAAAAGGCTTTTAAATACGCTCTGCCAAAAGATGCGTTCCGAAAGGCATCGGTAATCTTTCTATTAGCACTTGGAGTGGTGATAACAGGGACATATCTAATGGTGCTCTTTGAGCCGCAGTTGGCACTGATGGATATTTTATTTGAGATAACAAGTGCCTTTGGAACAGTAGGACTTTCTACCGGAATTACAAGAACATTAGGAGTGGACAGTAAGCTGTTATCGATTTTAATCATGCTGATTGGCAGACTTGGACTGCTGACGGTGGCAACTGTATGGCATTTTGGGAAAGGCGAAAGAATCAAATATCCAGAAGGAAATATAATGATTGGGTAATAGGTGAAAATATGTTTAAGAATAATAAAATAACAACGTATGGGATTATAGGTCTCGGACGATTTGGTAAGGCTCTTGCAATGAATCTTGCAGAAGCAGGGGCAGAGATTCTTGTAATAGATAAAGCAACAATATGGGGATATAGGTTAGAAAATGGTAAAAGCAAAGATAAAGAAGACCATAACAAAGAAGATAGAATGGAGGAGTAATCGTTTTATATGAGATTTTTAGTTGATTTTTTTAAAGGAATGGTTGTGGGAATAGGAGGTATAGCTCCAGGCTTAAGTGGTAGTGTCATGCTTTTGATTCTTGGATTATATGAAAAAGCTCTTAAAGCCATAAGCACTCTATTTAAAGATTTTAAAGGAAATAGTATGTTTCTTATGCCGCTTGTTCTTGGATTTGGATGTGGTGTACTTGTTTTTAGTAAAGTTGTAGATTTTTTATTAGAACATTATGAATTTCAAACAAGATATTTATTTTTTGGATTAGTAATTGGAACGGTTCCGCTTTTTTACAAATCAGTAAGAAAAAATGGATTTGAAAAAAGAAACTATGTTATGGTTGCTGTTGCTTTGATTTTGGGATTTTTCTTGTTTTCGTTTAATAAAAACTTATTTTCGGTTGTGACTGATCCTAATTTATTTCAATCAATTTTTTTAGGCGTGGCAGTCGCTGGTTCATCAATTATACCGGGGGTAGATAGTGCCGTCATATTGTCAGCACTCGGTTTATATGAATTATATGTAAGTTCAATTGCTGATTTTAATATGCAGATTTTAATTCCGGCAGGGATTGGTCTTGTGATTGGTGCATTTATAATATCAACAATTATGAGTTTTTTAATTAATCGTTTTTATACCATAACCTATTCCGTGATTTTCGGGCTATTTTTGTCAATTATCCCCAGTATATTAAATAGCAGTTGTGTTATAGATAATCCTAATAGTCTGTTCGAAGCAAGCTTATTTGGAGTGTTTGGATTTATACTTTCGTATTATTTAGGAGATATCAGCGGAAATAATAAAAAATAAAAAGCTTTTTATCTGCTGCTGCTCCTAACTATGACAATACTTAAAAGAAAAGTGATAGACGTGATATGTTTGAAAAGTAGGTGATAAGGTGGGAAAGTAATGATTCTTACAGTTTCTGATTCCGAGGAGAAAATTCTGAATAAGATAAAATCAGTTCTAGCCTGCGAAAGTACGATAGAGTTTATGAAGATTACACACTCTGAAAAGTTGATATTCCGAGGTCTGGAAGTAGACCAGCTTCAGCGGAGAGTTACAAGAGCAGATGTGGTTGTGGAGCTTACCAAATATGAATATGACCTGCTTCTTTATCTTGCCTCATCTCCCAATCGGGTATTTACGAAAGAACAGATTTATCAGCATATTTATGAGGATGTGGAAGCAGAAGTGAATAACCGTGTCTATGGATTGGTTAAGAACCTGAGAAAGAAAATAGAAGATAAGCCGGAAGCACCACGCTATATTGAAACGATACGTGGCGTGGGTTACCGCTTCCGGGCATAAAAGGAGCCGTCCAGTAATGGGCGGCTCGATTACTATAGCAATCCATTAAATTACTGCACATAGTTACACGAACGATTTTATGTTAACTTTTTAACATTTTTCGTCTTTTTTGTATTTGTGCAATGCTTTTTCCATCTCCAATTTATTACCGGGCAAGACAGTCAAGAACACCGGCTTAGCCCAACATCATAAACTTAAGGAAAACGAAAAGGAATCTGACCACAGGTTCCTTTCTTTATGTTAAAATATAGACAGGGGTGTATATGGTTAAATCTTATAAAAAAAGATTTCAAATGTTTTCTGAATTCTTATCTGCCTTTATGTCTTTGTAGATTACCTGACGGCGATATTTTGGTGCAAAAACGATATGATACTTGCATTCCCATTTTGTATGAGCTAAACTATTTACGTCCATTCTTAGGACCTCCTGTGCTGTTTTATTTGTGGTTTTGCAGACCCACTTTTATTCTAGCACAGGAGTTCATACTTATATCTAAAGATCTGCCCTCCCCCTGCATAGCAGGGGGTTTATTTTTACTGTGACACAAAAAAACAGGCGGGCAAAGGATTTTTTTGGACATCCTTGCCCGCCTGCGGAAATTGGCTTATTTATTCACTATTTTCTTCCTGTATCCTTTTTGTAGCTGCTGACTACTACGCCTGTCAGAGCAAATAATGCCAGGGCATTCGGGATAACCATCAGCTGATTGAACATATCGGAAAGATCCCAAACTAAAGAGTTTGATGCGATTGTTCCGAGGAAAATAAATACTAATGCAATCAGCATAAACGGAATCTGTGCTTTCCTGCCAAACAGGTAAATTACGTTCACTTTTGCGAAAAGATTCCATCCAAGGATCGTAGAGAATGCAAAGAAGAATAAGCATACTGCTACGAACATGTTGCCCATACTCTCGCCAAATACAGAACCAAATGCTGTCTGCGCAAGGTTTGTATTGTTCAGTGTATTTACTACGTCTCCCGTGTATCCGTTTGCCAAAGGACCATTTCCTGCATATAATGTTGAGATAATTACTAATGCATTTAATGTTAATACGATAAACGTATCAATAAATACGCTCGCCATGGCAACTATACCCTGTTCATGAGGATTCTTAACCTGAGCAAGCGCGTGTGCGTGTGGTGTAGAACCCATACCTGCTTCGTTCGAGAAAAGACCACGTTTTGCGCCCTGGCTGACAGCGATCTTAATGGCCGCACCAAATCCACCACCGATGATTGCCTGTGGCTGGAATGCATATCTGAAAATCAAACCGAATGTTTCCGGAATGTAAGCGATACGCACAACAAGGACTCCAAGTCCGCCAAGTAAGAATATGAGCGCCATAATCGGAACAAGTTTCTCCGTAACAGATGCCAGGCGGGATACACCGCCTATGAAAATAAATGCACAGATGATGACTAATACAGCTCCAACGATCCATGACGGAGCTCCAAACGCTGTGCTGATCGTAGACCCGATAGAGTTAGACTGTACCATACATCCGAAGAAACCAAGTGCAAGGATAATTGCAATTGCAAAGAATCCTGCAAGAAATTTTCCTAAGCCACCCTTAAATGCTGTTGTTATGTAGTAAACAGGACCACCCTGAATGTTGCCGTCTTTGTCAACTACACGTGTTTTCTGAGCTAATGTTGCTTCTGCATAGATTGTTGCCATACCGAAGAACGCGATAACCCACATCCAGAAGATTGCCCCGGGACCACCTGTTAAGATAGCTCCTGCAGAACCCACGATATTGCCTGTACCTACCTGTGCCGCGATAGCTGTTGCTACTGCCTGGAATGAACTCATTCCGCCGCCGTGATCTCCACCCTTGAAAGAAAGTTCTCCGAAGATTTTCTTTAAACCCGCTCCAAGATAACGTACCTGCACGAACCCCGTTTTGATTGTGTACCAAAGACCTACTGCGATCAGCAAGAATACAAGAATATAGTCTGAGAGATAAGCATTGATCGTCTGTACAACTGTTTGAATTGTTTCTACCATATAATTTCCCTCCTATCGCATTATCTATAACAACAACTTTTGTTGTTATTATCCTTTGTTATCAGCTCATACGGTAGCCGACACCCAGTTCATTGGTAATGTACCAGCTCTCACCCGGCTTCACACCAAACTTCCTTCGTATATTTGCCATATTCACCTGCAGTTTCTTCGTACTGCCTTCATTCGAATAGCCCCACACTGCCTTTATGATAGATGAGTACGTCATCATTTTTCCACAGTGTTCAGATAGTAATGCCACGATATTATATTCCGTCTGCGACAATTTTATTTCTTCTCCACAGACAAATATCTGTCTCGCATCATAATCTATCTCCATCTTACGAAGTTTGAATTTTCCTCCCGGAAATTTTCCTTCTATAGAACTGTGTCTGTAGTTTCTAAGCGTTGTACGGACACGTGCAAGAAGTTCTGCCGAACTGAAAGGCTTTGTCACATAATCGTTGGCTCCTTCATCCAGCGCCCGCACTTTATCATCATCATTCGTTCTTGCCGAAAGGACAATAACCGGTGTCAGTGATTCTTTTCTTACAAAAGAAATAAATTCCATTCCATCCATATCCGGAAGTCCCAGATCCAGTATGATGAGATCCGGCTGATAAGAGGAAAACAAAGTTTCTGCCATCGCTCCTGTCTCTGCCTGTATCACCTGATAATCCGAAGTTTCCAGAAGTGCGGCAATTACGGTTCTGATATTACCGTCATCTTCCACAAGGAGAATCTTGTATTTGTTATTCTTCATCAGTCATTTCCTCCTTCTCGAGTTCAAAACGGAATACCGCACCACCGCTCTTTTTATTTTCCGCGCTGATCTCTCCGCCGTGCGCCTTGACAATCGTTGCACAGACTGACAATCCTATTCCCGCATTCTTCTTGCGGCTGTCGGAACTGCTTTCCAACACTTCATAATCTCCTTTGAATATATGATTCAGCCGCTCTTTTTTAATACCGCAGCCGTCATCTTCTATTTCAAATATCGCTTTATTACCTAATGAAAATACGTTCAAAGACAGTCTGGTCATTCCCTTTGCATGTATAACCGCATTTTCTAATATATTTCCAAGCACCTGCTCGATCAAAATCGCATCCATCGGAATAATAATAATCTCATCCGGCACATGAACCTGAACATCCCGGTCAGGATATCCTGCCTTAAATTTTGTCATGACCGAGTCGATCAGTTCATCGAGAACTACCGGCGTCTTAATGATCTTAATCCGCCCGTCGCCGATTCTTGTAATGGAAAGAAGATTCTCCACCATCTTGATCAGCCACTTGGAATCTTCCTGTATACTCTTAAGAATCGTATCCTGCTGTTCCTTTGAAAGGCTGTCCCCCTTCTCGCGCAAGGCAGAACTTGCGCCGTAGATCGTCGTAAGCGGTGTGCGAAGATCATGGGAAATGGCACGCAGCAGATTCGCTCTCATACGCTCTCGTTCGCTCTCCGCTTTTATTGCTTCATGAGCCTTAAGCTTAGTGGTCAACGTTCCGGTAAGTATAGCAATGATGATCATAATAAACGCTGAAATCACATTCTCTGTAGCAATGAAATCCCACTGGAGAAGCGGATATGTAAAAGCGTAATTAACCATCAGCATTCCGGCAAATGCGGAAAGCACGCCGTACACATAGCCGTCTGTACAAAGAGAAATCAGAAAGACTGCAAAAATGAAAACCGTTGTACTGTATTTCTGTACATCAAGTATCTGCAGAATCCTGCTTCCTGCAATAGCAAGTGTAAATATTCCTACTGAAATTCCTATATTGCGGATCAAATTTTTTCTCATGATGCGTCTCCTTGAGATTGTTTTCATTTTATCATATATGCGGTTAAGATCCGGCAAAAAGTGTCTTAATTTATGAGCCCATTATAGCTTTCACTGTGCCTTTGTGCGCTTCCACAATGGCCTTTGCAACAGATAATCCTATTCCATATCCGCCGGTCTGAGAATTTCTTGACTTATCCGTACGATAAAACCGGTCAAAAAGGTATTTCATATCTTCTGCCGCAATCGGCGGACAAGTATTTTCCACCGTCAATCGAAGAATGCGTTCTGTTTTCGTAAGAGAAAGCACAATACTTCCCCTATCATCAGAATATTTCAACGCATTGTCCAATAGAATCGTTACCAGCTGCCGAACAGACTTTTCGTCACCACAATAGGACAGAAAGGGTTCTACTTGTATAACAAGATTCTTTTCCAGCGTAAGCGCACGAGATTCAAAAGACTGTGCTGTTTCGCTTACGATATCGGATATCGGAAAATCAATCATTTGGAACTGATTCCCTTTTTCTTCCATGCGCGAGAGGAATATCAGTTCCTGTATCAGTCCGGTAAGCCTTTTCGTCTGTTTTTTTATATCCTGACACCATTCATTTTCACCATAATCCATTTCCGGAATATCTGTATCCGCATCTATGATTGTAAGCGGCGTCTTAAGGTCGTGTCCGACATTGGTGATAAATTGCTTTTGTTTTTCATAACCGTCAGCAATCGGCTTTACAATTCGATCTGAAAAGATATAGAGGAAAACGAAAACAATACCGTATCCCGCAAGCGAGATTCCTGCGCTGATCATCAAAAAGGATTTTACTGCATTTAACAGCCTGCCGCAGTCCAGAAACACAATTAAATATTCTGTTGGTTTTTCCTGTACCGCATATCGATAATCGCCGATAAATCCCCTGTCCTTTTTTGAATTGAGAGCCTGTTTCGCATAACTGACCACATCGTCTTCTGTAATAGCGGCAATTTTCATCGTATCCACATATAGAACATTTTCTCCTTTATCCAGCCGGATTGTAAAAAAACGGGTTTCAAATGGAATTTCAGCGGATTCCATCCTGCGAAAAGGCTTGCCTCTCATACCAAATGCATCGGGAAATTTGCCGTCATTTTCCATCAGGATTTCTAAAGTGCTGTCCGAAGAAGTCACTATGTGCCGGTAATTCAGCAGGTTTACTGTGCCGATAATGATTGCAAGTACAATAAACAGTACGCACATCGCTAATGCGACAAACTTAATTCTAAGTTTCTGCAGCATTACATCTCCTCCAATGAATAGCCGGCATTTCGCTGTACTTTTATTTGTATATCTGCATGAAGCGCCGTCAACTTTTTCCTCAAATAAGAAATATACACCCACACCACATTAATTTCCACATCACTGTCATATCCCCAAACCTTTCCCAGAAAATGGTCTGCTGAAATGACGTTGTGCGGATTCATCATCATCATTTCCATCATTTGAAATTCTTTATTTGCCAACCGGAAATTTCCGTAGAGTGAGGAAAGTTCAAAAGTGGACCGGTCTAACACAACATTGCCGAATTTCACCTTCGAATCCATCTGCTCAGATTTTCTGCGCGTCATCGCCCGAATCCGTGCCAATAGCTCTTTTGTATTAAAAGGTTTCGTTAAGTAATCATTCGCACCGCAGTCCAATCCCAGCACCTTATCATCTATCTCGGATTTGGCGGTAAGCATCAGCACCGGAATCGAATTTCCTTCGGATCTTATTTTTTTCAGTACGGAGATGCCATCCAGCTTTGGCATCATAATATCAAGGATCAAACCGTCATAGTTTTTCGAATCCAAATACTCCAGGCCTCAACACAGTCATAATCCGCATCGGCGGAATAATTGGTGGCTGCCACTCAAGCGCTACACCGTTCCTGAGAGCTTCTAGCGAATGCCTTGCAACTTTCTCCAATTTGGAGATGTAACATTCTCCAATTCCCGTTTGCAACTTTCGGTAATTCTATTTTACAATAAACACCTGTTCCTGGATCCTTTCAAGAATAACTTCTGAATTAGATACTCCTTTTTTCAGAAGGTCATCGATCACACCGGAATAACCTGAAATGATTGTAGTATCAGCCTTTCTTCCGGTAAGTGCATGCGGTATTACCTGAAAATTATTCTTTTTTAACCGCCGTAATTGGGCTCTTGTCAGACCAGTGCGACGTTCAAGTTCAGCAAGATTGATTTTATTGATGTCGAACCTGTCTGCCTGTTCTGACTTCATTTCTTCAAAGGCTTGTGTTATGATAGATTGCAAGTCATTACTGTTGTTGATTTCGTTCATGTTTCTCCTTTCATGGTGCATTGGCTAACACCATTATAGAGTATGAAACCATACGGTAATGGCTTTTTCTAATGGACTGAGATTAGCTGTTTCTGTTGGTCTTAGGCTGGCTATTTCAAGCGTACTCTAACAACGTAGTTCATATATTTGCTCCTTTCTTTCGCTGTCTTTATCTTAATTCAGGAGTTTTTTACTTACAACCTACGCTGCGTAGATACGGCAGGATACTACTTTAAATCCCGGATTTTGAATCCATCTGCCTCTTTTCCAATCTGGCAGAGCAGGCGTTTCATATTGCCGTCATGAATATTGCCGTCAAGTGTCATATCAATCGTCTGAACGGCGTCTTTTGACGTAAGATTCATACCGTCTATCTCTACCTTATTCAGTCTGATCATATTCATAAACAGGTTAAGATCGCTTGCTTCTTTTTTACAGGTAAATGAAATCTCTACCTGATCATGAGGCTTGCCCCCGTCAAACCCGGACTCTTCAAGCGCGTCCTTAAGGACTCTCTCCTGCATATCCGTAAGAATCCCATATTGATATCTTCTGCTTACGCTCATCATGTGTCTAAGAAATGCTACATATTCATCGTAGATATCAGCGTCAATATCAGATGCGCGTTTTTCGATAATGGCCAGTTCGCGTTCTAATACGAATACGTCTCCTCCCGTCTTCGCCTTTGCTGCCGCCACCTGTGCCGCGCATTCCATACGATTTACAAATAATGGCTTCATCTGCGTGTCTATTGCATCTATCCGTACACGGATCTCGTCTAACGTCATACTGTTCCCTCCCTAATCCATCTGTCTATATCAATGCATTCTGTTCCATTAGTTCCCTGCGTATCTCTTCGATATCTGCCTGCCCAGTCCCGGCCTGTACTGCCGCTCCAACGCCAGCCGCATGTCCGGTGGCAAAGCAGGTGCCCATAACGCGCACTGCCGCAAACGCTTCTTCCTGTGATGATACGATTCTTCCGGCTCCATACAGATTTTCAATATTTACTGATTGAAGCGCGCCGATCGGGATGTCAAAGTAACTTCCTTCTTTTACTTCTATATAATCTGCCATCTTGTTGACATCCTTGTGGATCTCCGGCTTCCAGCCTCCTCTTGCCACGCCGTCCTCGCGCTTACGCCTTCTTAGGACGTCTTCCGTGGCTATCTGATCCTTTCCGGCCATTCTTCTGGTCTCCCGATAGCCTACCGCCGGCCCTATTACCGCTAACTCGCAATTCTCCATTCCAGGCATATACTTTCGTAAAGCCTGTACATAATAGAGGACCTGTCTTCTGGCATCCTGCTCTATGGCAGTCAGTTTTTCAGCGTCTAAGCCTTCTGGGATAACGCTGGGGAGAAGTACCACTACCGTATCGGAATTCTCTTTTTTTAGAATAAACCCTTTTTCTTTGGTCAAATACGGAATCCCTTCCTGCTTGGCCTTCACAATAGCCTTTTCTACTGCGGCAGGAGACATATCGCAGGACGTGTCAACGCCGCTGAGGCGAAACGGAAGGGTTGCGGCCTGGACATGGCCTTGCGCATCCCCCCACACGGTTTTTGCACCGCACAGATGGGCCAGGTTCGCGTCCCCTGTCGCATCTACAAAGCAGGAGGCCTCCACGGAAAATACGCCTTCATCGTCGGAACAGATGATTGCGCATATCCGTCCGTCTTCCGCCTTGGCCGCGATGATTCTTGTATGTAAGAAGCAGGACACTTCTTCTTTCTTCACCAGATTATCCAGCGCGCATTTCAGATATTCCGGCTGGAAATTAATATTCTTGTTGCCGGTCGGAGATACGATATAATCCAGGGTTGGCCCCAGACGCTCCATCTCCTTTAAAACCAGCCCGCCAACTCCGTCCACCACCTTCACAGGGTTGCCGCCGCATGTATAGAATCCGCAAAAGGCCGCTACCCCGGAATGGGTAGCCTCGCCTCCGAGATAGGGATTCCTTTCCACCAAAAGAGTTCTGGCTCCTGCCTTTCTGGCGCCTACTGCAGCCGCCACTCCGGCTGCGCCGCCGCCTGCCACCACAACATCATACTGATATTCTCTCACGCTACTGTTCCTCCCTGCTATTTTGCGTTTCCTAGATTACGAGCGTTCCCAACGGATATGCGATAAAACTCAGCACCAGAATCGCCATTACCGCAAATACGCCGCCCCAGACAAACATGGATTTCGTATCCGTCCATCCTGAGCCAATGGCAACCGTATTGACTGTGCTCTGCCCTGCCGGAGTCATATTGCAGATTCCTGCCGCAAATCCTACCATGCACACTACCGCCCCAACATTGACAGAGCCTTCTGGCAACGCGGTCAGTACCGATAACGCGACCGCGCTGACAACCGTCGTCGTAACAATATTGGATGAAAAATTCGTTTCTACAACCGCCCATGTCATGAAGAATAGGATCAGTCCGATCACGGGCAGGCTTTTGGTCAGCGGCTCAAGCGTACCAGTCAGCCATGTACTGATGCCAATGTTCTCATTGGTCAGGCACGCGCCTAACTGGGTGGCTGCCGCGGTCATCAGTACGCTGCCCCATAATACGCCTTTGCTGGCAACTTCCCGGAAGTTCATAATCCGTTCCCCGTCAACCTGGAAGATAAAGAGCAGTACGCAGCCCAATAGCGGAGGCATTGCCGTTGACCAGCTGTTTACCATCGTATATACTTCCGGCAGAATTCCCTTGATCAGGCTTGGCGCAACCCAAAGCAAGACGGTCAGAAACATGACTCCCAGAATAATCTTTTCCTTCCGGTCAGCCGCAGGCACAGTCCCCCGAAGATTCATTGCCTTTTCCGGCCGTATCTCCCCTACATCATCCGGGCGATAGAGAAACTTAAATACCAGAATCAGAAGTATGATCAGAATGATTCCCGTAGGAATCCCCATTGCCATATACTGGAACTGGTTCACGTCATTTCCTGTCGCTGCCGTATAGTAGCCAATGGCCATAGTCGGCCATACGTGCCCGATGGCAGTCATGCCTGAGGACAGGCTTATGCAGAATGCCGTTCCCATCATGATTACATTGGCTGCCTTTCCGCCTTTCTTTAACTCCAAAACCTGGAAAATGTCTTCCAGGAATGGCATGAACGCTACAAACAGCACGGAAGGGGAAATGAATAATCCCATAAATGTCACTGCCGCTAACAAGAAGCAGATAAAATACCACGGACCCTTGCGCGCAATTTTATTCGTAATAAATGATATCGTACATCTTCTTACAAAATTTGTCTTTGACAACGGATATACCAGCATGAACGTGAATATCAAGAACGCCACCGTCGTATTGCCAAAGGCTCCGGCAAAGGTGCCGGAAAATCCAAATACAGGTATGATTCCAAGCGCCAGCAGCGTGATCATGCTTGGCCAGTCAATGGATATCCCGATCCACATAATCAATGATCCGAAGAATACTCCCAGCACTGCCATCGCATCCGCCGACAATCCTCCTATTCCCGGCATCAGCCTTGACCCTATGATAACTGCAAGAGCCAGTATTAAGAATACATTTGCTTTTGTATCTCTTTTTCCCATGTTCTTTCTTCTCCTCTCATCCTTCAAGTCTTTTATTTTTGATAGGTTTATCATATCTGTCCGCTTGCTATTTGTAAAATATTCATATATTATATAGTCGATAGTTTAATCCTATAGGTATTTCAATTTTCGTAGGAATGCCCAATCCTGCACGCCATTCACTTTCATGAGGGGAGATTTATTATGCAAATCCACCAATTACGCTACGTCCTTGCAGTTGCTGAAAATAAAAGTTTTTCTGCCGCCGCGAAGAAATTATTCCTCGCGCAGCCATCTCTGTCCCAGCAGATCATCAATCTGGAGAAAGAACTTGGCATTGCCCTGTTCGTGCGCCACCCCAAATCCGTCACCCTGACGGATGCCGGAGAGCAGTTTCTAAAGTCTGCCCGGCGTATCGTAAATGAAGTCGATCAATTATCGGACCTGATGCAGAAGCACAGCCAGCTTCAGAATGGAACGCTCCGCATAGGGCTTTTATGGGTAGCCAGCTATCTGAATCTTTCTCATATA
The DNA here is from genome assembly GCF_004295125.1 of [Clostridium] scindens ATCC 35704. Classification (NCBI taxonomy): domain Bacteria; kingdom Bacillati; phylum Bacillota; class Clostridia; order Lachnospirales; family Lachnospiraceae; genus Lachnoclostridium; species [Clostridium] scindens. The sequence continues at coordinate 1,579,072 of NZ_CP036170.1, read as the reverse complement.
CTTACGGATTATCACCGCATTTATCCTGGCATCTCCTATTCGCTGACCGTAGACGGCAGCAATACGCTGCTGCAGATGCTGGATTCCCGCTCTATCAACGCGGCGTTTGTAATCAGTTCCGAGGCTGCGCTCCAGCATAAGGAAGATTTATTTTCCCACCGGATTATGGATGACCGTTATGTGGCCATTGTTTCCCGGCAGAATCCTCTATCTGCCCGGCCATTTATTTCCATGCAGGATTTGCAGTCGGAAAATATCATTATGCCTGCAAAAGAGTCTGCATTTCGCAAGGAACTGGAGCAGGTCTTCGATCAGCATTATATTGCGCCCCGCATACTTTGCGAGACAAGCCAGTCTGATATCGTCATGCAGCTGGCCAGCCAGAACCTGGCTATAGGATTTGCCTCAAACTCTATCGCGCAGGCTCTGAAAACGGAGGACTGCAGGATTGTTCCTTTGGAAAATGTACTCCTTCGTACCATTTACTACGTCACGCTTAAGGAACTGTTGGATTATCCAGCCATACGGTCCTTCACTGACTTTGTCATCCAATATCCCTTCTTCTAGGCCTCCAAGGCAGCAGATCTACTTTATTCTTCATATGTCAATTCGGCGTCCACGTATTTGCGCTTCATGTCATGCTGCGCCTTCCGTTTTTCGACGCTGTCAAATATAATAGAAAAATCATAGTCTTCCGGATAAAGCTGTTCCGCCGCCACATGCAGCTTTATCCGCTTATGGCTGACCCACCTCTTTTCCTTTTTCATCTGTACCTGAAGCATCCCTTTTTCATCCGCCATCCTGCATATGATCCCAATCTTCTTCTCCGGATATACCATCACGCTATCGCCGATCCGGTACTTCTTAGCCTCCTTCTGCGTGACGGCCTTCTTTATTTTCTGTATCTTCGGATGGGAAGATTTCTTCAATCCTTCATTTCCTGCCATTCCTTCTATTTTAGTTTCTCCCTCGCTGCCATAGGCCGCCTTTGCCGCCCTGCTCAGCATGTATCCCGGCATTCCCAGTTTCCCGGCGATATAAAAGGCGCAACTCTCCCCAGCCTCTCCGATAACCAGTTGATAAAGAGGCCTCAGGCTTTCCTTATCAAAGGTCATTCTGGCATTGATGATCCCTTCTGTTCTGCGGGCATACTCTTTTACCTCCGGATAATGCGTGGTAGCCAGAAATAATGCTTTGCTCTTCTTCAATTCTTCCAAGATGGCTATGGCAATCCCCATGCCTTCTGCCGGATCCGTCCCTGATCCCAGTTCGTCCATAACAACCAGGCTATCTCTTCCTGCCTTTTTGAGAATGTCCAGGACATTCGTGATGTGAGCCGAGAATGTGGACAGATTTTCAGAGAGGTTCTGCCCATCCCCTATGTCGCACAGAATCGCATTATTCATGCAGATCTCCGCCTCCTCGCAGGGTACGTGAAGGCCGCACTGGGCCATCATGCAATTGAGGGCCACGGTCTTAATCGCCACCGTCTTGCCCCCTGTGTTAGGACCGGTAATGATCACCCCATTGATCCCATTTCCGATCTCAAAGTTCAATGGTATGTTCACTGCCTTATCCATCAGAGGATGTCTTCCATTCTTGATCCGGATATGTCTGTCCGTATTTATCTCCGGCTGAATCCCCTCCTGTTCCAGACTTAGCTTACCCTTTGCAAAGATAAAGTCCAGTTTTTCTACGGTTCGGCTGTTTGACCGGATTATCTCTTCCTTATCCGACAGGATGGAAGACAGCGTGTACAGAATGCGGATTTCCTCATTTTCTTCGTCAATCTTCAATTCCTGCACTTCATCGTAAAGTCTGGCAACCTGCAAAGGCTCCATAAACAGCGTGCTCCCTGTGGACGATTTATCTATGACGGAGCCTTGGATCTTGAATTTGTATTCCTTTTTCACTGGTACGCAGATGCGCCCATTTCTTAACGTGCTGAAATTATCTGCCATATACTGCTTATTTGCCTTCAGGATAGCGTCTGCCTTTTCATGCATCTTTGTTTCCGCCCGATCGATCGCTTCCCGCAGCGACTTAAGCGTTTTGGACGCATAATCGTCCACCCTTTCGTTCCTGATCTTGCTGCCCAATTCCTCTCGAATGTCATCGAGTCCGTCCAGATTCTCCTCATAATAAGCCAGGCCTATCTCATGCTCCTTTCCCCTGCGCAAATAGTCCTTCAGCCGCCTTACCGCAGCCAGTACCATGGATATCTGTTCCAGCTGCCGGGGAGTCAGACAGCCGCCTTTGGACGCAAATTCTATCCATCCGTCAACTCCCTGTAGTGCCGTGACCGGCGGATTTCCGCAGATTTCTATCATTTTTCTGGCTTCCGTAGTCTCCCTCTGAAAGGCCTTTACCTCCAACTCGCTTAAGCTGGGCTTCAGCTCCTGTATCTGCAGTCTGGCTTTTTCTGTGCATGCCAATTCTGCCAGTTTTTCCTTTATCCGGTCAAATTCTAATATCTTTTCCGTATCTGTCATTTCAATCTCTCCATTCGAATCATATATTTATAAACGCCACAAAAACTTCTGCCTTTGTATGGGCATACCGCTTCTGTGGCGTTATCGGACAGAGTTATCTTAAATAGAATTCTACAAAATAGGATAAAAAAAGCATGACCATACAGCCATGCTTTATCATTCCATTTACCGTTCTCTGTCAGAAGTGTATGTTAGCATCTTGTAAGGCAGACAAAAAGAACATAACTATACCTCTAACCTATAGTTACCTCTTCTCAACTCTTCAATTCGTTGTCTATAAGACTCTCCCTACAATTAACATAAACTACCTCTGTCTAAAAATTTGTCTCAATTATAAACTATGGAACACCTCATGTCAATACATCTTTTCAGGCTGTTTTCTTCTGTTTTCTTCTTCTCATGATCTCGGCGATATTTCCCGCAAAGATTTCTAAAATCACGGTAAGCGTAATGCCAATGATGAAAAACAGTACGATTGTCGTCCCTACCGCGTCTCCGGCAGCCTTAGGTCTCTTCTCCCCGATATGCTGGCAACATCCCCAAATTGCCCGACTACCAGTAAGTCTACGGCGCCGTAGGCTGCCTGCAGCACAAGGACCACCAGCACTGGCAGGGCAAATCTTACAATTAAGCCAAAGATAGGACCTTGTGTAAATGATGCTTCCTTTTTATTCTCCTCTGCCATAGCCGCCCTCGCTCCTCCATTTCTCCGATTACATCCATTACATGGACATGCCGCGGCTTCATGCCCTTAGGAAGTTTCGGCAAAGTCTCTATACTATTTCGTGTTGCACGTGGGTATGTTTTCTTAGTTAAAAAGAAATATACCCTATAACTTTAAAATCCGCAGTCCCTTGAAAATACGGGATTTGCGGATTTATGAAAGAAAATAAAAAATGGAGTATACGGGATTCGAACCCGTGACCTCAACAATGCGAATGTTGCGCGCTCCCAACTGCGCTAATACCCCATGAAATTAGTATAACACTTACCAGCCAAAAGTAAAGAGTTGCATTAAAAAATCCTTTTCTTTATTATTTCTACGACATAAAGATAGTAACCGGAAGATTATAGGATAATATTAAACAGTAGGTGGATTTGCAAGGGAAAATATAAAACGTATTATCCAAGTGTTTTTCTTAATTACTGAATAAATTAGCATTGTGCGACAAGCCGAATAAAAATTTTTTATATATACTTTAACTATGAATTATATTAGGAGGTACAGATATGTACGCATATGAAACTATTGAGATGTCATTAAATTATATTGAACAGCATTTGAATGAGAAAATTGAAACAGAGAAATTGGCGAAAATCGCTTGTCTCTCTACATTCTATTATCAACACTTGTTTAAAAGATTAGTCAAGAAATCATCACCTGATGAATATAGAAAGAGTATTCCAATGTTAAATACATTTGATAAGCCGAAACTTTCTTCACGTTATGTCATGATTGATGAAAATGTCCCATTGATTGTAGGCGATATTGTTTTAGAAATTCAAAGAAAAACATTAAGGACAACTGAAACATATTTTGGTTTTGAAAAACCAGTAAATGTTGCTGAACAAATTCCTGTTGGAGAAAGTACGGGAATCGATGTACCTTGTCTCTACTGCTTTAAATCAAGCAAATAAATATCTGTTTGAAACTTGGCTTCCAAATCACAAATTGGTTACAAAGCCATTTATGGCAGAAAAGTACAAGGAAATGGACAAAAAATGGCTTATGATAGACTTGTACGTTAAGAACAACACATACTACTATTTTTGGATATCAAAAGCAAAGAAAGGCACCCATTGCGGATGCCTTTCTTTGCTTTGTTCCAGTCTTATACCTGTCTCATTTTCACATCTACTGCTTCTTTTCTTGCGTTATGCTCCTGGTTTTGATTCTCCGGCTTTACCTTCTCGGTCACACTGTTGTATTGATCCAAATTCTTCTGCCGGTTCTGTTTCTCCTGCTGCTTTTTATCCATACTATCACCCCGGAATTAGTATGCCAGAATAGATGCTTTTTATGTACTGAAAGACGCTTCGTCCAGTCTTATTATTCTATTTTCAAGGTGCCTCCATTAATTCTGAAGTTCGAACTTCATATTGCAATTACATTCTTTATAATGTATTGCGTCAACTCAGGAATTCGGAATGCCGAATTCTAAACTGTAATATTATGGAATAATATGTCATTACAAAGGCCCCCATATACTTTCATCATTTTTCCATATATAATTATCATGGTCTTAGCAAGCCCCACCTTAAGGAAAGAAAGGAAAAATATCTATGAAAAAGAAACTGATCGCCGTGCTGATGATTGCGGTACTGACGCTATCTTTGGCGGCCTGCCAGAGTAAGGACGATTCCAAAGATACCGCAAAGAAATTGCCGCCTCCACGGCTTTGAACCGATGATCTATGATACGGCAGTTATGGTAGAAAATATGATGCAAGTCTGTCCGGATCAGGAAGTAGTCCCGCTTCCGTCAGAAGAGGCGCACTGGGAACTAGCTCTTATATCCGCAAAAGATTATAGCCTCTCCCCTCAGGCGCGACAGGTACGTGATACCATTCTTAATCTTTTACGATTATCCAAAATTGTAAATAAAGAAAGGGATGAAGCCCTCCAAAAGGATTCATCCCTTTCCTTCCTATCCTTTATTCTGCAAACCTGATTCTCTCAATCAAGCTTGATTTCTTAAAGTTCAGATTTACCAAATAGGTAATCAGCAGCTGCACAAGCAGTACCACCACTACCAGTATAATTGCCGGCCCTGCCGGATAGTGATAGGTCCGGATGGACATTATCCCTTCTTCCCTTGCCCAAAGGAAGGCCAGATATCCCAGAAGGCTGCCCAGGCCAAGGGACAGTACCAGCGTGCCCGCCGTATAGAACAGGCCCTCCAGCTGCAGCATGTTCACAGTCTGTTTCCCTGACAGGCCGATGGCCTGCAGCATGCCAAGTTCTCTCCGCCTGACATAGACGCTGTTGATCATGGTATTTACAAGGTTCAGGATGCCGATCAGCCCGAATACGAACAGCAGTCCGTAGCATCCATACATCATGAAGCCAATCTGCGTCTCCGCCTGCTTATATAATTCCTGATAAGTATCAATATCCAGAAATTCCTGATTTTCTACCAGCGCCTCTACCGCTTTGGTAACACTGGCTGCTTTTCCTTTTTCTGCCATAATGTTATATCTGTCTGTCAGATTGTTTTTACAAAGTTCCTGAAGCGCCGAACTTGGCAGAGAAATATCGTAGCCCGCCAGCGAATATGGCGCGTGCTTAGTAATCGCGACAATCTCGAATTCCCTGCTGACAGAGTCTTCTCCATCCTTGATATCCAGATGCACCTTGTCTCCGATATTGAATCCTTTTCCACTTTGGGATAGTAGAAAGCCATTCGAATTAAGGATAATTCCTTTTCCATCCTTTAATTTCGCATCGTCAAGGCTTCCCTCTACCACATACTTCTTCAATTCCTCAAGCGCGCCATCCTCGATGCCTGTCGGAAAAGTCTCCATTGGCTTTCCTTCTTCCAGCACTTCCTGGATTGCTGCCTGAGCCGTTGTCTGCACTTCGATCTCTTTTACTCCATCAATTGCCAGTATCTGTTCTTTTAACTCTTCCGACAGCGGATTATTCTGCTGTATCTTATACAATTCTCTTTCCGGATGCATCTGGTTTCCGCTCTCGAAATCTATGGAAATGGACACGTCTCCACGGATGTCCTGGGTGGTCATGGATTCTGGAGTCATGCAGCTTAGCACGGTCGCTACCACCATAAAGAAGATGCCGGTAATGCCAAGAGTCACTATGGTAATCACGGTACGGCTCTTATTCCTACCCAGATTGGACATCGTTAACTTCCTGGTATTCAGTTCCTGATAGCCTTTTCTTTCTTTTGCCTTTTTCTTCTTGCTTCCCTGGCCCTGATAGCGGATTGCCTCAATTGCTGATATTTTGCTCGCCACCTGCATCGGGCGCACCAGAGACAGATATACGGCTGCCAGAGATACCACGGCTGCCAGAAGAAGTATCCACGGCTTGATCAGCGCTACTTCTGATGACTCCACAGCTTCCCTCATATACTTCGCCAGGGAATTGCTCACGCCCGTACTGGTATCAAGCATCCCATGGACGATAAGTATGCTTGCCAGCGATCCAAGTGCCAAACCAATAGGGATTGCGATCAGAGCCACTGCGAACCCTTCCCGGAAGACCAGTTTCCTTATCTGGCGTTTTGTCGCGCCAATCGCTCTTAACTTTCCATATTCCTGTACCTTGTTCATCATGGACACGTAATAGATGCTGTAGATCGTAATGATGCCCGCCAGGACGATTATAACCATCAGCCCTGCCATACCGCTGTACATTGCCGGGTCCACATAATTGGCGTTGAGATACTCTCCATTATCTACGATGTCAGTGGCATTCAGCTTATATTCCTCTCCAATCTCTTTAATCTGCGCTTCGATCGCATCCGTCGTCATGCGCTCTGGTCCGGCGATCCGAAAATATACCCGGTACTTGTGGGCTCCCTCGGGAATGATTTCTTCTGTAAATGCTTTAGAAACCATGGCAGAATATATCCCTTTTTCAATCGTCGCTTTGGAATCCTTGCTAAAACCGGTAATGGTAAATTCCTTGACCTGTTCCATCCCAAGCCCGCCGTCTTCTACTGCTTGAAACGGCACCGTAATTCTATCGCCAATCTCTCCTTCCAGCCCCATAGCCTTGAGGAGGTGCCTGGACACGACGATTTCATCTGCCTTTTCCGGCAAATCTCCTTCCTTAAGCTTCAGCCGGTTTAACTTGGCGGCATTGGCATCACAGTATACCATGCTGATATTTACATCCGGATTGCTACACACCATGTAGGCAGGGTCCTCCCTTAAGCCTACTTTCGTAATTCTTTCATCCTTTTGCATCTCTTCGGCAGACTTTTCATCTACATTCCGAAACATTGCGTGAAAGGTAGGATAAGCCTTATTTACTGCTACGAATTCCATATCTATAGCATCAAAGACAACCGTCGGCACGATCGTAAGAAGCAGCGTCGTCAGAAGGATCGCAATTCCGATCAGAATATTCCTGCTTTTATTTCTTTTCAAGTTCGATGTTGCGGTCTTCGTAATAATATTCATTTTATTTCACCACCTTACCATCTTCAATAATGATAATGCGGTCTGCCATCTGGGCAATGGTCTCGTCGTGGGTAATCATGACCAGGGTCTGCCCATACTTGGAAACGCAGTTCTTGAGGATTGAGATGACTTCCATCTCTGTCTTGGAGTCCAGATTGCCAGTAGGCTCATCCGCAAGAATGATCGCCGGCCTTGAGGCGATTGCCCTTGCGATCGCTACGCGCTGCTTCTGCCCGCCTGACAGCATGCTTGGAGTGGCAGTCAGACGGTCCTCCATGCCAATGCTCTTTACAATGCCCATCACATAATCCTTATTCACTCTTTTTCCGTCCAATCCAATCGGAAGCACAATGTTTTCCCATACATTCAATGCAGGCATCAGATTATAATCCTGAAAGATGAATCCGATCTTTCTTCTCCTGAATATGGCCAGCTGCTCATCCTTCAGCCCGAATATATCCCTTCCTTCAATGAATACCTTGCCGCTGTCGGGACGGTCAAGTCCCCCCAGCATATGAAGCAGCGTGCTCTTGCCTGAGCCTGAGCGGCCCACCACCGCGACGAATTCTCCACGCTCCACGGATATATCTGTATGGTCGATGGCCTTAACCAAGTTGTCTCCATCTCCATAATATTTTACCAGATCTCCAGTCTCTAATATTGCTCTCATAATTGAACCCCTTTCTTAACACCCGACCGGGCATTCTTTCTTTGTCTGTATCTATCCTACCAAAGGAGTCTTACAGGAACATATCAGATAAAATAACAGTTTTGTTATTCTAGAGAATACTTCTTTTTCGGCAGCATCATCTGGAATATGGTTCCTCCCCTGTGGGAAGGGAGGGCGCGCACGCTGCCTCCCTGCGCTTCCATGATCTCGCGTACCAGATACAGGCCGACGCCTGCCCCCTCCATGGCCTCCACTTCTGGAGACTTGCCGCGGTAGAATCGCTTGAATATATTGGAATATTCTTCTTTTGGTATTCCGATTCCTTCATCCTCGATCTCGATCAGTACATAGGATACCTCCCGTTCAACACGTATCTGTATTCTAGATTTTTCCGGCGAATACTTTACAGCGTTATCCATAACATTGGCAAATGCTTCCGCTGTCCATCTTGGATCATGCTGTAGGCTCACATCCTTAAAACCTTCCATTTCTATCTCTATTTTTTTTTCATTTGCTTTGATAAAGATGCCATTGACTGCCCGGACCAGCGTTTCCTTAAGGCTGGCCTCTTTAGGCTCAAGCCTTATCATGTCTGCCTCCAGCCTTGACAGGTTCAAAAGCGTCCCCAGAAGATAGTTTAATTTCCCCACTTCCTGCTCTGCGCGCTCCAGGAATTCCATCTTCTCCGCCGCTGTGATATCTTCATCCTTCACCAGTTCAAAACTCAAGCCAAGGGCGGCAATCGGCGTCTTCAGCTGATGGGAAATATCTGTGATTAGCGCCTTTGTATTCTCCTTCTCCTCCACCAGGCGGTTCCGAAGTGTTCCAAATGCGCTTCCGAGCCGTTCCAGATGCTCTGTAATCTGGGAATGAATCCCACTTTTCATATAATCTTCTTCTGTATGAAAATCATAATCTCCTTCCTCAAACGCATTCAGATATCGACTGATGGACAGGTAATTGCCGTATTCCCGCTTATACAAAAAATAATTCCATATACCGTTCGTTACAAGCGCGCCCACAAGAAAGGGCAGCCAATAACGGAAATTCTGTTCAAGGCAGCGTATTACAAAGAAAAATACTGCAATGAATGCAGTACTTATGCCAAGTTTCATCTTCAACTCCTGCTCCAGCCAGATATATCCCTGTTCCCGGCTCTTTATCATTTTTTCAATACTTCTGTCGTCCACAGGTAGCCAATCCCCCTTATATTCTTGATATATTCATAGTCTTCTTCTGTCGCAAGTTTCTTTTTCAGCCTGCTGATGGTTACAGGCACCGTATTGTCATCTACAAACTGCCCGTCCATATCCCATACCGATTCTAATATCTGCTCCTTCGAGATAATCTGCTTCGGATGCTCCAGAAAATAAAGCAGCAGTTGAATCTCCTTCTTGCTAAGAGAAAGTTCCTGTTCCTTCTGAAATACTTTCATCTCCTTGCACCACACTTGCATGCTTCCGGATGTCAGCACATTTCCCTCTTCGTGCGTACTTTCAATCCTGCGCATCAGCGCATTGACCTTGGATATCAGCACCATCAGGCTGAAAGGCTTGGTAATGTAGTCGTCTGCCCCCGCATCATATCCATTTACAATATCGACTTCCTGATCCAGCGCTGTAAGGAAGATCAGGTATACATCACTGACCTTGCGAACGCTTTGTCCAAATTCCAGCCCATTCCCATCTTCCATGGAAATATCGCTGATGATCAGGTCTACCTCATTTTCCCGGAACATCTCCTTCGCCTCCGCCACTCCGGTGGCGCTTAAAACTTCGTACCCTTCTTTTTTAAGTTTCAGGCTTATTCCCCGATTCAGGCTTTCATCATCTTCCAGCAGTAATATCTTCCCCATGTCCACACTCCATTTATACTTATGCATCATCATACAAAAATGCCATTTTCCTAGATTATAATATTTCCCAGGATTCTTTGCAACAGGCAAAAGCCTACCTTCCGCCAGGATATGCGATGATCTCTCCATCTGCCGCATACAGAATTCCATCCTCGCTGTAATAAGCCGGATTATCCTCAGCCACCTCGATGAACATCAGGAGATGGAGGTGATCAAAGGCTCCCGGCGCAATATAGGTGATGTTGGAAGGAATGTAGACCTCAATCACCTCTTCTTCCAGCCCTCCCAGGGAATTCCTTTCAATTCCTGTACAATCCATGCTTCTTGGAAATGTCAGGATGCCGTCAGTGGCAACCGATGGGCTTGTACATCCAATGATCCGTCCGTTCTCATCGGACACAAAGCCGTCGAATTCCTTCCATCCTGCATATAACGCCAAATTCACCGGGGTTCCTTCCACACCTGTAAAGGGCATGGTACATGCCGGGTCCAGATACCAGCCGGTAAATTCTTTGCCAAGCCTTCTGGGTCTTTGAAAAGCATCTACTTCTATATTAGTACTTTCGCAGGAATATATGGTCTTCTCTGGCATTCCTCCGTTTCCATATAGGCAGACAACTATCAACGGCGTCTCCGCCGGATGGGAGTCCGAAGATGTCATAACCTGAACATTCAGGTCCTCTTTCTTTTTCTGATTCACTTCCGGGAATATTCTCGCCTCTTCTTTCCTCTCATCAAGAGACAGCACTACCGTTTGTTTTGTAATTCCCAATGCAATTTCCGGAAACATCCCGCTTACGACTCTACCCGTCTGTCCGTTCATCACGGGACTGGCAGACCGTCCTTGCGGCAGGCTGTCATATGCCGTGCTCTGGAACCATGCAAAGATATACAGGCATGCCAATACCGCTGCAAGCAGAGCGCTTCCTGCAATCTGCCTCCACAATATGCATATTTTGATTCCGGGTATCGTACAATTCAAGATTCCTTCCATGCTCACACCTCGCTGCTTAAATTATAAGATGAACAGAGCATAAATGAAAGTGGCGCCTTGACACGTCAAGACGCCACTTTCCAGACTATTTCTTATGATACATCCTCTGTCTTCAGCGCTTTTACCAGAGATACGCAGGCAAAGAGCATGATAAATATAAATGGGAACGCTGCCGCTATAGAGATAATCTGCAGCGGCTTAAGGCCTCCTTCAATCAAAAGACCCGCTGCCATCAGGGACTGCACGATACCGATCGGGTACAGCTGGATGATCGGCAGTTGAAGGAGAACATCATAAAAGCCATTGCATTTATTGCAGGCATCAGAATGTAAGTTCCATTCTGGTGCCTTTTCCCACTTCGCTTTCCACCCGGATATCCGCGTCATGGATCATCGCCCCGTGCTTTACGATAGACAGGCCAAGGCCGGTTCCCCCGCTTTCTTTGGAGTGGCTCTTGTCCACCCTGTAGAACCGCTCAAAGATTCTTTCCTGCTGATCCGCCGGAATCCCAATGCCGGTGTCTGTCACGATTATCTTCTTTCCTTTCAGCGTGCTGCCTACCCAGACACTTAAGGTACCGCCGTCCTTATTATACTTGATTGCATTCTCGCAGATATTATATACCATCTCATCCAAGATCTGACGGATTCCCCGGTAAACCACGGATTCCCCGGTAACCTCTATACGGATGTCTCTTGCATTCGCCTGGGGAGCCAGCCGGCTGCATACCTCCCTTGCAAGCTGATAGAGATCCACTTCCTCTTTTTCCAGTTCTACCTTTCCTTCATCCAGCCGGGACAGTTTAATGATATCCTCTACCAGGGTAATGAGCCTGCTGGCTTCATTATAAATACGCTCTGAGAACTTCTTCATATCCTCCGGCTTTACCAGGCCGTCCTTCATAATCTCCGCATAGCCTGATATGGAGGTCAGCGGAGTCTTTAATTCGTGGGAAACGTTGGCCGAGAATTCCTTTCTCATATTGGCGATCGCGTCTTTTTCCTTGTTCTGTCTGTCTATGCTCATAAGCAGTGGCGTCAATTCTTCATACACATCATTTTCCATCGGGTTATCAAGATCCAGTTCATTAATCGGCCGGATCAGTCTTGCTACCTGCCATCTTGCCAGAATCCATGCGATTAAAAGCATCATCACGGCTATCACGCCCATTGCCGGCAGGATTCTTATTGCCGTAAAGAATGCCGTATCAACCGTTTTAGAAACTCTTAAGACGTTGCCGTCCGCAAGCCTCTGAGCATAATAGAACATCTCCTGTCCCAGGGTATCGGACTTGCGGATATCCTGGCCGCTTCCGGTACTAAGCGCTTCTTTGACCTCCGGCCTGCTTTTATGGTTTTCCAAAGTCACTTCGTCTTCTTTGGAATCATAGGTCACCTTGCCCTGCCTGTCTATCATGGTAACCCTGGTGTTCTTTCGCACCGCGTCCATCTCTTTCAGGTATGCCTCGCCGGAGATTCCGACGGCTGCGCAGATATAGTCAGCCTCCTGGCGGATCTCATCTTCCATAAGGCTGATCGTCTGGCGATACACCACGAATGTGGTGATCGCATAGGTAATCAGCAAGGTGGTGGTGATTACCAGTATCATGCTTCGCTGTATCTTTCTTCTCATTACTGATTCCTGTCCCTTCAAGCAAGTTATTCTCTCATCCGATATCCAACGCCGCGGACCGTCTCAATCCGCTCCCCCGCGCTCCCTAACTTCTGGCGCAGAGTCCTGACATGCACATCCACGGTTCTGGTCTCTCCGTCAAAGTCATAGCCCCAGATATCTTCCAGCAGCTGGTCTCTGGTCAGCACAATGTTGGAATTCTTCATAAGACGCTTCAGGAGCTCATACTCCTTGAGCGTCAGGCTTATGACTTCCCCTGCTGCCGTCACCTCATGCTTTTTCAGATTCATCTCTATCTCGCCAATCACGATGGAGTCTTCCTTCCGGACTCCTTCTCTGGCGCTTCGCCTTAGGACGGCCTTGATTCTGGATACCAGTTCCATCATTCCGAATGGCTTAGTCACATAGTCGTCCGCCCCGGTGTCAAGTCCCATGACCTTATCATATTCCGCGCCTTTGGCGGTAACCATGATGACCGGAATATCCCTCGTCTTAGGCGAGGCCTTCAGTTTTTTCAGCAGTTCCATGCCGTCTTCTCCCGGAAGCATGATGTCGAGCAGGACAAGATCCGGCGTTTCCAGCGCCAGCGCTTCCAGAAAGGAACTTCCCTCCTCAAATCCCCGCGCCTTAAGCCCGGTGCTTTCCAGTGTATATACGACCAGTTCGCGTATGTTGCTGTCATCTTCCACGCAAAATATCATGCTAATTCTCCTTTAGCTTCATTGTTTCCATTCCCTTGTGTACTCCAGTGATGGAGAATTCCACCCACTCAGCAATATTGGTGGCATGATCGGCGATTCTTTCCAGATATTTGGCAACCATGATCAAGTCGATCGCCCGCTCCCCATATCCGCCCTTATTTTCCGCAATAAAACTGACAAGTTCTCTCTTATTTTCTTCAAACATCTCATCCACGATGTCATCGGAAGCCATCACTTCTCTGGATAGTTCCAGATCCTTCTTTACATAGGCCGTGACGCTGTCACGTACCATCTTTGCCGCTGCCTCCGACATCTGCCCAATTCTCGAGATGTCCATCGCCTCCGTCATCCTGGCAGAGATAATGATCTCAGCGATATCAGACGCCTGGTCCCCGATCCGCTCCATATCCGTAATCATCTTAAGCGCCGCGGATATCTGCCGCAGATCTCTTGCCACCGGCTGCTGCTGAAGCAGCAGTTTCAGGCACAGACGTTCAATGTCCTTTTCCATCTGGTCAATCTCATCATCCGCCTCCCGAACCGCCTTTGCCTGCTCCATGTCTCCATTTTGAAGCGCCTTGGTCGCCTTGTTAATGGCAATCTCGCACAATTCTCCCATATAAGTCAGCTGCTCATTGAGGCGCTCTAACTGCATATCAAACTTATTCCGCATCCTAACCGAACCTCCCTGTAATATAGTCTTCCGTACGCTTATCTGATGGTATGGAAAAAAGTTTCTCCGTATCATTGTACTCCACAACCTCGCCAAGCAAAAAGAAAGCCGTATTGTCGGACACGCGGACCGCCTGCTGCATATTATGCGTTACCATTATAATAGTATAATCTTTTTTCAATTCCATCGCAAGGTCTTCAATCTTCGATGTAGATATGGGATCCAGAGCAGACGTGGGCTCATCCATCAAAAGGACTTCCGGCTGCACGGCCAGAGCTCTGGCTATGCACAGCCTCTGCTGCTGCCCGCCTGACATTCCAAGGGCGCTTTTCTTAAGCCGGTCCTTGCATTCTTCCCAGATTGCCGCGTCTCTTAAGGATTTCTCCACAATATCATCCAGCCGGGACTTGGAACGGATTCCATGGGTCCTTGGCCCATAAGCGATATTGTCATAGATGCTCATCGGAAATGGATTGGGCTTCTGAAACACCATGCCCACCCGCTTCCTTAACAGGTTTACATCAATCTCCTTAAATATATCCTGCCCATCCAAAAGAATATCCCCTTCTATCCTGCATCCTTCCACCAGATCATTCATGCGGTTGATGGACTTTAAAAGGGTAGACTTTCCACATCCTGAAGGCCCGATAAACGCTGTGATTTTATTCGTTTCTATTTCCAGATTCACATCTTTTAACGCCTTGAAATCATCATAATATAAATCCAGATTCTTAATACTAATTTTCCCCATGATTCTTCCTCTCTACGCTTTCGTTAATCTTCTGGCCACAACGCCGGACAAAGTGTTGATTCCCACTACCAGAAGCAGCAGTATGACCGCTGTGGCATACGCCTGATCCATGTACAGTCCTTCGCTCGCCAGATTATACATATGTACGGCCAGAGTCCGGCCCGATCCCATGACGCCGTTTGGCACATCGGCCACCGTACCCGCCGTGTAGATCAGGGCTGCCGTCTCTCCCACAATCCTTCCCACCGCCAGGATTATCCCGGCGAGAATGCCTGGCACCGCGGATGGAAGAACGATTCGAAACACCGTCCGCAGTTTTCCCGCGCCCAGGCCAAAACTTCCCTCCCGGAAGGAATCCGGCACCGACTTAAGGGCCTCCTCCGTGGTTCGCATGATCAGCGGCAGGATCATGATAGACAGGGTAAATGCGCCAGCCAGCATCGAGAATCCCCATCCGCATGCAGTCACAAAGAACAGCATGCCAAACAATCCATAGACGATGGACGGGATGCCTGATAGGGTCTCCGTAGTCAGACGTATGATTTCAATAAATCTGTTGCCCCGTCCGGCATATTCCACCAGGAAAATGGCGGAAAATATGCCAAAAGGCACTGCGATCACCAGAGACAAAAACGTCATGGCAATGGTATTGATCAGTGCCGGCATCAGCGACGCGTTTTCCGACGTATAGGTCAGAGAAAATAAAGATGGCTTGATATACGGAATCCCGTGAATCAAAATATAGACGATCAGAAATATCAGTACGGTAAAAGTCAGAACCGCAGACAGTACGACCAGAAGCATTACGATGAATGATCCCGGCGTCCTGGCGTACGACTTAAGTCTCTGCTTGAATCTTTCCTGGCTACTACTCATGGCTTCCCCTCCTGTTTAGAAGTGCTACGCTGAAGTTAATCAGCAGGATGAACACAAAGAGAACTACGCCTGTTGCAATCAGCGCTTCCCTGTGCAGGTCTGTGGCATATCCCATTTCTATCACAATATTGGCTGTCAGAGTCCGGATTCCGCGGAAGATGCCAGCCGGCATCCTGGCCTGGTTTCCTGCCACCATGATGACTGCCATCGTCTCGCCGATCGCCCGGCCGATGCCAAGCACGATCCCCGCTACGACGCCGGACTTGGCCGCCGGCAGGATCACCCGGAAGATCGCCCTCTCGTGGGTGGCGCCTAAAGCCACGGCTCCTTCATAGTACTGGGCAGGCACCGCACGGATTGCCGACTCTGTCACGCCGATAATCGTCGGAAGGATCATCATGCCAAGCAGAAGAGATGCCGTAAGGATGCTGCTCCCGTTTCCTCCGAAGCCAAGCCCCCGGCCCATCTCCCTGATCCATGGCACCAGCACGACCAGGCCGAAGAACCCATATACAACCGATGGAATGCCTGCCAGCAGTTCCGTCGCCGCTTTGAGCGGCCTGTAGATCTTCTTTGGACAATAATGAGCCATGAATACGGAGGTCAGGATTCCCACCGGCACTCCGAAGAGTATGGCCCCCGCAGTGACATACAAGCTTCCTATAATCATCGGAAAGATTCCAAATATCTGGTTCTTGGGCCTCCACATCTGGCCGGTCAGGAACTTGCCAAATCCAATTTCTTTCATTGCGGGGATGCCATTCGCAAAAAGGAATAAGCAAATGAGAGCTACCGCCAGTACCGAAGTACAGGCGGCAATGAAGAACACTCCCCGCATGAATTTTTCAGTCCATGCTTTTGATTTCATTTTATTTTACTACCTCATCCCATGTAAGCGTCTCTCCGGTGTAAATGGATTTTACCTGATCGCTGCTCAGTTCATCTGTCGTGTTGTTCTTATTTACGATGACTGCAATTCCATCCGTCGCAATCACCTGGGGAACCAGGCCTTCGGACGTCTCTGTATCCTTCAATTCTCTGGATGCCATGCCAATGTCATAACTTCCGTCAATAGCGGATGTCATGCCGGTGGTAGAATCGGTAGTCTGAAGTTCGATTTCTGCCTTGTCGTTCACCGCTTTATACGCCTCGATAAGCTTCTCCATCACGGGTGAAACAGAAGACGAGCCTCCAACGACCGCTTTTCCCTCCGGCGCACTTCCTTCATATGGTTTTGCTTCATCTAAAGAAATGTATCCATTGTCCGCTACTACTTTCTGTCCTTCCTCGCTTAGGATGAAGTTGATGAAATCCTCAGCCACCGCATTATCTGCCCCTTCCTTGGTTGCAATATTGAACGGCCTGGACACCTTATACGTGCCGCTCTTAATATTCTCAGCGGTTGCCTCTGCCCCGTCAATCTTCATGGCCTTCACGCTATCATTAAGCGAGCCAAGGGATACATAGCCGATCGCATAATCATCTCCTGCAACGGTTGTCATCATTACAGAAGTACTATTGGTAATCTGGGCCTCCTGCGTAGTCATATCCACTTTCTCGCCGTCTATCTCATCTTCAATCCCGAACAATTCGGTAAATGCCCCTCTTGTCCCAGATCCATCTTCCCTGGATACAATGGTGATATCCCTGGAAGCATCCCATTCAGATGCTTCTGCCTTTTTATCATTTCCATCACCAGCATCTGATTTTCCACAGCCGACGGCAAGTCCCGCTGCCATACCTACAATTGCCAATACTGCGATAAACTTTTTCAATCTCATAGTCATTTCTCTCCTTTATCAATCAAATATCTTCTTCACAATTGCTATCATAAAGGATGAATGTAAAATCTGAAATCCGCTCAATGTTAAATCTATGTAAAGTTCCAAAACCCTCTTCTTTTCTTTTTCATTCCTTCATGCTATAATCCTAAGTGATTGTGGATTATAATGTCAGAAACAGGAGAGAATAGATAATCATGTGGATTGCAGATCAATGGAAAGATTATGAAGTGATAGATTGCAGCAAGGGAGAGAAACTGGAGCGCTGGGGCGGATACATCCTTGTCCGACCGGATCCCCAGGTCATCTGGGACACTCCCAGAAATGACCGTGGATGGAAGCATAGGAACGGGCACTATCACCGCAGCAAAAGGGGCGGCGGAGAATGGGAATTCATAAGCCTCCCAGAACAATGGCAGATTCATTATAAAGACTTAACCTTTAATCTGAAGCCTTTTAGTTTCAAGCACACCGGTCTTTTCCCGGAACAGGCTGCAAACTGGGACTGGTTTTCAGAAAAGATTCGAAAGGCCGGTCGCCCGATAAAGGTCTTAAATCTCTTTGCCTATACCGGAGGCGCTACATTGGCAGCAGCAGGGGCCGGCGCCAGCGTCACCCATGTAGACGCATCCAAAGGCATGGTAAACTGGGCCAAGGAAAATGCGGCTTCTTCCGGCCTGTCCGACAAGCCGATCCGGTGGCTGGTGGATGACTGTGTCAAATTCGTGGAGCGGGAAATCAGAAGGGGGAACCATTACGATGCCATCATTATGGATCCGCCTTCCTACGGAAGGGGTCCCAAAGGCGAGATCTGGAAGATCGAGGATGCCATCCATCCTCTGATCAGACTTTGCACGCAGATCCTGTCCGACCAGCCTCTGTTTTTTCTGGTCAACTCCTATACTACGGGCCTTGCGCCTGCCGTGCTCACCTACATGCTGGCCACGGAACTAAAGAACTATGACGGGAATGTAGATTCGCAGGAGATCGGACTTCCGGTGACACGCTCCGGGCTGGTGCTTCCATGCGGCGCCTCCGGCAGATGGGAATCCCGGTAAAATTTTAAAAAACGGATAGTTTTGTAACCAAGTCACAGAAATAGCCTCCTTTTTGATGTATTCTATTAACAGAAACAGCAAAAACTAATAGAAAACATGAAGGAGGCTTTTTTATGGGCAGATTCTATAAAGACCAGAACTCACATAATATATTCCAGGAGCTGATCTCTCTTAGCGAGAGCGCTTCTGTTCCGTCACTTGAGGAAATCAAGGCGAACACAACGGATGCCGCACAGGAAAAACACGTTCCTGTCGTTACCATAAAAGATAATGTAGTGGAGGTGTCGGTCGGCTCCGTGACTCACCCTATGCTGGATGAGCATTACATTACAGGCATCTATATCGAGACTAAGCTTGGCGCGCAGTACAGAAAACTTGCGCCGGGTATGGATCCCAAGGCTGTATTCATTCTTCCGGAAGGGGACGAGTTTGTTGCGGCATATGAATACTGTAATCTTCACGGATTATGGAAAAAAGACAATAACTAAAAATAATTGGAGGTAAGAAGTCATGCAGAAATATTTATGCGAACCATGTGGATATGTATATGATCCTGAAATCGGAGATCCGGACGGCGGAATCGCCCCGGGTACACCATTCGAAGATATTCCGGACGACTGGGTATGCCCGATCTGCGGAATGGGGAAAGAAGTATTCATTGTAGAAGAATAAAAAGCCAGGTTTATTAAATAGCAGGAATGAAAGGCAAAATGCCTGTCATTCCTGCTATTTTCCAATGTCCATCTGTTCCAGAAGTCCAATCACCTCATGCAAAGTTTTAAACTGCCTGTGGACCAATGCTTTGATCTCTTCATCCGGCTCCACCAGATCCGGAATCATAACAGGAATCATGCCGGCCGCATACGCGGAGCGGATTCCCGCCGGGGCATCCTCAAGGGCAATGCTGCACTCCGGCCTTGTCTTAATGGCCTCGCATGCCTTTAAGTATATCTCAGGGTCGGGCTTTGCCAGGTGTACCATATCTCCGAATATGGCCCCGTCAAAATACCTGTATATCCCTGCTTCTTCCAGATTATGTATAGCATAGCCGCTTCTGGATGACGTAGCCACAGACATCTTATAGCCTCTGCTCTTCCCATATTCCAGAAGTTCCAATACGCCCGGCTTGATTGGAAGGCCTTCTTCCTCTACAATCTCCCGGAATCGGACTCTCGTCCTGCCAGCAAACTCTTCCGCGGGAAAATCAGGCCCGAATACCCGCAGGAAGTACTCATTCCTTCCTACCACATTCATCCCCAGCGTATGGTAGATATGGCTTCCCATATGCCGGATGCCAAGCTCGTTCCCGGCATCCTCCCAGGACCGCTGAACGATACGCTCCGAATCGAACAGCAGTCCATCCATGTCAAATACAATTCCTTCAATTACACTTCCATCAATCATCCTGTTCAAATTCCTTTTTAAAACTCAATTCCCCGTCCAAGGGCATCCTTCAGATAGTCCGATACTTCTTCCAGCTTATTGACAGCCGCCATCTTCTCTTCCCATTCCTCACCCGTCATTTCCTTGTTTACAAGGCATTTTTGGATATGCTTAACTTCTCTAATCAATTCTTCTGTCATAAGAATACCCCCTTAATTATTTTTATATATCCAGTATAACATATTCTCCCATCTATGACGTATATTTGTCCGCAAAACTTATCACGCGCTCCCAATATCTGTCTTCGTCGATAATACTGGCCTCCCCATGGGCGGCGCCGCCAACGACAAACCTTTCCTTCTCGCACCTTGCAGCCTCAAATAGACGCCCGTGCATCTCATAGGGAACAAACAGATCCTCGCTTCCGTGAATGAACAGGATCGGGACCTTTGATCTTGCCACCTGCGCAAGGGCGCTGGCCTCCTTAAAATCATAGCCGGCCCTTCTCTTCATGATCGCCGATGCTATATAGAGGAATGGAAATGCCGGAAGATGGCACATCTTACGGATCTGCACCTGGAATTCTTCCCATACGGAAGTATAGCCGCAGTCTTCTACGACTGCCTTGACCTGATTCGGAAGGTCTTCCTCTCCAGCCGCCATCATGACGGTTGCCGCTCCCATGGAAAGGCCGAACAGCAGGATCCTCGCCTGTCCATCTTCCTGAATGATCCGTCTTGCCCAGTCCACTACGTCCCGGCGTTCGGGCCAGCCCATTCCGATGTAGTTTCCCTCGCTCTCGCCAAGCCCCCTGGCATCCGGCGCCAGGATATGGTAGCCCGCCTCCCGGAAGCGGATCGCATCGCCTCCCATATTAAGCGCATTGCTCTTGTAGCCATGGCAGATAATGACATACTTATGGCTCTCTTCCTTTGCCGGAATCTCCAGAGCGTGAAGTTCCAGGCCATCCCAGCTGGTTATGTACGCGTCTATTCCATTGGCGCTCATGAAGAGCCGGTTCTGTTCCTGTTTCCGGGTCAGCAGATCCTTTTCTTTCGCCTTTCTCAAATGCTTTCTTGATCCCAGCATGAATTTGCACAGATAATTGCTGACAAAGATTGCCACGCTTATGCCAAAGGTGGCTACATACAGCAGCGCAACCATAATTTTGCGAATATATTTCCCCATAACATCTCCTCTTTTGTCTCTTAAGATATTCATTTGTCCATTATAGCATGAAATATGCTATACTGAAAAGTAACGTAATAATTAGAAATATCATTTGGAAAGGCAGGCTTATTATGAATCCTATACAACGAATCCCACTTGAGGGTCTTTTTAATACCAGGGACCTGGGAGGAATAGAGACCATGGACGGATACCGCGTCCGTCCACGGCGGCTGATACGCAGCGGGCAGCTCTACCACATGACGGAGAACGACAAAAAGGTGCTCTCAGATGAATACGGCTTAAAGTCCATCGTAGACTTTCGGACTTTGGATGAACAGGCTGAGAAGCCTGATCCTCATATAGAAGGCGCTACGCACATCAGCAATCCCATCCTGCAGACTATGACTGCCGGCATAACCCACGATGAGGCATCCGAAAAAATGACTTTGGAGGAAGCCACGCTGGCTATGAAGGAGAATGGCGTAGACCCGTCATTCTATATGCAGAAATTATATGAAGATATCATCACCAGCGATTATTCCCTGAAGCAGTATGCACAGTTTTTCCGTATTCTAGCCGGGCAGGAAGAAGGGGCCACGCTGTGGCACTGCAGCGCAGGAAAGGACCGCGTAGGCATGGGGACTGCCATGCTGCTGTATACCCTGGATGTAGATATGGATACTATTATTGATGATTATATGATGACCGCTGCCTTTCTAAAAGATGAGGTAGAACTGATACTCAAAAGACTGTCCGCAGCCATTACCGATCCCGGTCAAATTGAAAGCCTTCGAATCTGTATGGGCGTCAAGAAAAATTACATAAAGAGAGTCTTTCAGATTATGGAAGAAACCTCCGGCAGCATCCGGCAATTTCTAAAAGACAGGATCGGACTTTCTGAATCCCTGGCTGATACATTAAAAGCGCTGTACCTTGAGTAACAGCGCTTTTCTTATTTTTCTATCTTCTTGAAGAACACATATCCGGGCCGGCCGCCATACTTATTATCTTCGGCTACTATCTCATAGTCCAGCTGAAGAAAATTATTCACGCTATAAATGTTTTCCGGGTGCGCTGTTCCCATAAGATACTTGTACTGCGTATCCTTAAGATTCTTTTCTCCTTCTGCCATCAGGCATCTCTGCAGTTTATTTCCCCGGTAATCCGGGCTTACTGCAACGGACTCCATGTGTGCCACATACTGCCTCTGCTCTTTCGTAAGGCGTACGTAACTGCCCAAGTTATCACCTGCGTCTTTGGGAAAGCGGACGATGAGAAATCCAGCCAGGCAGCCATCTGCCTTTGCCTTCAATATAAACCCGTTCTCATGAAGATGCTTTCTGACATAGTTTTCATCATCCGCGCTATACCAGGACGCATCCCTGGCTAATTGGCAGGCTATATCCATTATAGACATAATATCCGGGACATCATCTTCTATTGCATAACAGATTTCAATCTTTTGGTCCATCTTCCCCTCTCCTTTCGCGGCATATCTTCAATGGTTAAAAGCATATCGCCTTCCAGTATCCTGGTATCTCCCACCGGTACAAATGTCTGGCCGCCAAGTTTTATGATGGCAACAGTGGGCGACAGGCTTTGCTTCCTTCCAATTCGTTCCGAATCCTCCATAAAACATGATAAATATCAAGGCAACTGTACATACCTGCTCCACGAACTCAAAGTCGTCAAACGGTATCTTAAAAATTCCATCCGATTACGATTGCTATTATGGTAAGGGAAATCAGCATAGTTCACCTCCGTTACCAGTATAACATAACCCTGAACGTATGAAAAATGAATTTTACTCTGCACCAATTTTATGCTACAATTCCCTCATAATCCGTATAAAGCGAGGTAAATATATATGAAATTAATGATTGCATCTGATATTCACGGTTCTGCCTATTATTGCCGGAAAATGCTGGCTGCCTATGAACGCGAGCAGGCTGACCGGCTGCTTCTGCTCGGCGACATCCTCTACCATGGCCCCAGGAACGACTTGCCAAAGGAATATAATCCTAAGGAAGTGATCAGCCTTTTGAATCCCATGAAGCAGGAAATCCTGTGCGTCAGAGGAAACTGCGATACGGAAGTTGACCAGATGGTCCTGGAGTTTCCTATCCTGGCGGACTATTGCTTTCTTGAACTTAACGGGTGTAGCATTTTTGCGTCCCATGGCCACCACTTTAATCCCCAAAGCCTTCCGATGCTGAAGGAAGGGGACATTCTGCTCAATGGTCATACCCACGTACCGGCCAATCGGAATATGGGAACTTATACTTATATGAATCCCGGCTCTATCTCCATTCCAAAAGAAAACTCCGCCTGCGGCTATATGACCTATGACGGCGAGTTCCTGTGGAAAGATCTGGATGGAAACCTCTTATCCATCTAGCGCGTTTTCATAATATTTTTTTGTAATCTCATCAAAACATACCATCTGGACTTCTTCTATCTCCGGATGCTCCTTTAAGAAAGAACGGATGGTATGGACAGCACTAGGCGCTGCCTTTTCAGATCCATCCACAGCCTGCATCTGTCCGGAACCACGTAGGGCTGGTATCCGCCTCCTTGCGACATACCCGCCTTCTATCACGCTTTGTGAAAGACCTTCTTATGCAAGCCTTTCAATCCGCCAACCAGCAGCGTCAGATATCTAAGAACCGGTTCCGTGGCGATGGAGAATACGATGAACAGCATGATGCATTTGCTGGACATCCCTGTAATCGCAAATAAATCCGGAAGGAATATGCTGCATGCCAGAAGGCCAATAATAGAGCCTGCCCAAACTATAACACGGATCGTATTCAGCGGCTGGCATATTTTGTACAAGATCATGAATCCCACGATGGCAAGAAGCATGGTGGCTGCCGTGGAAATGTCCTTGGCGCCCACCCCGAAGGTCTGTCCGAATACGACCAGCGCCCCAACCGCCAGCACATCCGTTAGCCCTGCAGGCAGCGCTTTTAAAAATACATTGGTAAGAAAATGTCCTTTGATGACTTCCTTATTCGGCTGCAGCGCCAGGAAGAACGCCGGTA
The DNA here is from genome assembly GCF_004295125.1 of [Clostridium] scindens ATCC 35704. Lineage (NCBI taxonomy): Bacteria > Bacillati > Bacillota > Clostridia > Lachnospirales > Lachnospiraceae > Lachnoclostridium > [Clostridium] scindens. Next base: position 1,554,845 of record NZ_CP036170.1, on the reverse strand, counting down.
TGCCGATCGTAAACATGCTGATCAGCGATATCTGCGAAGGCTCCAGCGGATAAGTGATCATAAATGCCACTGAGAATAAGGACAGCAGGAAGGAAAAAATATTCTTCACCAGGAACAGGCTGGCAGAACGCTGGATGTTGTTGACCACCCTTCTTCCTTCCAGCACCACGGATGGCATGCATGCAAAATCCGACTCCAGAAGCACTACCTGAGACGCCTGGACGGCCGCATCGCTTCCCGATGCCATGGCCACGCTGCAGTCCGCATCCTTCAGGGCTAATACGTCGTTCACCCCGTCTCCGGTCATGGCAACCGTCTTTCCCTGCTCTTTTAAAGCCTGCACGAACTGCCGCTTCTGTCCCGGAGTCACACGGCCGAATACCGTATACTTTGCGATTGCATTCTTTACATCCTCTTCCGTCTCAAGAGTTGCCGCATCTACATACTCTTCCGCATTCTTGATCCCCGCTTCTTTGGCTACTTCAGATACGGTTAGCGGATTATCCCCGGAAATAACCTTGACCTCCACGCCTTGCTCAGCGAAATATTGGAAGGTCTCCGGGGCCTCCTTGCGGATTGGGTTGGAAAGAAGCACATAGCCAAGAGGCGTGACCTTCTCTGTCAATTTCTTTCCATCCAAAACACCGGCATAACTTCCAAATACCAGCACCCGGTAGCCTCTCTTGGCATAGGTAAGAATCTCCGTGCGATAGGTATCATAATCCTCCCGCAGCACGAACTCGGGCGCTCCAAGGACGTATGCCTTCTCTTCAAAAGCAACTCCGCTATACTTCGCAGCGGATGTAAATGGCGCCACCTTGGCCGGCACTGCGCCAGTGCCTTCCTTGAAATATTCCTTCATGGCTTCCATGGTGCTGTTGTCGCTGCTCATGGCCTTTACAAAATCGCCCACCAGTTTGGATAACTCCGGCATATTTTCCTTGTCATATTCTTCTGTAGGCACCAGTTTGTTTACACTCATAGAATTCTCTGTGATGGTGCCCGTCTTGTCTACGCACAATACATCCACCCTGGCAAGGGTCTCGATACTCTTCATATCATGGAGGAGCACCTTTTTATGCGCAAGCCGCATTGCGCTTACCGCCAGGGCTACGCTGGCCAGCAGATAGAGTCCCTCGGGAATCATGCCAATGACTGCCGCAACCATGGATGTGACGCTATTGCGAAATCCTTCGCCATTAAAAAAGAATCCTTGCACGAAAAGCACGATCCCTATCGGTATCAAAGCAATGCCGACAAACTTGACCAGCTTGTCCAGCGAACGGATCATCTCTGACTGCTCGCCTTTTTGCATTGCCTTGGCTTCCAGCGTCAGTTTGGAGATATAGGAATCCTCTCCCACAGATTCCAGCCTGGCAAAGCACTGGCCTGCAACTACGAAACTGCCGGACATCAGATGGTCGCCCTGCTTCTTGGTAATCTCGTCCGACTCTCCGGTCAGCAGGGATTCATTGACCCGAACCTCCCCGTCTACTACGATGGCATCCGCACAGATCTGGTTCCCTGCTTTAAACAGGACGATATCATCCAAAACCAGTTCCTCCGAATCCACGTTTAACGTCTTGCCATCCCGCACGACATTGGCGCGGGGCGCATTCAACATGCTCAGTTTCTCCAATGTATTTTTAGCCCGAATCTCCTGAATGATCCCAATCAGCGTATTAATAATGATGACCGGCAGAAAAGTAAGGTTCCTAAACGACCCCACCAGACACAGAAGTACTGCCAGCACCGTAAAAATCAGGTTGAAATAGGTAAATACATTTTCATGAATGATCTCCCTGGTCGTCTGAGATGGAGGATCTACCGCCACATTTGTCCATCCATCCTGCGTATGCTCCCTTACCTGCTGGCTGGTAAGCCCCTCTCTGTAATCCGGCTGATAACGGGTAGTCGGCCTTCTGGGTGTCTCATATTCATGACCGTATACTTCTTCCTCTGCCTGTACTGCATTTCTTGACTTCCGCCACATACAAAAAAACCTCCTCATGTGTATGGTAGTTATTATACGCCGGGAAATCTTGGAATTCTATAAACACTTTCTTAAAAATGTCTTAGACTTTCGTGAGCCTTTACCAGGCGTACTTTCCACCACCAGGATCTGTGCCTGCTCTCCTCCTATATTTTCATAAATAATTGGAATGTTTGCTGCATCTGGCAGCGCTTACATATTGCTTTAATCCTTCTTTTATCTCCAACATCTGTTCTGCAGTCTCCGGATTCGAATAAGGAATCCTCGCAATTAATCTCTCTATATAATTGTTTTCCTCAATTATATCAAAAGTAACCTGATAGTTTATATCAAAAAAATATGCCAGGTAGGATACCCAATAATCCATCTTCGTCTTTCTCGTCAGTGAGCGTATGGACTCCTTCCTCCGGAACTGCTCCATAACCTCGGGACTGATCGCGCTCTTTCCTACCTCTTTGGCCGTTACTTGCAGCATGGTCTCTATAGCATCCTCCAATTTTACTCGGCAGTTATCCAACTTGTCCGCGTCCCGAATGATTCTGGCGTGTAACAGTTTGTGGCTGTCTTCGATTCCTCCCAGTTTAAAATCACTGTGCTTTATAATAGCAGTTCGAATAATGTCATCCCATTTATCTTCTCTTACAAATCTCCGGATCAGCCCCTCTTCAAACAGGATTCGAACGCCAAACCTTGCATGATTCATGGTATCCGGCTCAAAACTGTCGAATATCCTTAACTGCTCAAATCTTCCAATATCATGAAGCAGGCCGATCAACTGGGCTAAGTCTATATCCTCCGGGCTAAGTCCCATCCGCTCCGTGATCTGGCGGCTGGCATCTACCACGCCATAAGTATGGACGATCTTAAGCCTTATTTTATCGTCACTTTGATCATATTGTTCCAGATAGCGTTCAAACGTTTCCCTTGCATATTGTAAATCCATAACTTATATCCTCCGGGCTATTACTTCTAAAAATCTCGCCCCATACTTCTCCATCTTATAATCGCCTACACCGCTGATCGTAAGAATCTCGCTCGAATTCTCTGGCTTGGCGGCACTCATGAGCGCCAGTGTTTTATCGGAAAATACCATGTATGGCGGCACTTTCTCCTCCGCCGCAATCTCCTTTCGCAATGCGCGCAGCGCCTCGAAAAGTTCCAAATCCTTTTCCTCCAGGGATGCAGCCGCCCCGGCCTTCTTGCGTCTTACTTTCCCTCTTCCGGCGGATCTTTCCGGCTCTCTTTCTTTCGCCAGTTTCATAAGCAGAGGCACTTTTTCCTGCTGCAACTGCTCTGCTGCATCTGCTGCTTTCAGCACCGGATAATTGTCATTTGATAATTCCAGATACCCCCGGAACAATAACTCCTGGATTATTTGGCGAAGTCTCGGCACCGTAACCTCCTTCAGGCTCCCATACTCCGGATTCCTGTCAAGGCCTCTTGAAAGTATCTTCTGATTGCCTGCTCCCCGCACGATATCTATGATAACCGTAACTCCATAGTTCATATGATTCGCCTTTATGCATCTGAGAATGGACGCGGCCTCTCTGGCGATATCCACGTCCTCAAACTGGGTTATGCAATTCAAGCAGTTTCCACAATATCCAGGACTTGCCTCTCCAAAATAATCCAGTATGTAATTGCGCAGGCAGCCAGTCGTAAAGCAATAGAAGGTCATCTGGCGAAGCCGTTCTTCATCCCGTTCTTTTACGAGCCTGCGCGTTATCTCATCCAGCGCTTCATTGTCCTCATTATTTTCGATAAAGAATCGGTTCGTACGCACATCCATAGGCTCATAATACAGAATGCAGTCCGACGGCTCTCCATCTCTCCCCGCACGCCCGGCTTCCTGATAATAACTCTCCATATTCTTCGGCATGTTATAGTGGATGACGAATCGGACATCCGACTTGTCAATCCCCATTCCGAACGCATTGGTCGCTACCATGATCTGTCGGCGATCGTAAATAAAATCATCCTGATTTTCCTTGCGTTCCATATCGCTTAGGCCCGCATGATATCTCGTAACTGAAAATCCTTCTTTTCTCAGATTGTAGCAGACATCCTCCACATTCTTCCTGGTCAGACAATAGACGATTCCGCTGCTTCCAGGCATCTCTTTTTCTTTCCTGCGAATATAGCTCACCAGTTCCTTATACTTATCTACCGGCTTCCTGACAGCAAAGTAGAGATTCTCTCTGTCAAATCCCGTCGTAATCACAGAAGGGTCCTGCAACTGCAAAATGTCCATAATATCATCCCGCACGCCCGTGGTAGCCGTTGCCGTATAGGCTCCTATCACCGGACGGTAAGGCAGTTTCTTCAGAAAATCCAGAATCTTTAAGTAACTAGGCCTGAAATCCTGTCCCCATTGGGAGACGCAGTGAGCCTCATCTACCGCAAGGAAAGAAATCTTAATGCCTTCCGACATCACAAAATCCAGAAACCCTTGCGTCTCCAGTCTCTCCGGCGCCACATAGATAATCTTGTACCGCCCCTCCCGGGCATACGCCAAGGCCTTTGCATACTGCCCCACGCTAAGAGAACTGTTTAAAAATGCCGCATGAATGCCCGCCTGATTCAGGGCTCCTACCTGATCCTTCATCAAAGAGATCAATGGAGAAATCACCAAGGTAATTCCTTCCATCATCAGAGCCGGTATCTGGAAGCACATAGATTTTCCGGCACCGGTAGGCATAATACCCAGAACATCCCTGCCGGAAAGGACAGCCTCGATCAACTGTTCCTGCCCTTCCCGGAATCCATCATAGCCAAAATATTGTTTCAGAAGTTTTTCCGCAGTTTTTTTACTCAATGTTATATTCCTCGATTAATCTTTTCTGGTAATCAGCATCTTCCGCCGACCGTCTAATGAAAATCCCGGAAAGATGTGACGCTCCCCGGGAATCCCTCGCTTATACAATCATTATGCTTTATATACGGTTTCTAATCCAACTGATAGCATCCCTGATAACTTCGTCCCTGCAATACTCATTAAAGATCTCATGGAACAGGCCCCCATATATCTTCATCTGGCGGTCTTTGGATGCTGCCATCTGAAAGAAATCGTAGGTGTCCTGAACCGCCACCAGGCCATCTGCCTCCCCGTGCATCATCAGTACAGGATAGGCAAATTCCTTGCCTGCCTCCCGGAACCACTCCAGTCCATCGCAGATCGCATAACACAATCCGGTAGTAAAGGTCTTCTTATTGTATGGATCCTTGCCATACCAGTCCACGATTTCCGCAACTGAGCACACGCCCCCGCCCAGTTCATTCGGCAGTTTCTGATGCGGATCAAGACCTTTGGGCACCCCCGTGATCAATCCTGCATTATCAAATGTCAATGCTCCGCTGGTTACAATGCCTTTTAACGCTTTATCCGGATATTTGGCGCCATACAAAGATACGGCAAAGCCTCCCATGCTATGTCCCAGAAGGAATACCGGAAGTCCCGGATTCTCCTCAATTGCCTTATCTACGATCACGTTTACATCATCCAGCATCTCATTGTAATTGCCGTAATAGGACTCCTCCCCTTCTGACCTTCCATGTCCTCTGTGGTCGAAACGGTAGGTCCCGATTCCCGACGTATGGAACAGGTCTGCCAGATAATCATATCTTCCCTGATGCTCGCAAAGTCCATGCACGATCACGCATATGGCACTGGCATCTGCCGCTGCTTCTTTCTTCAGGAACAGTTTCGTTCCATCAAAAGAAGGAATCATAATTCCGTCCATAAATAATACCTCCTTTGACTATTTCTACTAACTCAAGTATAATGCCTCATAGAGAAATAGTCAAAGGAGTTGATGGAACAATGAATATGGATTTTAACCAGATCGCGATGCTTCAGAAACTAAAGGGATGCCTGGACCGTTTCCGTGCGGGCCATCCGAAGTTTCCGCTGTTTTTAAAGGCAGTCTCACAGGAAGCGCTTGTGGAAGGGTCAGTCATCGAGATAACCGTCACCGCCCCGGATGGCAGGAATTATTGCTCTAATATCAAATTGAACAGCGAAGATCTGGAGTTTGTAGACTGCTTAAAAACATTGGGCAATCGCTGATCAGCGATTGCCCATTAACTCATGATAAAATACTCGCCGTTCGCACCACATATTTGCTGCGATAGCCCAGGTTGCATTCCTTAAGCGTCAAAATATCCCTTCCAGATGGTATCAAACTCTTCTTCACTGCAGTAAAACAAGCACTCTTTATCGTTCTGTATAAGTCTCAGATACCTGTCTTTTGCTATTACAGCGTAACTGTCATCTTCCAGCCGCGACATGCGGAAGCATTGGCCTGAGTCGCAGATCTGCGAAATATCAAAATAATCCAGCTGCCTTCTTACTTCTTGCATCCGGCTACTTTCTTTTCCACATCCTGGATCGTAATCCCTTTCAGGCGCTTCTTGCATATTTCGTCCAGTTCTGCATAAATCCCATCCATGACCCCCGCCATTCCGGATGCAATCATGCAGTCCATGTCCATACTTCCCGAACGCCACGCGGCCTTTACAATATCCACCTGCAGCGCTTCACAGATATCCCCAAGAGTGATCTCGGAGGCATCCAGGGACATATGATAACCTCCCTTTATGCCTTCTTTTGTACCTATCAATTCCTTTTTCTTAAGTTTTGCCATGACCTTTCTTACCCGTGCCGAGTTGGTACAGATGTTTTCCGCCAACTCTTCGCTTGAGAGCACGGCATTCTTATGATGCAGATACACCAGCGCATGCACTGCAATTGCAAATTCACTCGTCATTTCTCTCATTCCTTTTCTATTCGTCCGTAACCTTTTTATTCCTTCATATCCTTACTGTCTTCAAAACAATAGGACAAGAGCAGGCCCAATATTGTTCCTACAGCCACCGTCCATACCGGACTGGATGTGATCGCTCATCCCCCGCTGCTGCAGCTGATAAATGAATAGTACGCAAATCCTAATGCTGCGCCTGCCAGGGCAAAACTAATCCGCTTCACGATTTTTTTCATGGCAACCTCCTTTTTTTCTGCTGATCGCCTGCGTAGGACACGCCCTCACGCAGTCTCCGCAGCGAATACATTCCAGGCTGTTCGGCTTCTCCCATACCTTGATATCCATCTTGCAGGCCTTCTTGCATTTTCCACATTTGGTACAGGCGCTCTCATCGATCTGATATCTGTACAGCGCCACCGGATTAAAGAAACTGTAGATAGCGCCCAGAGGACACAGATACTTGCAGAAGGGTCGGTAAACCCATAGAGCCAGTATAATCAGTACAATCAGGATTGCTGCCTTCCAAAAAAACAGATTTCCTACCGCAAGTTTCAGATTCTCATTGAGAAGAACCAGGGGAATTCCTGCAGCAAGCGTACCGCTGGGACAGATGTACTTGCAGAACCAGGGGGCTCCCTGGCCAGTGAAATCTACCACCAGAAGCGGCAGCAGGATTACGAATAATACAAGTATAACATATTTTGCCCAAATCAGCACTTTATGGCCCGGAAGATTCTTCCTCTTTTTAAATAATGGTATCTTATACAGCAAATCCTGCACCAGCCCAAAGGGACACAGCCATCCGCATACAAACCTTCCAAATAAGGAGCCAAAAAACAGCAGAAATCCTACTGCATAAAAGGAAAACTTATAATCCCGGCTTCCCAGAACTGCCTGAAGGGAGCCTATGGGGCATGATCCAAGCGCTCCCGGGCAGGAATAGCAGTTCAGACCTGGCACGCAGGCCGCCTTAGTTGGGCCGGTATATATCCGGCCTCTAAGAAAACCAAGCAGATATCCATTTGTTACGGCTGTAAAGACGATCTGTACCCACAGCCTCATACGGTTCTTTATTACTTTTATCATATTAGCCAATTCCTACACACTCCAGACAAATATTTACGGCTTTCGTAAACACGGTACCGGCTTCGCCGCGAGCAGCGCCTACGAAGAGAAATACTGCCGCAGCGGCAAATAGCGCAATGCGGATTCCGATTATCTTGCGCCTGCTCATGGCTGTACCTCGGCAAGCATCTCATCTATGATCTTGGCCCAGCTATCCATATCCCTTGCGCCCGGATAAGCCTTGCCTACCTGGTTTCCGTCTTTATCAACGAAATATGTGGCAGGAACAGCATATACTTCTTTTAAAATTCCATTCTGCAGATCATTAGAGGCTACCATATGCGTATAATCCGCCTTTGCAGTTGAAATAATATCTTCTGCCGTCTCATCTCCCGGATCGGATACATCGCTTATAAGCCCCACGATCTGAACGCCCTTGTCCGCATACTGGCGGCTTAACTCTCCCAGTTCCGGCATCTCTTTGATACACGGTCCGCAGAAGGTTCCCCAGATGTTCACCATGGTAAGATCTGCCTTGGAAAATATGTCCTGAGATACATCTTCTCCGTCAAGAGTCTTGGATTCGAACGTGCCAAAAACTGTTTTTGACGCCTGGCCGCCGCCATCTTCTTCTGTTGTCTCTTCCGCCTTGTTTTCAGTACTGCCTTCTGCTGGCTTTGACCCACATGCCGTAAGCACAAGGGCAAGGCTAAGTATTAATACGGTAATAGACTTTGCTTTCTTATTTCTCATAGTTGCCTCCTTTTATCTGTAATTACTTTTGTTCCAGTTATTTTATATGTAATTATACTTGTTACAGTTATTTTTGTCAATATAAAAAAGGCGCGCAGCATCATTTATTAATGCCGCACGCCATACTCCTCTATCATCATTTTAGTCAAGTTCGTAGGAAATCTTTATTTTACGGGCTTTATCGCCCTTCTCGCTGGCAATGCCGATCCTGTAGTCTCCTCTTTTCAGCCAGATACGCTTGTTTTCTACTCTTGTTTTCTTATCGCTGTTAGTATATACCGCTTCACCGTTTGCATCGTCAATACGAAACGTCACTGGGCTGTCATTATCCATCTCAAGATCCAGATAAAAATTATCTGGATAATGCACGGTAAAATCCTTATAATAAGTCCCCCCATTGGTATCTCCTTCCAATGTATTGCTGCAATCAGGCTTTAAGGCTCCCAATACGCTCCCCGCGGTCCAGCATACAACCGCTATAATCATCATCGTGGATAAGGAAAATATCTTCTTAAAATGCCGTTCCTTTTTCCGGATGCGATAGATTCCCAATCCGAGAAAAACAATAAAGTCGATTTCCAAAAGTATCAATGGAATTCTGGTCCATTCCGGATACTGTATCATTCTTACTATCATAAAAATCAGGAAAACAGAAATCACGGCAGTAAAACTATAGGCGAGCCGTACCCACCTGCGCTCCATATCCGGAATTGCCGAAGAGTCCGTGTAAATCTCATACTCTTCTTCCGGTAATTCCGGATTATAAGGCTTCCGGAAAAAATGCCAGCCATTAAAAGTAGAATTAATATACTCCCATCCCTGATCCTCAAACATCTCCAAATAAAGCACCTTATTCTCTATATCGGTATTATAATCCAGCTGATAGCGGTAGCATACTTGATCATTCTGCTCATATATGCTTTTGAAGCATCCTCCCTTTACCAGCTGCCAGCCTTCCTGCGACTTCTTGTTCAAGTCTTCAATCTCTTTCTTATAATCCCATGCAGCATATGCAGCATGGCTTATTTTCTGCTTGCCCATATCACTTTCCCTCCAAAACTTCTTCTGCGCCTGCCAGCAGCCGTCTTAATCTCCTAATCTCCGTATCCAGGATCTCTCTTCCTTCTTCCGTCAGTTCATACATCCTGCGCCGGTCAGAATCCTCTGTACTGCCCTTGCTTTCTACGATCCAGCCCTTCTTTGTCATATTTCCGGTTGCGCCATACATCGTGCCTGATCCGATCTTTACTTCCCCTGCAGACAATTCTTTTGTCCGCTGCATGATTCCATATCCATGATTCGGTCCATTTGCCAGGCAAAGCAGAATGTAGAAATAACTCTCCGTTAAAGGCTCTACTTTCTTACCCATCTTTCCAGACTCCTTTTCTTAAAGTTCTTTAACTTCATATATCTTTCTTGGGGCAGTATCCCGATGATTTCCAGGCAGATAGAAAGACCCAGCAGCGCTCCTGAGGCGAATTCCGGGATCTGCCCTACGTATTTTACGCAAAGTGTCAGGAAAAACAACAGGATTCCTATATATAATTCTTTTCTCATATCTAATTCCTCCTAATATATCGCCATGCGCTATGTCGTCTGACGACTTATTTTTCTATATCGTACCACGACATATGTCGTCTGTCAACATAGTTTTATTAAAAAAAGAAAAACAGCTGCACAATGCAACTGTTTTAAACTGCTTTTTTACTGAATAATCTCTTTTACATCCTTGATCAAGGATATCCGGAACAGCCTCTGTTTCCCGGGACTTGCCCCTGTCCTCCTTAGTCTTATCCTTTTTTAGCGTGTGTATTTTATAGAAGCATAATATGCTAAATACGAGCGCCACGCAAGCGATAAATCCTACCATCTACTCGTCCTACATGATCTGAAAGCCCTTGACTGCCGACATTTCGATCAGCTTGATCCTTCCAGGTCCAGCGCCAGAGACATATCATCGCAGTCTATACCTCATTACTTTCAAATGCATGCTCATATTGTAATATATGCCTGTGTTTTTGGCTAGCAATTATCTTTGGAATCTTTGCAAAAGATCTTTTGCAAAATAAGTTTTTCCAAGGAAATCTTGAATCTTTCATCATCTTCTTTGGTTCTTTTCGCCGGCCCCTTCAGATGATGCCTGCTCTTTTCCCTACGTGCTTTCTTAGCCATATGACGCTCCATCAGAAGCAGTTCGATATTCTCGTCTGTGTACCATTTTCCACTCTGATGGATTCCATATGCGCCCTTTCCCAGCGCCATGGCCGCCACTCCATAATCCTGGGTCACCACGACGTCGCCCTCATTTAACTGGCTGATAAGGGCGAAATCCACTGCATCTGCCCCTGCTCCTACGACTTCCACCTGGCTGTAGGAGGACTTCAGCACATGATTCGTATCACAGAATAATTTACAGGGAAGATCGTATTTTTCTGCCATCTCCTCAACTCCCGCCACCACCGGGCAGGCATCCGCATCTACCAGTATCCTCGCCATAACTGATCCCTCCTATATAAATGGCAGCGCCTGCTGCTCATATTCCTGCTCCTTTTTAAGCGCTGCCGGGATTCTGCCAAGCAGGAATTCCAGGCAGTCATCGTCATGCAGCCAGTTTTCTAGTTCCTCTTGCTCCAGTATCAGCGGCATCCTGTCGTGAACGCCGGACACGGAATCATTGGCTTTCGTAGTCACGATAATAAAATGCTCCTTGTCCTCAAACAACCGGTAGAAGCCTGCCATATACAGTACCGGCGAATCCTCTCTACAAAAGGTCACCTTATTCCTGGACTGATCCCATTCATAAAAATGGCTGGCCGGAACCACGCAGCGCCGATTGCGGATGCTATCCCGAAACAGGGGACGCTCCATTGCCGTCTCCGCCCTGGCATTAATCAAAAGTCCCTTGCCACGGCTCTGTGGAAATCCCCAGCACATCATTCTCGTCTGCGCTCCATCTTCGCCTCCTACTAATACGGCGGCCTCCTGGGAAGGATATACATCCCCAGTCTTGATCTGGCTGATTCCCCTTCCGGATGTAATGTCTTCTAGTTTTTCAGAAACATAGTCTCCTATATAATATCTGCCGCACATGCCTTTGTCCCTCCATTCTCAGGTTCTTGCTAAAAAGAGTAACATCATGAATACGATGCTACTCCTGTCTTATGATTATATCCATTATATTGAACTTTCAACCCCGGCTTTCGCACAGATATCCTCCAGGCAGCATCTGTCACAGAATGGCTTCGTCCTGGCCGTGCAGATATCTCTTCCGTGATATACCAGCCTGTGGCAGAAATCGCTCCCTTCCTCCGGTGGAATGATCTTCCACAGTGCCATCTCCACTTTCTTCGGATCCTTGATTCCATCCACAAGGCCGATACGGTTGGTCAGCCGGATGCAGTGGGTATCCGTCACGATGGCAGGCTCGCCAAAGACATCCCCCATGATCAAGTTAGCGCTTTTTCTTCCGACTCCCGGAAGTTTTAGCAGCGCGTTAAAATCTCTCGGAATCTTGCCGTCATACTCTTCTTTTAATATCTTCATACAGGCGCTGATATCCCTGGCCTTGCTCTTTCCAAGCCCGCAGGGCCTTACAATCCTTTCAATGTCTTCTACGTCTGCCGCGGCCAGCGCCTCCACATCCGGGTATCTGGCATACAGATCTTCCACCACGACATTTACCCTGGCATCCGTACACTGGGCCGCCAGACGGACGCTGACCAGAAGTTTCCATGCCTGGTCATAGTCCAGGGTACATCCGGCATCCGGGTATTCCTTTTTCAGACGCTCTATCACTTCTACTGCTAATTGTTCTTTCATCATACCTTACTCCTTATCTTTCTGGTAAATATGAATCGTTACACCGTCTTTTTCGATAATAGCATGCCAGATCTGCCTTGTCCAGACCTCGCCTTCCTTTCGCTTCTGCTATTACGCTTCCCCGGCATCTATGGTATAATAAGTCTTAAGATCAAGCATAGCAGAAAGAGAGTTTTTTTGATATGGGAAGACCAGAATATTATTATATCATGGCATTCGATACCACTACCGATGCCATGCAGGCGGAAAGACATGCAAAGGAACGGATAAAGGCGGCCATCATGCCCATCCCGGGCGCCATCAGCAGCGGCTGCGGGCTGGCGCTAAGATTTATGGAGGAAGATGAAGAAAGCATCCTTGCCTTCTGCAAGGATGCCCCCGTCAATGGCCATCTCTATAAACTGTTTACCCAAAAGGTAGATGGACATCATCCTGTCTTCCTTATAATGTGATTACCTGATCAACGCCAGCTGGCGCAAGCGCTGCGTATACATTAGGGAAGCAGCCGATACCTGCCGGCGCAACAAGCTTATCTGCAATATCTCTCTGATAGCAGCAACGGTCGCAGGCCATAAGAAGCATGCCTGTCTTCTCGCTTATTGCCTGCAGCCTGGCGGCAATATCACAGCCCTCTACCAGCATATAGGCATTGTCGAAGAAAAACATCATGCCTGCCACCTCTGCGCCATGGCGGTCTTCCTCTAACTGCGGGATAATCATCGTCTCCAGGATTTCCCTTGCATGTTCTGATTCCAATAAGTAAGCTACCTTCATTCTCTTTGTACCTCCTGTTTTTTTCTAATTATACTTCAAATGTCGCTTTCGCCTCTTCCACTGCTTTAACATATCTGCCTTAATCACGGAAGCCGCATCCAGTTCCATATCCGTAACGTATTCTTAAGTCTCCATTATCCTTTCTCTCAATTATGCGGATGTGCCCATCGCCTCCCTAAGCGGTTCCTTTCCACTCTCCACGCCTTGGATGAATTCCATAATATCCTTGTCTTCCTGGGTAAATACGCCTCCATCCAATGCAGACTTCAGTATCTCTGTCAGATGGTCTACATATGCATGGTATTCCGGCGTCGTGCGGTCTCTTGGCCTTGGAAGGTCAATCTTTACGTCTTCCAGTATCTTTCCGTGATTCCTGGACATGACGATCACCCGGTCGCTTAGATATATGGATTCATCTACATCATGGGTAACCATAAGAGATGTCGTCTTCTTTTGTCCCAGCATGTTTTCTAACTGTACCTGAAGAAGCTGGCGCATCTGGAAATCCACTGCCCCTAAAGGCTCGTCCATCAGAAGCACCTTGGGGTCGCAGGCCAGCGCCCGCAGCAGAGCCACTCTTTGCTTCATGCCTCCTGATATCTCGTGGATATAATAATGCTCATACTCCGTCAGTTGGGCCATTTCCAGCAGTTCTTTGAGCCGCTCTTTTCTCTGGCTCTTCGGTATCTTCATCTTCCGCATAGGATATTCAATATTCTCTCCCACCTTAAGCCATGGGAACAAGGCATAATTCTGGAACATAAACGCCCTGTCCGGCCCCGGTTTTTCCACTTCTGCGCCATTGACCTTTATGACTCCGTCCGTTGCCTTCTGAAACCCCGCAATGATTGTAAGCGTAGTCGTCTTCCCGCATCCCGAAGGTCCGAGCAAGGATACGAACTGCCCTTCTTCCACTTCAAAGTTCACATCTTTTAATACTTCATTTTCTGGCTCGCCTTTTCTTCTTCCTTTAAAACTCTTTGAAATTCCCTGCACTGAAATTGACATTCTAATCTACTCCTGTCCCTTCTAATGTTAAAAACTTTATATTCTTATTTTCCAGCCATTCTTCTTTTACGCCCATCGTCCAGGCCAGATAGTCGCTATTGCTCAAACGTGATACCGCCCGGTTATAACTGTCGATAAAATCCCGGAATGCCTCTGTCTTTTCGAATTCTTTATCCACCACCAGTACATAAGATATATAATCCGTATCTGACAGCGGCATATTCCGATAATCAGGCACTTTGGCCGCCTTCGTAATGTCCAGGATCGCCGCGTCTACCTGCTCATCCTCCAATGCGTACAGGATTCCTTTCTGGGTAATCTCATTGAATCCCTGGATCTGGGGATACGTTTCCTGGGCCAAATCCTTGGATTTTTCTCTGCCTTGCGTAACCGCAAGGTTCTCTACATTCTCCCAGTGATCCTTATATACGATAGTCTCGCCGTTCATAATCACTGGGCCATATATCTCTACATCCTGATTCTGCATCACCGTATGCCTGGCAATATGGGTACAGTAAAATCCCACATTAATCTCCTTAGCATTCATTGCCCACTGCGCCGTATTGCTGCAGCAATCCTGAAAAGAAGAACTCTGATGCGTCCTGGAAACCTTATAGTCCTTTAATGCCTCTACCGTTTCATCCATTAAAACTCCTGATATGTCATCACCGGCGCCTATCTTTATCTCAGCCTCCTTGTTCCACCGCTTTTCTTTTGGAAGGAACAACGCCGCTCCAAGTCCGGCTGCCAAAAAAACGATCAGCGTTATGACGATTGCTCTCTGAATCTTCATGACTTATGCCACACACTGCTTTCCGGCCCTGCCTTTGATAATCTTGAAAAGAGAATACAGCGCATAGCATACAAGTATCCCGCTGCATAAATTCTGTATCCATCCTGGCATGACTACGATCATTTTATTCGCATAGGATATGGTATGCTGTGTCTGATCATAATTCAGCACCGGCGTAAATCCCGGCATCAGAAGCCTGTTGGTGATATAGCCGACAATGTTGGAAATAACCACCACCATCCCCAAATACATAAGCATGGCTCTCTTCCCAATCGTCTTGCTTATGGTAAGAAGTTCCGGAATGTTCGTTCCTGCTCCGGCCATCAGAAATGTGATGGCCACTCCTGGCGCCGCTCCGCTTGCCACCAATGCGGCAATAAACGGAATATGTCCGACCGCGCACACATACATCGGCGCCGCTACCACCGTAATTCCAAATAAAGATACGAAACCGGGATTCCCCAGATAATCTTGAATAAAAGACTGCGGCACGATATTAAACAGCACGCCTGCAATCAGCATACCCGTCACGGTATACTTGCTGATGGTCACGCTGAGTTCCGTCAAAGACCAGCGAAGCCCTGATTTTATCTTCTCCCAGAACCCCGGCTCCTCGAATTCCAGCTGTATCATAGGCTCGCTTCCATCCTCCTCATCGGTATCGATCTGAAGCGATGCCTCTTCTTTCTGCCTTTTCATTCCTATATGTAATTCCTCTTTCGCAAATCTATTTGCTACAATTCCGATAATCATCGGCGCTACAAATCCGGTAATCAGATATATGATAGCCACTTCCTTGCCCAAAAGGCCAAAGGCAAGCAGAAGGGCAATCGGATTGATCATCGGCGTGCTCGTCATAAATGCAAGCGTAGGTCCCAGATACGCGCCGCTATAATACATGCTGATTCCAAGCGGAATCGTACCACAGCTGCAGATCGGTATAAACATTCCTGATATCGTGGTCCAAAAGACGCCGCTCACCCTCGATGACCCAATAGCCGTTTTCTGCACCTTCTCAGGCTTCAAAAATTCATGCAGCACTCCTGCAACGATAAAACTGAATATCATCCACCCCGACGAACTGTTCAGCATATTCCATGAAGAATTCAGAATCCTGAGTATAAAATTTCCAAAATCCACTAGCATGACTTCAGTGCCTCCTTAAAAGCATCGCGCACCGCCGGCTTTGTAAGTTTTGTGACGGCTTTCTTTTCATTGATCACCAGCATGCTCTTCGTAACCGCCCCATATTTCGGAATATAGTCAAAGTCTTTTCCCGCACGGTAAATCTTTACATGCACCTTGCCCTCATATTCCTTCTCCAGAACTTGAACCAAGTCCCCAAACACCTCGCATCATGCACATGCGCTAATATATTCAATACATGGTTTTTCCATTTTCCCACCCTTTTCTAATAATAAATATTTGTACAAGCACCCTCATTATATCTGTTGATCTGCTTTTTTTGTTTCTTTATTAAAAATCCTAATATTAACAAATGTTAATATTTTATTCCTTAATAATCCTACTTTCCGCTTATTGATTTTGTTATGATTTTCTTACTGATTTTGGAAGAAAGGAGGAAATATGTTGGAAGAAAATCATGACCAGCAGGTAGATCGGATGCGGGCCGCCACGAATGCCGGCGACCGGGGAAGATGGCGCAAATTCGGGGGCAGGAATCGAAATGTCGCGGCGCTTATCGGTCTAGCAGTCATCTGTATCATCTGGTTTGCCGCTGCACACATTGTAGATAAGCCTTTCTTGTTTCCGTATCTGGAAGATGTGTTCAAGGAGGTGGGATTCTCTCTTACGGATCTGTACGTGCTGCGCAACCTTGGAATAACCATGAGAAGAGTTCTAACGGGCTCTCTCTATGCGTTCATCATTGGATTCCCTCTGGGAATGCTGATGGGATACTCCCCCCAGATTCTAAAGGCCTTGTCTCCTTTTATGAATTCGTTAAGGCAAGTTCCGATTATGGCATGGGTTCCTCTTGCAATCGTATGGTTTGGAATCGGAGATGGACCAACCATTTTCCTGATTGCTTTCAGCGGCATCTTCACAATCATTCTGAACACCATATCCGGAGTACAGGATATCAGCAAAGATTATTATCATGCTGCAAGGTCTATGGGAGCGAGCACTTTCGGCGTCATCAAGGATGTCGTCCTTCCCGGGTCCCTCCCCGGAGTGCTGACCGGGCTCAGGCTTGCCGTAGGGCTTGGCTGGATGTCCGTCATATGAGCGGAGTTTATCGCGACCAGTGCCGGATTCGGCTACTGCATGGTGGAAGCCCAGGCAAAGATGCAGACAGAAAAAGTAATTGCCTATATGGTAATTGCCGGACTGATCGGCTTCTTAATTGACACATTGATGGTTCTGGCAGAAAAGGTCCTTCTAAAATGGAGGGCTCAATAGATAGCATACGGAGGCATGGCCACCAGATTGCCTGCTATCGCAGATATTTCAGGAATTAAAAAGACAGGTCTGCTATTTAAGAGATCTGTCTTTTTGCGTCCAAACAATCTATAAGTTCTGGCAGAACTGCCTCAAGATCTTGATGACGCTCGTCACCGGAAGCGGCATCATCCTATCCTTGTGGTACAGCAGATATAACTGCCTGTTTGTATCTATATCCGGAAACTCGAATTTCAATATCTTCCCTTGCGCGACCGAATCCTTAATTGCAAGGCTGCTGATGAATGCAACTCCAATTCCCTGCTCCACTCCCCTTTTTACCATCTCGCTAGTCTCAACCTGCAGCGCCACCTTTAAAGGCCTGGCATCCAGATTCAGCGCCCGCTCGATACTCTCTGAGGCAAACCTGGTTCCGCTTCCTGACTCCCTCAGCACATACGTCTCCTGCCTCAGCCTGTCGATAGGAAACTTCCCCTTCATATTCTGGTATTCCTCCGTATTCGGCGTCACGAGTACAATCCTGTCTTTTGCCAATGGCTGGCACATGCATTTGTCGTTATTGCTTCTGATGCTCCCAATCCCTATATCTGTCTCAAAATGTAAAATTGACTGCAGTACCTCGGCGCTGTCCCCTTCGGATATCCTGTAATTGATATCCGGGTATGCCTGCCTTGAATATGCAAAAAACTGCGGAAGGATATAATTACCGGGAACCGAAGATGTAGCGATCGACACGGTTCCTTTTATTTCCATTTCATTCTTGTGTATCTGTGCAAGCGCTTCGCTCTCCGTCTCAAGAAGCCGCATTGCGAAGGGATAGAAGATAACGCCTGCATCGGACAGAATCACATCCTTGGTCGAACGCACCAGAAGCTGGACACCCAGTTCCGATTCCAGCTGCTTGATATGCGTGCTGATCGTAGGCTGCGATAAGAAAATCTGTTTTGCAGCCACAGAAAAACTTTTGCAGTTCACGACACTGATAAAACTTCTTATGTACTCCAGGCGCATATGCTTCCTCTTTTCTCCAAAAATGTAAGTCTTTTCCTTTATTTTAAAAGTCATTCTAAATTATGTCTAATAGATTGTATTTATATAGTTATTGACTATTTCGATTTCAAATTCAGTACAATCTCCTCTATAATATCTAGTAATGAATCTAATGAATCTTACTAAATACAAAGGAGGTATTTCATATGCCTGAATTCGTTCTGCCGGATAATTTCGAGACCTATCCTGAGGCCAGAAAAAAAGCATTTCTCACTATGAAAGAACTAAAAGAGCAAGGCCGGCGTATCGTGGGGGTCTTCTGTACTTATACTCCCTGGGAACTGATCAACGCGGCCGATGCGGTTGCCGTGGTGCTATGCGGCATCGGAGATGACAATATTCCGGCTGCCGAGATCAGGCTTCCCAAAAACCTGTGTCCGCTGATCAAGGCAAGTTATGGCGCGGCCGTAACGGATCGCTGTCCATTCTTCTATTTTTCCGATATGGTCCTCGCGGAGACGACCTGTGACGGGAAGAAGAAAATGTATGAATTGATGAGGGAGTTAAAGCACTGCCATATCATGCAGCTTCCGCCTGGAAAGACCGGCCGCGGAGCCTTGGATTTCTGGAAGCAGGAAGTCATCAGCGTGAAGGAAGACCTGGAACAGTTCTATAACATCGAGATAACGGATGACAAGTTACGAAGCGCTATTCGCTTAAGAAACAGGGAACGCAAGGCCGTTCTTGATTTTTTTGAGGTTGCAAGACTCAAGCCTTCCCCAATCACTGGATACGAAATCAGTACCGTCATCTCCTCCAATGAGTTTTCCCCTGACCTGGAAGAGAAGATCGCTTTCCTTGAAAAACGTACCGCCGAACTAAAGGATCTGTACGAACGTGAATATCAAGGCAAGCCTTCCAGGCCCAGGATTCTGATTACCGGATGCCCGACTACCGGCGTAATGGACAAAATCATACGACGTATCGAGGAACTGGGGGCGGACGTTGTGGGATTCGAGAACTGCTGCGGTCCCCGCGAGAAAAAGGATCCCATCGACGAAACGAAAGATCCAATCACCGCAATTGCCGAAAAGTATCTCCGGGTAAACTGCTCCGTCATGAGTCCGAACCCTGGAAGGCTGGAAGCGCTTGACGTTCAAATCGATGAATATCAGGTGGATGGAGTCGTGGAGGTGCTTCTGCAGGCCTGCCATACATTTGCCATAGAGTCTGATGCGGTCAAGACCTTCGTCACAAAGGAAAAGCACATTCCTTATATTGCTATCAATACCGACTATTCTCCATCCGACCAGGCACAGATCAATACCCGTCTGGGCGCCTTTATCGAATTATTACAGTAGCATTTATAGAAGACAGTTTGCGGACTGTCTTCTTTTATTTGCATTTCCTATATTTATCTACTTATTTATTTGAAATTACGATATTGAGACCGTCAACTTTATATTCGACGTTCCTTCTGGTATTATCATATTACCAAATATTAACAAAAATTAATATTTTCAAGGAGGATGAACTATGAAGAGAAGATTTCTAGCGGCTCTTCTTGTCGTTACGCTTCTGGTACCGGTGATTACCGCCTGCCACGACAGCAGCACACAGACCGCTACCAAAGATGTAAAGGCTACGGGATATGATCCCAAAGAAGCGGTTAAGGATTTCGAGTTCGGTGATCTGTCGGAAGAGGAAAAGAACTACACCATCGAAATGGGCTATTTCAACTGCGATCACATGGTTGCCGGGATTATCGGCGAAAAGGCAGGCATCTACAAGGCCATGGGTCTTAATGTAAATGTGACCAAATCCGCCGAGACCTTAAAGGCTCTCACAAGCGGCGCAATGGATGTCGGCTATACCGGTATCGAAGGCGCGATCCTGGCAGTCAATAAGGGGGCTCCGTTCTGCATGGCTGCCGCGAACCACATGGGAGGCTCCCGCTATCTGGTCGTAAGCAATGATATCAAAAAGCCGGAGGAGCTGGTTGGCAAGACTATTGGTTCCATGACCGCCACCCCAGAAATTGACCCGGAATTCCTTACATGGTCCGAGAAACTTGGAATCCCGGCGGATGCCGGCAGTTATAACATCGTAGATATGGGTCAGCAGGATGCCTGCTTTGCCTTAAAAGCAGGCCAGATCGATGCATTTACCTGCTGCGATCCTTATGCGTCCATCGCTGAATTTGAAGGATTTGGAAAAATTATGGGAATTGGCTGGGGCGCCGCTGACGTGGATGCCGAATCAACCGCAGACACATGGGGACTTTGCTGCATCTATGCTATGTCCAACGAGTTCAAAGACAATCACCCGGAACTTGCAAGGCGGCTTGTATACGCCCACCAACTGGCAATCAAATATATGTACGAGCATCCTTACAATGCTGCCATGATGTTTGCAGACGGATTTGATGTTGATCCTTACGTTGCCCTGCGCACGATCTACATGAAGACGGTAGCGGAAGGCCGCACCATCACCTGGCATTTTACAGAACAGAATATTGAGAATTATGAACATTATTTCACACAGTATCCTCAGATACCGGAAGAAGAAATTCCTCAGGTAAATGACGTCAGCAAATTTATATCAACCGAGATATCTGAGGATGCAGGCGTCGATGATTTCGAGTCGTTTATAAAGGAAAACATTGATCCGGTGATGCCGATAGGCATGACCTTTGAAGACTGGTATAACAAAGTAAAAGAAATAGACGGCATCTCAGATAAGGAAGCAGTAGATATAGCCGATACAGCCACTTCTTATCTGAATAAAGATCTAAAAGACAGAGAAACCTATGAATAAAGCAAAATGGGGATGTCGGTTAATACCGATTTTTAAACTCTAAATCCTAAAATAAGAATCTCCCATAAAAATCAGTGTTTTTCATACTTGATATTCTTTGGGAGATTCTTATTGTTCTTTTTCTGTATATATTTTAGGGCGCAAAACACCCATAACTGCATTTTTGAACATGCACATTTTTTAAGCCGTCTTTTCCTCGGTTTTTCCTTCGAATTTTTTAATCTCTTCATGAAGAAAACGATGATATTTATTCATGTTCCGACCAATGGCATACAGCATGAATTCTTTATACACCTTCTCTGACGTTCGGTAGTTGAATCTTCGGAAACTATCATTTTCCTTGATATCTCCAAAATGTCCTTCTGTCTGGATGGAACGGATCTGACGATTTAGAATCCCTTTCTCACTTTGGATGTTTGCATGGGATTCCTCTTTCAATGTTTCCCATTGTTCATTGATCTTCATAACTTTGTTTTTCTCAGCATCTTTTTCTGCGTTATATTTATATAAGCATTTCGCTTTGTGTTCACAACCACTACAGTCTGCACATCCGTATACCTCAAAAGTCTGGGTATAACCCGGCTGTTTTTTGGTCTCTGTGCGGATATGATGCAATCCTCTTCCGTCATGACAAACATAATACCGTTCATCCTCAAATATCTGTGTTTTCATGTTGTAATATTTTCCAATATCTTCTCTGTAAGCGCGTGTTTTCCGTTTTTCATGATCCTGCAGCTTGATGTAACTGGATATCTTATTTTTCTTTAAATACAGAAGATTTTTCTCGCTACAATAACCGCTATCTGCGGTTACTTCTTCCAAAATCTCCCCAAATGCATTTTTATGCTTTTCTAAAACCGGAATCAGTGTGTTATAGTCTGTCCGGTCATTGCTTACATAAGCATGGACAATGAAATAATTCTCTACTGCGATCTGAACATTATATGCGGCTTTTAACTGTCCGTTCAGCATGTGATCTTCTTTCATTCTCATAAAGGTGGCTTCTAAATCTGTTTTGGAATAGCTGTTCCTGTCCTTTCCCATGATCTCAAAACATTCTTTGTATCCCATAAGGCGTTCGCCGCAGGTTTCTAATTCCTCATAAAGCTGCTGGAGCTCCGATTTCCTCTTCCCTTTTCCGTAAACAAACGCAATCTGTTCCTTCTCTGCGATCTGAGTCAGATTTTTCTGAAGTTTCAAAATCTCCAATGGGGAACAGTTGTCAATCTCGATGATCGTATTATTGGACAACTTTTTATGTTTTGTCAGTTTTCGCTTCCGGTTCTTTTCAATGACATCTCTTACCTTATCCATTCCTTCGATCACAAACATATGTGCATGGGGAATGTCATATTTTATGCCATACTCATTTTCATCTATCCATGCATTATACTTCTGATACAGTGAATCAATCATATCGAGTAAGCCTGCGAGATGATAATTGATCGTCCCTCTCCACACAAATGTATAGCGGTTTGCATTGGCCTCTATTTTTGTTCCATCAATAAAAAGGGATTTCAATGTGATCAGTCCTTCTTTTTGCAGGCGGCGGAGAAACTGGTAATTCAACTCATCCAATACATCTGCAGTCAGTCTTTTATTCTTGAACTCATAAAAAGCATCCCTTTTTGGTTTCTGACCTTTGGTAAGCCAGATAAATGCAAGGTCTCTTTCGCATAATTCCACAATACGGTCAACAGCTCTAATCCCACGCATGTTTGCGTAAGTAACTACGGCATACATCATAATTGGGTTATACCCGGTTCTTCCCTTATCTGAACAATTGGCCAACAAGCCAGAAAAATCTAATTCCTCCATCACTTTTTTCAGGGTATAGACTGGATCGTCGTCAGGTAAACACAATTCGAAGAAACTGAAGTTAATTTTCTGTTGCCCTAATTCAAAAAATTCGTTATAATACTTATTGTTTAGCATAGTTACATTATAACATGTAACGGAGAAGAGATGGTTGTCGTTAGCCATCTTTTTCTCTTTTATGGAAAAATTTCAGGGGCAGATGTGACCTGGTATGAGTCACATCTGCCCCTATTTGGAACTATCTATTTCCCGATAGCCCCATCTCTTTTATTCGTGACTGCTCTCTATCCATGGGAAATCTAAAATAAATGTGGTTCCCTTTCCCGTCTGGCTTTTTACGCGGATGACTCCGCCATGCTCTTCCGTCAGCCGTTTGACGACGGTAAGACCTATCCCATTGCCCTCATTTTCCTCCTTTGTTGTAAAAAATGGCTCGAAGATTCGCTGCCGGATCTCTTCCGGTATTCCTCCTCCATCGTCTTCTACCACAAGCCTGACCATGCGCTCATCCTGCGTGCTCAGTCCGAACTGTATCTGTATCTTTCCACATTTCTCCCCGATCGCGTTCATTGCATTGGTTACCAGGTTCAGTATAATTTGGTTAAGGGCCCCTATCTGTCCTTTGATATAGTATTTGGTCTTGCATATAGATGTCTGAATCTTTATATTAGTGGGAATCAGGCGCTCTACCATCCTTACGCTGCTTTCGACTGCGAAGGTTGCATTATAGACGGTCATTACCTTCTTCGCCCTCCCCTGCCTGCTATATTCCAAAAGCTGGCGCGCAAGCACCTCGCAGCGGCTGACCGCATCCGACATCTCCTTTGCCTCCTGGGCCATCTCCTTTTGTACCTCCTCATTTTCACAGAGCAATTCGCTGTACAGCACGATCGGCGTCATAAGATTATTGAATTCATGTGCAATAGCCCCTGATAGCACCGTCATTGTTTTCGAATGATTATACTTCTGCATAAGATTCTCCTGGTTTTCAAGCGCCTTATTTGCTTCATTCAGTTCCTTTTCATGCTGTAATTCCATCTTCAGTTTTTCCTCTTCTCTATGCTGCTCTGCCATGCGACATAAGAAGATGCCAAGCCATACCAGCAGAGCCAGTCCCAGCATGGCAAGATAAAGGGCGATCCTGTCTATAGGCTCCACAATACTGTCATAATTTTCTATAATGCATAAAATGAATTTCTCGCCCGCGAATTCTGCCGTGTCATAGGCAACCAGCTTGCGCGTGCGCTCGGGAGTCCCCTGCTGAACCTGATAGGACCAGACGATTCGGCATCCATCGCCTTCATCCCCCGCCAGGGAGAATTCTTCTGCCTCCACATGCTCCCCTGACATGACCGTAGTCCCGTCAGCCTCTTTTACCACGCAGTATCCCTGATTTCCAAGTTTCAGGTTGGACAATGCCTGCTCTTCTTCATAGATATCATCCAGGTTTAATTCTACCTGCACATACCCTGCAAGACTTCTGTCTATGTACACGGCTTTCGTCAAATATAAAGCGTAATAGCCTTCCTCCTGATGAAAGACCGGCCCCGCAATTACCTCTCCGGGCCTTATCCCGGCTTCCTTGCATGCCTCTTTCTCCCATTTTTTTAAAGCCGCCATCTTATCTTCCGGGATATATCTGCTTTTCTCGCCTGTCTTTAGCATATTCTGCTGGATATCCTCTTCATTGTCCATATCTCCGGATAACGCCGCATATACCAGATTGCTCTTTGCCTTAAGGCTCGTCTCAAGACTATGGGCGCTTACTCTTGCAATGCCTGCCATGCTTTCTTTCTCGTTATTGACAATCGTCTTCTTGACAGTCTGGTAGCAGAAGAATGCAATCAAAAGAATCAGCGCCGTGACTGCCGCTGTAATCCCTATCCGTGTTCGTCTGGTCTTCTTTCCCTTCTTCATCTTATGCTCCTTCGACGGTTGACTTTAAAATTCCAGGCAGATATAATCTACCTATGGCTATTATAGCAGAAAGGCGGGTGCAACAATATGTCAGATATATCGGTCCTGATCATTGATGATGAAACTGCCGTTCAGAAGGCTGTCAGCGCAGTCTTAAAGCGCGAGCAAATGGAAGTATCCTGCGCAGGCAGCGGACAGTTTGCCTTGGATATCCTCAAAGAAAATACCTTTGATATCATTCTCCTGGATGTTATCATGCCGGAGCAGGACGGCTTTGACCTGCTGTCAGAACTGCGCAGGCGCAGGATCTATACGCCTGTCATCCTGCTCAGCGGCAAAACGGAAGACGCTGCCCAGGTAGAGGGCCTGGGTCTTGGCGCAGACGATTATATAACAAAGCCCTTCAGCAAGACTGTGCTTGTCTCCAAAATCCAGGCCATTGTGCGCCGCACACGCCAATACGCCACAACAGCAGAGAGCATACAGTCACCTATCCTAAAGGGGCCTTTTACCTTGCATATGAATTCTCAGACCATATTTAAGAATGGGAAAGAGATTGCGCTTACTTCCAAGGAATTCGCCCTTCTCTGCCTGTTTATGGATCATCCCGGGCATACATTCTCGAAACAGGAACTATTTCAGGAAGTTTGGAAAAATGATGGTTCCGATAACAATACGATTCTGGTATATATCAAAAAGCTACGCAGCAAGATCGAGGACGACCCTTCCCAGCCATTCCATATACGTACGGTATGGGGAAAGGGGTATCAGTTCTTCCTGTAAGATGAAATAGCAAAGAATGAAAAGGGGGGATGCGAAAACATCCCCTTTTTGCACTCTAGCAGCAGTCTTCCATACCTTCCCCAAACAGATCGACCATTTCTCCATCAATCATACGGTAGATGGCATAGCCTACCGCTCCCTTTTTCTCTCCTGTTACGATTATCTCAATCTCTCCTTCTTTATCGATATTCTTAAACTGTATCTTCTGGTTTTCAATCGGCCCCGGTATCGGCGTGGAAAAATTATAATTTACTCCGTCTCCGCTGTCTATCACAGCTACCGTCCTTGTAAGTTCCTTCTCGGTATAGATTACGATCAGATCCTTGCATCCATCGTCCGTCACATCTTCCTCGCAGGCAAGCACTACAGAGGCTTCCGGAAATTGTTCCTTGAACTTCCCAAGTATCTGATTGCTATCATCCACTGGCTTGGCATACTTAACTTCTCTTTTGGTCTTTCTGGCTTCAGTCTGCGTAATCTGCTTGTCGCCTTCCCTTCCCTCCAAGGCATTATGAACTGCAAAGGCTGCCAGCAAGACCAGGACGGCTATCAGGCATTTACCCTTGACACTTCTCCAAAACTTTTTAAATATATCCATACATTTTCCTCTTATGTTCTCACATTCGCATACAGATATATTATAACATCCAATGAATCTTGGCAATTAATATTGAAATTCTTGATAAATCACATAACGTCTCTCTTCTCCACCCTCTGCACGATCAATATGGCAGCCAGCACGGATATCGCCATGAACACGATCGGTACCGCCAAATTGTCTTTGAACGTGGCTCCGCCAACGTTTCCCTGCATCAGGATAATCAGCAGGAAGGACGATATGACTGTGACCTTGGATGATTTTGCTATCATTCCGATCAACAGCGCCAGCAGGCTGATGCTGATGGTGGCAGCAGACCTTATAAGCAGCTGGATATAGAAGGAGACGCTTAGCATATTGTAATCCATCGGAAAGGATGCCTTCTGACCCATCATGAAGCCCAGATTGCTGACTCCATAGCAGGCCAATTTTGCTATCACGATGCCTGCGAAGCAGAAAATGCAGACTGCCAGCATCTTCGCCGCCATAATCTTCTTCCTGTTTAACGGATAAAGAAACATCAGGTTCATGGTCTTATTTTTATATGCCCCGATGATAAATGTGGCGTGCATGGCTGCCGCAAATATCAGGAACGTTATGTCTGTAAGCAGTTCTACGTTGGTAGATACCCCCATATTGGAGATTGCCATATCCGGCACTCCTGTATCCGGGTCATTGGCGATCCCCAGAAATGTCATGGCATAGTTAAAGATCACCAGAAGCACGATCAGAATTGCCGCATTGCGTATATATTTTCCTATCTCATATTTTTCCCACTCAAGCTTGATTAATTTTCCCATTTTGATTCCTCCTAATCCCTATTCCCTTGTAAGCTTCAGGAAATAATCTTCCAAGGTGTCCTGCTTCTTGGTTACGCCTTCGATTCCTACGTTGTTCTCCGCCAGTACCTTTGAGACTCTTTCCACGGATATGCTGACGTCATAGATTCTGATTACATTGATATCAATAATCTTAAAGTTATTGATGCCAAGCTTATCATCCAGCACATAGGCAGCCTTTTTCACATCAGAAACCAAAAGTTCGATATAGGCAAAGTTCTGGTCCGTAATGGCATCCATGGAGATTTCCTGAAGCAGTTTGCCGTGATTCATGATCCCGATCGTATGGGCGACATTCTCAATCTCTGACAGCAGATGGCTGGATATAAGAATCGTAATGCCATATTCTTCGCACAGCATCCGAAGCAGATCCCTGATCTGTTTCATTCCCAGTGGATCCAGGCCATTGGTCGGCTCATCCAGGATCAGAAGTTCCGGCTTTGCCAGGACGGCCCTTGCGATTCCCAGTCTCTGCTTCATGCCCAGGGAGTAATTGCGCACCTTCTTGTCTTCCGCTCCGGCCAGGCCCAGCATATTCAATGTATCGGCAATACAGTTAGGGCTGTAATAGCCCATATATTCGCAGTGCAGCTTGAGATTTTCCTTCCCGGTCAGCCCGTCGTAGAATGTGGGATACTCGATCATGCTTCCCATCCTCTTAAGGATGTCATAAGAATTGTCATTCAGCGGCTTCCCCATCACGGTAATATACCCGGATGTCGGCTTCCACAGATTCGTGATCATCTTCATGATCGACGTCTTCCCCGCTCCATTAGGGCCAAGGAATCCATAGATCTCCCCCTTTTTCACTCTGATATTTACATCCGATACGATATCCCTGCCTGAGAGGTTCTTTGTCAGATTATGTGTTTCTAATGCGTATGTCATGTCTCTTCTTCCTTTCGTTTTCTTTATAGGTCTATCATACCGGATTCTTTTTTCAAAACTCTTGACCAATTCTTACGAAATTCTTTCGGCAGGTCTTACTGGAGATAATGATGTCTTTTCATTTTCAATGTAAATACCGTCTCCTGTCCCGGAACGCTATCAAGGGTGATATCCCCTCCCATTCTTCCCGCCAGCGTCCTGGCTATGGAAAGTCCCAGGCCATTCCCGTGCATTTCCTTATTTCTGGAGTCCTCCATCGTATACAGGCGGTCAAACACATGCGCGGCGTTTTCTTTATCAATCCCCTTTCCTTTGTCCCTGACGCGTATTTCCACCTCTTCTTCTCCCGGGATCAGGAAAATTCCAAGATATTTCCCGTCTAACCCATAGCGGATGGCATTGGTAATCAGATTAAACAGGATTCTACGGATGGCATCCTCATTACCATATACATAGATGTCTCTCTCTGGAATCTCAATCTCCACCTGCGTGCCCCGCTCGGTCAATATGCTGTAGAAATCGGCAATACTCTGCCGGCAGATCTCGCTCAGCGATATCTTGGACAGTCCAAAATCCATATCGCCAGCCTCTATCTTAGATAGCGTAAAGAATTCTTCAACCAGTTCCATCAGCTGGCTGGCCTTCTTCTGTATCTTTAAAAGCGTCGCCGTCTCGCCTGCCCCATTCATGATCAATATCTCAAGATAGCCAAGGATTACGGTAAGCGGAGTCTTGATATCATGGGAAATATTAGATAGCATCCTCTTTGCTTCTATGCCCGCCCTTTTATACTCTGCCTTCATTCTCTGCCGGTCGTTAAGCATTCGGTTTGCCTGCATGATCAGTCCTGCCACTTCCCGGCTCCCGGTAAATTCCATCACCTTTTCATCCGTATCCTCATCCAGGATCCGTTCCATCTGGCTTGCCACTTTCTTTACATTATCTTCTAAAGCCTTATATTTCCTGTTTTCCCTGACAGATACCGCTGCCAATAGAATACAGATGGCAGCCAGAATCCCTATGATCATTCCATTCATCCTTACCCTCCAATCCGATACCCGAATCCCCACACCGTAATGATATATTCCGGGTTGCGGGCATCATCCTCAATCTTATTGCGCAGCCTGCTGATATGTACATTCACCGCATTTTCATCGCCAAGATAAGCATCTTCCCAAACCAGCGAATAAATCTGCTCCTTGGTATACACTTTCTTGGGATTTTGCATCAGCAGTCTCAATATCTCAAACTCCTTTGCGGTCAGGTCAATCTTTTTTCCTCTTTTTCGCACCGTGAAATCAGCTGGATTCAGCTGGATGTCCCCGCAAGACAAGGTCGCCGGCTCTTCCTGCTTCCGACTGCTGCCCGCCGCATACTGGTTCGTCCTTCGAAGATTCGCCTTGATCCTCGCCAGCACCTCAGCCATCACAAATGGCTTGGTTATATAGTCATCCGCCCCCAGTTCCAGCCCCAGGGACTTATCCAGAAGGCTGTCCTTCGCTGATACGATAAGGATCGGCACCACGCTCTTCTCCCGGATTGTCTTCATCACATCCATCCCGCTCATCTTCGGAATCATCAGATCCAGAAGAACCAGGTCGAATTCCCCGTCTTCAAACTTCTCACATGCCTCCAGCCCATCAAAAGCCGGGACCACTTCAAATGCCTCCTGTATCAGAAATTCCTCCAGCATCTCGCTGATCTCCCTGTCATCTTCCACCAATAATATCCTCATTTTTCCACGCCCCTAACATAAGTCAAATTCTCTATCCTCTCCATAATACCATACTCCTCCCACAAAAACCTTTCATTTATCTTAAGTTATTCTGGGACTCTTTGCTGCTGAAGACAGCGCACAATATAGAAGCCGGGCCTATCAGGCGCAAAATCCCGAAGGATTTCGTGCCTGATAGGCCCGGCTTCTATTATAGCGGTATGTAAAATATAACGAGATACGAATTCCCAATTAGATTTCCACTAATTCATATTCCTGTGTCCCCAGCCCGATCTTTTCGGCATGCTCCAGGCACACCTTCCAGTTGGTTTCCGGGGCAGAATTGATGAAATGGTCATGATGTGTATGCGGCATGTCATCCAGCTGGCTTCCAGCCATCACAGGCTGCCTGTTGACCGCATCCGCACAAGCCCGATCCAGCGCCACCGGATCAAAGGACGCAAACATTCCCACATCTGGAACGATTGGGATATCGTTTTCTGAATGGCAGTCACAGTTCGGTGATACGTCGATCACTAGGCTGATATGGAAATGAGGCCTTCCCTTCACAACTGCAAGACTGTATTCGGCGATCTTCTTATTCAGAATATCGTTGGACTCGTCGTTCGGAGGACAGACTGCGTCCTTCGGACAGACGCCGATGCATCTGCCGCAGCCTACACATTTGTCATGGTCAATAAAGGCTTTCCTGTCTGTAATCTTCGGCGCATCATGGGCACACACCCGGATACAGTTGCCGCACCCGATACAATTCTCAACCTCAACGTAAGGCTTGCCTGCGCTGTGCATTTCCATCTTTCCCGCCCGGGATCCGCATCCCATGCCAATATTCTTAAGCGCGCCTCCAAATCCGGTAGACTCATGTCCTTTAAAATGGCTCAACGTAATGAATATGTCGGCATCCATAACGGCACGTCCGATCTTGGCATTTCTTACATATTCTCCTTCTATCGGCACCTCTACTTCATCGGTTCCCTTCAATCCATCCGCGATCAGGACGTGGCATCCGGTAGAGAATGGCGAGAATCCATTCTGATACGCGGAATCCAGATGATCCAGCGCATTCTTCCTGCCACCGACATACAGCGTATTACAGTCTGTAAGAAATGGCCTGCCACCTAGCTCCTTCACAGTATTCACTACTACGGCCGCATAGTTCGGCCGTAAGAATGCCAGGTTGCCAGGCTCCCCAAAGTGCATCTTGATTGCGGTGTACTTATTTTCAAAGTCAATCTCCCCGATTCCTGCTGTCTTGATCAGGCGCTTTAACTTCTGCGGAAGATTCTCCTGGAACGTTGCCTTCATATTCGTATAATATACTTTTGATTTTTCCATTGACTTTCCCTCCTGAAAACTACTGTTGAGTCCATTATAACTCATACTGCCCCAGTTCTCTACCACAATATGACATTCTTGAAATTAGATCATCTCATCTCTGACTCCTTCAGCAGTTCTTGAACCGTCGTTTCACTCTCTTCAAGCAATTCTGCAATCTCCTTCACAGACATCCCCTTGCGATATTTCTTTGCCGCCAGTTCCCTTAATTTATTATGCGCTCCTTCTTCCCTTTCATAATATTTCTCTTCCCAAGCCTGCATATACTTCACCCCGACTTCCTCGCTGAGCCTCACCTTACGCACCCGCCTATGGATCCGCTTGATCCGCTGGCTGTCCGTGCTTGCCGCCCTCTCATCCGTGGTTTCCTCCAGATAATGCAGGAACTCTGCCAGTTCCCGGGGCACCTCGTCATCGTTTTCTCCCCGGGTATTCAGGAAGATCCGCGTCGCACCATCCTCCAGCAGGCACTCCGGCTCCTCCTCGCATCTGGCTCGAAACGTATATACATACTTCTTATGCCCGAACAGGTCAAAAGGCATGATCATTATGATATACGACGTGTTCAGCCGATTGTAATCCGGCACGCCCGGCTCCAGAAGCCCGGCATCCACCAGGGACTGGTAATATCTGCTGCGCTTCGCCAGATCCGCCCTTCTCTTCTGCTGCATCTCCGTGTTATAAACGGCCTTCTCCTCATCCATGGAGAATACGTCCATCCGGATGGAGCGCAGAAGCGGCGATACCCGGAGTTCCTTCTCCGTCTCATTCTTCTCAAGCAGCGGGATGTCCCTCTGGAATATAATGCCCAGGACGTCCTGATGGATCTGGGGATCCTCCAGCACCTCGTCGAACAGGAAGCGGCTGGTAAGGTTCAACTCTTGCAATGGTATTAAGTTTTGTTTTTTGTCCATAGGTTTCTCCTTTCATCTTATCACAAGCAAAAGTTTCTTAACAGATAAAAAGTCAAAAAATCACACGCAAGCGCATCCCCCCTGACATCATTGGATTGAAATCATAACATTGGATTAATCGGCGATCTGCCATAGAATAAAAAAGAATGTCTGATTTGGTTTTTATGCTACCATAATTTCTTTGGTTCTTCAATACCAAACGGGGATTCTGCAAGATGCAGAATCCCCGAATCATTTGAGCAAATATACTTATCTGCCGCTCACCTGGTAGTTTTTATATAAGCGGCCACCCAGTACGATGCATACTGCCGCGACCGCAAGGTAGACAATCGGCACCACCTGCCAGGCAGCCAGATATCTTCCGAATATCTGGAACAGCCGCACGCCGAATGGGCCTGTCGCGGAGAGGACATTGCCCGGAACCAAATCCCAGGCCTGCGCAAGCGCTCGGTACTGATCCGGCACGGTTGCAAAGAGGGATACCAGCATAAATCCTACCATCACCGCCATCGGCGCTACATTGCCCCTTGCTTTCTCTGACATCAGCATTCCGGCCGCGCTATGCAGGATCGCTGCCAGAAGCCCCATCGCCATCATGATCAGCAATCGTTCTCCAGCGGTCATCGCCCATGACTCCAGCGGGGCAAAAGACTGAATCGGAGCATCAAATCCTTCCAATCCATTTATCAAAAATGTAGGAATTGTTATTGCCAGAGCCATCATCACCGTGGCCGCCAGCGAAAAGGAAATACCTACCGCAATCTTGGCCAGATACAGCGTCTTCTTCCCCATATTCGTGCATAAGTTCAACTGATCCGTCTTTCTTATATGTTCCTCCGCGAATACGGATGGAATGCAGATGGCAATCAGAAGCGTCTGCAGCAGCCCGACAAATACCATCTGCGTGCCTGCCTCCTGGTATCCGTCTGAATATTCATATGTCAGAGGTTTTTCAATCTTCTCTTCCTGCTCTGCCATATACTTTTTTTCTCCCTTGGAAAGCCTGGCGCTCTCCCAATTTGCCTCTATATTGTTCTCACGGATCTGGTATAGTTCTTGTTCCTTTAGGCCATCAACTTCCCATCCGCCAGTGATATAGTACACCATGTTGAATAGCCCGCCGGGAATATCTGACGGGGACTCCTCCATATTTTTGAGCGTCTTCCCATCAAGCCTGGTTCCACTGGCTTCCTTGTCCTGGGCGACATGTTTTTTCTTCAGATCATATCCATTGACAGGTTCCCCATCAATGGTATAACCGGTAGCCATGTAGGAAATGCAAGGCAGAAGGATGCAGGCTGCAATCATAACTGCAAGCGTTATCCATACGATCTTACGCTGAAATAATTTCTTATACTCAAAACCAGTCAGCAACCAGAAACTACGCATGTTCTCCCACCTCCTCAAACTGCTTCAAATAGAACTCTTCTAAATCTTCTCCGATCTCCTCCTGTGTTCCATTGAAAATAATCTGTCCGTCCTTCATCAGCAATATCCGGTCAGCGATATGTTCAATATCAGATACAATGTGGGTGGAGAGAATCACGATGCTTTCTTTTCCCAACGCTGCGATCATATCCCGGAAGCGCACCCTCTCTTTTGGGTCCAGCCCGGCGGTGGGCTCGTCTAAGATCAATATCCTTGGGTGGCTTAGAAGAGCCTGGGCAATTCCCAGTCTCTGCTTCATGCCCCCGGAATAAGTCTTAATCTTCTTATCTCCCATTTCTTTTAATCCCACCTCATCCAGCAGCTTTGCGCATCGCTTTTGGGCGCGGCTTTTCGTCATTCCCTTCAGCACCGCCATGTACATCAGGAAATCTCTCCCCGTAAAATTAGGATAATATCCAAAATCCTGGGGAAGATACCCCAGTTCCTTGCGGTAGTCTTCCGTTGATACATCCATATTCTCAAACATGACCGTGCCGCTTGTAGGCCGTAAAATTCCGCACAGCATACGCATCAGCGTAGTCTTTCCTGCCCCGTTTGCTCCCAGAAGTCCATATACGCCCTGATGAAGCGTCAGGGATATCCGGTCAACGGCAATCTTGTTCTTATATTGTTTCGATAATCGGTCAATGATTAATTCCATACCAGTTCCTCCGACTGTTGTAATAATTTTTTAATTTCACGCCCCGCAAGTATGGCAGTGCCCGCAAGAAGCGCAGCCCAGTAGCCGGAGCGCATTAGCCCCATGATAGAAATGTTCATCACCCCTGGTAATACAGAGGCAGCGCTCGCCAGAATCGTCATTCCAAGGCAAGAGTAGATGCTCTCCTTGCCGCTTACCTTCCTGACCAGCATGAGATTCAAAAATGTGGCCAAAAGATATGGAAGCAGAAGATAGACCCCGGCTGTCAAAAGCGAAGACCTCCTCCAAACAAAGGCTGCCAGAATCAAAAGCAGCATAAGATTGCCCAAACCGATCACGCCCATTCTTGCCATTACGATGGCCTTTAGAGAAAATCTTGATGACAGTTCCAATTCCTCCATCCCATATCTCAAAGAACGACTGTTCTCCGCTACCACAGACAACGCCAGAAACGGGACAAATGCAGATATGGGCCACAGCAGTTCAAGTTCTGCCTGCCTAAGCGCAAACAGCGCTGACAGAAAAAAGACTACTGATATCAGCCAGTTTCCTTTGCGGATATAATGTACCTGCATCCTGAGGAATTCGAGATGGGTCAGTTCCGGCTCGCCAATCCTCTGAAGGAATTCATCTTTTTTAAGCGACGGAGGCGCTTCATATATTTCCTTAAGTCCTGCTTTTATCTCTTTCTTCATAATCCTCCCTCCTTCCCAACTCTTCTTTTAACTGCTTCAGGCATATCCTTAATCTGCGGTAAACCGCGAACCGGGAGATGCCCATGATTCTTCCGATATCATTGATTGGCACGTCATTGACGTACCGAAGCAGGATTAGTTCCTGTTCCTCTTCCTTAAGCTGTTTTACGGCCTTTCTAAGTTCCATCGTCTGTATCAGGCCATCCTGCTCATCCTCCCCCGCCAATTCATAGTCCTGCGGAAGCGGCATTTCCTTTTTCTTCCGATAATAATCCGTGCACAGGTTGCGGGCTATCGTGTATAGATAGGCAAGACATTTCCCTATCTCCCGGTAAGAATGGACCTCCAAAAAACGTAGGAAGGCTTCCTGCGTAATATCTTCTGCCGTCTGCTGATGCCGGATCCGCAGGTAGCAGTATCGGTACACTTTATCATACTGTTCTTCTATATCCATGGATGTATGAAGCCCTCCTTTCACTTTATTTAACGAATCATAGCACAGAAATGTGCGGCTGTGCACATAATTATTTGCAGTTCCGACTCCTATCATTTATAATATTACTTAAGATTACTGCCGTAGAATGATTGACGGGAGGTTTGCCATGACCCACAGTTCCTATACAAGGCAACGCATTTTCGATGCCTTTAATGAATTACTAAACCATATGCCCTTTGAAAAAATCACCGTGGAAATGATCATCAATCAAAGCGGTGTTTCAAAGTCCACATTCTACCGATATTTCCATGACAAGTATGATGTCTTGAACTTTAATTCCATGGTATTGGCGGAACGGCTGATCGGCCAGCGGGTCTGCCGCAGCTGGAGGGAATTCCTGCTGCATATGTGCAGGGGAATCGCCGAGGACTCCTGGTACTATCGGCGTGCCTTCCGCTCATCCGGACAGAATGCCCATTCTGGATTCCTATATTCCTATTCCTTTGGAATCGTCGAGAAATGCTACTTGTCTTCCACGGGTCAGACTTCGCTTAGCGTGCGTGACCGCTATACCATAAGCCTATACTGCCACGGATGCGTAGGCATTCTGCAGGAATGGCTCAATACCCCGGAGGATATGACGCCGGAGGATTTGGCCGGCCTTTTCTACGAGGCCATGCCGGAATATCTAA
Source organism: [Clostridium] scindens ATCC 35704 (assembly GCF_004295125.1). Classification (NCBI taxonomy): domain Bacteria; kingdom Bacillati; phylum Bacillota; class Clostridia; order Lachnospirales; family Lachnospiraceae; genus Lachnoclostridium; species [Clostridium] scindens. Next base: position 1,518,913 of record NZ_CP036170.1, on the reverse strand, counting down.
GGAATACCTGGATTGTTGAAGAAAATTAACTAAGAAAGAGCGGCCTGGCATCCTAAGATGTCGTGCCGCTCTTAAAATCTGATCAATATGCTTCTATATTCTTTATAAAACACTCCCGCCCGGTCAGAAGTTCCAGGAAATCCTGCTCCCCACAGGCCGGACAGCCGCCGCTTTCTTTGAACTGTTCCAGACTGAAGGATTCTCCGCAGCTGTGGCACAGATACCTGGCAGGAAGAATCTCGATCTTCAGTTCTGTATGCGCAAAAAGCGGGCTTCTCTCCACAGCCGCCGGAAAGCATTTCTTAAGATAATCCGGAATCACGGAACTGATCTCCCCAATCTGCATGGTAATGGCCACAATCTCTGTAAGGTCATTGTCCCTGGCGATTTCCAGCACCTTATCCGCTACGCTAAATACGATTCCAAGTTCATGCATATGCCTCTACCTTCAATTCTGCCTTCTCTTTCTGCTAAGCGTGATGTCCTTGGCCTTCCTGGCCGCAATCTTTGCTCCCCGCTTCATCAAAGTCGGTGCCATGTGGTTTACAATCAGTTTCTCATATGGGACTTCATGGGCGTCATACCGGCGTTCCAGATGGAGCGCGTCAAACTTGCATTTGGTCGAGCATATGCCGCAGCCCACGCATACATTCTGGTCCACCACGGTTGCCCCACATCCAAGGCATCGTTCCGTCTCCTTTTTTACCTGTTCTTCCGTAAATGTTCCCCACAGATCCCGCATCGTTTCCTTCGCCTTGGCCGGATCCGGCTTCTTCGGCTGCTGTCTTGGCGTATGGTCAAAACTATCCCAATCTACATTCTCCTTATCCAGTTCATGGTACTTGCCCGCCGGACGGCCGATCAGCAGACTCTGTCCGGGCTGTACATACCGGTGGATAGTTCTCCCGTCTGGTGGCTCCTCGTACGCCCTCAGAAAAAATGTATTAACAAAATCTATTGTTAACTCCATCCTATCAAATTGCCCTTTAAAGTCAATCGAAATAACAGTAAAAACAAGCCTCCATAAAAAGGCCTGTTTCTTCACATATATTTTTCCACCATCGCTTCTTTTAAACCTATGGACATATTCATATTAATCGGCGTGACAGAGGTAATCCTGTCCACATACACCGCATGGATATCACTGTCTCTTTCCAGCGTATCCATATCTACAGACAGCCTGGACTTAAGCGCAAAGGGCTCCTTTAAATTCCTGGCCTTTGGCCGGATGAATTCGAAATAATTCTGCCTGCTTAAGGATGTGATCCTAAATTCGTCAGGATGTCCGCTGCCCGCCGGCATATTGATATTGATCAGATCTACATACTCCGGCATCCCTCTATCCAACACCCGGCTTATCCATGAATGAAGCATCCTTTTAGCCGCATCCCAGTCTGTCTGCCTGAAATCATTGGATCGCTGGATGGCAAGTTCTGCCTCCAGGGATATGGCGATGGTGGGAATGCCATGGCTTACGGCTTCAAATGCCGCTCCCAGCGTGCCGCTGCATGTAAGCACGGCTCCCATATTCTCGCCATAATTGACGCCGCTGATACACAGGTCGGGCTTTCGCTCTGCCAGTTCCAGCACGCCATGCGCAACGGCAAGAGCCGGGGAGCCATGAACCCCATAGCCCCTCACTTCCTGCCCGTTAATCTGTATCCATTCTTCTTCTATTATCCCGGCATCCTCGGTTCTTGGAAATGCTCTTGCCATACCTGTCTGCTGGGTGTGCGGGGCGACAATCAAGATATCCGCAAGATCTGCCGCCGCACATGCCGCAGCTGCAAGGCCCGGCGAATGGATGCCATCGTCATTCGTGATCAAGATAAGTGGCTTCATATAAAATTATTGGAAGAGTTCGTAAGACTTCTTCAGTACTTCGTCCGTATGCTTGGTTATATCCGTGTAGATTGGGAACATTTTCTCATAAAATGCCACCTTCTCCGGATCTGGCTGGAATGCGTCCTTAATCCTTACCATATTGGCAACTGCTTCGTCAAAGCTGCTATATACGCCTGCCGCAACAGCTACGCAGATTGCAGAGCCAAGCCCTGCTGCTCCGTTTACTTCGTTACGCACAGATGGGATATTGAATACATCCGCGAATATCTGCATGAACAAGTCGCTATTGGAACCGCCTCCGGTAATGATGATCTTGTCGAGACTGACGCCCAGCTCATCGCACATATCATCTACATGCTTCTTCATCGTCAGTGCAACTGCTTCCAGAATAGAGCGGTAGATATGGCCTCTTGTATGTCTTCCGTCAAAGCCGATCATTACGCCCTTCTTATATAAGGCGTCCACTGGTGCCAGCCAGTCAAGCACCGTCATCAGGCCGTCAGAACCTGCTGGTACTTGCTCTGCTTCTTCGCTTAGCAGTTCTTCCGCAGATAAGCCTTTCTCCTTGGCCGCCTTGATGTAGCTGTCCCCAAGGATATCCCTGAACCAGCTGATGGTCCACATTCCACGGCGGATTCCGTTGCTGTCATAGAGGTATTTGTTCGGAACGCAGGAGAACTTCGGCCATACGCATTTTGTATCCTTTAAGTTCTCTTTTCCCTCCATCATGGCTGCCGTATAGGTTCCAAGAGAGATACATGCCGTTGTATCGCCCATGCATCCGGTTCCCAGCCCTTCTACAGCCTTGTCATTTGATGTTGCCACAACCGGAAGTCCCTGTGGGAAGCCGGTGGCTTCTGCCGCTTCCTCCGTGACATATCCAAGGATATCTCCCGGCATTACCAGGTCAAAGAGCATCTCTCTTGGCATGCCGGTTGCCTCGTATACGGCCGGATCTTCTGACCAGCCCCAGTTGTCCACGTCGATTGGCCATACGCCTTCATAGTTCGCAACCGTGTCCTTCTTCTCGCCGGTCAGGCGATGAGTAATATAGCCGGAGGATGCCACGATGTATTTTACATCTGGGTTGGTATGCTCGTAAGGGTGCGCCACGCGGATGTCCATCCAGCTGAGCGCCGGCTGGGCCAGCGTGCCATCGGCTTTCAGATAGGCACGGCAGTAACGGATCGTGCACAGTCCGATTCCTACAATGTCTTCTTTATTCCCTTCGAACTTCGCCATACATTTTTTTCCTGCCTCGCAGATCGCATCCCACCAGTCGTCATCCGGATGCTCCACGATGCCCGGCCTCGGAAGGTTATATGCCTTTAATGCGTGCTTTGCCTCGCATACAATATTTCCCTTTGTGTCAAATATAAGAATTTTTGCACTTTGGGATCCTTCATCGATTCCGATAATATATTTCTCATTCATGATCCAAACCTCTTTCTTCGTGTTATTTGATTCAAATAATTATCTTACAAGGTATCCGCCGTCAACTACCAGCACGGTTCCGTTTACATAGTCGGAAGCATGGCTTGCAAGGAATACGGTCGCGCCCATAAGATCCTGTCTCTCGCCCCAGCGGTCAGCCGGAATATGATCTTTGATCTTGTTATATTTCTCATCGTTGGCGCTTCCTGTACCGGATGTCATTGCTGTCTGGAAATATCCAGGAGCGATTCCGTTTACAGAGATGCCATATTTTCCAAGTTCGTCAGCATAAGCCTTGGTAAGACCCATAAGTCCTGCCTTCATGGCTGCGTATGCAGGTGATCCAAGTCCGCCAAGGAAGGAGAACAGGGAGCAGATGTTGATGATCTTTCCGCTCTTCTGAGGGATCATGTATTTAGCAACTGCATGGCTTAAGTCGAATGCGCCTGTCAGGTTGATGGCAATCATCGGATCCCACTCTGCCCTGCCAAAGTCAAGTACGTCTGCGATCTTACAGATGCCTGCGCAGTTTACTAAGATGTCAATGCTTCCGTAGGTCTCTACGCACTTCTCTGCTACTTTGTCGCACATTCCGTCTTCTGTTAGGTCCCCCTGCATGAATGTGTATTTTACGCCGCAGTCTTCGATCAGTTTCTTGGTTGTTCCGTCATCATCTACAAATGCAAATGCGAAGATGTTTGCTCCTGCTTTTGCAAGCGCCAGTGCGAATGCCTGTCCCAGTCCGCTGTTTCCGCCTGTTACGATTGCATTCTTACCCTTCAGTGAAAAGAAATCCATAGAAAAATCATTCATATTCAAACTCATTTTTTGTACCTCCATATACTCTTGACATTATTATTAAAAAGAGCCTTCCGGATTCTACCTGCGCACAATAGAAACTCTGAAACAAAAAGAGAGCAACTTCCACCCACTTGCCGTGGGTAAAAGTTACTCTCTCTTCCGCTCTTTTAGTAACTACATCTATTTTAAGTCTAGTTAATTCATTTGTCAATATCGTGATTGTTGTTAAAAGGGAAGGATGGCTTTTATGCATATTGCACAATTCTTGTTTCATTGCTAAGTACCGGGGTGAAGCGCTCAACCTGGAACTTCTTCACGAAAAGCTGGCATTTACACAGGAACAGATAATATATGTTCCTGCCGCATCCCCGTAAAGTCTCAAAATTTCCCTGTCCTTTGGCAATGCAAAGATCTGCCTCATCGATTGCTTTTAAAGCCTCCTGGCTGATATCCTCAAGAGGCGTTCCCGGGATATCCGTGCCATTTGGCAGAATGCGGGCCAACTGATCCAGCCCGGCAAATTCGGCATCCTCCACCGTCGCATCATTCAGAGTCGGTACGCCGCGTACCAGCACCGTAATGTCCAGTTCCGGAAATATTTCCTCAATCACGCGGATAAAGACTTTATCCAGCACGATCTCCCCCGCATTGTCTGTAATATACACCAGTTTCTTCGCGCAAGCCAATTCCTTTCTAAGCAAGGCAGTCTCCCCGGCATCAAGGGTAACGCTGTGGCGATCTGCCAGCAGTTCGTTTAATTTCTCCTCATTGACATCCGACATTGCTCCAAAATCAATATAATTCCCTGTAATGGCATACTGCAGGGCAGAAAAGAAAGGATCCTTCTCCTGCCGGATCTCCTGGCATATTCCATCTTCTTTGCTCAAAAGAAGTTCATTATATCTTTTCTTCGGGATATCATATGCATCAGTAATACCTACTCCTGCTTCCAGTATCCTCATGACTTTAGCCATCATCTCCGGGGCTGATTCCTCTGCTTTGGCCTCTCTCACCGTCTTTTCAACCGCTTCCATCACCTGTGCCTTCTTTTCATCCGGCACCTGATATTGTTCTAGAAGTCCTTCTGCCTTCCGGACACAGCATCCATGACATTCAATGTCTGCTTTCATTTCATTCTCCTTCTTCCTAACAGTCCCACATTTCCCGGTTGGTGGTCGATACTGCAAATGCGCCAGCCTTTAAGGCCCCCATGACATCATCCTTATCCAGAATCAGCCCGCTTGCTACCACCGGCTTGTCAATCTCTTCCAGTAGATATTGTATGACTTTGGGCAATCCCGCCGGCAGGAACTCGACCACATCCGGGTTACAGTTTTTGACATGCTTGACGATATTCGCATAGGTAAGCGCGTCCATCATATAGAACCGCTGTATCGTGAACATGCCCAACTCGTTGGCACGCTTGATCAGCGCCGGCTTCATGCTTATGATGCCGTCTGCCTTCGTATACTTCTTAATAAAGTCCACACTGATCTCTTTAGACGACAAGCCTAAAATCAGATCCACATGTACGATTGCCTTCTTGCCCATTTCCTTCACTTTATCCACGATATCTGCAACCGTACAGATATCTCCGTAAATAATATAGACAATCCCGCACTCCGACTCTTTGCAGCCTTCCAGCCATTCGTCATTCTTGATGGCTGGGATGACCGGGCAGGCTTCTGTTGCTTCCATAAAGTATTCTTTTGTCAAAGACATATCGTCTTACTCCTTTTCAACCGGCAGCCTTGGCGATTCAATCGGCCGCCCGCTGCTGTCGTAATCTTCTTTGTGTACATCATACTTCTTCGGATTATGGCTTAGTTTCCATAATCCAATGATCATAATGATGATCAGGAACATATTCGGGAAGCCGCCAAGGTTCGATGCTGCCTTGATTCCGTCGATTCCCGCGAAACTGATCAGCAGCCACGTCATAAGCGCGATGGAGATGCCCCATACGATCTTAAGCCATGCCGGAGACTCCTGCTCATCCTGCGTAATGCCGCTCGTGCACAATCCTGCCATGGCATTCGTGTTAGAGTCGGATGCTGTGACAAATGATATGAACACGATAAACAGATAGAACGGGATCACAATCATGGCCAGAGGCAACTGGTCAAATACGGCATATACAACTGCTTCTGTTCCTTTATTCGTCAATATATCATACATTCCTGCGCCATTCAATTCATAATAAATGGAAGCCGTCGCAAAAAGTCCCATCCAGATGGTGCTGAAAATTGCAGGAATAACAAAGTTACACTTAATCGCGTCCTTGATCGTATAGCCTCTCAGGATCTTTCCTAAGAAGACAGCGGTTATCGGCGTCCATGCCAGCCAGTTGCACCAGTAGAAGATTGGCCAGCTCTTTGCCCAACTATCCTGGAATACATCTCCCGTCATCAGGCTCAGTTTGAAAAAGTCCTGAATATAAGCGCCCCATGATTCCACGGAAAAGTTCAGCATGAATGCCGTTGGCCCGAATACGAACAGGAACAGCAGAAGGACCATATATACCTTGGCATTGATAGACGACAGAAGCCGGATGCCTTTCATGATACCTGAGATACTTGATATGATGAAGGTAGTCACGATAACGGCGATAATCACGCCCCACGCCGCAGGGTCACTTTTGATGCCAAATACCTTCTCAATGCCGCCGCCAATCGTCATCGTGCCGGTTCCAAGCGATGCGGCCATTCCGGCTACAAGGGCAAACAGGCAGATGACATCCACGACTCCGTTGTATTTCTTTACCTTTTCTCCAAAGACCGGCACCAGCGCAGATCCCATGGAATAGGACTGGTTCATATTGTAGAATACGAACGCGAAAATCAGGGTCGCTACTGTATAGATCGCATACGGAGACCAGGTCCATTCCAGAAACATCGTCTTCATAGCGAACAGAGCGGAACCGGCTGTTCCTGCCTCGACTCCTTCTACTGCCGCAGGCGCATACATATGATACAGCGGCTCTGCGCATGCCCAGAAGAGTATGCCTGCCGCAATCGTCGTGCATAGCGTGATCCACACCAGATCGATGAACCGCATCATTGGCCTTGCCTTGCTTCCTCCGATTCGCACCTTTCCAAGCGGGGAAAAGTATACCATGATAACGGTGATCACGCAGGCCAGCGTCGTCAAGTTGAATGCCCACGCAAAGTTCCCCAGTATCCAATTTGTCACCGTATTAAGGCCTGCCATAAAAGCTTCGCCGTTCGTAAGGCTCACTACGACCATTGCCACCAGCAAAAGCCAGGGCGGAAAGAATACTCCCTTCCTCAACGATAGTTTCACGGTCTTCTCTTGTACTTCTGTTTCCATATTGTTACTCCTTTTCCGTCATTATATTTATAAATTTACTTTTGTATAGCCCAGCAACTCTTCTTATCGCCTCATACTCGTCTTTCGTCAATATCCGCCGGGGAATCGTAACAACTTCTCTGTCCATCCGAATGACCAATACATGCTCGGAGCAAAGAAACTGAAGTTTTCTGCCGGATAACTCTGTCTTTTTAGACGCATCTGCGATCACGATGTATGACTCCGTGATCTCAATCCGGTATTCCCCCTCCTGCGCCGCGATCTTCCCGGCCCTTCTTTTTCTTAGGTATGCAGTCCCATATGCCATATATAGAAGCAGCAGTATATCAAGCAGCAAGAGCAGGAACAGAAAGAACTGACCGGGATTTCTCGTATATCCGACCAGCAAAAGGACGCCAATCAGGCTCATAGCCCATAGGTTTATACTGCGGAAAATGCCTTCCTTTCTCCAGTTCAGATCCAGCAAGGCTTCCTCTATCTCATCTTTTGTTAATTGATATCTAAGTTTCAGCAATATCATCGCCTTTCTTTGCCTTCAATCGTCCGATCATCTCCGGTACGATCTCATACAGGTCGCCAAGTACAGGATAATGGGCAATCTCGAATATCCGCGCATCCGGATCCCTATTGATCGCGATGATATTCTTGGCATGCTTCATGCCAGCCATAAACTGTACGGTTCCCGACACCCCGCAGGTAATGATATATTGCGGGCTCACCGTATTGCCTGACAGGCCGATCTGGCACTTCGCAGGCATCCATCCCTTCTCCACCAGGGCTCTGCTTGAGGCAAGTCTTCCTCCAAGAAGGCCCGCCAGTTCTTCAAGCATTGACAGGTCCTCTTTCTTCCTGACGCCTCTTCCTGCCACGACAAGAATGCGCGCGTCCGCAATGCTCTCCGTAACATTCGCCTCTTTTACACTCAGGACCTGAAATGCATCCTCAGCAGCATCAATCGAATCTCTTATGATCTTCGGGGCCGGCTGTCCTTCTATGAACGCCGGCTCCATCACCCCAGGCCTTACTGTGGCAAACTGAGGCCTTGTAAAGCGTGTCACAATGCTGGCCATCACATTTCCGCCAAACGCAGGCCTGATCTGCACCAGATTGCCCTCCTCATCAATCTCAAGGGATGTACAGTCCGCCGTCAAGCCAGTCTCAAAGACAACTGCAAGCCTGGGCGCCAGCGCCCTTCCTTCAGAAGTTCCACCGATCAGGACGATGGAAGGCTTAATCTCCTTGATACAATCCGCCAGGATCTTCTCATATGCAAGCGGGCTATACTCGTCCGCCGCTTCGTATAGATAGAGTCTCTCAAGCGGGCAGCCGCTTAACTGCCCCTCTATCTTCTCCAGATCACTGCCTATCGCTGCCGCATAGACCGGCATATCAAGCCTTTTTGCAAGCCTTGACGCCTCTGCGATCAACTCGCGCCCTACCGGATGTATCTTCCCTTTCCTGCACTCGATATATACCAGGATCTTAGACCATTCCTCTATGTTTGCCTGTCTCATATCTGTTCCTCCTGCCTGTCCACCTCTAAGATATTCAGAATATATTCCGCCGCCTCTTTTCTTTCCAATACCGCTACATCCTGCCGCTTCGTACGCTTGGGCGGAAATATCTTCTTCACTCTTGTGGCTGATCCTTTTAGGCCATAATGCTCTTCTTCCTGATCTATAAAGTCATGGATCCCCAGCAGACGGATCTCTTTCTTTCTTCCGCTGATCTTAAGTTTGAGCGAGGGCATCCTTGGCACGAAGGAATCCTTCTCAACAGACAGCAGGCAGGGCAATGCAACCCGCGCCGATAGCGTCCGATTATCCATATTATATCTTACATCAACTGCATTTTGAAGGACTTTTACAATTTCGGTCACCCAACTTGCTTGCGGCATACCCATCCACCTTGCCAGCGCGCCGCTTACCTGGGCGGTATCACCGTCGGTCGTCTGTTTGCCGCACAGGATCAGATCATAATCTCCCGCTGACTTAATTGCCTGCATCAGCGTATAGGATGTGGCAAGCACGTCGGCGCCCGCAAAGGCCTTATCGCAGATAAGGAAACCTTCATCCGCCCCCATGGCAAATGCTTCCCGAAGCACGCTTTCTGCCTTCTGCGGTCCCATCGTGAATACATGGACTTCTGCACCGTATGTTTCCTTTATTTTAAGGGCGGCCTCTAAGGCCGCCAGATCATATACATTTACAATTGCCTGAAGCCCTGCCCGGATAAGCACGCCTGTCTCAGGATCCATATTCCCTTCGGAGGCAGCTGGCACCTGCTTCATGCATACTGCGATCTTCATATGGCAGCCTCCTCTTCTTTAAATATATTTCCATTGTTCCAAAGGCTGTCTTTATCCAGCTGCTCTTTTAATTCTTTGCAAAGCCCTATATAGCGCTCCGGCACGAATCCGTCCAGTATCTCCAGCTTCAGCTTGCCGATTCCGTGTTCGCTGACCACTTTCCCCTGATGTTCTCTCACTTGCGATGCCCATTGGCGTATCAGCCGGATTCCCGCCTCATATTCCTCGTAATTCTCAGGCAGTATATTTATATGCAGATGATTTTCCATAGCATGGCCAAATACGCTGCCTTTTAATCCGGCATCGTGAAGTTCCTTTTCTACATAAGAAAGAATCTCTGAAAATGGCGTGCCGGATATCGCCATGTCTGTTCCCAGCTTGGTAATCCGCTCATCCATCTGCCGCACTTTCTCGATATATAGATTGGAGGTCTCTGCGGCTCCATGGCGGAATGCATGCATTTTTTCCACATCCGTCTCGCCGGATACGGCCCACGCCTCTTCCGGGTTGCTATTGCATACCATCGCCGATTCCATCAAGGACTCGGCAAGGATCTCTATTTCCTCTTCGTCTCCGTGCAGTTCTATATAGACCATGCCTTTGGTCTCTTCCCCGATATCCGGCAGTTCCTTGATCTTCGTCATCGTAGTTTTATGCTCCTCGATCAGGTCCATCGCCATCCGATCAATGTATTCTACCGCGGCTACCTTCGCATGTTCGCATTCCGGCATGTCGAGCCTTAGAATATCGACAAACCTCCCTGCATCCTCGCTGCTGCCAAAGAAAAACGCAATCCCCCACTGGCTCTGCGGCTTCGGAATCAGTCTCAGCGTCAGTTCGCAGATTGCCCCGGTGATTCCTTCCTTTCCCAGCACCGCATCCATCCTGTCGATTTCCCTGCCTGACGCAAGGGTCAGTTTCTGCCCTTTTTCTATCGCCATAATCTCTCCATCGCTATTCAAAAGTTTTAAAGACGCGAAATAATCTCTGCTTGGTCCATATAGAAGCCGGCAGATGCCTTGGGCATTCGTCGCCGCAATACCGCCTGCCGTGGCTGAACTCTCGGTAGGATCCGGAGGCCAGAATAAGGGGGTCTTCCTGAACCGCGCGGCAATCTCTTTCCCGAGATCGATCAGGTTAATGCCGGGCTCCACGGTGATCAGCCCGGTCCCGTCCTCCAGCAGGACGCTGTCCTTAACTTTATTCATATGGGACAGGTTCATGACATGTCCGCCTTTGGGAACGCCTGCTCCGGTAATTCCAGTCTTTCCTCCCTGGATAGTCACGGGTACCCGTCCTTTTTTCAGTTCCAGAAGCACTTCCTGCATCTCTTCTTGGCTCTCCGGGAAAGAAATGCTGTCCGCATATCCGGAGAATTTTGACTCGTCTATTAAAAACTCTTCATATTGTTCTTTCATCGTATAAATCAATTGTCTCATATGCCCATCCCCCGTCATTTATTCTTACCCCAGCGTATCCTTATTGCTCTTTTACAATCTTGCGCAGAGATTGGATTACCGGCATGAAGTCATCCACGATTGCCACATCTGCCTTCTTCATGATCGGCGCCTGCTCGTCCGTATTAATTGCTACGATCAACTTGCTCTTTTCAATTCCTGCATAAAACGCCGCGGCCCCGGATACGCCCGCTGTAATGCAGACCTCCGGCGCGATCATTTTCCCGGACACGCCAATCAGCCTGCTCATAGGCGTCCAAGCATTCATCGCCACCGGACGGCTTGCCCCAAGTTCTCCGCCAAAGGCTTTTGCCGCTTCCTCAAGGAACCTTGCATTTTCTTTATTCTGAATGCCTCTTCCGGCTGCAACCACGATCTTTGCATCGCTCAGGCCTCCGGCCGTCTCTTCTTTCATGGTCTCCCTGGAAACCACAAAATCGTTTCCTTTTCTGCAGCGAAGTTCCCTCTCAATATGGAATATGCCCTCCTGTGCCTCCTTACGCTGCATTCCTTTCGCAAGCGAGATACAGTAAGGTCCTTTCTTCATCGCGAACGTGCCTTCCATATGGTTTGCATAGACCATCTTCCTTACCGTCACGGGTTCCCCCGCCTCCAGAGCATGGACGGACGTTACGGAACTTCCCCCAAGCCTTTCGGACAGTCTTACAGAAAGTTCGATGCCGCTATAACCGCTCCCGAAAATATAAAGGTCTTCGGAATCCGCCTCCTGTTCAAGGACCTCCAGCACAGCCTCCGGGGAATAGTCCGGCGCAGCCACCACAACCGCGTTTTCAGCGATATGCCTTGCAAGCAGTTCTATATCTTCATTGCCTCTGCAAAGAATATAGACCTCGCCCTGTTCAGAATCTTTCAGGAAGGCATCCTGGAACGCATGGAATTCTTCCATCTGGCAGATGGCATCATCAGAATAGGCATTTATAATATAATGATATTTCATAGTCTTTCAAGCCTCCCTTTCAAATACATCTCGTACAGTTTCTCTGCCTTCTCCTGCGGCGACTCTCCTTCTATCAGTATGGTATCCCTGCTGTCATCTATCGGTGTCAGCCCCTTAAGTTCTACATTCCGGCTCTGGCTTTCTGCCAGTTCTTCATGAAGGCTGATATGTTCGATTGGTCTTTTCCCCAGTTTCATCTTGTCTTTCAGCGTAGGAACCCTTAAATAGGCGCAAGGCGCATTTCCTACCGCCAGCACGATGGGAACCGTCACAACCTGTACCGCTGTCTTTCCGTCTTCCTGGCTGGTTACCTTCAGATGCTTTTCATCTACCGGCTCCATCGCTGTCACCTGCGTGATGCATGTCCACCCAAGCCTCTCCGCAAGAAGCAGCGGCGTCTTCATGTTGCTGCCATCCGAACTCTGTGTCCCCATAACGATCACGTCCGAAGAAGCCGTCTCTTTTACATATTTTGCTGTTACATCTGCAATCAGGCCCGGGCAGAATCTTAAGTCCACATCCTCTTCTGCCTCTACCCTGACAGCATGGCTAAATCCAAGCGCATACAAGGTCTTTAAAAAGGTTTCATGACGGAGCCTGCCGACCGTCAGCGCATTAAGCTCATATACGACATCAAAGCCTTCTGATAAATCAGAAAGCCTTAACATCATTTCCAGTGCTCCTTCATCAAAACAGTTCCACAGCAGTTTTGCGTAACTAGTGTCTACCTGAAGCTGTCCATCTGCCATCCAGTCCTCTTGTGCAATAAAATCCAGATCCGGAACTATCTTGAAACACCCTAAGATCTTCATGGATTATTTACGCAGCGGAATCAATGTTCCCATGTTCATAACGCCGTTTGGATCGAATGCCTGCTTCAGAGTCTTCAGCATATAGTAGGAAGATCCATACTCCTCTGTTACATATCTTGCTCTTGCCTTTCCAAGTCCATGATGATGAACGATGGATCCGCCGTATTTGATAACCTGTTCGCAGATAATCTGGTTAATTCTGTCGTGATATTTGTTGATCTCCTCTTCCGGAGCGCAGTCTACGATATTGTAATAGTATACGAAATACATGTTCGTTCCATTGATATAACTGTGAGAAGAGTGCCCTCCCATCAACGTCATATCCGGTACTTCTTCCATGATTCTGTCACATGCAGTCTTGTAGATTTCATAAATATTATCCCAGTTTCCGGATACCTCTGTCGTAATGCCGATGTTCTGGGTAGCCTTGATTTCTTCCTTCTCTTCCGCAATCTGCTCTGGTCCCCAGTTCAGTCCGCCATACCATTTCTCGATCAGCTTCGGGTCTACTTCTTCCAGTTCCGGATGCTTGGACATCAGATCCTTGATGCCTTCCTCGATCGCAGGAGTGATATTTGCCGGGCCCTCTGCCATCCAGATCAGGATTGCCTTGCCTTCTTCCAGCCAGGAACTGAAGTGCTGCTGCGCATCTGCCGCATCATAAAGTCTTGCGAAAGATGGCTTATATCCTGCTACCATAACCTCGCGCAGGCAGTCAAATCCAAGTTTCATATGCTCGTCATCCAGCTTGTATCCGATATAACGGTTGTTCTCCGGCTGCCATTTGAAGAGTTTTAATGTAACTTCTGTAATAAAGCAGAGCGCTCCCTCGTTGCCGCAGATGATGTGTCTGATGTCCGGTCCTGCCGCACGCCTTGGTACATTCTTGATTCTGCAGATCTTGCCGTTCGGAAATACTGCTTCCAATCCTACGATCATATCTTCGATACCGCCATACAGGGTAGAGAACTGACCGATACTTCTTGTCGCAACCAGCCCGCCCATCTGTGCAAGCGGCTTGGACTGTGGGGAATGTCCCGTCGTAAGTCCTCTTTCTCTAAGCATGTCATCCAGTTCCTGAAGCGGCACGCCGCACTGGCAGGTAACCTGCATGTTGTACTCATCTACCTTGATTACTTTATTCATAGTAGAGCCGTCGATTACGACAGAATCCTTAAGGGCTGTCTCGAGTCCGCCCTCGATCGCGGAGTGCCCTGTCCTTGGCACTATGTTAATTTCATTATCATTAGCGAATTTCAGCACTTCTGATACTTCCTCGGCGCTCCTAACATATACCACTGCTGCCGGGATAGGCTGCGTATATACTTCGCATACCTGCTCATATTTTCTGTATCTGTCGATACTGCTTTCTTTTAATACCTGCTCGTCTGTTACGACCTGATCTTTTCCAAGGATATCAACTAATCCTTCTACGATTTGTTCTCTTGAAATAATTGCCATGACTCTGGGCTCCTTTCATTTCATTATAACGCATTTTTCTTTACTTCTTCACCGTAGGAGATAAATGGGAATAAAAATAGTGTCTTCGACACTTCAACTCCCCTGCCCCTCAATCATGAGGGATAGGGGTTTCTTTTTGCTTCATTTTGCTTCATAATGGTCTTATGAATATCTTACAAAAAATTTTTATCGAACATTATGAAGAAATGATTTATCTTCAACATCCTCGTGATGCTATTGTTGAGAATGTAGAAAAAATGATTCATTGTGGCGATCCATCTTATGGTGGCGCCATGTATATTTGTCCCAATTGTGGTAATTTCAAATTTACTGCTTTTCGTTGTCATTCTCGCTTCTGTCCAACTTGTGGTAACATGTATTCCATTGACAGAACTACTGCTATGTCTTTTAAGATTATTGATGTACAACATCGGCATTGTGTTTTTACCATTGATGATTCTTTGCGGCCTTTTTTTCTTAAAGACCGTTCTCTTCTTAACTGCCTTTTTTCGGCAGTCAACAGCGTGATTTCTCGTATGTTCCATAAAGAAAATAAATCTGAATTATTTACTCCTGGATTTATTTGCGTCCTTCATACCTTTGGCAGAGATTTAAAATGGAATCCTCACATTCACTGCCTTGTTTCTGAAGGTGGTGTTGGTAATACTCTTTCCTGGCGACACTTCAAACATTTTAACTATCATTTTTTACGTGATGCGTTCCAAACTGCTCTTTTAAATGAACTCCATCAAAAAATAGGTCCAGCTTTCAAAAAAGTAAAATCTGCTATCTATGCAAAAGATAAAAATGGTTTTTATGTTCGCGCCATGCCTAACAAGTGTAATCCTTCTCAGGTTATCAAATATATCGGTCGTTATCTTGGCAGACCTGTTATTGCTACTTCTCGCATTGATTCTTACGATGGTGATTTTGTCACCTTCCATTACAACCGTCATGAAGACAATAAACTTATTACAGAAACTGTTCCTGTTTTGGAATTCATTGACCGCTTAACACAACACATCCCTGAAAAACATTTTAAAATGATTCGCTATTATGGTATTTACGCTCGTCACCGTAATTCTGACAATTTTTTACGAAAAGCCATTTCCAGAGAAAAACATAACTTTTTTCTTTCACTCAATAGGTGGCGTGATTCAATCTTACATTCTTTTGGTTACGATCCTTTAAAATGTCCGAACTGTGGAAAAACCATGCTATTTTTAGAACTATATTTTAATCATAATCCTGTTCCTTTGCATGAATTATACGAAAAGGCTATGCAAAAACATAGATGTCGTTCGCCTGCCTCGTTTTCATATCTTCCAAAACCTCTTTTCTCATGATAAACTCAATATATCTTAAGAACGGAGGCCACACTATGAAACGTATAACAGAAGCAGAACTCGCAAAGGAACTAAGGGAACAGTACATTAAAAATCCACCAGAAGGTATGACTTCTAAAGAAGTCCATGACATGAGTGACGACGAACTTCTGGATATGGATTATTTCTTACATGAATTTGATAACCTTGATGATGACGATTTTGGTGAAGAGGGCTTTTACATCTTTTAATCCAAACCGTCTGATTCACTATGCCCGCTTTTGAGCGGGCTATTTTAGTCCCCAAGTTCTCCGAAAGGAGAACTTTCCTATAAAGTAAAAAAAGAAAAGTAACACAACACGAGCAGGGAACTCCTGCCACGCTGGTTACTTTTCTCTGAAAATCTCTTTCGGTAACTGCATATAGTATAAAACCATTTTGCGCAAAAAGTCAATTGGTTATTTTTCATATTATTGGAGCATCGTTTTTGTGCAGAATGATTATATTTCGATTTTTACCAGTTTTTTGATTGACTTTTTTTCACAAATATTTTATCATTCGTGTTAGTTACAAAGAGTGAGGAGAGAAGTAACGCTGTCAAGGCATTACTTTTCTCTTTTTTTGTTACATTCATAACAGATAGGGCGACTGCAGCGCCATATCACCACTAAATTATTATAGTTAATCTGGAGGCGAAATCATGAACAAAGCTTTTATTAAGAAGTATGGCACTCTGCTTCTTCTAGCAACTGGTGCCGGAATCATCTTTCAGTTGCCGTACATAAGAGAAACCTTCTATGTACCGATTCAGAATGCAATGAACCTGTCTAACGCGCAGATGGGACTATTATCATCCGGTTATGCGACAATGTCACTTTTCTCTTATTTTATAGGTGGTATTATAGCCGATAAGTTTTCAGCGAGAAAGTTGCTTACTTTCTCCTTTATCGCAACGGGTGTCCTGGGACTTTGGTTCTCCACATTCCCTGGCTATACCATAAGCCGTGTTATCTTCGTACTTATGGGTATCTCTACCATTATCACCTACTGGTCCGCTTGTATCAAGGCAACGCGTATGCTTGGTACAGAAGAGGAGCAGGGACGTCTGTTCGGACTGCAGGAAGGACTCAGAGGTATCATGAATGCCCTGCTTGTATTCGGCATGACGGCTGCATTTACTCACTTTGCAGATGAAGTTGCCGGAGCATCCGCGGCTATCAAAGTATGCTCTATCGTAGTTATTATCATTGGTATCCTTAACTTTATCTTTATTGAAGACACAAAGAAGGAAGAGAATTCCGAATCCTTTATAGACGTTACAAAAGGTATGTTCAAGGTTCTTCTGATCCCGAGAGTATGGCTGCTTGTAGCAATCGTCTTCACTGCTTACAGCGTATACGGACTGATTGCATATGCAACCACATTTGCACAGAAATTCTATGGATTATCAGCTGCATCAGCTGCTACGCTCGGCGGTATCCGTTACCTCATCCAGGGTGCTGGCGGTATTGTCGGCGGTTTCCTGGCAGATAAGATGAAATCTCGCTTTAAAGTTATCATCGGCGGATGTATCGGTCTGGCTTTATCCTTCGCCCTCTTTATCGTCGTACCGGCAAAGGCCAGCCTCTGCGTTATGGTAGTAGCAAACTTCTTCGTCGGCCTGTTCTTTATCTACGCCGTAAGAAGCCAGTACTTCGCAGTGCATGACGATGCAGGCATCCCGCTCAACATGAGCGGCCGTGTATCTGGTATTGCATCCTGCTTAGGCTACACGCCTGACATCTTTATGTATACATTAGTCGGCAGCTGGATGGATAATTATGGCAGGACCGGCTACAATATGACATGGGCTTATGCAATGGTTGCCGCAGTACTCTGTGCTATCATTACCTTTATCTTAAGCCGCATCGTGAAAAAGGAAAAAGCTGCAAAGGCACAGTAATTCCTTGAAAGCATTCTAAAACAAAAGACACATCCCTAGGAAGCGAATTGCATCCTGGAGGCGTGTCTTCTTTTCTATCTGTCTGTTCCATATCTGGCCGTCTTATACGCAGTCGTGATGATCTCGCCTACGGAAGCGATCACAATGATTGCCAGCAGGACATTCGACAGGAAGTCTCCATCCCACCCCAGAATCATCTTATTCTGCCAGAATACTTTGAATTTAAATGTATCATCAAGCTGTGTCGCAACCTCCTGCGCGAAATTAGCATTCCAGAATGGCAGGAACTTCAGCACGATAAATGCAAGAACGATACCTATGCAATTGGTCACGATACTGCTTAGCAAAACCATCTTGCAGTAGCATCCGTAAATCAGGCGGATGATCTCATTGAAGAATCCCACCGCCATCGCAAGAAGAAGTACCGGCAATATCACATCCCACCATCCCAGGTTAAAGACAGGCACGTATGAGACATCCCTTCCGTTTACCGAATATGCTCCGATCAATTGCGGCGCAAAAATAAGCAGGCAGCTAAACAGCGCAAGAAATATCAGGGACGCGATACAGTCTCCTCTGCTGATCCTGGACTTCTTATTCGGAATCGGGCTTAGCATATCCGGCGACCACGGCTTTTCCTGCTTCAAATCCACTTTGATCTTCTGTCTCTCCAGGAATGCAAAGATCAAGGTAACGGTTCCAACTATTGCTAACGATGCCATGACTGCGTCACTGATAAACTCGCCGGCTATCCGGATGATATCCTGATAGTCAATAAAGCATTTCACCGCCATGGCGATAAGCAGCCCTGCCCATATGCAGGCAACCGCGATCTTCATCACCCAGACATAGTTATCGTAGTATTCCGGGCTGATGACATAATTCTTATCTTCCCTGTACTTCCTGGCAAATACTGCCGGATCCCCCAGTTTTGCGAACACTTCCTCAAGCGGCGCCCCTTCTGCCATATCTTCGATCAGTTCCCGAAGTTCCATTTCAATCTCGCTTCTTTGTTCTTTCGGGATCCTCTTTGTCACCTCATAGACATAGCGGTTGACTAATTCCTTCTCCCTGTCTGTCATATCTCTTCCTCCCTCAATATCTGCTCCATATTTTCTGACAACTGTTCCCACTGTTCTTTTAAGCGCCGGAATATGTCGTCTCCCATAGGAGTCCTGCTGTAGTACTTTCTCGGCTTTGACTCGCCCACATCCCACTGGCTCGTTAGTATTCCCTGCTTCTCCAGCCTGCGAAGCAGCGGATACAAGGTATTGGGATCTATCTCCACGCCCTTTTCCTCCAGGCTCTGCACAAGGGCATACCCGTACTTAGCCTCGCTCAGCTGGCTTAATACGCTTAATATCAAGGTTCCTCTGCGCAGTTCCGATATCAGGTTGTGCATCAAATCTTTTTCTTCTCCCATAGAGTCTCCTCCTTGTGTTTTCATTATACTGTGCGGCGCACACTATTGTCAATATTAAAATACTGGAGCAGCAAAAAAGAGGATGATTTCGTTCTGGTTGAAAAAATGATAATGGCGCCAATCACTTTTCATGAGTGATGGCGTGTGACTTGGCATTAAATATATGTATTTTTTCCGGCCTCAGGCGAATGTACGCCACCTGTCCGGGCTGCCCCGAGAAATCAGCATCCGTCACAATGGCAAGATCCGGCATGCCGGGCGCTGTAAGGAAAATCGCTGTCTCACGCCCCGTATTCTCCAGCATGCTGATGGTCATCCGGATTGCGCCGCATGTATCCGGCGCAACAAGTTCAATGTGTTCAGGACGAATCCCACCCTTGAGCGGCTCTTGCAATTGATCCGCAGGATAACTGTCTTTGCCTGCAGGAATACGGGCTTTCCCCAGGGTCAGAAAATTACGTCCATTCTCGGAAACAAGCTCTGTATTCCATAAATTCATATTGGGAGAGCCTATAAATCCGGCAACAAACATATTGGCAGGATGCTGATAGATCTCCTGGGGCGTTCCAAACTGCTGCAGAACACCGCCGTTCATGACAGCAATACGCGTTCCCATGGTCATGGCTTCGATCTGGTCATGCGTGACATATATTGTTGTTACCCCTAATTCCCGCTGGAGCGTTATAATCTCCCGGCGCATCTCAACACGGAGTTTTGCATCCAGGTTAGCCAGCGGCTCATCCATGAGAAAAAGCTTCGGCTCTCTCACCATTGACCGTGCAAGGGCTACGCGCTGCCGCTGACCGCCGGAAAGGGCGCCCGGCTTCCTGTTAAGCAGCGTATTCAATTCCAGTTTTTCTGCAACCTCTGCTACCTTCGACGCTGTTTCCTGCCTCCCGGTATGGCGCATCTTAAGGGGGAACGCAATATTATCCTTTACCTTCATGTTCGGATAAAGGGCATAGTTCTGAAATACCATCGCTATATCTCGTTTCTTGGGCGGCACTCTGTTAACGACCCTTCCATCCATAATGACCTCGCCGCTGCTGATGCCCTCAAGCCCTGCAATCATGCGAAGCAGTGTAGTCTTGCCACAGCCGGAGGGGCCAACGAAAACAATAAATTCGCCCTGTTCGATCTCCATATTCATATCAATGACAGCGTGAACGTCTCCGGGATACCATTTATTTACGTTGTGTATTTGTAGGCCACTTGCCTGAAATCTATTTTCCATAATCAGCTCCTTCAATATATCAGTCCTGTATTTTAATCCTTCATTCCAGAAGATATAATGCCTTGCTCAAGGTATCTCTGCCCAAACAGAAAGATCAGGAGAGGCGGCATAAGTGTTATCAGGGACGCGATCAGGGATACTCCGGCATTGTCAGCTGTAATGTTCGCCATATAGAGCGATAGCGGCCAAAGGGTCTGGTCTTTCAGGAATGCCTGCGGCGCTTCCATCGCGTTCCAGTATTCCAGAAAGCCCAACACGACAACTGAGAGGATTCCCGGAGCCCCGAGAGGCAGCCCAAGTCTCAAAAACGTCTGAATGGGTGACGCCCCATCCACAGCCGCTGCTTCCGTTACGGCACTAGGTATCGACAGAAAAAAGCGCGTCATAATAAACACCGGAAGAGTAGAGGCTGCGCCGGGCAGGATAATTGCCCATATGGTATCAATAAACCCCAGTTTATTCAGCACCAGATAACTGGAAACCATAGTTACCTGAAAGGGCATCAGCATAAGGACAATATATAAGGTGTACAGCACTTTTTTCCCACGGAATTCAAAACGTGCAAATGCCCACGCTGCAGGGGCGCCTAAAACTATATGACCGAGTATGATCGGAAAAACCTGTTTACAGGAATTCCAGAATACCGTGAAGAATTGAGGCGTATCCAGCAGCAGTTCCACATATGCCTGCAAAGTCGGGTAATTTGCAATGATGGGCCACGTAGCGAAGCCGTCATCGCTTTCCAGAACCGGAGCAAGATTCGAAGACAATTCTCCGGCTCCCATAAGAGTGCCGGAGAAGAGCATCCACAGCAACACCCATATAAAAACAGCTATAAAAAGAAGGACGAGTCCGATGAACCATTTTTTCATACGCTGCCACCTCGATTCAAAATCTTCTGTAATATCATAATTAGAATGAATACCAGCGATGCCATCATCACAGCGCCTGCGCACATTTTATCCACATCCAGGTTGCTGAACCAATTGTTAAACAGATGCTGAAGCATATAAATGCTGTCATCAGGATAGCTGCCAGCGATGAGATAGGCTTCCCTGAACACTTTGAATGAATTGAGCAGAGACAGCACGGTAACCGTGAACAGAGTTGGCATGAGGTTTGGTAACGTGATCTTTACAAACCGCTTGATACTCCCCGCGCCGTCTATCTGCGCCGCCTCATACAATGCAGGATTAATGGCGCTGATGCCTGAGAGCCACAGCACCATGTCATACCCGAAATTTTTCCAGAGATATGCGAATACCAGTACTCCAAAAGAAGCGGCGCTGCCAATCCAATCAACCGGAGCAGCGTCCCAAGGCGCCAGTATCCCGTTGAGCAGCCCGTTTCTATGGAATATGACGCGCCACAGGAGAACAATTGAGGCCACAGGAATTGCCATGGGTACCAGAAAAGAGGTTTTGAAAATTCCATGTTTTTCCTGAAAGGCAGTCAGCATCAGGGCAACTGACAGGGAGATCACAAGCAGCAGCGGCATGCAAACCGCTATAAATTTCGCGGTATTACCCGCTGCCAGCTTAAACGCGCTGTTGCCCAGAACGGAAATATAATTTTGTAGTCCAACGAATCGACTGCTGACAGCGAGGAAAAAGGATCGGCGAAACGCATCCAAGAGCGGGAGCAGTACCATTACGCTCACAACAAACAGGCTGGGAGCCAGAAACAGCCACGGCACGATACGTTCTTTCCATGGAGCCTTGTAATCATGTTTGTTCCACTGTTTCTTCCGTTGCATTAGAAGTATTTTTATCATCAGAAAGCCTCCTTTCATGGGATGCCAAGTCAAATCTTCTTCCTTGCCAATAGAGCATGTAATCTATACCGATCCACAGACAAGGCACAAGGTACATCTCTTTGCAGAATGATAGTTTGCCGGATGATGCCGTACCCAGGGATATCAAGCAAAGCGTCAGTATGTATGCCGCACAGGTCAGGACCATATTCTTATAGGAACGTATAGAAGTCATCGCTGCCGATACTGCTACAAGGATCGTTGCGAATATAGAAAGCAGCAGCATGGCTGATGCCGAACCCCAAAGTTCTTTATCTCTGAAGGTTGGCGCTGCCGACGTCCATCTCGTAACATTCTTCCAATGACTAAGAAACAGATCTTTCCAGAATTCAAAATCAGACCACTTGGAAGGGATGAAACTGGAAGGGATCTCTGGTAAATCAATACAGAGCATAAGTACAGCCAAGACAGCAAGGACAAACGGCAGATAGGAAAACAGCCACGCTTGGTAATGCCAGAGTTTTCTTGCGCGCCTTAACAGCCTTACAATAATGCCAAATGCTAAAACGATAGCAGGAGATCTAAAAAGAATACGAAATCCCCTTCCCATCAGAGGCAAGTCCAGAATTGTACCTCCCATGAAGTTTGCAGCAGTAAGATAACGCTCCGCATCCTCCCGTGTTCCGCCGCCAGGAAATGTCAGCTGCATATTGGACAGGGTTTTGTCGAACTCGGCCTGCCGAAATACCCTTGCATTATCATCTTCAAATACACCACGCACATAGAATACTTCTCCTTCAATCCTAACTTGGACGCCGAGCACTTGCGTGCTTCCCCAAAGGGAAAATGCCAGCCCAGAACTTACAGCACATCCTTGTGTATCAGAGTTTGAGGGGAAAGCGCCATAGAGCATAGATTTTGTCGTGATATCCTCACACTCCCCAAAAACAGCCACCACATTTGCTGTTGTATTGCGCATATCCGAATCCATGATCTGTTGTGCGGAGTATACCTGCCATAATGTGACCTCCGGCTGATCTGCTATACCGTCCTTCTTGGCATTATTTTGCTGTCTGACTAGAGCAGACGGACTGACGCCTCCATTTTTCCATCGGACACTGATGCTGGCGCAAGAGTCCATGGTCGTACTGTAGAATGAACAAGCCATGCACCAGACGAAAGCAGTCAGTATTGCTGTTACTGCCAGAACCCGGCAGTGTATAGAATTGTTAGTCTTCAATACGCACTCTGTCTCCTTCCGAAATAGCCTTGTTGGAACCTGTGACCACCTGATCCGAATAATTCAGCGCATCTTCCGTGCTTTCAATGTTCATCATCTGGCTGTCCCTGTCTCTGACAATGATGTCAACCCGCGCGGCAATCCACTCTGTTCCCATTACAGTGCTTTGTTTCCGGAGTACAAGGATGTAATCGCCGTCAGAGCTGCTTCTAAGCGCGGTCAGCGGCAGGCAGTTTTGATATGTCTCGCTTTTTTTGCTCAGGGAAAACTGCGCGGACATGCCGGGCGTATAGGTCCCATCGGGCAGCGCGACTGTTACCAGAACCTTTTTGTTCTTATCGGGCGCGCTAATCGAGGTGATCTGAGCATTTAGCTTTTGTGTTCTGCCATCCAGTCTATAACTAAGTTCTCCCGTATCGCCCACAGAGAAGTTCTCGGCGCTTTCTTCTTCAAGGCTGCCCTTACATACAAAGCCCTCCCCCTTACGGGAAATCGTAACCGCGTCAACATCTTCTTCCGTTTTTGAATCCTTTTCCAAGGTTTTCAATACGATGCCGGAAGCCGGAGCTGTCACATGGCCGTCATGATCCAGGATATCCTGCAGTGTATCACGTATTTTTTCCTTATCTGACAACTCAGACTTGTATGTAAGGATCTCAATCTCAGTTTCTGTCTGTGATACGGACGCCTGTTCCTGAGCCTTTTTCAATGCCCGCCGTGCCGCTTCAATGTCCTTTTCTGCAGCATAGAGTTCATCTTCTCTGGAATATTCAGACTCCCTCTTTGCACTTTCCAAGGCGTTCTTTGCATCGTCAATCGCAGCCTGTGCCTCCATGACTGCTGCCTCATTCGAAAAATCGGTCCGGCTCTTTTCCGCCTTCAGTTTTTCTTCTGCCTCCGTAATTGCATTCTCCCAGTACTTCTTTTGGTTCTCAAGATTCTGGAGTGCGCTGTCATAGGCAGGAGTCCCATACTCTGCTTTGGAGAGCGCCTGCTGCGCTAGGCGGATATCATTTTCCGCGGATTCTTTTACACTTTTTAGATTGTCTTCCGCTTCTTTAACAAAAGCCTGTTTTGTAGTTGTAAGTACCCTGTCTCGGTTATTTTTTGCGCTCGTAAGCGCCGCCTCAAGATCTGCGCAATCATTCCGCCCGGAATTAGCGGTCAAACGGTTATACGCCTCCTGCGCATCTTCTAAGGCCTGCTGTGCTTCAAGAACACTGTCGCTGCTTCCTGTCCCCGAAAGGCTGATTCTCTGGTTCAGAATATAAATCTCGTCCTCTAGTTTCTCCCGTTCGCGTTCAATGGCTTCCTTATTAAATTCAAGCAATGCCTCTCCTTCGTTTACTTTTTTCCCTTTCTCTGCATTGACTGCGATTACCTTGAGGCCCTCTGGCAAGACGATTGATATGCCATCTTCCGCATCAATTGTTCCATCAATTTCGGCTTGAGCAGTCAATTCCCCACTTGTCATTGTTGATACCTGAACGCTTGCAACGGCAGCAGAGCCGGAAACACGGGAAACAATTGTGAATAAAAGAATTAATGCAAAGAATGAGGATATTAGACGTATGGCTATACGTTGTACGCGGTTGCTAATAAAAGGCTTACGCTTATCATCTGTGACAATATCCTTGATCTTTTCCTTGATATGTACAAGCATTGGTGTCTCATCTCCTGTATAATTAATCATAATTGAATTCGATCATAATAATTTTTTCTGCCAAGTAAGCATCATCTGCCTGCAGATTCCCGAAACACAATATAATATCACCATCTTTCAGTTCATTTTTCCCACCATCGCTTATAGAATAGGTGTTTCCATCAGAATCGACTCTTGCTTTTTGAAATATGGTTTCATCCGTATAAATAATGTCATTACTTCCTACACCTTCAGAAGACGATGTCCCATCGTCCTCAATTGAAGAAAAGGGCAATGGAGCTATGGTACATCCCGTATCCGAACAGCCATTAACTGTACCGCAAAGATCAGCAGATTTGAACATATCATTTGCATTGGCAAATGCGTCTTCCCCGGCTGGGGCCTTTTTCTCCTTATTCGTCTTATCGTTCGTATCTGCACTTGCACACCCGGCAAATAAGAATATCCCTAAGCAGATGATTACATACAGGCTGACAATACATTTTTTCATAAATCATAATTCCTTTCTTATTATTAGATTACATTTGCTCCTTTATATAAAGCGTTGCCCGGCTTTGAATCTTTTCAGCGGCTTTCTGTGCGCTCATTATCCCAGCAAAATATTGGGCTGCTTCTTCTAATACGATATTTTCCAAAGTCAGATTATCGTTCACCACATAAGAAGCACCGCTTATCAGTCCCTTCACAGTCTCTGCATCCTCCTGCGCTGCCTTTAAGTTCTCGTATACCAGAGTCCACATAGAATTCCCATCAATGGCGGCCTGCATGACTGTATCAAATGCCCCCTTGTGGATTGGAAGCATATAACAAGATTCCTGATGTTCCTCCATCAAAAACATTTTGACAAACTCCCATGCGCCATCCTTATGATTGCCAGATGAAGATATTCCGATCTTTACTTCCGGCTTGACCGCGTGATATTCGCCACTGTCACTTGGAAGACCGAGCAAGTTCAGGTTCCCTTTATATAAATCTCTGTATCGTGCAATTTGATATACGCTGTTGATCGTTTCATAAGAAGCCAGACCCGCATTCATGTCCGTATTATTTCCAGCGATGTTATCCTGGATTTTCCCGGCAAATTCCAGCAATTCGATAAACTCTGAAGAATCGAAAAAGCACTCGCCCAAACTCCAGTCAACAAGACTGTCGCTGGTCTGCAGCATTATTTTGAGAAATGCTTCACTTGACAGATTACTTATGGCGTTCGTTCCAGAGGTTTCAAGAACATCCTCCAAGTCTTTCAGTGTCCATTCAGCAGTATCGCCAAGTGCACTTGCGTCAGACAGCATTGTGGATACGGCCACGCCATTTGTGATGTATGGCAGTTTGCCATCAATACCTATAGCATCAAATACATTTCCAAAATAATCATCCCTGTTAATTTCCGGATCTTTCTCCATGTATGTATAAAGGTCTTCCAGCAATCCCTTGTTATGGTAGATCTGGACAGATAAATCGCTCATATCCAGAATGTCTGGTATGTCTCCAGAGATAATCTGTGTGTTAAGATTCGTTATGGCATTATTCCAGTCCTCATCGGATACGTTTTGTTCATACGGAAAATACTCCGTCAGTTCGATCTTATACTCTTTATTTGTCTTATTAAAATCTGAAACCGTCTGGACAACACTCGGATTCGCCGTCAGGCTAGTCATGCTGAGAACAGTCCGTTTATCGCTGCCCTTCGTAAGGACAGCCATCTCATATGAGAGCACGGAGGCCTGGTTGGAGGATGCGGCAAGAACCACAAATCGTCCGTCCTCAAGTTCACATAAGTGAACATCTGCTGTATTTAGTCCCATATCGGACCAGCCAAAGATACGTCTGCCTTCCTGCTCCCCAGAGTTGTATCCATACAGGCTTGAAGAGTCAAAACGGTAAAAATTGCTAGTATGACCTCCATAAATTCCCGTCACTGCACCCAGATAAATAATATCTTTATGCCAATTCTTATTATCCATATCCACAGTAAGCAGATCGTAGTTCATTCGATCCGAAGTCGTAGCGCATACTCCGATCTTTCCTTCGGCAGTCGTTATTGTAGTCATAAGATTCCCGCCATAATTGAGAGGAAATAAAAACTGTCCGCTGCTGTCAAAAAGATACGCATAGGTACTTCCACATTTGGCTGCTAAGCAGATGTTCCCCTTTGCATCTATACTTATAGATAGATCCTTGTCAACAGATGAGAGCACTGCATCGTCCAATACCGAAGTCAAGTCAACAGATTGAACTACCGTGTAGCTGCTGTCAAATTTTTTCAGACTGTAACCTCCGGCATGATCCCGGCAGACGGTCCATATGCAGCCCTGTTGATCTATACCAAAATCCAGGAATTCTATCGAATCCTCCGTTTGTAACGGCAGTTTTTGAAAGTCACTGCCATCCATTGATATGGATGCTATGTACGAAACCTCATCATTTTCTGAGCAGCACATATAGGCAGTCTCATCACTTGCTAAGAGCCTTGAAATCCCTTTCACCTCATCAGGGATATCAAAAAACCTTGCGACATAGGATTCCCCCGTTTCATCATCTTTGGTATTATGACTGCATCCCGTCATAGAAAAAATCACGGCTATCAGACATAGGATTGTAAAACTTCGATATAACTGTTTCATAATTTGTCTCCATCCTTTCATAAAAATTGCCTGCTCTTTCAGGTTGATTCAGAATACCATGAAAGAACAGGCAATTTTTTAAATTGAAATAAATGATTGTTTAAAGAATGATAAATGAAATCCTAAGAATTGTTAACACATCTCGTCGGAAACTTTGCATGGGATTGATGGGAGTTCAATGCTAAACACCGTAACTCCATTACTGCTTTCAGCCTTAATGTCGCCACCATGTCGTATCACTATGTCTTTTGCGATAGCAAGGCCAAGTCCAGAACCACCGGTCGCACTTAGTCTCGAACTGTCCAAGCGATAGAATTTATCGAAAATCACTTGGAG
This sequence comes from [Clostridium] scindens ATCC 35704, assembly GCF_004295125.1. Lineage (NCBI taxonomy): Bacteria > Bacillati > Bacillota > Clostridia > Lachnospirales > Lachnospiraceae > Lachnoclostridium > [Clostridium] scindens. The sequence goes on along the minus strand of NZ_CP036170.1, from coordinate 1,490,967 downwards.
CTTGTCTTTCGGAATATCTCCTTCATTTTCAAATTTAATCACAGTTTTTCCAGGTCGTTCCTGGGCCGATATCGTTATAACACTGTGATCCACACTGTAAGCTATGGCATTTTTCAAAATGTTATTAAATACTCTCGCCAATTTATCAGGGTTTCCGTACAACACGACCGTCTCGCTAATATTATTCTCAATGCGTTTTCCACATGAATTCAATTGCGGATACAGTTCATCTGCAATCTGTACCATCATATAATACAGGTCGATTTTTGTCTTTTGAAGGGGAGCAGATTCCGAATTATTACGTATAATTTCAAAAAATTCATTGATCAAAGTTTCAAGCCGATTAGCCTTTTCCCATGCAATATGGATATATTCTGATTTCTTCCCGTCAGGCATGTCCGGGTTTTCATCCAAAAGGCTTAGATATCCCATAACAGAAGTAAGCGGTGTCTTTACATCGTGAGCCAGATAAACTACAAGGTCATCCTTCTGCTGCTCCGCTCTCTGCTTCTCATCATCGCGTATTTTGAGCGTATGGCTTACATGAATCAGTTTATGTTCAACAACTTCTAATTCTGGAGATAACGATATCTGTCCGTCCTCATCTATAAGTTGGTCAATCCCGTTCACGACTTCATCAAAGTATTTTTTATATGAATTTAGCAGCATCCGAAATAGCAGAAGCATGAATATGATGATTACCGTCGCAAGTATATACTGCATGTTAAGGGTTATAAGATTGAAATAGGCCATCTCAGCCTGGAAATCACTTAGCGAGAATTGACGCGCTATCCATTCGGCAATTCTGTCTGCCAGATGCCCCCTGCTTAATAACCGCAGGAGAAATATGATCAGGACAGCGCCCGCCGTAATAAATACTCCTTTGATATATGTCAGACGGCTAAGTTTTGAATAGTTGTATTCTGATTTTTTAAATATCTTCAATCTTGTAGCCCACCCCCCAGATAGTTTTGATATATTTGGGATTTCCGCCGGTATCCTTCATTTTTTCACGAAGATGACGAATGTGTACGGTAATGGTATTATTGCTCTTATTATAGTATTCGTCTTGCCATATTTCATGAAACAAATCCTCCGCACTGACCACGCTGCCCTTGCGCTCCAGAAGAACCCGAAGAATCGCGAATTCCGTAGGTGTCAGCGATAGACTTTCTCCGTTAAGCAGGCATTCATATGTCTTGATATTCATAGTCAATCCGGCATATTCAAGAATTGTCTCTGTCGCAGGGGCAGCAGAGACCGTGTTGTATTTTTTGTAGCGGCGAAGCTGCGCCTTTACCCTCGCTACCAATTCAAGCGGGCGAAAGGGTTTTGTAATATAATCATCTGCACCGAGCATAAGTCCGGTAATTTTATCGGTTTCCTCATCCTTTGCCGTAAGCATGATGATAGGACAAGCGCAGCCCTTCTCCCTCATAATCTGGCAAATAGAAAGACCACTGATATCCGGAAGCATAATGTCTAATATGGCAAGGTCAAAATCTACGCTCTCCATATGGGCAAGCGCCTCTGTACCTGAGTAGAATTTGTATACATTCAGATTTTCATTCTGAAGATATACTTCAATCAAATCAGCAATTTCTTTCTCATCATCAACGACAAGTATCTTCTCGCTCAAGGCATTATTCTCCTTTTCATTTAAATGTTACATATTATATCAGGTTGACATTAATATTATATTTAATATTCATTATGAAATTATAAATTGTTTCCTAAGATATCCATTAGGTGAAAATTTACTGCTATAACATACAGACGATTCCCCCATCTGACGATACACATTCATAGCATCCAGAATATGGAATGGTGTTGTCTGGTGCGTTCCATCCGCATTAGCAGTTACTAAAATGACTTCTTTCCCATTTATTTCAGCCAGGCTTGCCAGACATAATCCTGCTTCTTTCGTATATCCCGTTTTTCCTCCTATGATTTTTCCTCCAGTAAATTTTGTACTTTCCATACATTCAAACATCGTACTGTAAAATGTAAAACCCTTCGGATGCTGCTCCGATGGAAGCGTACTGTATTGACTGCTTGTAAAGGCAGCTCTAAAGGTTTCATTTTTTAAAGCATACTGCAAAAGAGCAGAAATATCTTTCACAGTGGAGTAGTGTTCCGAATCATGCAGTCCTGTTGAATTGCAAAAATGCGTATTCTCCAACCCCAGTTCCCCTGCCTTCTTGTTCATTAGTCTCACAAACGCTTCCTCGGAGCCGGCAATCCTCTCGCAAAAAGCCAGACAGCATTCCGCACCAGACGGAAGAAGCATGCCGTAAAGCAAATCCTTTAAACGGACCTGCTCTCCCGGCTGAAAGCCAGCCATAGAAGCATTCTCTATATACAGTTTTGAGAAAAAATCCGTAGGAAGTGTTATAACTTCTTCCATGTCCTGCGTATTTTCAATTGCCAGTATGGCTGTCATAATTTTGGTAAGCGATGCCGGATAAATCCGATCTTGTGCATTATGTTCAGCAAGAGCGTTCCCTGAATCCAGATCAGTTAAAATTGAATAGGGACTATATAAGTTCTCCAGATCTATTGCAGTATTAGGAGTAAACTTCCTTCCAACTAAAATCAAAACCGCCACTGCAACAATACTAATAACAACCCTCCTTATAAAATGCCGCCTTTTCTTTTTATAGCGCTTCCTAATTCTATATTCCATGTTATACACCAATCCTTTCCTATTATAAACAAATAACTCTTGTTCAGTAATATTCTACTGAATAAGAGTTACCCATACTTTAATATTCTGTTGTTTAATTCCTAAGAAAAGGTTAATGTATCCTGGAATTCTCTTCATCCCATTGTAGAGTTATCTACGGAATCTCTCGACTATTCTTTCTCTTGGTTTTTCCGGCTGTATATTTGGTAAAATTCCTGTATCTGCCTGTCCAGGATGTCAAGGGCCTCCGATACGCCTTCTTCCCTGCCATTATATTTGCTCAGCAGAAAAAAGATAGGCGCATCCCATTCTCCCCTCCTGCCTTGTCAGGAACAAAGATATCTGCCTCTCCCTCCATATCTTCCAAGTCTTGCGGATGCACGACCGTGCTGCCTCCGAAAATCAACATGTTAAATAAATCTGCAAACCGGTCTTTTGCAGAAAGCCATTGTTTTACTGCTATGTCGTTCTTACCCATAGACTGCTCCCTTCTAAAATATCATCATTCAAATTGAATTGGCCCGCAGAATCCGCGGAAGAGTTGCTGACGCCAGCTTACTGGCAAAATAGAATAGATAATATAGGATACGTTAGCACAGATTTCATAGAAAATCAATAACCAATTAGGGGAGACGGCGCATGCGGCCTATCCCCCCCTTATGCTTATACCACCCTGGTCATCGGCAGTCTGTTGTTGATTCCTTTCGAGGTCAGAATCTGGTGCAGATCAATAATTCCATTATTAAATGTCGCCGCGCAGGAAGCCAGGTAAAGTTCCCACATGCGGGTAAATTCCTCTCCCTGCATTCTGGCAATCTCCGCTCTGTGCTTCAGGAAATTCTCACGCCAGCAAAGCAGGGTCCTGTTATAATGACGGCGAAGACTTTCAATATCCAGCACGTGAAATTCATATTCCGGAAGAATATCGATAATTTCACGCAGGCTGGGAATCGTCCCTCCAGGAAAAATATATTTTTTAATCCATGGATCGCCCTCATGCTCCTTCTGTGCGCTGATGTAATGCAGAAGGAATAACCCTTCCGGCTTCAACACTGCCTCTGCATTCTCCATGAATAATTCATAGTTGCCTCTACCCACATGTTCCAGCATCCCTACGCTCACCACGCGGTCAAACTGGACGCCGCTATGCTTCAAATCCCGGTAATCCATCAGTTCGACTTGCAGCCGGTCTTTCAATCCTTCCCTTTCGATGTCCTCTGAAAACTTCTGGTACTGCTCTTTGCTTAGCGTAATGCCGGTTCCCTTTATCCCATATTTTTTTGCAGCCCGCATTAGAAGGAATCCCCATCCACATCCGATATCCAGCAAGGTCATTCCTTCCTGAAGCTGCAGTTTTTCCAGAATATGATCCGCCTTATTAACCTGCGCGTCATACAGCGTATCCTCTGCATTTTTAAAATATCCACAGGAATAACTCATCGTTTCATCCAGCCACAGACGGTAGAATTCATTGCCGATATCATAGTGGAACCTTACCTCTTTTTCTTGGTTCTTTTTTGCTTTTGATGTAAGGATTAATTTTTTCAAAGCAGATTTATCCATCTTAAACTTTCCCATCTGTCCAAGAAACAGATTCAAGACTTCATATAAGTCCCTGTCTACTTCCAGTTCTTCCTTCATATAAGCCTCCCCAAGCGCCAGAGAAGTACTGGTCAGCAATTCTTTCTTGTCCAGATCTTCGTTAAGCGTGATCGTAAACTCAGGCCGATCCCTTCCTACGATCATGCTTTCCTCACCACTTTGAATCCTGAATGCTACCGGTATGATGCCGCCTAGATAACTTGTCAAAAATTCGTTCATAATCTGCCTCCCTTATATCATTATCTGCTGCCTCCTATTATTCCCATAAAAATCCTGAGACATACAGGGTGCTTCTGCTTTGTCGATTTCTATATGTTTTCATAGAATTCGCTCCGCTCCTTTGTATTTTCCGTCCCTTAAGTGTTATTAATAGCAAAAGGGAGGCGAAATTATGGATAAACGTGTTAAAGATACTTTGCTCACTCTTGGCATACGTTCTACTTACCAGGGCTTCCACTATATTAAGCATGCCCTATGTCTCTGCCTTGATGACGGAGATAAGATCCCGTCCATCTGCAAGTACATATATCCGGAAGTTGCCAGGAAATACCAGACATCTCAAGATAATGTCGAACATTGTATGCGCACCGCCATAGCTTATTGCTGGTATAATGGAAACAGAGAATACCTAATAAAGATAGCCCGGTATCCGTTGAAAGAAAAACCGACAAACAGTGAGGTCCTTGATATCCTGTATAATGCCCTTGAAGGTTAACCCGTTTCACGGGTTTTCTTTTCCTTCATCATAGGGATGCTATTGATCCATATATTCTATATATTTATCTATGCCCCACCCAGGCTGCCTAGTACACTCCTATAAAACAGCGGATTCCTGGACAGATGCTCCATCCGAAGTTCTTTGCATATCCGACCCATCTTCTCCTCCATGCTTCGATCTGCATATTCCAATAACACTGTTGCCGAACAGTTCTCAATGTCTTTAATTATACGAAACGCGCTATCCGGGATATCAGATATCTCGTCTCTTACATACACCTCTCCCAGGCAGGATAATAGCAATCTATGCCTTGCATCCTCCTTATCTTTTCCAGCGTCTCTTTGCTCTTAACGCTATCCGTAAATATAGGCAGATCGCCTTTTGCAGGAATGGAATCCCCCGTAAAAAGCACTTTTTCTTTCCCATTATCCAGGCAATACGCCGTAGCCCCCCTCGAATGGCCCGGAACTTCTGCCGCGCTTAAGGTCATGCCTTCTTCCAGCACGATAGCCTCGCCTCCGGCCAGGATCTTGTCAATCTTTACCGGGGCATTGACCAGTTTATAAAAATTAGGAATCGGGCGTTCTGCAAACTGACGGATATATTCCTCATAACTATTCATGTTAAAAATATATGGCACCTCTCAGTGCCATAATAATGGTTCTCTATAGGATCCCTTTTACAAAAGTATTTATGCTACTTTCGATATACGCTGCACTTTCTATCGGTGAAAGTTCAGAGCCGAAAGATGCCTTCAAGAATACGAACCCAAAATTCATGGACAAGAACATCATTGCCAGTTCCTCCGGATCTGCCCGCCGGATCTTTCCTTGTTCCTTCATCTCCACAAAATATTCTTTTAATGCCTTCTTGAAGGTCTGAGGAATCTTCAAAATCCCCTTTGCAGTATACGGATATAATTCCGGCGTACGAAGTCCGGTAGATACCTTTACCATTCTGGGCGTTACCTTCTGCATATAAACTTCAGAAAAACGTGTAAGATCTCCCAGCATATCTCCCGAGTATCCTTCAAAGTCTTCTGGCTTTAAATCTGGATTCCACTCCGGCTTTTCCATCGCTGCCAGTATGATCTCTTTCTTACCCTTGAATTTGCGGAAAATCGTACATTCATTGATCCCGGCGCTTCGGGCAATGTCTTTCGTCGTGGTATTGGAATATCCTTTTTCCATCACCAGTTCCATCGTCGCTTTAATAATCTTTTCCTGGGTATCGGCAAGCATATTCAATCTCCTTGCAAGTGTTCACTTGCATCTTTTCATTTATTGGCATACGTGTCAAGTCTTACAGCCCTGCTCTGATAGTCCGTGATCCCTTTCCCTGCATTGGGATGTTCCGACGAATATGCGGCATCCCCAACATAGGCTCCCAGAAGCACCAGACAGGCAGGAATCACTACCTTTAGCTTCTGTCTCCGTATAAAGTTATCCAGGACAGGGGCCAGCGCATATACAATAGCCATGCCTCCCACGCCAAATACCAGCAGCCCTTCCGCGCAGATGCGCCCATTCAGGTTCAGGAAATATCCGCTATAATCCCACCATTTCTTTCCCTGGGTTACTTCCAGATAATAAGAAGTAAAATATTCCACTACACCGCACAATACGACGATCGCCACAAATTCTGCCGCCGGGTTCTTGCGAAACTTATTGAGTACGGTAAGGATCAGAACGCCGCCGCTTCCATATATCGGAAGCCATGGGCCATGGAGGACCCCGCGGTTGACAAATTCGCCGTCATTTACCAGATGAAGGCTCACCTCCCATACCCATCCGATACAGGAAAATATAAAGAATAATAGTATCAGGGACCACACCGTATAATGACGCATGTAATGAACCGTCTCTACCTTCTGCCGCTTCGCCATCTCTGGAATCGGATCCAGGCGGCTGGGATAGCACTTCCCTTCTACCGCTCTTTGCAGGGCAAAGATCCTAGTCCGCTCCGCCTGATCCTCCTCATACTCCCGCTCTTTTGCGCTCGGGAACAGCAGAATGCCCAAGTAGTCCGCAAAGAACTTGCGGATGCCTTTCAGGTCATCTATCTCTTTCTTTGGCTTTTCCATCACCGCGATCACATCAGCATATGCAAGATCCAGCGCTTCCCTTCCGGCGGGCCGATAGAGATAGATATCATTTAACTGCTGCGCCTCCGGTATGTTCCGTTCTTTGGCCATTTTTCTAAGGGTAACATAGTACTCTGTAAAAGACGCCACCCTGTATGGATTGGAATACAGCACCTGTGACAGCCCCATCGTAACCGCCCCCAGCATACTCCAGCCAAGAAATGACAGTTCAAATACAAAGCATTCCCACTTATGCCCATTCATCATCTTCCTGGACAGCCGGATTGCGTTCTTTGCGGAAATATCCGGGTTCTCTGCCACGATATATGGCACCATATAATAAGAATAACGCTTGATAATCCCTCCAATAACCGTCAACGACCACAAAAACTCATATATATACTTGACCAGCATGGTCCATGCCGCCTTCGTCCATTTCCGCACGCGGAATAAGAAGAGGAAACGCTGAATAGGCACGCTCTCAAAATTACGTCCCTCCAGAAATATCCTTCTGGAAATTACTGTATATACATTGGTAATAAAAAACCAGAAACCCAGCATCAAGGTCATGCTAAGGCCAATCAGGATCAGAAGCGCCACCTCTTTTGATTTCACCATTCCATTGACCGCAGACGCGATGGTTACAAATAAAGAGCCGGATGTAATGGAGTTCACCGCCTGGGCCAGCACGCCTCTGCTCCTGCCAAATGCAGGATTCGCTTGCCCGGACTGCTGAATCTGCGCCTGCCTGATCTGCTCAGACAGCTGCTTTCCTTCCTTCTCATTGCCGCTGAGGATATCATTCATAACATCCCACGCGCCTGCCTGCTTAAACGCGGTGTTCCCGGAAGAAGGACTTCCTTCTGCCTCTTGGGCCGGCTCCACATTGACCTGCGCAAAACTCAGAGTCCCGGAGAATTCCACATTCAGAAAAGCCGCGATCAAGCAAGCCGCCAAGAATATCCAATAGTGCTTCTTCAGGTTGCGCTTTGCTGCCTTTTTCATTATCTTTCTATTCATCATTCGTTACTTTTTCCAATCCTTCATTCTAGTAATCGCATATATTATAAGACAAATGGCCAGATTGCACAACCTTTAGGATTCAAGACATAATTTATCTGCATATTTCTCTGTATCCCGCATAGGATGCCGCTACACATGCCACGATATGGCTCATTTAACGCACCCAGGAAACAGTTCGTCACCGTATTCAGCACATAGCCTGCGCCGATGATCAGGAAATATCCTGCAACGATAAGCGAAGTCGCAATAATCCCGTCCGTCTTTTTACGATCCTTCGGATCCTTTCATCTCCGCCGACCGTACGGTCCAGCAATTGCGCTACAATAGGCATCATCTCTTTCTTATTTTCGCTAGTAACTGTCTCTCAATTCTGCAATGCCTTCGTTGCCTTCCTGCTTCCCCACGCAATCAGCATCGAGCATACTGCTGCCGCATAGAAAATCAGATACGCATTCTGCCCTATCTTTTCGAACAGGAATCCATATAGAACCTGCCCCACTGGCTGGGCACATGTAGACACCGCGATAATCCAGGCAATGACTTTCCCCACCATGTGCTGGGGCGTCGTGATCTGGATATAGGACATAATCTGTATGGTATAGATTGCTGACATAGCCATAATGACAATCCCTACAGCCGCAAGCACCCCATATGCCAGATACGGCGGGCAGGAAGGCAGCAGCACGACTCCCATGGGAACCAGCAGAACTCCTGAAGCCAGCAGGAACTTCCAGCTTCCGTTTACCTTTAACTTCTGTCCAAATACGCCTGCGCCGATTCCTCCTGCCAGGCCGCCGATCGCAAGAATCGCCTCCATGTATCCATATAGCCTGGATGCCTCAGACTTGGAAAAGTCAAGTATATTCATCACGATAACAGGCAGGCCTATGACCATCAGCGCAGACATGACCAGGTTCACGCCCGCGCAGCAAAGCGTCAGTTTTGCTAGTTCCGGCTTTTTCCGGCCGATATAGGCAATACTCTCGCTCAGATCGTCTTTCGTCTGACGCAGGATGGATTCTGTGCTTTGCTTCTTCTCATATGGAATCTTAATAAAGATCTCCATCACGGCAGATAAGAAGAAGCAGCCCGCGGCAATGGACAGCACCGGATAGATTCCCCACAGGCTATACGCTGTGCCGCCAAGCGCCGGCCCCAACAGGCCGGATAAAGAGGATACCATATTAATAATAGCATTCGCCGGCATAATATGCTCCGGCTCTACCAATACCGGAATACTTGCCTGGACGGAAGGCTGATATGCCCCGCTGATTCCATATAGCAAGAATAGAGTCACCAGCACCATTCCTGTTATGCTTACCTTTCCATACATCAGCAAGAATAGAACGGTCAGCCCGGAAGTAAAGAAATCTAGAAATACCATTACATTCCACTTGTTCACTCTATCCGCTATGATCCCGCCAATTGGTGACATCACCGCCAGGGGAATGAACGCGCATCCGGACACCACGCCTAAGACGGCCGCTGATCCCGTCACGTTCAGCAGATGGATGGGCAGTGCAAACCGCATAACCGCATTTCCAAACAATGAGATGATCTGACCGATTACGACCAGGTAAAAATCTTTTGAATAGCCCTTTTTCTGATCCATTTACTTAACCTCCATATTCTTAATCCATACTTCCATCTTACGAAATGCGACGCTGCCTGCTGCCATCTTCATCAAAGTGGTTTTTCCTGCTCTTTTTACTTCAATCACGACTTATCCTCCCTTTAATACCAACCGTTGGTATGTATAATTTTAAAATTTTACTGCCCTGCAAAAACAGGACAGTTTTTCTTACTTTTGATTCTCCTGATACAATACGGCATATGATTCTATCCGTTCAATCCATGAATCCTCAATCAGATTAAGGCCAAGCGCCTCCAGCATATGCTTGTAGAATCTTGTCTTTCTCACGATTTCTGCTGAATCGCAATGATAAACCATTGGATTCAGCCATATTCCTCCCAGCAGCATCAAGACCTCTGCCAGTTCCTTGGGGTACTCGGTCTTTATAGACCCATCTTCTATCCCTTCTTCGAGAATACGTCTCACTATCTCTGTCGACTCTGTCTGCACCGTATCACGCAGATAGATGACCAGCAGTTGTGGATTCTTAATCATATCGATTGCTACTACAAACACATCATTCTGCACCGGATTAAAAATGGATAACCTGAAGACTTCCTGTAACTTCTGAAATCCATTCAATTCCTTACTCTCGCAGACCTTTTTCATGTCTACATCCGCCGATGCGTACAACTTTTCAAAAACCGCGTACACAATCTCTTCTTTGGATTTGAAATGGTGATAGATGGCTCCTTTCGTAAGGCCTCCCAGATTGTCTATGATATCCTGGATAGACGTGTGGTCATACCCCTTCTCCATAAATAGTCTGGCTGCCGTATCAACGATTAAATTTCTTGTCTCTTCCGGATATTTGTTTCTTGCCATGGCTCCCTCCTGTATGTGGATGGTAAGTTCATTATACATACCGTTAGTATGTTTGTCAAATACATTTTTCTTATTTTCTATTTCCTTATAATAATCTTAAAAATCCTGGTAGAATCAATTTTAAAAGATAAAGTTAATCATATGGTCTTTTGTTTTACTGCCTGCCCTATGCCTCTCCGGGTGCGGAATAATAATTACATGAGTAATATATGGCATCTATCAAAGTGTGGCACTTCTATGTTGGTGTTGGAAGTTTACCACAAAAAAACTGCACTCTTTGTTATGCTGTTTTTTATTTCTCATACATTATACACTATTTTTTACAATCTTAGAAATTTCCTATAAAGATAAAAATAATTCCCCTCAAGATTGAGGGGAATTATCGCTTAATGTTACGGTTATATAGTCATGATGCACTGCGTCCAGGAACTTCCCAAACACATCCTCCGTGCAGATCTTCACGCTGGATGTGTTCACGCATGGGTGGCAGCCCACATATTCATCTTTTAATATTTCTTCATCTACCAGCAGCTGTACGTGGTTCTCTGTATCATTCATCAGCCCCATGACCGTAGCGGAGCCAGGCAGCACGTTCAGGTACTTGACCATATCCTCCCCGGATGCAAAGGACAGTCTGGATGTTGGGATCTGGGCGGACAGTTCTTTGGTTCGCAAGCTTTTATGGCCTGGCATCATCAGCAGATAGAACTCTGTCTTCTGCCGATTGCACAGGAACAGATTCTTGCAGATCGTGATTCCAAGCACTTGGTCTACTTCCAGACAGTCCGCGATCGTGCCTGCTGCCTCGTGATCCGTCCTAAGATACTCTATGCCAAGACGATCCAGCAGATCATATACTTTAATTTCTTTTTCTTCTCGCCCCTCCAAAGACGCCGGGCGGCCATTCTGTAATTCCATAGCGATATCTCCCGTTCTGATTCAGTCCTGTCCATATTACTCCAAATATACAGGCCCGTCAAGATAGCGCCATATCTAGCAATACCGGTCCCTTTTCGGATTCAAGTCACGCTCCACCGCCGCAATCTTCAGGATCTCGATGTCGTGCTCTTTGGCGCAGGACTGGATGGTTCCCAGGTCTTCTTCCTCCACCATCAGCGAGATTCCGCAACATTTGCTGGCAGTTCTGGGAGTGGGGGATATGACCGCCCGCACTCCCAGCGCTTTTAATTCCTTATAGAGACGCATGCCATTGTCGTGGTTTGGAAACAGCACATAATGCTGTAGTTGCTGCATCTGGCAATCCCCTCTTTTTCTGTTTACTCACTATCTGTTGTTGAGCATCTCGATAAATGCTCCTACTCTTGTACGAAGCTGTGACGCATCGCTGTCTGTATAGTCTGTCTCGATTCCAAGTACCGGAATGCCTGCCTCTTTCATAGCCCTTTCTACGAAATAGCCCTCTGTATCATAGAGGTTGCAGAACTTCAGGTTCACGTCAATGATGCCGTCCACCTTATATTCCTTCGCAAGGCGCAGGATATCATCGATTCTTCCGCTGTTCGGAGTGAAGCATGCGCAGTTGATCTTCATATAACGCTCTGCGATTGCCTTGATCTGCTCTTCCACCGTCTCCTTGGTCTCATCCACCTGGTTCTCAAAATAGCGCGTGCCTGTGCACATCTCTTCACAGACGATCACGCCGCCGCTGGTCTCGACGATATTATGTAATTTCCAGTTCGGGATGGCAAGCGGCGTACCTGTAAGCATGATTCGCTTCGTGCCTGCCGGAACAACGCTTACGCCGTCCTGAATCCTCTGTTCCAACTCATCGCAGAGCTTGTTGGTCATCTGCGTGAATCTGGCCGGATCATCGTAGAACGCAATCTGGGAAATTACCAGGGCATCCGTTCCGCTAATCGGAAGGTTATCGCTCTTGCGGCAGTTATAGAGCCTCTCCAGAGCCTTTCTCTTATTGTTGATCAGCTTGATGCTCTCGGCAAGTTTCTCGGCAGTCACCTTATTTCCGGTAAACTCTTCTACCTTTTCCTTTAAGGCCTCGATCTCCTCAGCCCATGCCTTGACATCCTTTGCACGCTTCATCTGCGGCAGGTCCATTACATAGACCGGCACATCCTCGCTTAAGATCTCCCATGCCTTCTTCTTTCCATCGCAGGTCGTCTCTCCGATGTACATATCTGCGATCCTAAAGAATGGGCAAGTCCTGTCAAGCCTTGCGCCAACAGATGCCTTGATCAGCGGACAGGTATTCGTCGGAAGCACCTTCTCTCCTCCCGGAACCCAGAACTGGGAGCCTCCGCACAGGCCTGTGGCAATCGCGTCCGCCGCAAATATAACCTCATCCGGCACATAGACGCAGAATGTTCCGAAGACCTTTCCGCCTTTGTTCTGATGCTCGATCAATTCCGCCGGGCGTATTCCGTGGATATCCGCCACGACCATGTTATAGTAATCCATGCCTTCCGGCCTGTTCTCCTGTGATAAGAAAACATCCCCAAATGCCTGCGGCAGTACTTCGCATAACTGGTCATGCAGTTCCAGGTTCATGCCCAGGTCGCTCCACATCTTGTGATTATTGTCCATATTATCGTCCTCCTTGTATTTTACAATATTCGACTATATTTACCGTATCATTTTTTCCTATTAAGGACAACGCAACCTGCTGGAATGGGCTATTGTTAATTCCCAACATTATCCATACTTATTTATGTTATCTATATCTCATCTATATCTTCATCAGACAAGTTCGCGCAGCGTCCGAATACAAATATCAATCTCCTCTTTAGTGTTGCTTGCGCTAAATGCAAAGCGGATAGTCCCCTGTGGAAATGTATGCAGCGTCCGATGAGCCAGCGGCGCGCAGTGAAGGCCGACTCTCGTCATAATGTCTGCCCGCTGCTCCAGTTCAAATGCCACGACTGCGTTATCGCTGGTCTGAAAGTCAAGAGACACCACGGCTACGCGCTGTCTTACGTCCTGCCTTCCGGCAATCCGGATTCCCGGCAATTCCTTTATACTCTCAAGAAAATACTCTGTCAGTTCCATCTTCCTGTCGTGAATCTTCTCTATCCCCGTCTCTTCAAGATAAGACAGCGCAGCATGCAGCCCGATAATTCCCGGCAGATTCATTGTCCCGCTCTCATACTTGTCCGGCAGATTATCCGGCATCTCGAAGGAATCTGACTGGCTCCCTGTTCCGCCCGCAATATAGGGCTGCATCTGGCGGTCCAGCTCCTCGGATATCAGAAACCCGCCAATCCCCTGGGGACCCAGAAGCCCTTTGTGCCCGGTGAATGCCAGGAAGTCGATGCCGCATTTCTGCATGTCTATGTCAAGAGTTCCGGCCGTCTGCGCCGTATCCACCGCAAAAATAAGATGCCTCCGGCGGCACATTTCCCCGATTTCCCGGATGGGCACGATGGTTCCGCAGACATTGGATGCATGCGAGGCGATGATTGCCCTTGTCTGCGGCCGAACCAGCCTCTCCATCTCTTCTGCGCTGACATTCCCTTGCTCATCCGCAGGAGCAATGTCATACGTCACGCCCCGGCTCGCCATCTGGTGAAGAGGGCGCATCACCGCATTGTGCTCGATTCCGGTCACGATTACATGATCCCCGCTCTTAAGGAACCCCTGAATAAAATAGTTCAGGGAATAGGTAATGCCCGGGGAGAATATTACGCTTCTTGAATCTGCGGCATGGAACAGCCGCTTAAGCTGCTCCCTGGTCTCCAGCACGATTCCAGCCACTTCGTATGCGCCTTCATAATTGCCCCGGTTGATATTGAACGCGCCATTCGTCAGAAGTTCCGCCATAGACTCTGCGACCTTTGGCGCTTTTGGCCAGGATGTGCTGCCATTGTCAAAGTATATTCTTTCCATCTTCTTCCCCCTGTGTGAAATGTTTGTCCGAATGCGGGAGTCAATGGTTATTGCCTGCCCGCGTTAAATTAATCTTATCATATTCCATGCGCCCCATTGATTGAAAAAGGAAATAGGTGATGCGTTATATTTTTCTTATCTATAATGCATCATCTATTCCCTTGATTTATTTTCTAACCACACGATTTTTCCCGTATGTTACTTCTTCCTTAGAGTCTTTCCCGCATGCCTTCCCAAAACTCGCTGACTGCCGAAAGTTTTTTCACTCTCCTTAACCGTATTCCGGCTACTTGGCACACCTGATCCAGGATTGCCTCGATAATCACATTGCTTACCCGGATTTCCTTTGGCGCTCCATGGGTCAGGATAAATCCCACCACAGTTTCAGCCAGTACCACCATTGCATCCTCGTCAGGCCCGACCATTTCTGCCTTCAACATCATTCCCGAATTCCTCTCCGCCAAGAGACACAGCATTGGGTTGGCAGGGCGGTCATACTTTTTATCAGTTACTGCCGACCCGGTGTAAGTACACTCAGCCTCCAAAATACAATCATTTTTCGACGCTTCTTTTAATTCCCGCAAAAGTTCTTCCTCCGTCAGCGTCAGGCTGGGAAACTGGCAACTGGTAAATGGCATGGCCTGTGCTCCCCACTTCCTGGCTCCTGTCTTCTCATTAAACGCATAGCAAAACAGGTCGCCTCCCTTAAAGTCTACCACTTCCTCCATATCGCGGTAGCATTGCACTGCCTCCAGAAGAAGTCCCAGGTATCTCGTCATCCTTCGCACTTCATCCTCATCCAGATTGTATGGAAAATAGCCTGCCTGATAAGACATAAAGTACAGCCATTGATTCTTCCCACGGTACTTATAGCCCAGTTCTTTGATCGTCTTTCTCTGTTTCTCACTCAATTCTTCCCGGTTTCCCCAATAGCAAGTCAGATTATTCTGGGAGAACATTGCAAACTCAACGGAAAGATTCATTTCATCTGCCAGTGCGAGGCGCATAAAATCATTTAATCCATCATACCCCTCATATACCGTTATCCCATAGCAGTCTCCCCCTTTTCCGAGAATGCTTACAAAGGCTACATCTTCCTCTTCTTCTCCCTGCAGCTGGATCAGATCCATATCCCAGAAAGACTCCCACGGGCGCAACTCCTTAAGTTCCGTTGCGATTTCATACAATGCCTTCCACTCTGCTAAACTTGCTTCTTTTCTCATTTGCTCATTTCTCCTCTTATTCTGTGTACTTTAGGCATTTGATAAATGCTGTTCTCCTTGATTTTACTGGGGTTTCTTACTTGATTTATATAAATTTTCTCTCCACGGGTGGTAAGATATAGGTAACGACACCAATACATTTCAACTCCTGAGGAGGAGAAAATTTATGACTGCTAAATATCAACAGATCGCTTTAAATGATATTTTTTCAGACTTTCAAAGCAAACTCATTGACAATTACCCTCTTTCTTTGTTCTTTTTTCAGAACACTTTGATCTCCATGAATTTATTCCACCCGAGTTCTATTCGGCTTTCAGGTTTCTCTAAAGTCCCCGATACTTCCCTGTTATCACGTTTTAAACATGATTTCGATGCTTACATTGAACTTATGTTTCAAAGAATGGTGGATCATACCGAGCCCATCTGCCAGCAGATTCATGTGTCTCTTTCTCAGACTAGCATTGTCATCCCTCTTTCAATCCACTCCACCACACAGGTGGAGACTTATCGAATTTGAGAGGTGCGAGAAACCAGAAGACTTTCAATCCACTCCACCACACAGGTGGAGACAAAATGGGCGCGTAATTAATTATACAGGTGATTTCTTTCAATCCACTCCACCACACAGGTGGAGACGATAATAGTTCTTACACAGCACAATAAGCAGATAGACTTTCAATCCACTCCACCACACAGGTGGAGACTTGATGGAGATACTCGGAATCGAGTACCCAAAAGACTTTCAATCCACTCCACCACACAGGTGGAGACATGCGGATTTGGAACGGAACGATATAAATTTGATCTTTCAATCCACTCCACCACACAGGTGGAGACTTTCTTTCCTTCAAGTTAACCACCACCTTTAATTCTTTCAATCCACTCCACCACACAGGTGGAGACCCACACATTTTCTAATATGTGGCGTTTTATGAATCCTTTCAATCCACTCCACCACACAGGTGGAGACTAGCAGAGAAAGGGAAGGTTGTGGACTTTTCTGTCTTTCAATCCACTCCACCACACAGGTGGAGACCGAGATTTCAGATATCCTGCTCATGACACAGAATCTTTCAATCCACTCCACCACACAGGTGGAGACGTAGTCTGTTAAAGTATCTTAACACTATATACATCCTTTCAATCCACTCCACCACACAGGTGGAGACTACGGTTAGTAGAAAGGGAAACTAATGAACGAATATCTTTCAATCCACTCCACCACACAGGTGGAGACGTTATTGGTAGACGGAGTTAGAGGACCATACATCTTTCAATCCACTCCACCACACAGGTGGAGACATACTGTCCGTTCTGCATGCTATCCCTCCTTCCTACTTTCAATCCACTCCACCACACAGGTGGAGACTGCAATATCATATAATATTATACAGGACTTTTTGTTAATTTCCAACAAATTAACTATTATTTCATATATTTATCACCAGTTTTTATTACATATTCTTAGCATTACCATTCCATTTTGTATCTTTTTTTGGTGCGAATCCCCCTGGAATTTTATGTTTGCTTGACATTCGCACCAAATTTCAATTGCTAGGCAAAGACGACGTTAACCTGTCCATACCCAAATGTCACATTTCTGCCTATATGAAGTACACTGGCCGCATTTAGCCAAGGTGTAAACGCTGTGAGTTCTCCTTGATATGCTAATGATCCCATCACACCGCTCATGTCCATTTTTTCGCCTTTTCTACTGGAATATCGCTCTAGATGGCATACATATATCTCTGCATTCTTTTGTTTGATTTCCCTGGCCATATCGCATATGGTTT
The DNA here is from genome assembly GCF_004295125.1 of [Clostridium] scindens ATCC 35704. Taxonomy (NCBI): domain Bacteria; kingdom Bacillati; phylum Bacillota; class Clostridia; order Lachnospirales; family Lachnospiraceae; genus Lachnoclostridium; species [Clostridium] scindens. The sequence continues at coordinate 1,473,520 of NZ_CP036170.1, read as the reverse complement.
CTGCCTTTTCTCTATCTATATATCCGCCATACCTATCTACAATATCTGATATCCGCCTGGTTATATTTCGCATAATGGCAGGCATATCAATCTGAGTCAGCAATTCGCCATCTCTCCTGATCCGTAGTGGCGTCTTCATCTGAATAGAACAATACTGGCAATTTTCATAAATCTCATCTACCAATGCACTTGCCACAATCTCTTTCTGCCACAGATGTTCCCCATCCCATATTGGATGAAGGCTGACTCCATGGCGTATATCAACCAGTTCGAACTTTGCCCTGCCTGCCCCTAAGCCAAATACAGATGTCTCTGTCATTACATTTACAAAGTCCTCTGCATACTTTATCCCATCGCCAAGCAGCAGGATCTGAAACACAAGTTCATCATTTTCTTGATAATTCATTTTCTGTGGCGGCGTGTTGATTATATATGGATTTACGATATCTCTTTGTCCTGTACTTCTTCTTCGGTTTTCAAATAAGTAGCGATACACCTTTTGTTGAGGCAAAAGGGCCCACCCTAGCGTTCCGTGGAGCATAGAGCCTAAATAAGCCGGAAGTTTCACTGGTTCGCAGCATTTTAATCGAATTGTTAATGGCAAGTAGGTTACGGAAAACAAATTCTTATCATACATATTCTTCCCCTAATCTAATTTTAACAATACCATGTGGAAGATTGCATTCTTTATCCAGATAGATCGCTCCCTTTAGCATTCCATCCGCCGAATCCCTATATGAAAATAATTCTGACAGCAATAATCCCTTGTATCCGCCCATCAGCAATAGTGCCTCATTTCGTTTGCAGGTATCTATAAGCGATTGTACTCCAATCCTCGCCTCTTCTAATTCTTTCAGACAGCTTATTTCCCTTTTTACATTCTTTGGATTTTCATACACATTCTCAAGAATCCTATCCAGGCTATATATAAATTGTTTTAACTTTTCTTTCGTGCCATCCCGTATCTCCTCCAGGAAAGCGTCAAGTTCCTCCTCTGCATATATTTCTCCTTTATAGGAAATACCACGCCGGAGCATCTGTATTGCCATCTGAGGAAAGAACAGTTCAAGCATGATCTTCTTTCGATCTTCCGGCTTTTCTTTTATTTCCCACTGTTCCGGCAGATTCTGCACTTTATATAATTGGCGCAATACAATATCATCACTTCGAACCGGAATATCATCTACCATAAACCTGCCAAACTCATCTCTTAACTCGCGTTTCATCGCTCCCTTAATAGAAGAGCCGGGAATATAATATTCTGGCTGTTCTGAATGATACTCGCCATATTGGTAAAATGGATAGATTATGTTAATGTTTTTTCCATACTTCTTACTTATACTTTCCGGATCATAATCAATACCCGCATAACGCGCTTCCTGCGCTCTGGGAGAAAGCGGCATAGAAGAAATGGTTTCAAGATAATAATCAAATCTCTTAAGTTTTTTCACCCTTTACCCCTCCATTTCATTATTGAATAACGGATATAAAAAAGCGTTGCCAAATACAATTGCCCGGGCATCGAAGGGCGATGCCACAGAACGTCCTGTATGAAAAATATCAATTTTCGGATAGATAATACTTCCTGCTTCAATAAAACTAATGACCATTCTATCATCAGACTTTTCCCAGCCTGCGCTCATATTATAAGGTCTTCTTTCAGAGGTAAACAGGCGAAGCGTGGATCTGTCATAATCAATCCGATCTGGTAAAAGCATTCCCATATTCAGATATCTTTTGCCCATACATTTTTCTTCTTTCTTCTTTTCAATTCGCTCCACTACATATGTATTCATCCCCTGAGAAGTACGGGGTCCTAAGAAAAATCTTCCTTCTTCCTCCTTGGCCTCTTGGAGCATCTTGTATAATTCATTTTCTTCCGGGCCGTTTTCAATCGCCATATAAAAAACAAATTGACACAGATTACATTCTTTCTCATCTTTGTCATCTTTTCTTACCTCTACCACCTGCACTTCCGGAACGGAATAGAGGTTTGGATCAAGCCCCGGCAGGTTATACTGATGGCTGTCCAGTACTGCATGAATCTGCTGTAGTTCCTTAACTTTTACATATGGATATAATTCTGCTATCTTCTTAGGATATTCCATGACTTCTTTTAAGTCCTTTTCCTGAATGTATGCTCGTTTCTTTTGTTCTTCGTGAAGTGTCTTTAAATCGATCTTATCCGGTGATGAAGTATCTACTACTGTCAAATCCACTTGTGGCATTGGCATATATCCTTGCGGAAGCATATTAGAAATTGCGCAGTATAACTGGCCTTTCCGGATTTTTCTTACCAAGGCAGCCGCCTGCTCATCCGAATTTCTTTCTGCATAATGATAAATCATAGAGCCAAATATCTTCTGCGAATCCGGAATTTGGGTCAGCCGCCCTGTCAGTTTCATACAAATCTCGAAAACATCTACCTTTTTCATCTATTCTGCCTCCTATCTGACCTCAATCCGGACTCTGCCATAACCTCTGCTGCCAGAGCCTCCAAGACGATAAATACCTGAATTGAACTCCAGCAAAGAATTTTCTACAAACTCTCTAATGCCCTTTATCCCAAGTCTTTCCATTCGATAGAGCAGAATATCTCCGGTAAAAACAACTCCTGGACGCACCGTTTTATAGGTTCTTGGCTTTGCACTTAACTGGTCTTCCACAACATCAATTCTATTTTTGGAATCTATTGAAAATAATTCTCTTTCTTCCTGGCCTTCTTTTACCACCAGATCATTAAAAATCAGTTTGGGAGCATCATTAAATCCCTGAACTCCAAACAGGTATTCCGCAGATGCCTCTTCAATCGTCTTTTCAAACCGGTCATTAATTCCCTTTTTTCTCTCAGGTTCAATCTTATCTGCCACTTTTTCCAAATTCCTTATATTCTTTTCTTTTAAATCTTTAAAATAATCTTTATATGCCTTTGCAATCTCCTCTGCCGTACCGTCAGTCTCCATGTCGCTGATAATTCTGCGCAGCACGCCCTTTAAAGAAGAGGCAGGAACCAATGGCTTATTATAAAAATCGGTCTTCGTATACTGATCTATGCCTCCAATCTCAAATGAGGACGGAGTATCCCCAATAAACAGATTTGATAACGTCGTTAATTCTATCTTAATTCTTTCCATCTCGTTCCTCCCATTAACAATGATTATTTCGTTGACAGATAATGAATTTTAGCCCTGTTAAACCGATAAAAGATCATTAAGGCATCTACATATTCTTTCTTCCATAAGCCAGACTTTACTGCCATATTCTTAAAATCCTTTTCCTTAAAATACAAGTTTCCAGGCGGCTGTGTGCATTTTCTCTCTTTCTTTTCTTTAAGATATTGCCCTTTTGTCTTTGGATTCATGGCTTTTATCATTACAGCCGCAGCATCAATATCCATATCGAATCTTTTAAAGCGTATAAACATGGAGTTTGTAATTTGCAGAGTCTGGTAAACCTGTACAGGTCTTTTCACCTCTGGATTCGGATTTTTATAAAACGCCTTATTTACAAATATCTTTCTCATTTTGCTAACTAGACTTTCTTCCACTCCTGATTCCATCCACAACTTATACAAACTATTGTCATAAAGATAATGCAGCGGCCGGTTAAATACCTTTTTAATTTTTTCTTCATCATACTGTACTTGAGATTTTTCGCCTTCCCTAATATTAAATCTAATATCGCAAAGCAATATAAGCAGACTTATATATTTTACCAGTTTAGTACAAGAAGTTTGATCAAAGTTCAATTCCTTTGTCTCATTCTTTTTGCCAAAACTTATAAAACTTAATATATTTTCTAATAACAGAAGTTCTGCTTTTCTTTTCTCCTTACATGGATCATCTAAATACTGAGGCAAAAGATGATATAATACCAGATTGCTATGTATTATTCCCGTCGGATCTTCCTCTCGAACCTTCAGTTTTCTCAATAATTCGTAAAGAAATGCAGTCACTTCAATTCCTTCTTTTTCTGCTCTTTTTGCTACCTTTAATCCGTGAATCACATGTTCCCATTTTGGTACGTCCGACTCTGCTTCGGTATTTTCCTCTTCCTTTTTCTCCTCTCGCTTCACATCGTAATATACGACATCGTTTATGCAGATTCTTGCAACCAGCCGATCTCTTTCACCTTTATTCAATGCTTTTGCTTTTTTAGCTTTCTTCAATTGATCCTCGACACGTGCAAAATAGTAGCGAATCGGTTCCCGGTTGAAGGCAAAGTCCAAGCCAATGCTGAGCGTCAGTTTATTAAATGATGCGGTGCCAACCGTATCCTCAATAGCACTATTTAATTCTTTGACAATCCATTTGCAAAGATTAATACCTTCTATTAAATTTTCCATTCCCACGGCAAAAAAGATATCATCACCTGCAACATAAAGAGGATATACTTTAAACTCGCTATTATTTATTTGAAATCCCCTGACCTTTTCTTCTAAATACTCCATGGATATATATTGGTTCAGGATGCTGCTCACTTTCTGATATACCTCAAAATCTTGGATCTTCTGAAAAGCACTTCCCATTCCATCTAAATCTGCCTTAATCACCACAATTCGAAAACTTCCCTTGTCCTGCTTATTCTCATTGGACTTTTGCTCAGAAGCTCTCAAATCATTTATCGTCTGGACAAACGCGCCTCCCTCTTCATTCTGTGCACTTATATCTTCTTCATGGTATTTCATAAACTGAAAAAGAATCTCTTGATTCTCTTTCACTACCTGATTCATACATGCTTTGCTTTTCAGCAATTCCTTAGAACTTTGAATCGCTTTGAGTTTTCCATTCCCCGTTGACACGTCCTCTGTAAAAAGTACATACTTCAAAATCAGTTTTCCGCCTGACTCCCGGTAAAACTTTGCGAATAATCTCTTCAAACGTTTTGAGATTTCATCTTCTGCACACGTGGTAGTAAAGATGCATACTCCGGAACATTGGAGCAATATTTCTTTTACCTTTCCTGCAAATTCCCCTGCATCTCCTTCTATTCCCACATCCCTGTAGAAATCTCCGGAAATCCTCCTGGACGCCGCCATAATGCTTCTCAACGTGCCGCTGTTCGTCTGCTTTTCCTGGGTACCTGATTTAATCACTTCAAAAAGAGCCGTTTGAATCTTATCAATGGATATTGCTACAACCTGGTCTTTCATCTTATTCCTCCTCACATTCCTGAAATAGCTTTGCATAATCTTGATGAGGAAACAGCATGGGATTATTAATCAGCATCAATAGTTGGTTGAACTGTAGATTAAAGGATAAGAGGGATATGTTCTTTCCATTCTTATCATTTACTTGGAACTCCTCTAATTTCATTCCGCCCAATCTTTTCTTTGCTTTATCTGCATTATGGATCTTTTTCCACACATCCTCCGTTTTATCAATATTATTAAAGTTCAATGCCTCGAACCATTTCAGAAGATTATCAAACTCCTTATTAAACCGCACATCGATATAACTATCTTCAATATCTGATTTGCCTTTTTTTACCGCCAAAAGTACGATATCAAACAACTCCTCCAACTCATTGCTAATTTCAGTTTTTAACGCGCACAGTATAAGAATGGGGCGCGTTGATGGCTGCGTTAGTACTGGTCCTGTGGAAAACATAGTGGCTAATCTGGCCACTGCTCTTTCAGAAGTTCTCAATATCTTTATAGACTCAGCCCATTCTCCCAGGCTCTTCTTATCCACACTCGTGCTTTTGCATTGTATCACAGCGGCCACTGCCTCGATTGGTATGAACTTTATACTGCCATATCGGAATATGTACGGAGTATACATCTCATCCATAATCACAAGATCTGCTTCCAAAGATACATTATCCTTTGCATCAATGAGGAAGACGGATCTTTCTACCACGAATTTTTTGGGTATCAGGCCCTCGAATATTTCTCCCCAAATCTCTTCCCTTGCAGTCCCAATCGTAGTCGGATGTAAATCTTGTTCAAGATACAGTTGATTTACTTTCGATCGTTCAATCTGCTTATAATTGTTCTTGATGTTTTTGATTGCTTTTTTAAATCTTTCCTCGTCAGACATACCTTTTTCCTCCCAATCTTACTACTCGGCCTCCTTGTCACCCATACCATCATGAAACTGTTATTCAATTAATTCCCCCTTCCACGCACTGGCAAGTCCGTCACTTTTCTATAAACGTCCCTAAATACCGTTTCATCCGTTTTGCCGAAACAGACCCTAAGTCATAACTCTCCTGCCTCAGATAATAGTCGAAGACAATCCCCCTGGAAAAGTCAATCAGTTCCCATGCAACCGTCCTGGTATCCTCATTGAATGAATACAATTTCTTCTCCACGCATTCATCCAAGGCTTCTTTTACCTTCACATAGAGCGGAATGGTATCATCAAACAGATTCTCATCATAATAATGCAAGGCGCAGACGTATAACTCTCTTCCCAGTTTTGCGAACTTTAAGGAAACGATGACTTTTGCGTCAAATATTTGAAGTACCTTGTCCAGAGGATCTGCGGCCTCCTTCTGCGCTTCCAGAATCTGCTTCAGCAGTTCCTCTTCATGCGTGCTATAGCACTGCAGGATCTGCATCGATAAATACCTGATATGTTTTTTCTGATTGTAGCTGATGTTTATTTTTCATGACAAAACTCCTTTATAATGTACTCATTTTAACATATTTTGTAAAAATAATATATCCTTATCCATTTAATATTGACAATTCTGTATGAATGCGATTCCATGATTTCAGAATTTTGTAAACACGTATATAATCATGGAAGGAGCCTTATTATGAAGAAGTACAAAGTAATCGTATGGGGATTAGGAAGCGTCGGGCGTTATGCTGTAATAATGATCCAATCCAAGAAAAGCCTGGAACTGGTATGCGCATAGACGTTGATCCGAAAAAGGTCGGAAAAGACGCGTGGGAAATCTTTGGATTCGACAAGGCCAATGTCATCGTCTCCGATGATATTGACGAGGTGCTTGCAAGAAGCAGACGTAGTGCTAATCTATCTCCCAATATAGGAATTGTAGACAATATTTTGAAAGGTAAATGCCAATGTAAAAAATACAAGCTATGTATGCTTATGTACCAGATACAGAATTATCCTTAGATGTTATAGAGCAGGCTTTCAATGATGTAGTAAGTAATGGTGAAGAGTCATCTTGGTTCTATTCCGTGAAAAAGGTGTCCGCTTTATTGCCATTTCCAATGGTGTTGACAGCACACATTCTGAATCCAATGAATTTGCACCATTCTTAAACATTATGAATGAATGGTATGTGCGTGATACCGGCCGGAAAATCAAGTCTGTGCTACGCAACAAGGGTATGGAGGGCAAGCATCTGACTTCTAATGTCATCTACGGATACAAAAAAGACCCAGAAGATAACAATCACTGGCTTATTGATGAAGAAGCCGCTGCCGTAGTAAAACGTATTTTCCAACTGATTATCGAAGGTAATGGTCCGATGCAGGTTGCAAGAATACTCTCAGTTGAAAAGATTGAACGTCCATCCTACTATCTTGCCAAGCAGGGACTCGGTACTTGCAGAGGCAAGTGCGATATGACAAGACCTTATTCCTGGACTGCTACCACCATCACAGACCTGGTATCAAAACCGGAATATATGGGGCATACTGTAAATTTCAGAACTTTTAAGGAATCTTACAAGGACAAGCATTCCCAATATGCCAATGCCCAGAATAATTACACCTGCTCAACCTATAGCAAGGCAAAGGGACATTTTGAAAACAAATGCTCCCAGCACCACGTAAGGACAGATGTGGTCAGACACCTGATTTTGACAACTTTGCAGTATACAGCAAGCTATATCAAAGAGCATGAGGATGAAATTCTGGAAAAGGTTAGAAGATCTAACATCTTGAAACAGGAAGCGGATACAAAGGCTCTCACTAAAAAGATTACCAAATCCGAAAAGCGGGTTGCTGAGCTTGACCATTTGATAAAACGTATTTATGAAGATAATGTATCCGGGATACTGACCGATAAGCGTTTCGATATGCTATCTGCTGACTATGAAAAGGAATAGTCTGAATTAGAAGAATTCCTTACTACTGCCAGAGGACAGTTAGCTACAGCAAAAGAAGAAGCTTCGAATGCCGATAAATTTATTGCAATGCTGCATAAGTACACAGATTTTTCTGAATTGGCTACACCAATGATTCACGAATTTATAGACCGAATCGAAGTGCATGAGGCTGACAAGTCAACCGGGGAACGCACACAGGAAATCGACATTTATCTCAAATATGTAGGTAAACTGGATGTTCCAATGCCAGAGCTAACACCGGAGGAATTAGCCGAAGAAGAACGGTAACGTCGCAAGCGTGCATGGAATCGCACCTACAATCGACGCAAGGATGAGAAAGAACATGCTGAAAAAGAAAAAGCAGCTTTAGAAACTGCAACTGATACTAATAAATCCAACGAGGAAGCATAGGCATCTGCCGGAAACTCCCAATACATAAGGGTTTTAAGCCCACTTCTAAAAATATCCCTATGAAAGTTAAACATGAGTTTGTTATGCCGACGGATAATTTTTGAAGTTTTAAATATCAATGAATTAGATTATATAGACAACCTGATAAAATGTGTTTCAAGATTGGATGAATGGGCAGATGTTTCAGATAAATTCATCTCGAAATTCTCCAAATAGATAATTTAGGTCAAATAATTAACTTTGGGATTTGAAATTTGTAAAATCCTTATTGGCAGCGAGCAAGCTAAATAAGCACATTACAGAAAGTCTTAATAAAATCTTACTTTTTCGGGCAGAAGAACCCCCACAAGCCTTGTAATTACTGGCTTGCGGGGTTTTAATCCTCTACTCAAACTCGTCTCACAGGAGATTAATTTCAGTGTTTTTAATAGCGTTTTCGCTACTTTCGTCACTATATTCGCCATATTCGCAGGCATAATTTTGATTGATATAAAAATTGTACTCAAAATGTACTCATGCATCAAGCCAATAATTTATTCTGATATACAAAAGTTATCTCTCGTTATTGCATTCGTTCCTGAATTCTTCTATCAACTTCTCAAATCCTTCCATGGACATTCTACTATACATTTTGCACCAATATTTCTTTTGAAACAGCAGCACTTTATGTACTGAAAGTTTACATACTTTTATAACAAGCCAACGATGTCTTCTTTGAATTTTTTTATCTTTTTCTTCCTTAAATGACATCCTAACAAACAACAATTCATATTTCGAATAAAGCTCAAGTATATATTCCAACGGTATCATTAGTATTAAGTACACAATGGGAATCATAAAACTAATAAAAGTATTTAATGCATCCAGTTCTTTATATTCATGTATTCCAATCTTTATAGTCTCGTATAGTATCCAAAATCCTGCTACTGCAAGAACGATATCTAACAATTTATGTACTTTCTCATATTCCTCTTTTCGCTCTGCAATTACATTCATCATTACGATCATTGTAGTAATTGGAATAATTGCCAATTCGACCCATATGTTGAAAGTAAATGTGCTAATAATGAATTCCAAAATAGCCGTTAATTTCAAATTGTCTTTTAAAACTTTTCTAATATATTCCTCATCTGCCTCTTGTGAAACAGCATTCATGCAATATATCAAACCAGAAAAGAGAAGCCAGACTATAATATCTTTAATATAAACGTTATCCCAAAACGGTAAATGATAAAATATTAGAGTTATACCCAAAACATAAAGCAAAATAGTACCCCAAAGTATTCTTAACTTCTTACCAAAGAATATTTTTACCACTTTCCAAAACGCCTCTCTAATCTGTCTATGCACCATTGCATACACAAAGAAAATAAAGGCCCAGATTACAGTTGCCCACTCCCTAGTTGATAAAATTCCCATATAGATTTTATTCCCCAATCTGAAGTCTATTCTATTGTTTTTTAACATCAATATCAGTAAGCATCATATATAGTTTAACTGCCATAATACTTACACTCACTTTAATTTGCTGTTGCAGTCAATCTTGCCGACTGTTATAATCAATGCATGGGTGCTACCATACAACGGTAGGCGGTTAGTCCTTCAACAGAGGGACTGTGACCCTCTGATTACATAGAAACCCTTACGGGAATCCACTGGAAAGGAGGGCTAAGCCAATGAGTATTGTAGATTTTATCGCAGTAGTGGGCTTCGGCTTAACCTGCTTTAGTATCGGATACACATTCGGTAAGGATAATCATAAACCACAAAAATAGCCGCCCCAGTCTGGTAAACTAAGCGGCAATTTTTGTTTGACTTTATATCGGACTAACCGTCTATCGGTAGCACTCTTTTTCTATAATCATATTATCACGCTTCAATAGAAATGTCAAAATTTTTCTGATCCCTGAGGATCATCTGCAGTTTCGATAATCTGCAACGCCCTTTTCGCTTCATCGGTTTCCACCAATACGTCCATACCGTACATACCAAATCCTGATGCACCATGCATAGCGACACTTGCACCTGCTTCCTGTGAAAAAGCAGCAATTCCATGTTCTTTTAACAGTTCTACAATTCTTGCCGCTTCTACTATGTCTTTGGCATTGTAGATTTTTGTACAACCTCCCTTTGACGTTGGAAGATCTCTTTGCTCCCCATTAACTGAAATCCGTCGCCTCTTCCTGTTAAAATATGATAATATCCTGAGAACAATAAATGCTACGATTATGATTCCACCCAGAAAAAGTAAGGACAAATATATCGTTTGCTTCTCAGTTGCCCCCATTCTTCCCAGGCATATACCATAAAGCACTGAGAAAATTCCTGCACAGATTACACTGGTGAGAAAATCTCTCCATAGTGCCTCTCTCTGAGACAAACCTTTATCCCAAATACCATTATGTACCATAAGAAACGCATATACAATTCCTCCCACCAGAGCAATTAATGTTTCTCCCAGCACCAGACGAAGGTTTACTGCCAATAGGAGCTGTATGATAATCGCTCCTACACTGATCAGGAACATCGATGCAAAAGCAAGATTTCCGGCTTTTAAGGCTTTTTGCTTTACCCACTCTTCATAATCAGCTACTTTGTTTAATGTTTCTTTCATCTCTTTGTTCATGGTCGAACTCCTTTCTCCATCCAGAAGCTCTTTTATTTCAATGTCATAATAATCAGCAAGTTCAACCAATATACTAAGATCTGGCATATTTGATCCTGTCTACCATCTGGAAACGGTTCTTGCCGATACGCCAAATTTTTCTGCAAGCTGTTCTTGTGTAAGATTATTTTCCTTACGGCATTGTTTCAAAAAAGCTCCGATCTTTTTTGTGTCCATGTTTCTACCTCTCTTTCACTTACAACTTACCAATTATTTCAGAAAACCCCCACGACATAAACCGAGAATCACCTGATTTTCGACCGGACATTGCGTGTCTGGTACAGATTAATCCATTTCAAACAGAAAATCCTCGTAATCTTTAACGTAATACCTGATACTTTTTCGCCCTTTTTAAATGATGATATGACCCTCTGCTTCCAGTTTTTCTTTTTGTTTCCGGGTACCGCCTGGATACTTTTCATTCAATTCACCATTTGCTTTCAGTGTTCTCCAGTAAGACGTTTTATCTTCCAATCTCTGGTGGCTTGCCCATGCAGCAATAGATACAAAAATTCCGGCAGTTATAGGTTCCGTAAAATCTGCACCATTCTCTTTCGCAAAAAATTCTCTTATCTTTCCAACTGTAATCACTTTGCCATATGGAATTTTTTTCATCACTTCATCATAATCAATGGGTGGTGCAAAATACATCCTGTTTCCACCATATTTCTCAATGCTCTTTTCATCCGTAATTATCTGGAACTTTGGCATATCTTTATTATCATGCAACATTGCATTAAAATCCTTCTTATCTTCATTAGCCATATCCGCCACCTACTGATCCAAGGATATACATTTTTCCTATTCTATGCAATGAGACACTTTTATAAATTTCTTATCATAACCAGAATTTATAACTCTTTTTTATGATTTAAGTGAATGCCGATATGCCCTACACCCAATATTATTGCAGCCACAAATAAAATTGGATTCCGTCCATATATAGCAATCAAACCGCACGCAACAACCGGAAGAGTAGCACCTGCAACAGGAATACCCATTAAACTGCTGTAAAAATCTTTCATCGTCTTTTCGCTTTTAAAATACCGTATCCAGTATAATTCATACATAATCATCAACACAAATGCCGTAATCAGCCAAATCATCCATGCAGAAATGCCTTGAATGTTAAAATCTTTGAAAATCAGCAACAAACAAGTCACTAAAACTTCGCCAACTCTCTCAAATAACAGCAAGATTTTGCTTTCATTATGTACATATTTTTCATAGTCTTTGGGCTGATTCTTCGTCCAAAACAAATTCGGAACCATTAACATGATAAGAAAAATCAAGCCAATATAGGAAAATCCAAAATGCATAAATTCACCTCATAATTCCCAATTTTCAGTTCATTAACTGGAATTGTACTTTTTTATAATTTTTTACTTTTATTCCAAGCATGACTAATCTGCTATTGTAGCAATCTTTAGAAGTTTTTCAACATCTTCACTAAGATTTAAAGTATGCATTTTCCTATGACAATTTGGACAAAGTGCTACGGTATTTTCTATCGAATCTGCTCCTCCATCAGCAAGCCAAATAATATGATGTGTTTCAAGAAATGGATTTCCATCACAATCAGAAAAGGGAGCCGGCTTATCACATAACTGACAAATTCCGTGTGCACGCCTTTTGGCATACTCGCTCACATAACGATCACGAACATATGAACCAGTTGTTGTTTGATAACGTAAGAATCCCTGAGCAGAATGCTGGATTGCTTTTCTACGTAATTCCTTATCTGAGCAATTCGGGTTAAAATTCTCTTGTGATGAATCACAATAGATGGCAATCATATGATCACCGTTAATCCGAAATCGATATTTATCATCTAAAAACTCCATCTTCATTGTTTCCGGATAATGGAACATATTAACCATTCTATAAAACCCATCAGTGATAGATTCCCTATCACCATATGGCATTGCAGTACATATCACATTGTCATTTTTCACTTTCCATAAAGCACCATGATCCAGAAGGGGGTGATAAAAATCCTGCATTTGAATCGATAATTCATCATTCTCTTTGTTATTACCTCTTCCATATCCACGTGCCTTTGCTGATGAACCCTCCTGAAGTACTCTCAAAAAATAAGATGCACTGATGGTTGTAGGTTGTAACCATCTAACACCTACAATGTTAAATTCATCTATAAATCTGTAGAACTTATCTGGAAAATCGATATATCCAAACGATTCTTGCGCACGAATCTTAGGTATGTATTCAAATTTCATAGACCCCCCTCCCCCAAAAAATCTTTCTATCACTATTCCATAAAGTTACGATAATTACCAATTGATTTCTTTCTTATTTTATCACACTCCCATTCCAAACACCATTCTTATATTCACCACCGATGAAGTAAACGAATTGTCAGTTGAAATGAAAAAGACTTTCCCTAAAGAAAAATGATCATAGACTTATTTTCTCAATCATACAACCTACATTTCGTTATTTCAAGTTTAGATATTCCCGATTTGTTCCCTGATTGCAAGAATCTTCCGTACTGTTGAACTCTTAGAAAGAGTTACGTGCAGTGTCTCTGCGTACCTCTGAACTTCTCTTTGCTTCTTCGTATACCGTTTCCGCTGACATTCTTCAATCATCCCGTCTGTACCTGTTGCCGCGACTGCATACAATTCCTTCTCCCTTCGATAGTTCACCAGATCGATTACTTTTTCCCGACCATAGTTCCGGATAAAACATCTCAGTTTACACATCCTGTCTGTTCCCGTTTCGCTCCATCCCATCGGTCTGGAACTCATACGTTCCGAATACACGCTGCTCACATGCCCCTCTGCACTGCAGCCCAGTACGTGCTTGTCATGGAATGCTCGCTGAATATACTCCCAGTTCCCCACCAGATACTTTCGGCATTCCTCTACTGCACGGTAACTTCCCTCACATTGATTTTGGATCCGTGTCAGAAGTTTTTTGGCCGCCAGAAGCTTATTTTTGTAAATATATTTATAAAACCGCTCTTTTGTAATCGTTTCCTCATCCAGGGTATATCGCGCTACCCGGTTGATATATTTCATCAGATGAAACCGGTCTGCCACAAGCTTGCTTTTCCCGACATAATTGTCCGCCGCCCTGATCCAGCCTGCCCCGTCACTGTTGATATAAACGCACTTTAAAACATCATAATCATAGTGCTGTCGGATATAAAAATCCACCTTTTCCCATAGGGATGCATTCTGATCTGTTCCCGTATAAAGCCCTCCAAAATAGAATGGAGAGATCAATTTCTGCCTGCCTTTGCAGACTTCTTCTTTTCCCTCAAAAAGATAGATCAGTTTTCCCATAAAACATCCCTGCTCTTTTCCGTCTTTCTGCCGGTGGATATGATCTTCATCGACTTCGATGTAAAGATACTCACAGGCTTTCTTTTCTACATGGGTTTCTTCCATCGGGGGTAACTCTTTTTCGATGGAATGCACTTTATTCATTACCGTTGTCTTCGTGATTGTCTGTCCTTTTGTCTGGATTGAGTCTGCTGCATGCTGATAGGAATGTACTTCCGCCTCGTTCAGTACTTTTGCTTCGGCTACAGGAGTAAACCGTTCCCGGTTTGGGAGATGGAGTAGTTCATCCAGCAGACACCGTATTTTCCCCTCCGAATCTTTATATAGAGTATGGGTGAATGTAATATCGCCTACTCCTGAGATCAGAGTCCGGTTTCTGCTTCTCTGTACAGTATAGCCAGCTTTACGCTTCCCACTTTCTCGGATCAAGGTATCAGCAGCTGTCAAAGTCAGTCCTATAAAATCTGCTGCGACCTGGTCTGTCAGTCTGTTCACAGTCTCCTCAAAGGTTGAGAACTGATCCAAATGTTCTAAAAACTCCTCCTGAGCATTGAGTAATCCGCTGACAAGAACCTGAATTAATGTTATAATGTCCATGAGTATTGGTACTCCTTTCGGTTTTTGTTTTTTTCGTCGAAATCATTATACCTCAAGGAACCAATACTCTTTTCATTTGTTTTTTATCAACTGACTATTTCTTTACTCCAACTTCACCACCAAAATAACCTTCCACAGAATCCTATACTCATTGTGTACAATTTTTTGATAAGAACCAAACCACTCAAATAATAATTTCTATGCAACATATAACTTAATCCGTCATTCCCATAATACAAATATTTCTCATATTCTCACAACTCCATTCCTCTGCGTTTAGTTTTATTTTTCTTCTGCTGCATATTGTACTCCTGACTTCTTTCCCTGCCCCATTGCAGCCTGTCAATTATTTTTCTCGGCATCTGCTCTTTTCGTTTTTGTTCTTCCAGTGCTTTTTCTCTCTGAATATCTTTCCAGATTGCTGACTCTATGGTATCCCTTCCAAATATCCGCAACGCTCTGTTATACTTATCTGATATTATCTCCAGCTTATTCACGTCATCAGACAACTGATCACACAAATCCGCTACCTCATCAACGTCTTTTTCCAGATCATCATAATCTTTCTTCAACTGATAATATTTATCTCTCCATTTTTCCGCTTCTCTGGTAATTTCTATCACTTTCGCAGCTAATCCTGCAATATAATTTTTCATCTTAGTAAACAGTGGTTTGATTTTTTTGTTTCGATATGTAGACGCAAGTTCCAGTGTTCCGGCTTCCGGTAACACCAATTTGATTTGTCCAGAATTTTTCAATTCCTTATCAATATTATTCATAATTAGTTTCAACTGATTCTGTTGCTTCTCCATATGCTCAAGTTCTTTTTTCGTCTGTTCCTTACTTTCACTGACCTGATCTCTGGCTTTTTCTATATCAACTTTTTCCTGCTTAAGCACCTTTATATCTGATTCTGCTGCTTCAACATCTGCTGTCAAACTTTCTATTTTCTGTTCCAGCTCTTTTACTTCTTTTGCACGTTCCTTTTTCTTAAAATTATACACATCCAGATGTTCTTCATGGGTTCCTTTCTGTTCCCACTCAATTTCATGTCGCTCCATAATCTCTGATAGAATTTCTTTTTCATGATTGATCCATTGATTCAATTCTGTATCATGTTTAGCTCCACCTTGAAATCCAAGACTTTTTAATGCCTGTTTCAGTGAAACTCTTGTATCCATTCCTTTTCCCTTCCATCCGGTCACATAAGGTACAAAATCAATATGTAGATGTGGGGTAGCTTCGTCCTGATGCAGATAACAGCAAAATACCCGAAGTGTTGGATTGCGTTTCTGGAATTCCTGCATATATTCATCCAGGATCTTGACTGCAAGCTCTCCCTCTGGTGTTCCGGCAGCCATATCTTTACTATTTCCAATCTGAAAGATTACTTCATGAAACAACTTCTCCTGCTTTCCATGCTGAATTTTATCATAATAATTCGTAATCTTCCGGTCATTTCTTTTCCCGACATTATATCGTTCTACCGCTTCATCAAACAGTTCTTTGTAAACATCCTTCAGGTTTTCATCCCGGTAACAGATGTTCAGGTGTACTCTGTCCGGATTAACATTCTCTGCAATAAAATCCCTTCTGTTATGGGCAAGAGAACCAGCTCCGGTCATACCACTGACTGTTCTTTTCATCATCCTATTTTTCACCTCACATTCTTTAAATAGTGCCGGATACGGCACATAAATTGTATTCATGCCCGTTAGGGCAGTTTTGTTACTTTTGTCAAAAGTAACGCAAAAGCACTTTCGACAGCCGTTCCGTCCATCAAAAGTTGCCCTTGCGCCCTGCGGGGCTATTCCTCCCTACGGTCGGGATGAAATGTCCTGCAGAGGATGCCCTAAGTCAGAGCTCCCTTTCCACTGCCATCCTAAAAACCTCCGTCCTCACATCTGCATTTTCTCTTGTCCGCCATCTATACAGGAGCGTGTCACGCCCCTGTCAGAATGGTAATCAGGAAAGAACTACCATCTGAAGTCCTTCTGTATCCCTCGCTTGTCCAAATACTCCTGCCGGGCTTTTTCCCGTTCTTCCTCCGTTTGGGCAGTTTTTGATTTCGTATATAATTCACGCTCCACCATAGCATTCATTTTCTGTTCCAAACCTTTTTTCACCTCGTCGGTGCAGCTGTCATCATCAAGCAAATGATATCGGAGTAGTTTCATAAATAGTTCTTGCGATATTTGTACATTTTTCATCCATGTCTCCTTTCAAGATAGCAAGATTCCCTGTTCTTAAAGAAATGGTAATCTTGCCATCTTCCCAATATTATTCCGGCAACATCCAGAACCATTGACTCCCTATCTTCACAGAATCAATCTCCAGTTCCTTCTTCGCATTCCACAGTGTTTTCTTTTTAATTCCTCTGCTTTCCGCTTCTTCTGCCACTTTTGTCTGTGCCATCGAACCAGATACCAGTATTTCCTTCAGGAACTCTTTTGCTGCATGGATTTTCTGCCCACGATTATCTCCGCTTAACAAATCATCTGCGCTGATATCATATTCTCCAATCCATTCAAACCCTTTATCTTTATCCAAACGGAATGCAATGGATTTTCCTTCTGGTGCAAGGGAACTTTTCACGTGACAGACAACACGGATTTCTGGTTCATCCTTGATTCTGCCAACAATTAGAACACTTCTGGCTGCTGCCTGAAAATCAATAGAGCCAAGTCCACGATATGATGATTTTCCATTGCTGTTTTTATTCATATGGCCAATCAGAATAATCGCACAATGATATTTTTCAGCAAGTATCGCTACACGTTTCATAAGCGGACGGATTTCATTTGCCCTATGCATATCTACATCAGCCCCCAGAAATCCCTGTATCGGATCTAAAACTACAAGTCGTGCTTTTGTCTGTATAATGGCTTCTTCCAGTCTGACATCCATCATAGTCAATGCCTGATCGTTATCATCAATCACCATTACTCTGGAACAATCTGCTCCAGCCGCAAGAAGTCGTGGCTTGATGGTATCACCCAATCCATCCTCTGCAGTCTGATAAATCACATTTACCGGATCCAGAGCCATTGTTTTACCCTCTAAAATAGGTTCATCACTGCCCGATAATACAGACTCTCCTTTCGTCAGCTTTGCGATAATCTGAAGCACCATTGTGGTCTTGCCCTCACCCGGATCCCCCTGCACAATCGTAACCTTCCCAAAGGGAATAAACGGATAAATCAGCCAGTCTATTTTTTCCACCTCAACCTGTTCCATATTTATCAATTTTAAATTCGGTTCGTTTCTTCTGTTATCCAAAATTACCTCCATTTTCTGTTGAAAGATAATGGAGACTTTGGTAGAATGACTTTAGTAATTGATTTGGATTTTCTACCAAGTCTCCGCCTTTAGGTGTTTGCCGACACTTAAAGGTTTTTATTTTTCATCTTCCATTATCTCTGTTTTAAAATCACTTGCTGTCCATTTGGCTGAACAATCTTTTCCCGTGATTTCAATTACCTGTTTCATTAATGCCTGACAGTCTGCCAGTAACTCATACAAATTCTCTGTTTCCAAATGATCCAGACGCTCCCACAATCTCCGTATCTCAAGACTTAACCGATCACTCTGATATTTACCAACCGCAATCTTTATTTCCTGATGAAGTACCGACTGAATAAAATACTTTCCTTTTGGCAGTCCGCTCACTGTAATACGGGCTTCTAATTCCCTGCGCTCTTCCGGTGTCATCCGAAAGCAAACTGTCTGGTTTCGTTTTCTGTTTTTATCTAATCCACTCATTACAAATCCTCCCTATATTCACTGTCCAGCCGATCAGCCAGTTTCGCCTGCTTGTTTGGATAAAGATGTGCGTAGGTATTCAATGTGGTTTCCACTTTTTCATGTCCCAGCCGATTTGCAATTTCCAATGGTGAAAATCCAAGCTCAATC
This sequence comes from [Clostridium] scindens ATCC 35704, assembly GCF_004295125.1. Classification (NCBI taxonomy): domain Bacteria; kingdom Bacillati; phylum Bacillota; class Clostridia; order Lachnospirales; family Lachnospiraceae; genus Lachnoclostridium; species [Clostridium] scindens. Next base: position 1,454,596 of record NZ_CP036170.1, on the reverse strand, counting down.
AGTAGACTTGCGTGTGAATGTCTCAAATCGTGCAACCGTATCCGCTTTACACCACTTTCTTTAATTCCTCGCTGCATTTCATGCTCGAGATAATATTTTGTAATGGGAAACAGCCTGTCATCCTCCTGCAAATCATATAAGCTATCCATATAATCCTTGATGTCTGCAGCTAGAAACTCCGGAATGGTAATCACTCTCTTGCTCTTCGGTGTCTTTGGCGGAGTAATCACATCTTTCCTGCCAAGGCGCTGATAAGATTTTGTGATAGAAATCGTTCGTTTTTCCAGGTCAACATCTTTTGGAGTCAAAGCCAGCAGTTCTCCCAAACGCATCCCCGTCCAGTACAAAGTCATAAATGCCATATAAGAAAGCCTTTTGTTCATAATACTGTCGATAAACTTCCTAAATTCCTCTCCTGTCCAGAAATCCATTTCTTCGGCTTTGCTCTTTCCCATGCTTCCAGCCTTTACACAGGGATTACTTTTCAAATCGTAATATCGAACCGCATAATTAAATATTGCACTCAACTGGTTATTAATTGTTTTCAGGTAAGTAGGTGAATACCCCTTTTTAATCAACTCATTCTGCCATTGCCGTATGTCCGCTGCTGTAATATCATTTACCCGCTTCTTCCCGAAATACGGAAGAATTTTCAATTCCACAATATACTTTTTTGTTCTCATGGTATGCTCCCGCAGACGAGTCTCCATATCTGCACAATACATTTTCCAGAATTCCTCAAACTTCATATCAAAGTCCGCATTCTGCGTAATAAGGAAATTTCGCAGCCATTCCTCTGCCTCTAGTTTGGTAGCAAAACCTCTTTTTGTAGATTTCCGGCGCTTGCCCTGCCAATCCGTATAACGATACTGAATCAACCATTTTCCTGTTTTCTTGTCTTTTTCCGCTCTCATTCAAAACACCTCCTACGCGCTGTAACCATACCAGCGTTTTTCAAAATAACGTCTGGGAACTTTGCCTGCAATCACCAGAAATCCTTCTTTTTCCAATTCCTGATTTAGCTTACGAATCAGCTTATAAGCATGACCCACGGAAACACCCAACATTTCTGCGAGTTCATTTGCAGTAATATAAATCTTGTTGTTCTGTTCCATATGAAATTCCTCCTTTTCTTTATGTAGCGCAATCGCTACATTTTATATTTTTATTATATGTAGCGATATCGCTATTGTCAAGTGTTTTGAAATGCCTGTAGAAAATTTTTTTCATACGTGATATAATGTAGCCATCTCGATACATGGAGGGCGATAAAAATGACCGTAGGAGAAAAAATCAAATACTGCCGTAAACAAATCGGAATCACGCAAGATAAATTGGCTGAACTGACCGGCATCCATCCGGTGTCCATCCGAAAATACGAAACAAATAAAATGCAGCCACAACCTCCTCAGTTAGAGAAGATTGCAGCCGCACTCGGTGTCAGTTATAATGCTTTAAATGGCAGTGATACTGCCGGACTTCGTTTGGAAACAGTCGGTGATCTGATGGGCATACTTATGGTGCTTTGTAATTCCAGTATCCTACAGATTAGCGGAGAGCGTGGGGAAGATAAACTGTTAAAGGATAACACCGTATCCATTCGTTTGAATCCGGTTCTTTCCTCTTATCTTGAAATCGGATATACTGTCAGAGGAAAAACACATACGCTGTCTTTACAAGATGCTTTGTTGAATATCAGAAGTTATAAGGTATTTAATGACTTGTTGAAATGGGAAAAGATGAATTACCTCTACCAGAGTGCTTTGAAATCCGCTGGTGATAATCCAAATGAAGCTACACAGGCAGCTATTGATGAAATTACTGAAACAAAAGAAAAAGTAGAATTGGAATTACAGAAAAGCCAAATGGCACTCTGTTTCTAAATGGAGGAAAAATTATGAATAAAAAATTACATGTAGAAATAAACAACATCAAAGGTATATCCTCCCTTGAGATAGATATGCCACTTAAACCAGATGTATACGCAATTACAGGAATTAATGGAATTGGTAAAAGTACTGTATTATCCTCTATTGCTCCACGATTAGTACGCCCAATCAATTTCTCTATGTTAAGACCGTTTGATTACACAGATGATTCATTCATATCTTTTACAATAGATGAAAACACTGAAAAGTGGCAACCCCAAACAAACGGTAGATGGACTTGCTCAACATCTCCCACTTTAAATTTGCGAGGTTTTCAAGAGGGTAGTATCACAAAAGGTACTCGCTTTTCAAATACATCTTCATATAAGACATATAAAAAGCTGCAACGTGTCAACCGTCACTATTTGCTCCCGGCTGATGATTTTGTCAGGGAAAATTTAGGACTAATTTTACATAATAATAAAAACTACTACGAAAAATTATTCCGAATAGACCGTAATAAAGCTGAGCAGATATACCAGTATCGTGGTGTACCATATTTTCTGGAAACCAATAATCACTTATTAAGTCATTTTGATTTAAGTACTGGTGAATTTTTATTAATAAATCTACTACACCTACTCAATAATTTATTAGTGCGCACTAATAATAGTGAGAAATTAAATTTGATACTTATTGATGAAATTGAACTCGCTTTACATCCATCGGCAATTAAGAGATTAGTTGAATTTATGAAAAACATATCTCATAGATACAACGTTGCTACATATTTTTCAACACATTCTCTCGAAATAATACATGCACTTCCTATTGATAATCTGTTTTATTTAAAGCAGATTAATGATGATACTATTGTTTGTGAAACGCCATGTTACCCAGCATATATAACACGTGACATATATTCTCATAATGGTTATGATGTAATCATCCTTGTAGAAGATGATCTGGCAGAGTATCTTGTAAATAATTTCATTCACAAAATAAATCTTGATGAAAACAAACGTATTCAAGTTTTGCCTGTTGGTGGCTATGATAACACATTAGATTTGCATGAGAATTTTATTACCGATAGAATTCTCACTGAATCATCCCATATTATCAGCATCATTGATGGGGATGTTCAAGACATAGTAAGAAAAAAAATAGATGAAGATAAATTATGGTCACGCATACCAAACAATAATATTCTCTTTCTTCCTATCGAAAGTCTTGAAAAATATTTAAAAGTTCAACTTTTTGATATGCATAATTATGAATTAATGAGAAAAATCAGAGATCGTTTATTTAAATTCCAAACAGAACCAAATTGGTTTGAGGCACAGTATAGAGAAAACATAAATACAAAGAAAAAGCATGATGCCGAACAAAATAAGCCTATTAAAAATGATACCGAATATTTTACTAACGGAAAGAACTTATTTAGTATACTATCTGATGAATATGTTAATAACGGTGGCAAAAAAATCGAGTTCAGAAAAGCTATATGTCAACTAGTCATTGATTACAACGACTATACTTCTTTTGAGCAAAGACTGGGAACAGCATTACAGCAATTATTTCACTGATTATATATTTTGTACTCATTCTGTACTCACCCCACATACAAAGAGCCCGGAAACCCGCATAAATGCTGGATTTCCGAGCTCCATTTTTTTATTCAAACTCAATCGTCCCAGGCGGCTTAGAGGTAATATCATACATCACTCGATTCACATGATCTACTTCATTCACAATCCGGCTGGTCACCTTATGCAGCACTTCCCACGGGATCTCCGCGGCTTCCGCCGTCATGAAGTCTATGGTGTTCACCGCTCTGAGGGCCACCGCGTAATCATAGGTCCTCTCATCCCCCATGACGCCGACGCTTCGCATATTCGTAAGCGCGGCGAAGTACTGGCCGACGCTTTTATCCAATCCGGCATTAGCGATTTCTTCCCGGTAGATTGCGTCTGCGTTTTGAACCATCTTAACCTTTTCTTCCGTCACTTCTCCGACAATGCGGATGCCAAGTCCCGGGCCGGGGAACGGCTGGCGGAATACCAGGTGCTTAGGGATGCCAAGTTCCAGTCCGGCTTTCCTTACTTCGTCTTTGAACAGGTCGCGCAGGGGCTCGATGATTTCTTTGAAGTCTACACAGTCCGGCAGGCCTCCCACGTTGTGGTGGGACTTGATGACTGCGGATTCTCCGCCAAGCCCGCTTTCTACCACGTCCGGGTAGATGGTTCCCTGCACCAGGAAGTCTACCGCGCCGATCTTCTTGGCTTCTTCTTCGAATACGCGGATGAATTCTTCCCCGATGATTTTACGTTTTGCCTCCGGCTCTGAAACTCCTGCCAGTTTCTCGTAGAAACGCTGCTGGGCGTTGACACGGATGAAGTTCAGGTCATAAGCTCCTTCTGGTCCGAAGGCAGCCTCTACTTCGTCTCCTTCATTTTTACGGAGAAGCCCGTGATCTACGAATACGCAGGTCAGCTGATCTCCTACAGCCTTGGACAGCAGGACTGCTGCCACGGAGGAGTCTACGCCGCCGGACAGGGCGCACAATACTTTGCCTTTGCCGACTTTCTCCCGGATCTGCCTGATGGATTCTTCCACGAAGGAATCCATCCTCCAGTCTCCGGCGCAGCCGCATACGCCAAGCACGAAGTTGGACAGCATCTTCGTGCCTTCTGCAGTATGGAGCACTTCCGGATGGTACTGGATCGCGTATAATTTCTGCTCCGGATTCTCGGCCGCTGCCACCGGGCAGTCTGCCGTGTGGGCAGTGATTTCGAATCCCGGCGCCACCTTAGAGATGTAGTCAAAATGGCTCATCCAGCAGATGGTTGGGGACGACACGCCTTCAAAGATTGGCGACTGGGTTTTATCTATGATGACTTCTGTCTTGCCATATTCCCTGACGTCGGCGCTTTCTACCTTGCCGCCCAGTATGTGCATCATCAGCTGGGCGCCGTAGCACAGTCCGAGGACTGGTATGCCAAGTTCGAATAATTCTTTCTTATATGTGGGCGAATCCGCCTCGTAGCAACTGTTGGGTCCTCCGGTCAGGATGATTCCCTTGGGATTCATTTCTTTGATCTTCTCCAGGTCTGTCTTGTAGGAATAGATCTCGCAGTATACGTTGCATTCTCTGACACGTCTTGCTACCAGCTGGTTATACTGCCCTCCAAAATCAATGACGATTACTAATTCTCTCTTCACAAGAATTCCTCCTATTTTGTCAATCTCGTACCTATTGTGTCCAAATCGGGTAAATGTCTCTCAAAATCAGGTTCTATTATATGATAGAAGCCCCCTGTTGACAAGGGACTTCTTTTGATTTTACACAATCACGCTTTTGCGCCAGGTACCTTTGAAATACCGGATCACAAAGCACAGCGCCCGGAATACCCAGTCGATGACCATTGCCACCCATACGCCGAACACGCCCAATCCCATGTATTTACCCAGCACGTAACTGAATGCGATTCTGAAGATCCACATGGACAGTATGGATATGTACATGCATGCCTTGGCATCTCCCGACGCACGGAAGGTAGCCGGCAGCGTAAAGGATATGGGCCAGATCAGGATTGCGCTGATTCCATGGAAATGGATGATCTGCTCGGTTGCACTGGCTGTCACGTCTGACAGATTATAAGCCTTGATGATCAGCGGAAGGATGGAGAATATGAAGAACACGGTCGCCGCCATGCATACATAGGTGATCACCATCAGTTTCCGGTTGTAATATTTCACCTGTTCGTAGTCTCCTGCCCCTACGCATCTTGCGATCACCGTAGTAACTGCCAGGGATATTGCCATTCCGGGAAGTATCTGGAATAGGGCGATGGCGTTGCCCACCGCATTTGCCGCGATAGCGTAAGTTCCAAATGTGGATACCAGGCTTAAAACCAGGATCTTGCCCAATTGGAACATGCTGTTCTCCAGGCCGTTTGGCACGCCGATGCTCAGGATCTTCTTTACCATCTGCCAGTTGAACTTATAGCGGAAGGTGCGCTCGATATGTAGAAGCTGGTTCGGATTGCACAACAGGGCAATGATGATAACCGCTGCCACCATCCTGGACACCAGGGTGGGAATGGCCACGCCTTCCGTCCCTCTGTGGAATCCGTAGATCAGGATCGCGTTTCCGCCAACATTGATGATATTCATGATGATGGATACTTGCATGGACACCTTGGAATTGCCCATGGCACGGAAGATCGCCGCGCCTCCATTATACAGGGCCATGAACGGGATAGATGCCGTCACGATCATCAGGTAGGTATTGGCATGCCCCATTACGTCGGCCTCGATCTTTCCGAAGATCCCGTGCAGGATGAAGTATTTTCCCGCATAGACCAGCAAGGTAATCACAACCGAGCACAGGGTAATGAACCATACCAGCTGGGTGGCTGACTTACAGGCTTCCTTTTGATTCTTCTGTCCCAGATACTGTCCGGCCACCACCGCGCCGCCGGTTGCAAGGGCGGCAAATACATTGATCAGCAGGACCATGATCTGATCTACCAGCGATACGCCGGAGACGGCTGCCTCGCCCACGCTCGCAATCATAATAGAATCCGCCATGCCAACAAGTACTGCAAGAAGCTGCTCGATGACCAACGGAATAATTAATGCAAGCAGCGCCTTATTGTCGAATAAGTAGCTGCTTCTGTCAACTCTTTTTTTCATTTTCTTCTCCATAATAAAAACTCCTCATCGTAAATTATACGACAGGGAGTTTCATTACACAAGCATCACTTTGCTTATGCAGCGACATATTTTTCTATATCCTTCCAGAGGTCATCACATTCTTCTTCATAGACTTTCAACTCAATCTCATTTTGAAAACCGAGATTCATGAGTCCCAGCAGAGATTTCGCGTCGACGATATAACGGCCGCGCTTCATGTCCATGTCATAAGGATATTTTTCGACCTTTCTTACAAATTCTAATATATCGCTTGGATTTTGAAATACAACGATTCTTTTGCTCATAACAATCTCTCCTTTTTCGTTATGAACATCTTAGCATAATCTCCCATCCCTCCAAGGTGGAAATTTTTTAAAAAAGTAGAAATTTTTAACGGTTTTTTCCGAATTTTGCCTGTTTTTGTCCTTAACTGTTCTTCTTCCGGTACTCTGCCGGAAGCATCCCTACTTCATCCTTGAACACTTTGCTCATATACTTGGGATCAGAGTACCCAACCATATCCGCGATCTGATTGAGCTTAAGCGTTGACTTTAACAGCAATTCCTTTACATTTTCAATGCGGTATTTACGGATCGTCTCGGTAAATGTCCTGCCGGTCTGCTTCTTAAACTGGGTGCTTAGGTATTCTTCGGACACATGCAGCTTGGCAGCCACTTCCTCCAAGGTGATTCCCTGGTTATAGTACTCCTGGATATGCTGTATGGCCTTCTGGACCAGCAGGCTTACGCCATCTTCCCCGATGTTTTTCAAGGACAGATTTTCAAAAAATGTAAGAAATGCTTCTTCAATATCCTGCCAGAATATTGCGTCGGATATGGACGTAATCATATTCTGCATAGACACGGATGACTCCAGTTTCCCTGATTCCTTTGCCACGTGCAGCAGGCTCATCATATAGCGGCTGCATGCTTCTTTCATATCCTGGGGCGTGCACGCTCCCTCCCTGCAGTATTCCCGGAAGCGGCGCAGACTGCTTAAGAACTCTTTCCGGTCGCTATCCGCCACCGCCTCCTTCGTCTGCACCTCGATGTCAATAGGGTACTTGATCGGATAGGTCTGGGTCGCGTCAATCAGCCTCTTGCTGATCAGCGTCCCTCTGTCAAAGAAAAGGTTCCACTCCAGCACGCTGTCCATCTCCAGAATCGCTTTCCTTATATTCAAGAGTCCCCGGCAGTTCCCCCAGGCGCAGCTGAGCCGTCCGGGTATCTGGCTTCCAAGCATCGGAACCACCGTCTTTTTAAAATATTCTTTTATTTTATCCTGGTCTTCCAACTGGTACAGAATGACGACAATCGAGCCCTTTTCCTGGAATTCGATAACGTAGAAATGGAATTCATTGCTGTGAATACCTACTTCTTCCATGGTCCGGCGAACCATCTCATGGTAGCGGTCATAATTATCGCTTAATCCAATGCCAAATATGGCAATCTGCTCGTCCCCCCTGATTCCATACCGCTCGGTAATCATGTCAGCCAGTTTCCCGTCTTCATCCAGCTGGCCTGTTATGGCGTTCAGAAAGATATATTCCAGGCTGAACAGCTGCTCCTTGCTCTGTTCTTTGGAAATATTCACCTCTGCCTGTTCCAGGGCCTTCTTAAGTTCCGCAATCTTGATCGGCTTCAGCAGATAGTTCTCGATTCCCAGTTCAATGGCCCTCTGCGCATATGCAAAATCCGAATAGGCGCTCAGGACGATAGCCTTGCACTCTATGCCTTCCTCCCGCACAATGGAGAGCATGGTAAGCCCGTCCATATCCGGCATGCGGATATCCAGGATTACCAGGTCCGGCTTCTCTTTGCGGATCAGTTCCAGCCCTTTTTTGCCGTTTTCTGCCTTTCCTACCAGTTCATAATTCTCGTTAATCTTCTTCAGAATCTTGCTCATGCCTTCCCGGATCGGCGCTTCATCTTCTATTACCGCAATTCTCATTGGCCCTCCTCCTTTCTGCCTTCTTCGTCTGCCTGCCTATGAGGGCTGACTACAGGGATAAACAGATGCACCTTCGTGTACTTGCCCAGCGCGCTCTCAAAATATAGGTCCGCCTGATCTCCATAATATAGGTTCAGGCGCTTTCTCACGTTGACGATTCCCATGTGCTCTCCAGAATCTTTTTCATCTGCTTCATTTTCGCTGTCATTAAGCCTCTGTAAGACGTCTTCCGGAATTCCGCGGCCATTGTCCTTTACGATGATGTGCATCTGGCCTCCTGCCGATCTCATGGTAATCCCCAGTTTCAGTTCGCCTTCTTTCTGCTTCAGGCCATGCCGGATCGCATTCTCTACAAATGGCTGCAGAAGCAGTTTGTGGATTCTGTATCCGTATAGTTCTTCCGGCACCTTTACTTCTACCTGGAGTTCTCTTCCAAGTTTCGCCTTCTGTAGCAGGATGTACATTGCAAGCCAGTGCAGTTCCTGTTCAATCGAAGTCTCTGCCCCTGCATTCTTAACCGTATATCTTAAGATATCCGCCAGGGCTCCTAACATTTCGCTGATTTCGAATTCTCCCAGTTCAATGGCCTTCCAGTTGATGGTATCCAGCGTATTATAGAGGAAATGCGGATCTATCTGGGCTTCCAGCGCGGATAGTTCCGCGTTTTTCTGCTCAACCACCGCCTCTTTGACCTGATTGATCAGGCTGTCAATATGGCCCACCATTTCATTGAATCCCGAACTAATCTTGCGCACCTCTACCGTCATATTCTCGGTAACAGGTACCCGTGCCTGGAAGTTTCCCTGTTCCGCCTGGCTCATGGCATCTGCTATCTGGTCGATCTCCTTAAGGTACGGCCTGGTCAAAGAATACGTCAGCGCCATCAGTAGTAGGATTGCGCCTACTGCTATGAATATCCAGAACAGGATCTGCTCCTTTAAAGTCTGGTGATATAGCCTCAGGGACTGGGCATTACAGATCGTAAATCCACTCATTTCATTCATTTTCCTGGTGTAGCGGAATTCTTCGTCCTTCGCCGCATCCAATTTCTTTCCACATTTATCTTCCTCGTACGCTGCTATGATCTTCCCCTTCTGAAGCAGGTAGATGTCGGCGTTCTGCCCAGCATCCAGAACCGGCTCCAGCACATCCGTATTAATGCTTAGAATCACGGTTCCTATGGACTTATGGATATCCCGGTAGTCTACGAATTCCCGGATGATCTGGAACATATAGACCTTATCATTCCCCGACTCTATAGGCTGTCCCACCCCCCGGTACAAGGCCCCCTTTACTACCTCAGGCGCCCTTATCTTGTCCGCCCAGCTGCTGCTTACGGAGGAGGCTGATAGCCTGTCATAAAAGATGACCTGATTTTCCTCTGTAATAATGGTAATTCCCTCTATGCCGTCATTTCGGTTACAGATATGGCTTAATTCATGGCGTATCCTGCTGCTGTTTACTTCCAGGGTATCCTTCTTCTGATTGATATCTTCCACGATTCCAATTATCTCATCATCCGTGCACAAGTCATACAAAAGCGTATCGTACTTATCCAATATCATATCCAGGCTCTGGTCCGCCCGGTTCAGATTGTTGTCAATCTGCATCTGTATATTCTCGTTCAGGCTGCTGCGCAGCCTGTATTGGGATATCAGGGCAAACAGGACGATGGGGATTCCGGTAGCCAGTATGAAGATCGGCAGCAGGCGTCTTCTAAGCGTCATCTCTCTTCTCATTGTCCACCCTCCCTGATCTTCTGTATGCTATCCGCCGCTTCCTCTAATATTATGCGCTCATCTTCCTCGCCGATAATAGAATGCTCAAGGGCAGACACTACCGTTCTCGTAATATCCGGCCATTGATAGGTAAATTCTCTGGTTCTTGCGCAGGAAAGCATTCCGATGAACTTATGCAGAACCGCGTCTTCCTGAAACTGTCCATCTAAAATGTCCTTTCTGGCCGCCATATAGCCCAAATCATCCATATACCCGGCCATCCTGTCCATGTCGCTTATATAATTCAGGAATTCGATTGCCGCGTCCTTTCCTTTGCCGTCCGTCACTCCGAAGATCTCTCCCCCGAGAACCGTCACCTTATCGGAAATGGACGGGATATCCGTAACATCAAACGCAAGATTGGGATTGATCTTGCGGATATACTCCACCTGCATAGGATTGCCGATCATCATGGCAATATTGCCTTTTGCGAACTGCTGGGCAAGATCCTTATGGGTCAGGCTGATGCTCTGCCGGCTTACGACGCCATCTTCGGTAAGATCCCGGAACAGTTGGAATGCATAGGCGCTCTCCCGGGAGTTCAGGCAGTCCACATCCCCGCCCATAGACCACAGTACCGGAAGGAATGAATACATGCTCTCTTCACTCTCCAGGGCCGGCTGGGCATACCCATAGACTCCATCTGCTGTCAGCGCCTTTGCCGTATCGTAGAATTCCTGCCACGTAGCCGGCGGATTTAATCCGCGCTTTGCCAGCATTTCTTCATTATAAAATAAGGCGACACAGTTCACTCCAAATGGAAGCCCTTTGATCCGCCCTCCTTCCTCGCATGGCGCCAATGCCTCCGGCAGATAGTCCTCAAGCCCTTCGATCTCATCCGTCAGATCCGCAAAGGACTGCGTATGCTGGAAGAATTGGAAGTCTGCCGAATCTACCAGCGCAATATCCGGCATGGTTCCCTCATACATGCTAAGCGCAAGTTCCTTCTTAAAATCCGCGTCCGGTATATATCTGGTGGTCACCTCTATATCATCCTGGGAATGGTTGAATTCATCAATCAGATCCCCCAGCACTTTCTGCTGGTAAGCCATATCCCAGTAATACCATAGTTCTATCTGCTGCTCCTCATTCTGCTTTATCTTTTCTTCCTTCCCGCAGCCGCCAATGCCGGCCGCCGCCAGGGATACCGCCAGCATTGCTGCCAATGCCGCAGACAGGAATCTTATCTTGTCCCTCAAGTCTTTTCCTCCTGTAGTATCGCTATCACCAATAGTAGTCCCTACATTTTAACATATTGACCGCCTGCGGACAAATTTTTTCCTGGCATTGCTTCTTCCGTGCTTATAGCAGGGCAGAAAAAAAGAAGGAGATTTGCGCAATCTCCCACTCCTTCTCAGATACTCGTTCCGACTGCATCCTGCCCATGCTGATGCAGATACTTCTCTCTGGTAGCCATGCCTCCTCGGATGTGCCGTTCCGACTTATTCATGTCCAACACCTTGCGTGCCTCGGCAGCAAGAGACGGATTAATCTTCAATAAGCGTTCCGTTACGTCCTTATGTATGGTAGACTTGCTAACTCCGAACGCCTTGGCTGTCTGCCTTACAGTGGCTTTGTGCTCAATGATATAATATGCTATTTCTACTGCCCTCTCCTCAATATAATCCTTCATATCAATAACCCCTGCATAGTTTGTTTTTTACAATCTATGCAGGGATCAGAAAGCTTATTCGCAATTTAGAGCATCTGTTTAATCTTCTCTTTTGTCATCCAAGAAAAACTACCGGAATCAATTGATGGTTACTTTTTACATTTTGATATTCTGTTTTTATATAAAATTGACTATTGTATCATTATGTCGATTACAGTCCACCTCATCCAATACATGGATTGCCGATATAATATATTGCATAATATGCTCTATTATTGGCTCCTCTGTATTCAGGAATTTCAAACAGTGCTTTCGCCGATTTTAAATCTTCTTTTTTCCGGTATTATAAACATGCTGCACGATATAGCGTCACCCCTTCTCGACTAACATTTTTATAAAATGGATAAGACTCCTGCCATTTTAAAAATAGTTCCTTGCTTTTTGCGATCGGCTTAATATCTATATCATGCTCCATATTAAAGTCAAATGTTATCTCTGACAACTGCTGTCGATATTTCTTAAGTTCCATCTCATCCAGATTAAGAAGAATCATAATGTCAACATCCGAAAATTCATCATAAACTCCTCGAGCATAAGAGCCATATAAAATAACAGCGTTTAGATGATTTCCATATATAAAAAATATCCTGCGGCATGCCCTAAGGGCAATCTGCCGCAGGATATTGCATTTCTTGCTCTATCCGATTCCTCCAAAGAAAATTCCAAGCACATACACCACCAGGGTAATCCCTACGAATACATACTTCGTCACCGGCTCGAACCATTTTCCCAGAGGCTTTTTCGCCCCGGTCTCCACCTGCTCTCTCGCAAATCCCTTCGGACATACCCAGTAGAAGATGATTCCCGCAAGAAGCGCGCCAAGCGGAATGATGTAGATCGATACCGCATCCATCCACGCGCCTACGGAGTCCCCGCTCTCAATGAAGACACCCACTCCCGCGGATACTGCCGCAACAATGGCCACCGCTGCCTTCCGGGACAGTTTGACTTGCTGCTGCAACGCCTCGATAGAAGTCTCGAACAGGTTCATCAGCGAAGTCAGAGCCGCAAAGAGCACAGCCACGAAGAAGATTACGGCAAACACCTCGCCAAATGGCATCTGCTGGAACACTGCCGGAAGGGAAATGAACATCAGCGGAGGGCCGCTGGCAACATCCAGTCCGAACGCAAATACTGCCGGTATCACCACCACGCCCGCCAGAAGCGCGGCACAGGTATCAAAGAAGGCCACGTTCTTCGCGCAGCTGACGACGTCCACATCTTTCTTTAAGTAACTTCCATACACAATCGTGCCGGATCCTGCCAGCGACAGGGAGAAGAAGGCCTGTCCCAGGGCATATACCCAGGTCTTGATATCCCCCAGCTGCTCCCATTTGGGTACGAACATATAGCGGTACCCTTCCGCCGCGCCCGGCAAAGTTGCCACCCGAAACAGAAGGATAATGAAGAACAAGAAGAATACGGGCATCATAACCTTGTTCATCTTCTCGATTCCCTTCGTTACTCCTAAGGCCATGACCAGGAAGGTAAGCGCCAGGCCCAGCATCTGCCATCCCACGCTTCCAAAATCTACCGCCAGCCCTCCAAAATAGGCCCCCATATCTTCGATCTTCGTCAGGCTTCCGGTAACCGCGCTGCTTAGATACTTTAAAAACCACCCCACCACGACAGAATACCCAATGGCAATGCCAAGGGAGCCAATCACCGGTATCATCCCGATGGCCTTCCCCCACTTCTTTCCCTTTTCTCCAAATCGCATCCCCATCACATTGGAAAAGGCCCCCAAAGGCCCTGTCTTCATGCTCCTGCCAAACGCCATCTCCCCGATCACGCCGGAAAATCCCAGCAGGATTACAAATATAAAATACGGGATTAAGAATGCCGCGCCGCCAAATTTGCCGGTTCGATATGGAAACATCCAGATGTTTCCCATGCCTACCGCAGATCCGATGCAGGCCACGATAAATCCCAGCCTGGTGCGAAACTCATCTCTCCCTTTTTCATTCCCTCTCGACATCATCTCTCTCCAATCGTTTTGTTCTATAGGAAAGCCCTTTCTCCTCGCAAAAAACCCTTGCATAGCCGATTTCTTTATTCTATGCAAGGGGTCTTTATATGTCTTTACTTCCTGAAACTACCAGCGGCTTATTTTGAAGCAACCTGCACGCAGTGCTCTGTCAGCCATTCTTTCACCATGTTATTCAGTGCAATCTCTTTTAGATCTTCCTCGGATGCTGCTTCCTTAACTGCTTTGATATCTTCATATCCGTACGCGTCCGCAATCTTCTTCAACTGCTTCTCGTACTCTTTATCATCCATTTTGATCTTTTCTTTGTCCGCGATGGCATCCGTCACCAGCTGCTGCTTGACACTTGATTTGGCTGCTTCGTCCACCTGGGCCTCGAAATCTTCTACTGAACTTCCCATCTGCTCCTTAAGGAATGTCTCGTAATCTGTCTGATAATACTCCGCTGCCGTTTTATACTGCTCGACCAGGGAATCAGAGATTTCTTTTACCTTTTTCTTCGGATACTTCTTCACCTTCGTGTTGTCCAAAACTTTTTGCCATACCTTCTGGGTTAGCGTATCCTTGTAAGTGGTCTGGGCATCATCTTCCAGCTGCTTTTTTACTTCCTTCTTATACTCTTTTACATTCTTTGATTTCTCAGAAACCGTCTTTACAAACTCATCGTTCAGTTCCGGCACCACCTGCTCGCTGATGGACTTCACCGTAATGGTAAATACTACCGGCTTCCCTGCATATTCCGTTTTATTGTAATTATCCGGGAACTTGCCCTCCCAGTCATAGGTATCTCCGATGTTATGGTCCACAACGCTGTCCTCAAATCCCTCAATAAACTGGCCGGAACCTATGGTCAGAGGGTAGTCTGTTCCCGATCCGCCTTCAAATTCTACTCCGTCAATCTTTCCTACGAAGTCAATATTCACCGTGTCCCCGGACTTCACCGCCCGGTCTGTGATATCATTAGTGGTTGCATTGGTCTGAAGCGTTGCCTGGATTGCATCTTCCACGTCTTTATCCGTAATCTCGTCCGGCTTGCTGACTTGATCAACTTCTACTCCTTTATATTGGGATATATTCAGGCTGTCTGTCTCCAGTCCCTTGCTCCCTTCGCAGCCTGCCAGCATCATGGATGCGGCAAGTATTCCTGTTAATAGCACTACAATTTTCTTCTTCATTTTACACCTCTTATTATACTTTCCGTTAAATCACACTATTATGTTATAGCACATTTAACAGAACTTTCAAAGCATTTTCACACATATTTCACTCTTTATTAAGAATCTGCCCTGCCGGTTACAGCACAGGGGAGAGCAGCCTGCAGAACTGTTCTTTGATTCGAATGAGCAGATTGCGCTGCTCATACTTCTTTCTTGTCACCAGAGTGCTCTTGGTAATATCGTTCTCAAATGCCTCCATCAGCTTTTCCGTCGTCCTGGCGCTGTAGATCACCGCATTGACTTCAAAATTCAGGCTGAAGCTGCGGATGTCCATATTGGCAGTTCCCATGCAGCTGACCAGTCCATCCACGCACATGCACTTGGCATGGAGGAATCCATTGTCATAAGTGTAGCATCTTGCTCCTGCCTCGATCATCTCGCCCAGATAAGAGTAGGTTGCCCAGTATACGAACGGATGATCTGGCTTGCAGGGAATCATGATGCGCACGTCGATTCCAGACTTGGCTGCAATTACCAGGGCATCCGCAATATCATCATCCGGTATGAAATACGGAGTCTGAATGTAGATGCTTTTCCTTGCCATATGAATCAGTCTCAGATAATTGTCACGAATCTCCTGGCTTCTGGAATCCGGGCCGCTTGATATGATCTGAATAGGGTCGCGCCCGTTCCGGATATACGTAGGAATCTCAAAAATCCGATCCTCCAGAAACAGATTTTCCTTAGCCGCGTAATTCCAGTCCAGCACAAACCGTACTGCCAGGGAAGTGACTGCCGAGCCTTCGATGCAGATGTGAGTATCCCGCCAGTATCCGAACTTCTTATCCTTCCCCACATACTCTCTTCCAATATTGAATCCGCCCACGAACCCGATTCTTCCATCTATAACCACGATCTTCCTGTGGTTCCGGTAATTCACGCGTAACTGGAGCTGGCCGAAGATCGCCGGAAAGAATTCCGCCACCTCGATGCCTGCTTTCTCAAGGCGCATCCAGACCGAGTTACGCATCCCTCTACATCCCATGCTGTCAAACAGCACCCGGACTTCGACTCCCTGCCTCGCCTTCCTGACCAGGACTTCTTCTATCTCCTGCCACAGTTCATCATTACGGATAATATAGTATTGCAGATGGATGTAGTTTCTCGCATGCTCCATCTCCGTAAGCAGTGCATTAAACTTCTCCCGTCCATCTGTATAAATTCTGATATCGTTATTATCCGTCAGTACTGCTTCTCCTTCGTTCAGGTTATATAAGATCAGGCTTTTGAACCGCTCAAGCTCGGGATCCCGAAGCCTTAATTTCTTACGATAGATAGATTCCTCCTGCCGCCGGACAGCATATTTGATCTCTCCTTCAATCTCCTTCATCTTGAACATCCGGTCCTTGCGGAAATTCTGCCCCAGCACCAGATACAGCACAAATCCCAGCACCGGTATAAAGTAAAGCAGCAAAAGCCACGCCCACACCGTCGTAGGATTCCTCCGCTGAAAAAATATGATCAGCAGCGCAAATATGATGTTAATAAGAAACAGATGGTCAAGTATCCACCAGTATACGGTTCCAATTCCCTCCGTCACAGTATGAAGCATGCTACTCTCCTTAAAAATCTCGTTATTTTATCTATTATACCGTTTCTTGCCGGAAAAGTAACCCCAAAATCTCAAATCTCTTGCACTTGCGTTCAAAGAATGGTACAATGTAGTTCGTGTAAAATAGATTTTTAGGAGGTTCGCCGTGAAGACGTTAACGATTGTATTGCTTGTTATTTTAGTCGTTTTAATCATTGCTTGCATCGTATTGTATTTCTTAGGAAAAAGAGCAGAGAAAAAGCAGGCCGAACAGCAGGAGCAGCTGGCTGCCGTCGCACAGACCGTGTCCATGCTTATCATTGATAAAGGCAAGATGAGGCTTAAGGAAGCCGGGTTCCCAAGTATTGTCGTAGAAGGTACGCCAAAGTATCTGCGCCGCTCTAAAGTTCCTGTAGTAAAGGCTAAGGTAGGCCCGAAGGTAATGACATTGATGTGCGATGCTCAGGTATTCCCATTGATTCCCGTCAAGAAGGAAGTAAAGGCTACCGTAAGCGGTATTTATATTACCGCGGTCAAAGGATTAAGAGGGCCATTAGAGACTCCTCAGAAGAAGAAAGGCTTCTTCGCAAGATTAAGAAACAAATAAGGACAAGCCACATAAAAAGCATTGGATCTTACCGGTCCAATGCTTTTATATTCATCTCGATATTGCAGTCTGCCACCATCTCTCCATTGACATCCAATTCGTAATTCACATGGACATCTATGATTTTTTCCTCCGACTTTACCGTCATTTCCTTTGTATGGATTCCCACCAGAAGTTCTCCGTATGGCGTCTCATACTCCGTCATATTGATCTTGCCTTTTTCAAAGACCATATGGGTGTTGGCAAGCCCGCTTTTCATGATTTCCAGTTTGCCGTCCTCGGCAATGCGGATCTTATTCTTAATCGTACCGGGCATCCCTTCCACCACTTCGTCATAGATCACATAATGCTTGCCGTTCTTGAAGTAATACGCCGCAGGCGTAATAACTTCGATCGGCTCATTCTCATCTTCTTCCGTTACTCCGGCCACATCGTAATGTAGGCCGGATATGCTAAGTAATACATCCTTTGTCATAGGCTCTCCTAGTATTCCTCAATGTTAATCTGCTTCGTCGTCGCTACATCATATGGCAGGATGGAATTGGCGAACTTCGTAAACTTCTGGGCGGCGTCGCTTACATAGAACTCATAGGTCGCGGGTATGCCTGACTGATTGGCAATGCCGCAGTCATTCAGCGCGGCCTTCAGGTCCATAGCTGTCTCATAGGCGGGATTCACGATATGGATCTCTTCTCCGAAGTAAGCCATGATCTTGGAGCGAAGCAGTGGATAGTGGGTACATCCCAGAATCATCGTGTCAATCTGCGTTGACTTCATATCCGACAGATAGAAATCAATGGCCTCTTCCGTAATCTTGTGCTTTGCAAACCCCTCTTCCACAAGCGGCACGAAAAGCGGGCATGGCTTTCCGATAACGGATGCTTCCGGATTCAGGCTATGTATCACTTTGGTATAAGTCTCGCTCTGTATGGTCGCCTCCGTCCCCACCACGCCAATCTGGCCGTTCCTTGTCTCCTTGACAGCTGCTCTGGCTCCCGGCCCTATCACTCCGATCACCGGTACATCCGTCTCCTTCTGCACCGTGTCGAGCGCAAGGGCGCTTGCCGTATTGCAGGCAATCACGATTGCCTTAACATTCTTCGTCTCCAGGAAGCGAATAATCTGCCTGGAGAACCGGATAATATTATCTCTGGACTTGCTTCCATAGGGAACTCTTGCCGTATCTCCAAAATACACCACATTCTCCATAGGAAGCTGGCGCATGATTTCCCGCGCTACCGTCAGCCCTCCCACGCCAGAGTCAAACACTCCTACCGGCGCTGTATTTTCTCTATTATTCTCCACAATTATTATCTCCTTTAAAACCATTCGTAATACTCATTGTAACGTCAATCCCTGCTGTTTTCAAGAGTAATTTCCCCAAAGCGGGTTTATGGGTGTTCCTGTATATTTAAAAAGGCATTGGATTTTTCTTCATCCAATGCCTTTTTCTTGCCTCATAGAGTTCCTATAATGCAAGTTCCTTTGCTATCTCATACTGGTATGCCGGAATTCCTTTCTGCATGCCCAGTGCCTCGTCGATGTCAAAATCAACGTATTCTCCATGCTTGTATCCCACCACGCGGTTCGTCTTTCCTTGTTCAAGCAGATCCACCGCCAGCGCTCCCATGATGGATGCATAGACTCTGTCCTTGCAGGTAGGGCTTCCGCCTCGCTGCATGTGTCCAAGCACTGTTGCCCTTGTCTCCATGCCCGTCGCCTCTTCGATTCTCTTCGCCATGTTCATGGAATCGCCAATGCCTTCTGCATTGATGATGATATAGTTCTTCTTTCCACGCTTCCGGCATTCCTGAATGTCAGCAACGATTGCCTCTTCGTTATAGTCATGCTCTTCCGGCATCAGGATACGCTCCGCACCGTTGGCAATGCCGCACCACAGTGCCAGATATCCGGCATCTCTTCCCATAACCTCGATGATTGAGCATCTTTCATGGGAAGTAGAGGTGTCGCGTACCTTGTCAATCGCTTCCATTGCCGTATTCACTGCCGTGTCAAATCCAATCGTATATTCTGTACAGGCAATGTCAAGATCGATGGTTCCCGGCAAGCCAATTGTATTGATTCCCAGGTTTGCCAGTTTCTGGGCACCCTTAAAGGAACCGTCTCCTCCGATTACTACAAGCCCGTCAATTCCATATTTCTTACAGATAGCCGCCGCCTTCTGCTGTCCTTCTTCTGTGCGCATCTCGTCGCAGCGCGCTGTCTGAAGGATCGTGCCGCCGCGCTGGATGGTGTCGGATACATCTCTGGCTGACAGGTCAATAATCTCTTCATTCAAAAGGCCCTGGTATCCTCTCCTGATGCCTCTTACTTTCAGTCCTTTTCCTAATGCCGTCCTGACTACCGCACGAATTGCCGCATTCATTCCCGGCGCGTCCCCACCGCTTGTCAATACGCCTATCGTACGAATTATTTTCTCTGCCATCTTAATTCCTCCATTGTATTAGCGTTCTTCTTAATTCCTTACTATCCTCGTGCTACATTGTACATGAATTAACGAATGTTTTCAATGGGTTTTTCTATAACTTTTACACAAGATTCCCCCAGATAATTCGTCAATCTGCTTAACAGACGGGCATCCGCGCTTACGCTCCGACCGGCCCCGAGTCGTTTTACCGCCTTCTCTTTCCGACAGTAGATGACCACCGCATCCTGCCCGTCAGAGTCCTTGATCAGATCCAGAAGCTGTGCTTCTTCCGCCAGATATTCTTCTTTGCTGCCATACTGAAGCCATATTTCCCGCTTCGTCTGCTCAAAGGGAATCACCGACTCGCAGATCAGCTTGCTGGGGGCATCGTCTTCCTCGGATACCCGACCCTTAATGAATACTTTGCTGTCCTCATTCAGGTACTGCTGATTCTTCTCATAATCCTTTGGAAATACCACCACTTCGACCGACCCCAACATGTCTTCCAAGGTCACAAATGCCATTACTTTATTATTCTTCGTATATTTGATGGTCTTATCGGTGATCATTCCTCCAATAATTTCCCTGGCGCCGTCTGAAACCTTGGTGTGCCCGGTATCTTCTACCAGCTGGAAATCCAGGGTAGTCTTGGATATGCTCTTTCGCCACTTCTCTTCATATTCTTCCATGGGATGGCCGCTAAGATACACGCCCAGCACTTCTTTTTCAAATGCCAGCTTCGTCTCCTTCTCGTACTCTCCCACATCTGGAAGCGGTATGTCAAACTCTGCCTTCTGATCCTCATCCACCATATCGAACAGAGACATCTGTCCGGTCATGGAATATTTCCTTTCCTGGTTAACCTGATCCAGAATCTGCACGTAGATGACCATAAACTGCTTCCTGGTCCCACCCAGGCTGTCAAATGCGCCTGACTTGATAAAACTTTCGATCGTACGCTTGTTGACCTCTTTTCCAGAGAGACGTTCGATGAAATCCTTCATATTCTTGAATTCCCCTCTGGCCTCCCGTTCTGTCAATATCGCCTGGATGACCGGCTTGCCGATGCTCTTGATGGCGGCCAGTCCATAGCGAATATTGCCGTTATCTACGGAGAAGCTTCCCTCTCCCTTGTTAATGTCTGGGGGCAGGATCTCAATTCCCATCTGGCGGCAGGTATAGATATATTCTGATACTTTCCCCGGATTTTCAATGACGGATGTCATAAGAGCCGCCATGAACTCCACCGGATAGTAATACTTCAGCCATGCCGTCTGATAGGATACCACCGCATAGGCGGCCGCATGGGATTTATTAAAAGCATATTTGGCGAAATCAATCATCTCATCATAGATCTTATTGGCAGTCTTTTCATCAATTCCATTGGCGATGCAGCCGGGAACCCCTTCGGCCTCATTGCCGTACACGAAACTCTGGCGCTCCTTCTTCATGACATCGCCCTTTTTCTTGGACATGGCGCGCCGCAGCAGGTCGCTTCGTCCCAGCGTGTATCCTGCCAGATCCCGCACAATCTGCATGACCTGCTCCTGGTAGACGATGCAGCCATAGGTAGGGGCAAGAATCGGCTCCAGCTGGGGGCAGTCATAAGTGATGTTATCCATATGGTTCTTGCCCTTGATATACTGCGGTATGAAATCCATCGGGCCCGGACGGTATAAGGAGATGCCGGCAATGATATCCTCCAGGTTCTGCGGCTTTAGTTCCTTCATGAAACTCTTCATCCCGCCGCTTTCCAGCTGGAATATGCCATCCGTACGCCCTGTTCCTATGGAGTCCAGCACTGCCTTATCATTATAGTCGATCTGTTCCATATTAATGTCTTTGCCAGAGGACCGGCTTGCCAGCTTGACCGCATCCTGAATCACGGTCAGCGTCCGAAGCCCCAGGAAGTCCATCTTAAGCAGCCCCAGTTCTTCCAGCGTAGTCATGGTAAACTGGGTGGTGACAGAGCCGTCAGATCCCAAAGACAGGGGCACATACTCATCGATCGCCTTCTGGCTGATGACTACCCCGGCCGCATGCATGGATGTATGCCTGGGAAGTCCTTCCAGCCTCTTAGACATATCAATCAATTCCCTGACCTGCTCGTCCTCCTGGTACATTCTTTTAAATTCCGGGTTAACCGTCAGTGCCCGCTCAAGCGTAATATTCAACTCTGTAGGCACCATTTTCGCAATACCGTCCACGAATGCGTAAGGCAGATCCATAACCCTTCCTACGTCCCTTATAACGCCTCTGGCAGCCATAGTACCAAAGGTGACGATCTGTACCACCCGGTCGGATCCGTATTTTTCCACAACATAGTCGATGACCTCCTGCCTGCGCTCGAAGCAGAAGTCCACGTCAATATCGGGCATGGATACGCGTTCCGGATTCAGGAAACGCTCAAACAGCAGCTGGTACTTAATTGGGTCGATACTGGTAATTCCAAGGGTATACGATACGATGCTGCCCGCCGCCGACCCCCTTCCCGGACCTACCATGATGTCATGATCCCTGGCATATTTGATAAAGTCCCACACGATCAGGAAATAATCCACATATCCCATGGACTTGATTACGGACAATTCGTACTCCAGCCGCTCTTTCAAGGATCCCTCCCCGTCCGGATAACGCTCCTTTAATCCGTCATAGCATAATTTATTCAGATATTCCCAGGAAGTATAGCCTTCCGGGACATCGTATTTCGGCAGTTTGGTCACGCCGAATTCAATCTCTACATTGCAGCGGTCCGCAATCTTCTGCGTATTCTCAAGGGCCTCCAGGGCATAAGGGAAGAGTGTTTTCATTTCTTCTTCCGACTTGATATAGTACTGGCCGCCCTCATAGCGCATACGGTCTTCATCCGCCACCTTCTTGCCGGTCTGGATGCACAGGAGGATATCATGGGCCTTCTCATCCTCCGCGTAAGTATAGTGGACGTCATTGGTGGCCACCAGTCCAATCTGCGTCTCCTTTGCCATCCTAAGCAGCGACTGGTTCACCAATTTTTGTTCCTGGATCCCGTGATCCTGCAATTCCAGGAAGAAATTTCCCTCCCCGAATATCTCCTGATATCTTAATGCCGCTGCTTTTCCCTCTTCATACATCCCGCGGACAATATTCTTCTGTACCTCTCCCGCGAGACAGGCGCTGAGGGCAATGATGCCTTGGTGGAACTCCTTAAGGATCTCCATATCCACACGAGGCTTATAATAATATCCCTCGGTAAATCCCCGGGATACGATCTTCATCAGATTGTGATAGCCCAGATCAGTCTCCGCAAGAAGAACCAGATGGTAATACCTGTTGTCCCCGCTTCCTACTGCTTCTTTATCAAACCTGGAGCCTGGCGCCACATAGACTTCGCAGCCCAGGATCGGCTTTATGCCGACGGCCTTGGCAGCCCTGTAAAAATCAATAACGCCGAACATGACGCCATGATCCGTGATCGCTACGCTGTCCATTCCCAGTTCCTTGACTCTGGAAACACATTCTTTAATTTTGTTGGAACCGTCCAGCAGACTGTACTCTGTATGAACGTGAAGATGTGCAAAACTCATATCCCTTCCCACTTTCTATCTGTAAACATCGTTGACTGTCCTGTATTTTTATACTATACCAAAAAACCTTGTTTTGGGGAAGTTCCTTTTTCTTACACGTGAATCTAAAAACCGGACAAAAAAACTGCCAATGGATAATCCTCCATTGGCAGTAATCATTTCTGCTATCTGCTTATATCATCGTCAAGCCCCGGCCTGTTACTGGCCGTTGATCATAAAGTTCACCAGTTTGTCAATATCTTCCTTCTCATATGCAATAATCTCTAACTCCGGAATCTCTCCATTAGAGAAAATATTCGCCATAGACACGTACTGGGACAGTTTGGACTTTAAGTTCAGCCTGTCGCCCTCGCCTGTTACTAACTCGACCCTGCCTTTGCACTGGTCAACTACCTTAAAAAATTTATCTACGTCTGTGATGTTCTGTACTTTCATCTTCTACCAATCTCCTTTCCAATTTTCAATCCTTCGCCCCTTATTATAAACTATTTGTTACGGATTTCAATGCTTTTTTCACCAATTTCTATCTTTCCTTCTTTTAAAAGGCGGCCAATTGCGCGCTTGAACGCGTTCTTGCTTAAATCAAACTCCTTCTTGATCAATTCCGGGTCAGCCTTATCGGTAAAAGGAAGGCTTCCGCCATATTCCTCCATCCGCTTCATAATCAAGTCCGCATCCACATCCATCTGGAGAAAAGCCTTCTCCCTCACGCTGAGGTCTAATTTTCCGTCCTCTTTTACTTTCACAACCCTTGCTTTTACTCTGTCTCCCACTCTGAGCTTCCCAAAGGCTTCCCTCTTAGGTATCAATGCGGAATAGAGATTGTCCACTGCCACGAATACGCCGAAATTATCGCTTAACTCATAGATGATTCCTTCCACCTGGTCATCCACTTTATAAGGAGAATCCGTACGCAGCCTTTCGTAGACCTTCATGGTGGCGCACAGTCTTTGCGACTTGTCGATATATAGGGCTACCAGGATCTGGTCCCCCTTCTTAAGCGGCGCCGTCTGCTCCCGGAAGGGAAGCAGCAGATCCTTCTCCAGCCCCCAGTCCAGAAATGCGCCAATCCCGCCCGTCGCAGCGACGTTAAGTACTGCCAGCTCTCCCAGCATGATCTTTGGCTCGTTGGTGGTGGCAATCAGCCTGTCCGAAGAATCCTTATACAGGAATACTTCGATTGGATCTCCCACCTCCACGCCTTCCGGCACCTGCTTTTTCGGCAGAAGTACCTTCTCCTGGCTGTTCCCCAGGTACACGCCGAATTCCACTTCTTTTACCACCATAAGCGTCTTCTTTGTTCCTAATCCTTCTTCTAATGTCATGCTTTCCTCCTTCTTAATCCCTTGCCTCTACTTTAGTTCTACGACTGCGTAGGGCTTTCCTGCTTCATCGCACAGTTCCACTACCGTCCGGTCTTTTTCATACGCTGTCCGGGGATAGATGACATCCCCATATACGGCCGATCTCTTATATTCTACCCGCAGCTGCCGTACTTCCATCCGTTCTTTCAGTACTTCCAAAGCCATCTGCACATACTGGCAGTTGTTGACATGTTCATTGGTATCTATATGATATTTCCTTACCGGAAATGCATCCATAGGCTCTGCATCCTTCGCAAGCGCGATCTTCCTGGGCGCATACTCCATCTTCAGGGGCTCCCCTTCTCCGTATGCCTTCGTCTCGTCTTCTCCCGGCTTTGCCGGCCTTCCCTTCTCTATATCCATATAGACCCATACCGAGTTGGCGCAGGCAGTCATCTGCCGCCCTTCATCTTCCATACAGAAGTTACGAAGCCCATAGAGGCCGTTGAATTCGGTAGCCCAGGTACTGACGCTGATCTCTTCCCCCAGGGAGGGGTATCTGTCGATCACGACCTGCCAGGCAGACAGGATCCACGCCCTTTTATATTTTGCGAAGTGGTCTACTCCAAGGCCCAGTTCTTCCGACTGAAAGGTGCTGCAGTCCTGGAAATAGTTTACGATCCCCGGAAGCGTGATCCGTTTGGTGTGATCTACTTCGCTGAATCTTACCCTGCTTTTAAAAGTATATTGATTATCCCTTTGCACTTGCTACATAACTCCTTTCAATGGTGATAACGCACTGGTATCTTTTATCTGCCATCTGAAGCAGCTTCCGAAGCGTCATCTTCAGTTCATTCTGTTTCTGCGTACTGTACTCAAAGGGCACCACCATGTCAAAGATCAGATTGATCTGCTCTTTTCCGTCCACCATGCGGAAATCATGGATGGATACGCGGAAGTCCACTGCATCCAATATCTGCTCCACCTGATGCCGCACCTCCAGCACATGCGCGTCCTTCGTCTCCACCGGATCCATATGTATTACCAGGAATATTCCCAGACGCTTGGCCGCATCCCGCTCGATCCGGTCTATGATCTCGTGGGAAACTTCGATGTCCACGTCATTGGGTACCTCCGCATGGATGGATGCCATGCTCCTGCCCGGCCCGTAATTGTGCACGATCAGGTCATGACTCCCCACGATCCCTTCATACTTTTCCACGAATCTGCTGATCCTCACATACTCTTCCGGAGCCACTGCCTCGCCAATCAGCGGCTCCAAAGTATCTTTGGCAATGCCGATTCCGGCCCACATTACCACCAAGGATACGCCGATTCCTACGATTCCGTCAATATTGATTCCCGTAATCTTAAAAAATAAAACGGACGCGATGGTGGCGGTCGTCGTCACCACGTCTCCCATGGCATCCGTAGCCGTAGCCATCATCACTTTGGAATCAATCTTCTTCCCAAGCTTCTTATTAAACATGCCCATCCACAGTTTCACGCCAATGGACAGAACCAGTATGATGACGGATACTGCCTGGAATTTTAACTCTTCCGGGTTCTGTATCTTGCGGATGGAATCTTTAAAAAATGTAAATCCAACCTGCAGTACCAGGAAGGATACCACAAGCGCCGCTATATATTCAATCCTTCCATGGCCAAAAGGATGCTCCTCATCCGCCGGCTTGCTGGCCATCCTTACCCCCACAAGCCCTACGATGGAAGAGCCGGCATCTGACAGATTATTGAACGCATCTGCCATGACAGAGACGCTGTGCAGGAAGAATCCTACAGCCCCCTTGACCACAAACAAAAGAACGTTGCAAAAGATGCCCACCACGCTCGCCAATACTCCATAGGCGGTGCGGACAGACACCTTTTCAACGTCTTCGTGATTCTTAACAAAATGTCTAACTAAAAATTCAGTCATGAAAACTGCCTCCATGTTTCTCCTAATCCTCTTCGGAATCCTCTCCGAAGAAGAACCATTTTATCTTAAAGTCCGAGGTAGCGGTAACCATCTCGTATTCCTCTGCCGTCAGCGCTTCTTTCAGTTCTTCTTTCCCATCATCGCTGACTACGGCACAGGTAGAATTGGTAAAGCACAGGTTGGGATACAGGACGCACCACCAGTTATGGCCTTTGGCCTTTCCAAGTTTGATCCTGAGCGCCTCGTAATCTCCTTGCGGAAACAGGATGTCTCCGTAACGCTTATCCGGGAAATAACAGGTGGTCACTTCCGCCTCCGCCTGATAGGAGTATCCTTCCCTTGCGATCACGCTGTCGGCTACCTGTTCCAGTTCCTCCAGATGTGCCTTGGCCCACTCCTTCGTATCCTTTGCATCCGTACTTCCTTCTATCTCTTCATCCATGCTTTCCTTCATATAAGTAATGACTGCGTCCCGCACCTTCAGTTTCACTGCCTGATCCTCGTCGCTGTCGCTGTTGGCCAGCACATGGAAGCGAAACACTTCCTTCGCCAGCGACTCCTGGGTACGAGCGACCTTCGCGTCCACCTGCTTCATGCGGCTTGCGGTAAGAAGCAGCGTTGCGGCCAGGGCAATGCAGATTCCAAGTATAACACAGATGATCTGTCTGATTCTATATCTTTCCAAATAATTTTTCTTTCCTTCCATATGTAACGTACCTCCTTCACTGTTATTAGGAGTCTTGACATATGAAAGGCCTTTTATTCAACTGCTAGCTATGTTTTGCCCGGATCACGTCGATCACCGTCTCTACCTGGTTGTCAATATGCCTGCACATGACCTCCGTGGCCTTCTCTTTCTCGTTATTCTCGATATGACGGATGATCGCCTCATGCTCGGCAATGAGCTGGGGAAACACGCCGTCCCGCTTCAGATACTCTACCCGGTAGCGATACATCTGCTCACGCAGGTTGTTAAGAAGCTGGATCAGCTTCTGGTTATCCGTTGCTGTATAGATAATATCGTGGAAACATACGTCCACTTCCGCAATCTCGGTAATATCACTGCTATTTACCACCTGCTGGAACTCCTTTGCCACGCGTTCCAACTCGCGTATCTCTTCTTTGGTAATCTTCTCGCACGCCAGCTGTACGGCCAGTTCTTCCAGCGCTCTTCGCACTTCCAGGACGTCTCTTAGACTCTTCTCCGTAATCTCAGCTACCTCGGCCCCTTTTCTTGGAATCATCAGGACAAGGCCTTCCAGTTCCAGCTTGCGGATGGCCTCCCTAATCGGCGTACGGCTTACTCCCAGCTTATTGGCAAGTTGGATCTCCATAAGCCTCTCGCCCGGCTTTAACTCGCCTCGCAGGATCGCCTGGCGAAGCGTATTGAACACCACGTCCCGTAAAGGCAGGTACTCATTCATATTCACTTTAAAGTTCGGTTCCATCATTTATTTCCTCCTTGCATTATGTACGCCGGTCACGTACGCCTGCTTCGCCAATTGTAACTCCTTTATCCTCGCGGCAGCCTTCTTGGCCCTCTTCTTGTCTTCGAACAGCCCGAATACGGTAGGGCCGCTTCCGCTCATCATGGCATTTAGCGCGCCTTCTTTGCGCATCACGTTCTTAATCTCTTCGATGACCGGATGTTCCTCTATGGTTACATTTTCCAGCACATTGCCCATGCTGGAGGCTACCTTCTTAATATCCCCATCTTTTAGCCCCTTTATGATTCCATCAATGTCCGGATGTTCGATACTGTCATAAGAATCCAGTTTCTCATAGACCAGCTTGGTAGATACGCTGATCGGCGGCTTGGAGAGCAGGACATGGCATTTGGGCATATTTGGAAGGGGCGTCAGAATCTCTCCGATTCCTTCTGCCAGCACGGTTCCCCTCATGATACAGTAAGGCACGTCGGCTCCCAGCGACACTGCGCGTTCCATCAGGTCTTTCTGTGACAGTCCAAGTGAAAACATACGGTTTATCCCAAATAAGACTGCCGCTGCATTGGAACTTCCTCCAGCCATCCCGGCAGCCACTGGAATATGCTTATCCAGGGTGATCTTTACGCCCTCTTTGATGTGGAACTCCTCCATCAGCAGGCTGGCTGCCCGGTAAGCCAGATTATTCTCATTTACCGGCAGGTAGAACAGGTTGGTGGACAGGCTGATTCCCGGCTCCTTCCTCTTCTCAATGCGAATCTGGTCATAGAGATACACTGTCTGCATTACCATTCGTACGTCATGGTAGCCATTCTCTCTCTTTCCCAATACATCCAGTCCCAGATTTATCTTTCCCAGTGCTTTTAAGTCCAGCTTATCCATATGTTTTCTCCTTGTATCTTGTATACAGTGTACCTACAGTATACTCATATTCTCCTTAAAAATCAATATCTTATCCCCTGGTTTTATCTCATCTTTTTCCAGTCCGTTTACCTCCATGATTCCTTCTACCGTGGTGCTATATCTCTTGGCAAGATCCCACAGCGCATCGCCTTCTCTCACGATGTAGCCGGTAATTCCAGGCCTTCTTTCCACCTCTTCCATATCAATGGGCGCAAACTCCACTTCCTCAATATTCATGATTCGAACCGGCTTCTTCAGGAAGCTGTTGAATGCAAGCACAGCCTTGATCTCAATCTCATCGCTGCCCAGAAGCCCTATGGAGAGCTGCTCCACCGCAGAAGTCAGCCCATAGACCATATCCGCGGAAGCCTCGTTGCCCTCAAGCAGATAGGAAAATGGTATCATTCCCTGCCATGTATCAAACGGTATGGTATCATCCGCCTTTACATACAGAAAACTGATGTGCAGCACGCCTTCGATCTGAATTCCATTGTCCGCTGGTTCCGTCCGCTCGATCTGGATCCGGGCGCTGCTGTGGCAGATCTGCAGGATATCATCTTTAATCTCCGGGAGGGAGAGCTGCTCTGTCACCTTGCATTTAGAGTGGTTCTGCAACAGAAGCTGCTCCATCCACTCTTCTTTCACTCTTGGAGTGCACGCCTGCTCCAAGGAATAGATGTCCGAAAGGATATCAACCTGTTCTTCTTCATATATGATCAGCCGTACTTCCAGGGTCGCCTCTACTCCGATCAGGCGCATTTCTCCATCCTCATCCATACGCACGTCGATGTTCACATCCGTAAGTTCTGGATATATCTGGTGATACATATTATCCTGTACTCCATAGCATTCTATACGTCCTTCATATGGAATTGTCTGTTCAATCCAGTCCGTCTTGCCATCCAGAGACTCATAGAAGCAGAAAAGCAGCAGTTCGCCCTGTAGTTTCAGTTCGTCCGCCTCAAGCCTCGTATCCAGCTTCCTGCTGTTGACCTCCGTCCACAAAAGCGTGCCGATATTCTCCTTCGTGCCGCTGATGGAAACCTCTTCCTTAATGCGGTATGTATCCTTTTTCGTGGTGAATACCCGAAGCAGTTCCTTGCTCTCATGCCGCTTATAAAGGGGCGTATCGCTGTCAATGTCCGTAGTGATCTCCGCTTCCTTACGTCCTTCAGAGCAGATGGATATCTCAGCCAGGGTCTTAAGATTCAATTTTCGGGAATGAATGGCCGTGACGGTCAGATCTACGCTTGAGGACTGGATGAACAGGTCTCCCACCGGATCTTGCTCCAGATAGATCATCTCTTCAAAGGGAATCCGTCCCTCCAGACAGGACAGGCGTGTCTCGCCCTCATCCGTCACATAAAGCACCTTGAAGTTCAGCTTGCCGGCCACCCGGATATAATTTTCCACAATCTTCATATCTTCAACCGCCAGCGTTCCCTCGCCAAGTATGACTCTTTTCACATCGCTTTTCGCGTCCGGTACATTATAATCGTCATCAATGTAGAACTGGTCAGTGATGGTCTTGCCAGTCCTGTAAGTCTGCATCTGCTTTGTTACATATTCCATATCTGCGCCTCCTACTTAAATACTACTTGTTTATCTGTATACTCCATCTTTATTACCACGTAAGGATAGGTCTTCTTCTTAAGAATCTCCTCTTTTTTGCCGGGCCCTTGAAGACCGGTCTTTATGACGACTGAATTCCCGGTCTCATAGCATTGGAAAACTTCCACGCTATAGCCGGTGGTCTTCTTGGTTCCGTATCCTCTGGCTATGTACAGGTATCCTTTGTCCCCATAGTTTAGCTTCATCTGACCGCTCTTTTCTTCTTCTATCTGTGTCATGAATTCTTCCGGCACCTCCTCTTTGGAAAGAACCGTGAATTCAATATCCCGTATCTTCTCCGTGTCCAACTTTCCTGCGGCGCACGCCGTCAGGCCAAGAAGACAAAAGGCCAGCAGCAGTATTCCCCATCGTTTCTTCATAGAATCCCTCATAAGAGCATATTCTCTTTAACATCATACACAGCAATGCTAGGAAAAATACCAAATTTGTAGTATAATGAGGTCTATTCGTACGAAAATAGTATAGAAGGAGGAAACTCATGAAAGATAAAAGAAGACTCTCCGGCATCCTGCTGCATCCGACTTCGCTGCCATCGCCCTACGGAATTGGGGATCTTGGAGAGGCGGCCTACAAATTCGTAGACTTTCTTGCAACGGCAGGCCAGCATCTCTGGCAGATCCTGCCGCTTACGCACACCGGATATGGAGACTCGCCTTACCAGAGTTTTTCTGCCTTTGCCGGACAGCCGCTCTTGATCAGCCCTTCCGGCTTAAAGCGTCTGGGGCTTGTAGGAGATAAGGATCTGGAGGGCTGCCCTGCTTCCGACGACGAGCGCGTAGACTACGGAACACTGATCCCCTGGAAGCAGCATATCCTGGAAGCAGCATATCGGGAATTCTGCAGAGATGACTATGATAATCAGAAGCTGAAGGAAGGCTTTTCCAGGTTTGTCCAGGAACAAGGCTGCTGGCTTAATGACTATGCTCTGTTCATGGCATGCAAGGAACGAAACGAAGGGCGCAGCTGGCTGGAATGGGAAGATCAATACCGCAATCCCACAGAAGACATAAAAGACCGGCTTCGAGGCCGCCTGGCACAGACCATTGGCTTCTACCAATTCACGCAGTTCTTGTTCTTTGATGAATGGATGCGCCTGAAAGAATATGCCAATCAAAAGGATATCCGGATTATCGGGGATATCCCCATATTTGTTTCCATGGACAGCGCAGACGTATGGGCCAGCCAGCATCTCTTCCAACTGGATTCAAACGGCTATCCCCTCAAGGTGGCCGGGGTTCCGCCGGATTACTTCTCTGCCACGGGACAGCTGTGGGGCAATCCGCTGTATGCCTGGGATGCCCATAAGGAAGAAGGCTTTGCCTGGTGGATCTCCAGAATCCGGCACCAGCTGGATGTCCTTGATATCCTCCGGATTGATCATTTCCGCGGGTTTGAGGCCTACTGGTCGGTGGAATACGGGGAGAAGACCGCCATCAACGGGCAATGGGTGCAGGCTCCTGGCTATGAACTCTTTAACGCCATCCAGAATGCCCTGGGAGACGATCTTCCTATTATCGCCGAAGATCTGGGCATCATCACCGATGAGGTCAATGCGCTGCGAGAACATTTCCATTTCCCGGGAATGAAGGTGCTTCAGTTCGCTTTTGATTCTACTTTAGAGAGCAGCTATCTTCCGCATCAGTTTACTTCGCCGGACTGCGTCTGCTATACAGGTACCCACGACAACGACACCACTTCCGGCTGGTACCAGCATCTTCCGCCCGACTGTCAGGAAAAGGTGCGACGCTATACCTGCTGCAAGGACGCGCCGCAGATTGGCCGCTGCCTGATCCGCACCTGCCTTGGGAGCATTGCCCGCTACAGTATCTTTCCGCTGCAGGATCTGCTAGGCTATGGCTCGACGGCCCGCATGAACATTCCTGGCACGGCTTCTGACAACTGGAGCTGGCGCTTTAAAAAGGACGCTTTAAGCCCTTCCCTTGCCGAGGAATTAAAAGAACTTACATTATTATATGGAAGAGGATAGTAAAAGACAGGATGATATCTCCCCGAAGATTCATCCTGTCTCCTTTTTTAAAAATCACATGTATCCCACTCTTCTGGCATCCAGCCTTCCGGTGGATTGATGTCATGGTAGCGGCCGTCAGCTTGCCGCTTGATCATACGCATCGTCTTGATGTGCCAGATTCCTTTTTCATCCTTGCAGAAATCATTACAGTATACCATCCATGTCTCCACGACTTCGCCGCTTTCCCGATAGACCTGGTGGTCCTCATACTGGAAGATTCCCCTGGCATTTTTCTCGTCCATGAGCCATACGAGAGGCTGATGGCCCATATGCATCGTTGCCAGAGGCGCATTGACCCATTTGGATGTCCTGGCCTGTTCTTCTGGCTTAGTTGATGCCAGATAGCCATTATAGTAGTATTGGAAGTCTTCATCGAACAGTTCCAGGCAGAATTCTTCTTTCTTCATATCCATGATCCACCAGTAATAATACTGGGTCTCAATGATCTTCTGAAGCTCGCACAGCCTCTGGGGCGTATACTCCTGCCTTCTGGCATGCTTCAAGGTATCAATGATCAGTTCCTGATCCTTGTCGCTGCCTGAGATTGCCTTCACTGCCATTTCTTAAGCCTCCTTTTTACTCTAACCGCTTTTACAGGCTGTATGCCTTCTCAAATCCTTCCCACATCGCGTAGCTTGCCTGGCGCGCCCTTACGGCATCACCGATGACATGTACTTCCGGAACGAATTCCTTGAGGGTCTCTGAAAGCGGATCGTAGTTTCTGGAACCAAGGCCAAAGAGGACATAGTCAAATCCTTCCAGCCACTCCTGCGTTCCATTCTGTCTCTGAACCTTTACTTCATGGTCTGTTACTTCCATGATCTTGGTATTGACGTTGATATGTACGCCCTTGCTCTTTAACTTGCGGATCAGCGGCTCGCGGTTTGGGGCGCATACGCCGGTAAGGAGCTGCGGAAGCATCTCCACAAGCGTTACATCAATATCTCCGATGCTTGCATCGTATCCTCTGGTATAAGAATTCGGACGTGCATTCTCCAGGACTGTCTCGGCAGTCTCGCAGGCAACAGCGCCTCCTCCCAGCACGCAGACGCGTCCCTTCGGAATCACGAACTTGCCGCGAAGGAAATCATGGGCGGTAAGCACCGGATAATCCTGTGTTCCTTTAATCGGTGGAACCAGCGGTTTCGCGCCTGTGGCAACGATCACCGCTTCCGGCGCCAGCGCCTTGACATCTTCTGCCGTCGCTTCTTTATTGAATTCAAACTTCACGCCTGCTTTCTTCGCACGATAGTTAAGATGCACCATCCACTGAGTCATCTCCTGCTTGCCCGGAGCCACTACTGCCAGGTTCAGCTGACCGCCGATCTTGTCATCAGCCTCCCATACGGTAACATCATGGCCTCGTTCCGCAGCTGTCACTGCAGCCATCATTCCTCCAGGGCCTGCGCCGATAACCAGAACCTTTTTGGACTTCCCGGCAGGCACATCCGGGAATTCATACTCCCGGCCAAGCCTTGGGTTAATATGGCAATGGCACTCAGGCGCTGCCTCGGAACGGCTGATGCAGCTTCCTCCGCAGCTTGCGCAAGGAGTGATCTCGTCAAACTGACCTTTTACTGCC
The DNA here is from genome assembly GCF_004295125.1 of [Clostridium] scindens ATCC 35704. NCBI lineage: Bacteria > Bacillati > Bacillota > Clostridia > Lachnospirales > Lachnospiraceae > Lachnoclostridium > [Clostridium] scindens. Next base: position 1,420,466 of record NZ_CP036170.1, on the reverse strand, counting down.
TTCTTGCAAAGATCCGGATCTGCCAGAAGCGGACGTCCCATAGCCACGCCGTCTACCAGGCCGCGCTCTACGATCTCTGCCGCATAGCGGATATCGTTGATCTTGCCTACTGCATAAACCGGAATGCCCACTACTTTCTTGATCTCAGAAGCTTCATATACATTGACGCCCCTGCTCTTATTCTGGCAAGGAATGATATGTTCCAGGCCTTCATACTGGGTTCCGCCGGATATTTCCAGCATGCTTACGCCAGCAGCCTCGAACTTCGGCGCCAGGTAGAGCATATCTTCAAGGCTGTTGCCTCCTACCATTCTCTCGTCTCCGGAGATACGAAGGAAAATAGGGAAATCAAGGCTCACATTCCTGCGGGCCTCCTCAATCATCTCGATCACAAAACGGGCACGGTTGTCAAGGCTTCCGCCATATTCATCCATGCGCTTGTTTCGAAGTGGTGACAGGAAGGATCCTGGCAGCATATATGCATGCGCGCAGTGCAGAGAGATCGCCCCGCAGCCTGCTTCCTCGGCGCGGCGCGCCGCCTGGCCGAACTGCTTTATAATGTCATGGATCTCATCTATACTGATCGATCTGCTCACATGGCAGTTAGCATTGGTGTTGGCAGAAGGGCCAAGCGGAGCGATATGCCGGTAGCCGCATATGGATTCCGGACCCGGATGAATGATCTGCGGCACCAGCGTGCTGCCTGCTTCTTTTATTCTGTCGGCAAATTCCTTAAACTGGGGAACCAGTTCATCACGGTCAAGGGCCGTTGTATTTCCCATATAAGGATACTTGCTGTCTATCGTCACCGCATCGATCATGACGTAGCCTGTGCCTCCCTCGGCGCGGCGGACAAATACGTCCGCCAGCCTCTTAGGCACAGTTCCGTCTGCTGCTTCATAGTCCATGCTCATGGGAGCCATGCCGACACGGTTAGACAGTGTCAGGGATCCGATCTGAAGCGGCGAAAATAATCTGGAATGTTTCATATCCATTTATAATTACCTCTTTTCTTAACTTATTTATGCCTCTTTCTTCTGATAGATTCTTGGCAGCATTCTCACAAGGATGATTCCCACAACGATACATCCAAGTTCAACCAATGTCAGCGTCTGGATGGATGAGATGGCTGCTTTTACCGTAGCGGCGCCTTCTTCCATGCCGCCTGACGCATATTTTGCGATATTCGCTGTTACGCCGTTGGCAAACATAGGCACGAACACTGCCACGCCGAATGGTGCCGAGATATCTCTGAACAGGCCATAGGTTCCAGTACCAGAGCCAGCTACTTCGCTGGACAGGCCGGAAAGCGCTACCTTCATGAAGATGGTTGCATTTCCCCCAAGGCCAAATCCAAGGATTCCCAAGGATGCCGCAAAGATAGCGACGGAGGAATCTGCCTTGAACAGATACATCAGCGCACAGCCGATGGCTGTCAGTACCAGAGAGAATGTCAGAACCGTCTTTGGCTCTTTCTTATCTGCAACAGGTCCAATGATAACGGAGCCTAAAGACATTCCTATGTACATGATGGAGATCGCAAAACTTGATATAATGACATTGTCCGGCTGGGTATAGCGCACGAACACGATGACATTGGTCATATTTGCCATCATAAGTCCCTGAGTAAGGAACAGGATCAATACTGGAAGCACGAATTCCTTGCGTGCCATAAACTTGCCGTTCATGATCGGACTCTTCGCTTTCTTTTCTACCATTACCAGGATGAAAAGCGCCACCAGCGCTACTGCCGCAGCTGCGATAAATGCTGTGGAAGACCATCCGATGTTCTGTCCGAAGGATGGGATGCACAGGAACAAGCTGAAGAATACGACTACCAGGGCTGCGCCCGGCTTGTCAAATCCTGCCATGCTCTTCTTCTCAAATGCAGTCTTCTTAATGGAGAATGCACAGATTATGAATACAGCCACGCACAGAGCGACGCATACCCACATCATGACTCTCCATCCTGCCGCATTCATGATCAGGCCTCCACAGGTAGGTCCCACCACAACGGCGCCGCTGGAGATCAGCATATAAAGGCCAAAGGCCTTTCCTGTCTCCTCCTGCGGATACTCGGTTACGATATAGGCCATAACGATCGGCGAGATCGCTGCTGTTCCGATACCTACGATAAAACGGGCTGCCAGCATGAATATTAGGGACGTGGCTACGGCTGTCAGCACATTGCCGGCCGCAAAGATCACGATACCAAGAAGCAGCGTCGTCCTGCGTCCCAGCACGTCTCCCAGTTTTCCAAGGATTGGAGCGCATGCGGCGGAAGACATCGCCAGTGCCAGAGAAATCCATGTGGTATTATTATAGTCAATCCCCTGGTCCGCCACGAAGGCCGGGCCGAGAACGGCGGTAAAACCGCCGATCAGGCTCACCAGGAGTGCTGCAATTGCAAAGGGGACAAAACCTTTCTTATAATTAGGATTGGCTACGGTGCTCATACTCTTACTCCTCTTTCTTTCTCATATGTGGAATTACTTCATCCAGTCTATAGCGTTTGATAGTAGTGTCAAGGTCGAATTCATTGACGATGCCCTGCTCATAGAGTTCATCGATCTTTGCATCGTCATATCCCAGGTCTTTCAGGATATCGCGGTTATCCATACCGAACAGCGGAGCGCCTCTCCAGATCTCGGAAGGATTTCTCTTGAACTTGTTGATCAGTCCAAGGCCTGTAATATGTCCCATCATCGGGTCATCCCACTCCGTGATTGTCCCACGCGCTTTCCAGTGAGGATCGTTCAGGCAGTCTTCCAGCTCGTATACTCTCTGGCATGGAATCTGATGCGCCTGCATCTCCGCTTCTACTTCTTCCATCGTATGCTCAGATACATACTTCTCCATAGCCTTTTCCATTCTCTGTCCTACAGGAGTATAGATCATCCAGCCTGTGAAGCCTTCCGGGAAGTCCGGGTCTCCGGTTCCTGGTACAGGAAGTCCGATGATCGGAAATCCTCTCTTACATACTTCCGCACCGGTCATTCCGATGAAGATCGTACGTCCGTCTTTACAGGTGTAGAAACTGAACAGGGCAGCCTGCGCGTCCTTATTGCCGGTTCTTGGCATCTTCACGCCGTCTGTGGCGTACTGGATCATACGTCCGTCCATGATACGTGCCAGTGCTTCGTACTGTGCAACATCAACAGATTCTCCCTTTCCGGTAAGAATGGTGCTTACATAGCAGGCAAGCATAGCCCAGCATGTGGTAAGTCCGCATACGAAATCGCTCAGATAAGGATTGATCTTCAGCGCCTCCGTTGTTCCGTTCAGTGACATATAGCCGCTGAATGCCTGGCCTACTGCGTCATAGGATGCACGTGTAACGTAAGATGGGTCTCCTGTCTGTCCGTATCCGGATACGTGCACGATGGCAATCTTAGGATTTACTTCCCAGATGACTTCATCGGAAAGTCCCAGCCTGTCATACTGTCCGCCTTTGGATGACTCTACCCAGATATCTGCCCATTTGATCAGATCAAGGAAGATCTTCCTTCCTTCTACAGATTTGATATCCGCTACCATGGATAACTGATTACGGTGATTCTGTGGATAGCCGTACCATCCTCTCTGGTTGTCAGGTTTCTTTGGTCCTTCAAAATGGATGACCGTTGCTCCGCATTCTGCCAGAAGTCCTCCGCCTAAAGGTCCGGCAATGTTAGATCCGCTGTCAAGTATCTTAAGCCCTGCAAGAGCTCCGAATTTTGGAAAATCTTTTAATCCAGCCATGTTTTTATATCTCCTTTTCTATCACATATTCTACTTTGTAAAAATCAAAATTATGGTCTGTAAGCTCCGTCTACGCTAACCGTAGTAGCCGTAATGCCGCTTGCCAGGTCGGATGCCAGGAACAGGTATACATTAGCGATTTCTTCCGGCTCAAGCATTCTCTTCATCGGAAGCGCTTTCAAGTATCCTTCCATAATCTCCGGAGGATTGCCGTTGGTCATGTCTGTGTTGACAACTCCAGGAGCTACTCCTACTACACGGATGTTCTTACGGATGATCTCTCTTCCAAGTCCCTGGGTAAGGCCGATTACGCCTGCCTTGCTGGCCGGATAGCCTACGCCGGAGAGTGATCCGAAGATGCCTGTAACGGAAGCCGTATTGATGATTACGCCTTTCTTGGCCTCCTTCATGCATTGGTAAGCGGACCATGCGCCGTTGAATACGCCTACCACATTAATATCCATGATGTGCTTAAACTCTTCTTCTGACACTCTTGAGAATACGTTATTGCTGGTAATGCCCGCATTATTGATCATGACATCCAGTCTGCGATACTTCTGTGCCACCTGGCCTACCGCTGCCATAACCGCATCTCTGGATGTAAGGTCTGGCGCGAATCCCAGAACCTCTTCTTCCGGATAAAGTTCCTTTAACTGTGCAAGCGCTGTATCTACTTCTTCCTGCGTCTCTCCGAAGATGGATACTTTCGCTCCATTGTCGATAAATATTTTCGCAGCGGCGAATCCAATGCCTCTTGTGCCGCCCGTGATGATGGTAACCTTGTCTTGTACGAGATTCATAATCTTACTCCTGCCTTTCTTTTACAATGTTCTTATTTGTGCATGTTCATCGTGATATGGATCTTCGGATCACGCATGAAATGTTCTTCATAGATTCGTACATAGCCTGTTTCAAGGATGTACCACTGGCCTTCTATTTTCTCGTATTTGTCTGTATAGAACGCGCCGCCGTTAATCCCCACATCTTTGTACTTGCCGTCCGTAAAGATCAGTTTATCTTCCAGATACCATCTGCCCGTAGCCGTAGTCTCGCTGTCAATGGTGATCTCCGGCGTGTGGCCCATATGCATGCTGATCTCTTCTTTTGGCATTGTGCTCTTTAAGTAATCGGTAACTTCCTTCGGGCTATGGAATACCAGTTTCCCGTTGGAATAAGAGGTTACGATATTTGGTGACAGAGTGGTCTCCAGTTCATCCCACATCTTTCCGTCCAGGCAGCGGAAATACTTTCCTTTCAGTTCTTTGATCGCCTCGATATCCTTCATCTTCTGCAGTTCTTTTTCTAATGCTTCAACTCTCTCTTCTAATGTCATATGTATCATCCTTTCTATATGTATGATTGATAAGTTCTGATTTTCTAGATTGCCATTCCTGCGTCGTAGCCTTCGCGGGTCGCGATTGTGCAGTCTCTTGCGCCGGCAGCGTCTCCGATTACCTCAACCGGGATTCCAAGTTCTTCGCATCTTGCCTTCAGTCCATCGCTTGGACGTGCGGTAATTCCTGTACAGATAACGGCAGCGTCGCATTCCAGGACTCCCTGCGTCACTTCTTTGGTCTTCCTGTCTGTCATGATGTAGTGAACCTTGCCCTGCTCTAAAGCGGTGACATTTGTTCCGGACATCTTCGCAATCTTATAATATTTGAATTCCGGACTCATGAACATTCTGCGAAGCATGCTAAGGCCGGTACCTACGCCCTTCCTCTCGATTGCGATTACCTGTGCGCCTCTGGATGCCAGAAGTTCTGCGACTTCCGTACCAACCAGTCCGCATCCGATAACGGCTACACGGCCTGTAGGATTTACTTCCCCTTTCAGTACCTGATACTGAGAGTATACGCTTGGGCTGTCGATTCCTGGAATCTCAGGCAGCGCATAGGTAGAGCCAACTGCAATGATGACATTGTCCGGATTGAATTCCTTGATGGTCTCTGCTGTCACCTCGGTATTCAGACGTACTTCGATTCCAAGGCGCTCTACTTCTTTTGCTTCCCATTCTGCAGCATCTGCCCAATCCTGCTTCATCGGCGCTACGCCTGCCAGCCTGAACTGTCCCGCCAGCTTGTCGGATGCCTCGAAGATTACCGGGTTATGGCCTCTGGTCTTTAATACTTCTGCGGCGATCATGCCTGCCATTCCGCCTCCTACGATCATGACTTTCTTAGGAGCGTCTGTCTTTGGCATTCCCTGGTACTCTAAGCACAATCCTGGATTGTGGGTGCAGGTGATATGCTTCATCTTTGGATTAATGACTGCGTCATAGCATCCCTGGTCACATCCGATACAGTGACGGATCAAGTCTTCTTTGCCTTCTCTTACTTTGGTGATCCAATTCGGATCTGCAAGCTGGGCGCGTCCGATGCCTACCAGGTCAAACTTGCCTTCTTCAATCACCTTGTTTGCCATCTCTCCTGTATTGATACGGCCGACTCCCATAACCGGGATATTGATCTGCTTTTTAATATTGTAAATATTTTCAATGTTGAAGCCATGAGCCAGGTTGAATGGCGGTACTTCATATACAGTTGCGAATGAAGTCGCGTTTCCACGGGAAAGGTCTGCCACATCCACGCCAAGTTCTGCGCACTTGTTGATAAATGTAACGATCTCTTCCTCTGTCATGGTCTGTTCCATCAGTTCATCGATACAGTCTGCACGCATAAAGAATGGCATATCATCCGGAATATTAGACCGGATTGCCTGAACGACTTCATAGCAGAATCTGCAGCGGTTCTCAAAACTTCCGCCGTACTCATCCGTACGTTTATTCATTCCCGGGCTTAAGAACTCGTGAGGCAGATAACTGTGGGCCGCATGGAATTCCACTGCATCAAATCCAGCCTGAACAGCCAGTCTTGCGCCGCGTCCGAATTCTTCTACAATCTCATGGATTCTCTCTACCGTAAGAGTGTCCGGAGTTTCCAGAGTGTTGGTCTCATCAAAGAACATCTGCGGGCTGAACCCACCATGCCACAACTGGATCCCCATCTTGCCGCCTGCTTCATGGACTGCATCCGTCAATTTCTTAAACTGTTCTACATGATGGCCCGTGTAAAGCCCCATATACATATAAGCGTGAGGCGCCGGACATAAGGCTACACATTCAAATATATTTAACGCGCATCCCGCTTTTGCCCTGGCAACATGGTAGGCTATCATATCCTCGCCAATGTCGTGCTTATTCTTTGCCATCTTGGTGTTCATTCCAGGCAGGACGATACGGTTCTTAAGTTCCAGTCCTCTGACCTTGAATGGTGAAAAAAGTGCTTCGTAACTCATTTTGTTACTCCTCCTTTATATAATTTGTTTTCTTTGCATTTTTAGAATCATACCCCGCGGGCAATACAATCTTCCAGGATCCGCTTCCTGTCGGCCTTTCCATTGTCCCCCCTTCGTATGCTCCTTACGAACTCGAATGTCTTTGGTATCTTGTATGGAGTCAGATACTGTCCAAGGAACGTTTTCAGTTCCTCTGCGGGTATCTCTTTCCCTGACTCAATAACCGCGTGGAGCCTTCGCCCCATATCTTCGTCCGGTATCCCTACCACTACAGCATCCAGGATATCCTTATATCTCAAAAGCGCTGTCTCGACTTCGGTGGCGAACACGTTTTCTCCGCCTGATACCAGCATGTCGCTGCGCCGGTCAGAAAAGTACAGATAGCCCTGCTCATCCACGTAGCCGATATCCCCTACGCTTCGGAAGCCTCCCTCTTTCACTTCCAGCGGCTCCCAATTGATGTACTCGGTAACCAGATAAGAGGCTGGCGCCGTCATATAGATCTCGCCAATCTCAAGAGGCGCAACTTCCCTTCCATTCTCATCCTGGATAGACACCTTGCAGTCGCCCACCGGCCGGCCGATGCTTCCCGGATGCTTCACCCACTCGTCTCCCCGGATACAGGTAAGGCCGATGCATTCAGTCATGGAATACATCTCATAGATCTTTTCAGGTCCCAGCAGGTCGATCCAGATCTGCTTAAGCCAGGGAGAACAGACGCCCCCTGTATGGCATAGCGCCTTCAGGGATGCGAAGTCTTCTTTTCCGACTCCCTCCAGTTTGGCAAGCCGGTTCATCAAGGTCGGCACCATCTGTATAAATTCAATCTTATATTTCTTAATCATGTTCAGGATATTTCCCGGGCAAAGGTTTCTGGTCAGTACCAGGGTATTGCCCATGAACAGTCCATTAAACGCCGCGGAGTGAGGCGCGCCATGAAACAGCGGGCCTACCAGCAGCTGGCGCTGCTCAAATCCCATTCCAGACATGAAAGACCAGCTTCTGATCGTCTCATCATCCAGCCCGCATGGAAGGTTCTGACGAATGAACTTCATCTTTCCGCTGGTTCCGCCTGATAAGGATATCATGTTCGGATTGGCCAGCCGGTCCGAAGGCATCTCCTTGGATCTTCCTTCCATTGCCTCATATATCTCGTCTGCGCTAAGGCAGAATTTTAATCCTGGAATCTTGCATTCCGCAAAAGCCGCATTCGGGTGGATGGTATCGCAGGCCTCCCTGATCTCGGATTCCGCCGCCTTATAGGACATGGGCATATAGCAGGCGCCCGTCTTCCAGATAGCAAATACCGCTATAATGTGCTCAATGCTGTTTGGAAACATTGTAAGTACGATCGACCCCGGGCCGATCTCGTTTTCTATAAGGTACCATGCCAGCTGGCTGGAATAGACGTGCAGCTGATGCCAGGTAATAACGGAACAGTTCTGTTCTTTATCTAAGCAGATGACCGCAGTAGAATCTGGCTTGCATTCCGAAACGTATTCCAACTGTTTTCCCGGCGTGACAAAGTTCGATGTCCCCAAATTAAACTTGTTAAAAAAGTCACGCTTCAACTCCTTTCCCTCCCTCTCACACGTTGATTTTTTGTGCATTTTCTTAATGCTTAATATCTTTTCTACGTGCTATTTGTACATTTTTTCAACATTTTCTTCTTTTGCTTGATATAACTTTAACATTTTTACCTGTTACAATATCGGATAATTTCGTGGCATCTTACAATAGTAAAGATTACTTTTTGTTGGTAATATCTAATTGATTAAGGGACAAAACGTGCTATAATACTATCAGAATTGTAACTTCTCACATAATTTTCAGACTCGCCTAGTTAAGGAAGGAGCATAACCATGCCAAACACAATAAAATCCAGGCCGATATGTGGCAGCCCTGTCCATTCGGTCTTTACCGGAAAGGACAAATATCTGCGCCTGCAGAAGCATACCATCAGCGACATCACCCCGCCCATCTGTGAGAACGAATCCTTGTTCATACTGGTGAATTCCGGACGCGGCACAATCACGATCAATGGCGTAGAATTCCCATTTGAACAGGGTACCTTCGTCTGGCTTCAGTCGTACCACACGTTCACGATCAAGGCGGATTCCGACGATCCCCTTGAGTTGTCCATCTGCGTGTATGACTATCCGCTCTCTTCCTTTCTGGCGCTCAGGGAGCCAAGCCCTGATACGGTGGATGCCATTATGGTCGCCCTCCCCGTTATCCGGCTGGAAGGAGAATATCTGCAAAAGATCCGGGATTTATACGATGAATTTGAAAAGGAAGATTCCTGCTTCGACCCTGGCAGTTCCCTGATAAAGGTCTCTATTCTCGGACAGTTTTCATACTTTTTCATCAAGCACAGTATCCGTCAAAACCAGGAAGACCAGAGCCGGGACTGGCCTCTTGGATGGCAGGCAACTCTTTATATCGGCTCCCATTTTGCCGAGGACATTACGGCCGAGAGCGTGGCTGAGCGCTTCTCTACCAGCGCCTCTACGCTGAACCGGGAACTGCGCAATATCAGCGGCTACAACTTTGCCCACACGCTGAATCGCGTACGGGTAAACATTGCTTCCGGCGCGCTTCTCTACGAAGATATGTCACTGTCGTACGTGGCCGAGCATTCCGGATTCTCCTCGGAAGTTGCCTTTTATCGCATCTTTAAGAAATATACTGGGACGACGCCTCTGGAATACCGCAAGCAGATGCTGGAGAGCGGGGAGAAAGTATACCGGGGCATGATCATGAGTCAGATGCTGATGGATGTGCTGAATCACTCCTATGCAAGCTTTTCATCTCCCATCGACATCAAGGATACCTCCAAATCCCTTTATCTGTCCGAGAGCGTTATCCGGGAACTGGTCCAGGAGAAATTCGGCGCTTCCTACAAGGACATCACCGTCCTTACCAGGCTGCGGCATGCTGCCGCCCTTCTGCTTACCACGAATCTTCCGGTGCTGGATATTGCGGTTAATGTGGGATTCAACTGCAGCCGCTCCTTTTCCAGGGCCTTTCATAAACTCTATCAGATGACGCCTGGCGAATACCGAAGTCTCAACCGGGGAGGTGAAAACCAATGACAAAGTCTAAAAACTCCATCAATTACCCGCCGCTTTTTGCAAGCGCGAAATACTACTCCAAAGAAGACTTCCAGTTTCCGGTGACTGCCGTAAGCAAGATCGTTACATCGCAGACGGTCCTGAAAAAGAACAGCGGCATCACCCTGCTGTATTTCCGCGACAGTAACGGCAAGATTGTAGTCAACACCCGGGAATATCCGGTTAGCCGGGGGACGCTTATGTGCTTGGGCGCTTACCATTATTTCCAGTTCTTTCCGGGAGACGGGCCCATGAAGGTAGAACAGTGCCGCTTTAGTTACGACACCTTCCTTTATATGGCCGCTAACCCTTACTACCATTTCTCAGAATTGACCCTGGCAACAGAGCCCCTGACCGCGCATCTGACCGGGGAACTGCGGGATCGCACGGAGAAGGTGGTCGACGCCCTGGTTGAGACGTCCGCACGTCACTGTCAGAAAGGCGGAATGACCGAATTCCTCCTGAGCATGAGGCTGATGGGCTTCCTTCAGAAGACTTTTTTCCGAAAACCTGAGAAATATTAGTTTTGTCCTTTACATCTTTTTCCGTATGGAGGATAATTATTCTATGACTAAAATATCTGGATTGAGAGGTTATACGGATGATAAGATTTATATTTGTAGTTCTATTCTTAGGTCTTTACCTGGTACTTGGAATACCCGTGCTCGGAGTCGAGTGGCTAATTGGAAAATTCAATAAGAAGGCCTGCGATTACCAAAGCCTGCGGATGGTACAATGGGCTTTTAAGGTGATTCTTAAAATATCCGGCGTGCATGTGACCGTGATTGGCGAGGAGAATATTCCGGATGAGCCCGTGCTTTTTATCGGCAACCATAGAAGTTACTTTGACATTCTGCTTACTTATTCCCGCTGCCAAAGGCTCACCGGATATATTGCCAAGAAGGAGATGCTTAAGTATCCCCTGCTGCGGGACTGGATGAAGCGGCTGTACTGTCTTTTCCTTGACAGGGATAACCCGAAGGAAGGCCTTAAGACGATCCTGACTGCCATTGATTATGTAAAGAAAGGCGTCTCTATCTGTATCTTTCCGGAAGGAACCCGCAATGACGGCGAGGAACTCAGCATCCTTCCCTTCCATAACGGCTCTTTTAAGATTGCCGAGAAGACCGGGTGCGCGATCGTTCCCATGTCCATGAACAACACCATCTCCATCTTCGAGAAGCAGTTTCCGAGAATCAAGAAGGTGCACGTAATCCTGGAATATGGCAAGCCGATCTATCCAAAGGATCTCGACAAGGAGACCCGCAAGCATATCGGGGACTATTGCCAGGATATCATATTAGAAACAATCAAAAAGAACCAGGCGCTTGTATAAGCGTCTGGTTCTTTGCCATCTTGTCCTATTTCTTATCTGTATTCTTCTGGCTCTGGACTTCCATCCATGCCTGCTTTAGTATGCTGGTCTTCATCTTCCAGGTAAGTTTCAAAGGCTTCAGCTGCTTTCCGGTCTTATCCATGATAAAATCGTAGAATCCTTCTGGACTGCCAAGCGTGAAATCTTCCTTGGGAATCATATGCATGTCTTCGTTGTTAACATTAATATAATAGTACTTGTTATCCGTATACATGAACGCCACTTCTCCATACTTGACCCTCTGCGGATCCCCTGCATCCGGATTCTCTATCCGAAATTCGCTCTCTCCAAAGATAAAGTGTATCTCGCTCTGGTTCTGATAATTCTTGTCTGCCTTAGCCAGCCGGCGTACGCCGATAGGCTTTCTTGCCAGCGCAAACGCAAATGTCAGAACTGCCAGGATCCCGAATATATAGGTCAACGCAGATCCCTTTCCCAGATACGCCAGGGTAACGTCGCAGATACCAAGCATCACGATACGGAAAGTGATATGCGCATTCCTTTCAGCTTCTTTAAATGAGATAAAATCTTTCAGAACTTGCTCTGTATGTTTTGTCCTTACTTCATAAACTGGGGTCATTTCCGACTCCTCCTTATTTTCTTTCATACTTGTTTTATTATTATAGTATGAATCAAACTGTTCTACAAGGTCTACTTTTTTCTTTTACATTTTACCGTTCAAGTGCTATAATATAACGGAATTTACATTCATAATTATAATGCAGTTGGTTACACTGCCAGATAAAAAGGAGTATTAAAGAGAAATGAACAGACAAGATCTAACTTTGCTGACAGACTTGTATGAATTAACGATGATGCAAGGATATTACGCAAAGGGACAGAACGAGAAGGTCATATTCGATGTATTCTTCCGCCAGAATCCCAGCAACAACGGCTATTCTGTTTGCGCCGGGCTTGATCAGGTCATTGATTATATCAAGAATCTGAACTTTACCTATGAGGACGTTGACTACTTAAGAGGCTTGGGAATCTTCAACGAAGACTTCCTGCATTACTTGAGCGGGTTCCATTTCAGCGGAGATATCTACGCGATTCCCGAGGGAACGGTAATCTTCCCAAAAGAGCCCATCCTAAAGGTAATTGCGCCGATTATGGAAGCACAGCTGGTAGAGACGGCAATTTTGAACATTATCAACCATCAGTCTCTGATCGCCACCAAGACCTCCCGCGTGGTATTTGCCGCCAATGGCGATGGTATCATGGAATTTGGATTAAGAAGGGCGCAGGGGCCGGACGCAGGCCTGTATGGAGCAAGGGCCGCTATGATCGGCGGATGCGTAGGAACCTCTAATGTTCTTGCTGGCAAGCTCTTTGATGTTCCGGTTATGGGAACCCATGCACACAGCTGGATTATGAGTTTCCCGGATGAATATACTGCTTTCAAGAACTATGCGGATATGTATCCGGATAACTGTACTCTTCTGGTAGATACCTATGATACATTAAAGTCCGGAGTCCCAAATGCAATCCGGGTATTCCAGGAGTTTAAAGAGGCTGGAAAGCCATTTAAGAAGTATGGCATCCGCTTAGACAGCGGCGACCTTGCCTATCTTTCCAAAGAAGCCCGCAAGATGCTTGACGAGGCAGGGTTTGCCGATGCATCCATCTGCGCTTCGAATGATCTGGACGAGTACTTGCTCCATGACTTGAAGATGCAGGGCGCTGCCATTGATTCCTGGGGCGTTGGAACAAACCTGATCACTTCCAAGGACTGCCCTTCTTTCGGCGGCGTATACAAACTTGCTGCCATCCAGTCAGAGGAGGATGGCGCATTCGAGCCTAAGATAAAGATATCGGAAAATACAGAAAAAATTACCAATCCTGGTAACAAAACCATCTATCGGATATATGATAAAACAACAGGCAAAGTAAAAGCCGACTTGATCTGCTTCGTTGGCGAGACATTTAACACGGATGAGGATATGCTTCTCTTCGATCCCATCGAGACTTGGAAAAAGACGAAGCTTTCGGGCGGCTCTTACATCATGCGCGAGATTCTGGTACCGGTATTCAAGAATGGAGCGTGCATATACAAGTCTCCGTCAGTAATGGAGATCGCCGAATACTGCAGGAATGAAAAGAAGACACTGTGGGATGAGACCAAGCGTCTCTTCTATCCGCATCAAGTATACGTGGATCTATCCCCTAAGCTTTATGAAGTGAAGAAATCCTTGTTGGATCAAATGAGCATGACAGACTAGAAGGAGACTATTATTTATGAAAATTATTGTTTTAGCAGGAGGACTCAGCCCTGAACGCGACGTGTCGCTCATATCAGGCGCCGGTATTTGCAGAACTCTGAGAGAAAAAGGGCACAAGGCATATCTGCTGGATGTGTTCTTCGGATTACCTTATGATCCCGATAAACTGGAAGAGGTATTCGACCTGCCTGGCGGCGGGCTTGAGATCGCAGAGGGCATCAAGACTACCACGCCTGACCTTGAAGCGCTGAGGGCTTCGCGCCCGGACCAGTCCGACTGTTACCTTGGCCCGAATGTTATCGACCTATGCCGTATTGCTGACATAACATTTATGGGGCTTCACGGCTCTGTTGGAGAAAATGGGAAACTCCAGGCAACTTTCGATATTCTTGGAATCAAGTATACAGGTCCCAATTCCTTTGGTTGTGCCCTGTCCATGGATAAACTGGTTGCCAAGCAGATCTTCAAGCGTTCCGGCGTGCCTACGCCAAGAGGCACTTCCCTGAACCGTAACACCAAGGATACTCCCCTTGAGAAGCTGGGCTACTACCTGCCGCTTGTCATAAAGCCATGTTCCGGCGGTTCCAGCATCGGAGTATATATTGTTCATACAGAGGAGGAATATCGGGAAGCCATCCGCTGCTCCTTTGATGTAAATCACGAAGACGAAGTCGTCATCGAGCCTTATATCAAAGGACGTGAGTATGCCTGCAGCATCATCGCAGGAAAGGCCCTTCCGCTGATCGAGATCATTCCAAAAGACGGAATCTTCAATTACGAGAATAAGTATCAGGACGGCGGCGCTCAGGAACTCTGTCCGCCGGTATCCCTGGATGATAAGACTCAGGCAAAGATCCAGCGTGCGGGCGAGAAGGCTTTTCGGGTGCTGCACATGGATGTCTATGCCCGCGCCGACTTCATTGTCGATGAGACGGATGGAAAGTTCTACTGTCTGGAAATGAACGGCCTGCCAGGCATGACTCCGGCCAGTTTGATTCCCAAATCAGCCAGAGCCATCGGAGTGGATTATGGCGACCTGTGCGAGTTAATTATTGAAGAATCCATGAAAACACGCTACCAAGACTAGAAACTGTCAGGTCTTTGCCCTTGGGGCAGAGGCCTGGTCGTATTTTCACAAAATAAGGAGGACAAGGAAAATGAAGAACCTTACCCTAGAAAACATTACCAAAGCCTGTAAAGGCGTCTATCACGGAGACGAAAGCAAGCTGGGCAGGGAAGTAGGAGGAGTAGTGATCGATAGTCGGAAGGTACAGAAGGATTATCTGTTCGTCGCAATAGACGGCGAGAATGTCAATGCCCATCAGTTCATCCCTGATACTATAGAAAAAGGCGCATTATGCGTCATTTCCCACGAAGACCTTGGAGATACGGATTTCTCTTACATCCTGGTAGAATCCACCGGACAAGCGCTTCTTGATATTGCCAAACTGTACCGGGATTCCTTTGACGTCAAGGTTGTGGGAATTACCGGAAGCGTGGGAAAGACAAGCACCAAAGAGATGATCGCTTCTGTAGTCGCCCAGAAATATAAGGTACACAAGACCATTGGCAACTTCAATAACGAGTGGGGACTTCCTCTTACAATCTTTGAATTGAACGAAGATCATCAGGTGGCCATACTGGAAATGGGCGTCAACCATTTCGGCGAGATGCGCCGCCTCTCTTCGGTTGCCAGCCCGGATATCTGCGTCATTACCAATATCGGCGTTGCGCACCTGGAATTCTTCAAGACCCGCGAAGGCATTCTCCAGGAGAAGTCGAAGATGATTCAGGATATGAAGGATGGCGGAACCATCATATTTAACGGAGACGATGACCTTCTCTCGCAGGCTGGCCCAATCAAAGGCGCCACTCCTATACTTTTCGGACTTGGAGATAACTGCCAGTTCTATGCTGACAATATCCAGCCCATGGGGCTTAGAGGAACCTCCTGCACGATCCATCTGCCGGATGAATACTCCTTTGAATGCGTCGTTCCCCTGCCAGGCACCCACATGATCTCCAATGCATTGGCAGGCGCGGCAGTAGGCTATACCCTTCATCTGACTTCCGAAGAGATCAAGGCCGGAATCGAAGGGCTGCCTTCCATCCCGGGACGCAACAACATCATCAAGACGGATCGCCTGATCATCCTGGACGACTGCTACAATGCCAATCCGGTATCCATGAAGGCCGCTATCGACGTTCTGGATATGGCCATTGGACGAAAAGTTGCCGTCCTTGGCAACATGGGCGAACTTGGAAATAACGAGAAAGTACTTCACCGGGAAGTAGGCGAATACGCTGCTGCCCACGGCATCGACCTGGTATGCGGGATCGGCCACCTGGCAAAGGAACTGGTAGACGGCGCCACAAACGGTTCTTCCTCTACCCGGGGACTTTGGTTCGAGAACAAGGCGGACTTTCTGGATGCCATGAAAGATCTCATTAAAGACGGCGACAACGTACTGGTCAAAGCCTCCCATGGCATGGATCTGACAACGATCGTGGAAGCGCTGAAAAATATATAGAACCAAAATATACAGATAAAGATATTACAGGAGTACAATTATGAATTATCAGATTCTGGCACTGGATCTGGACGGAACACTTACCAACTCAAGCAAAGAGATATCAGAGCCGACATTAAAGGCATTGATCGAAATACAAGAACAGGGAAAGAAAGTAGTTCTGGCGAGCGGACGCCCCACCAATGGCGTGGCCCCTCTTGCCGAGCAGCTTCGCCTTGGGGATTACGGCAGTTACATTCTCTCCTTCAACGGAGGGCGCATTACCAACTGCCAGACCAAAGAAATCATATACAACAAGACGCTCCCGATGGACTGCGCCAAGCCCATATATGACATGGTCTTGGAATATAAGGATCAGGGGCTGGATCTTGTCACCTATACGCCGGACGCCCTGATCTCCGGCATCTGCCCTAATAAGTATACGGAACTGGAATCGCGCATCAATCATATGCCCATTATCCGGGTTGACGACTTCCTTTCTCATATCAAAGAAGCGCCGAACAAGTTCCTGATTACCGGCGATTCTGCTGTCATAAGCAAGATTCAGAAGAAGATCATCGCCCGTTTTCGCTCTTACTTAAGCGTATACTGCTCCGATCCGTTCTTTCTGGAGATCATGCCTTCTGGCATCGATAAGGCCCATTCGCTTCTCCGCCTTTTGACCAGCAGCGGCCTTACGGCGGATGAGATGATCTGCTGCGGCGATGGATACAACGATATCACAATGATCGAGACGGCCGGACTTGGCGTCGCCATGGCCAATGCACAGCCTGCCGTATTGGAAAAGGCGGATTTTGTCACAAAGTCCAACGACGAAGACGGCGTGCTTCATGTAATCAATCAGTTTATGCGATAAGAATGGCACGGCAAGGCTCCGGCATGCATCCTGAAGGTTGTTTTTGCGTGCCGGTACTTTGTCACACTCCCGGAAAAATGCAGTGAGTTCCTCATTGATTGATACCTATATCTCTTTCATCATAATCTCCGAATCACAACCATTGTGATATCTCGAACACAAATAACAGGTAGATATATCTGATGCACTTTGTTGGTCAACTACTTGAAACCCAAGCTTTTTATAGAATTCGGGTACTTTTGCAACAAGGAATATCTTCACAGCCCCTCTGCCTTGCGCCTCCTTGATCGCATCCTTTACCACCATTGTTCCAAGTCCCTTTCCTTGATATGCCTGCTCTATGGCAACCGCCTTTATAATAAACACATCATGTGCATATGCCAGTGCAGCACCACCAACACGATTCCCTGTCTCTCTTTCAATAACTTCAATACAAGTCAATAAGCCCTCTGGCGCCTTTTCCTCCAGGCTATATTCTAATCCCGTACGAATAAACATTGGCAGCATTGCTTCAAACTGCATGGAATGAATAATTGTAAACTCATCTGGCTTACTTAACTTTAAGAAATCTTTTGTTCTTAAGTTCTTTGGATGTCTAAAGATCTCTTCCGGTGTACCTTCTTCAACTATAATTCCATTGTCCATAAAGACAATCCGATTTGCTACCTCCTTAGCAAATGTCATTTCATGCGTTACGATAATCATTGTAAAGTGTTTGGATGCCAAATCTCTAATCACTTCCAGAACCTCTTGCACCCATTCCGGATCTAATGCTGAGGTAGGCTCATCCAACAGTAAAATGTTTGGCAGAACTGCAAGAGAGCGCGCAATTGCGACTCGTTGTTGTTGACCTCCAGAAAGTGTTGCGGGATATTGTTTCGTCTTACCGCCCATACCAACCTGCTCAAGATAATACAGTGCCCTTTTTCTGGCATCTTCTCCATTCATCCTTAACGAAGAAATCAAAGGCTCCATCACATTATGCAACACATCCTTATTCAAGAATAGATTATAACTCTGAAAAATCATTGCCGAGTGTTTCCTAAGCCTTTGAACTTCTTTTTTTGTACACTTTTCTGCATCTATTGCTATATCTCCAATCGTAATTCTTCCTTTATCCGGTTTTTCCAGATAGTTCAGACATCTAAGCAGTGTTGATTTGCCAGTACCTGATGAGCCTATAATTGCAACAACCTCTCCCTTTTTTATGTTAAGATTAATCCCCCGTAAAACCTCCAAATCGCCAAACCGCTTATGAAGATCTCTAATTTCTACCATATGCTTCGTATTTGTCGTATCCATTTTTTCTTTGCAATCCATTCTTTTTAATCTTCCTATCTCGTGCGTGTCTTTTCAAAATATTTTTCTATTACAGTTTCAAATCTTTCAAGAATCAGGATGATAACCCAATATAAGAGCATAAGAACCATATATGCTTCAAAATAATTAAATGTTACTGCCGCTCTTAAATTTGCCGCTGCTGTGATTTCAATTACTCCTATAGTAAATGCCATTGATGTGCCCTTAACAATATCAACAAGATTGTTAAATAATGATGGAATTGCCACCCTTGCCGCCTGAGGCAGAACGATCCGGAACATTGTCTGCATTGAAGACATTCCATGCGCTAATGCCGCCTCTTTTTGCCCTTCTGGAACAGAAAGAAGTGATCCTCTGACCACTTCTTTCATATATGCCGCTGAATTTAACGTCAAACCCACAACACAAACAGAGTATGCTGATACATTCCTTAATGCCGGTACAAACGTAGGAATTCCAAAATATAGAAGAAACAATTGCGGAATCAAAGGTGTGCCACGAAAAAAGGAAACATACAATGAAAATATCCTATCCAAAATTGGTACTTTAAAATATTCTACTATAGCAATTAAAATTGCCAATACCAATGCTAATGTAAACGAAATCCCCGTCAAAGATAATGTTACTGGAAGGGCTTTCATCATAGCTTCCAGTAAATCACCTGTAAATACCCAATCCATAGTCGCGTTTCCCCTCTTTAATTACTCCAGAACTTCCGTATTCTCAGGCTGAACAGTAATATCCGTATCAAACCATTTCTCTGATAACTTCTTTAATGTTCCATCAGCCTTCATCTCTTTAATTGTTTTCGAAACCATACCGCATAATTCTTTTCCTTCATCCGTCTTGGCAAATGGATAAATATTTGTTTCTACACGGTTGGTGTCTCCTAATATTTTAAGATTATCAACTTCCTCAATCGTTGTTTCACAAGAAGTCCTCGCTCTCGGCCATAAGTCACATCTTCCAAGGGCAACCTCCTGTACAGACATTCCATCAAAATAGGTTGGCTTTAGTGTTACACCGTATTCATCTTCAATAGCCTTTAGCACAATCTCATCACTGGTATTAGATTCACATGCAATTGTCATGCCATCTTTTAGATCATCCATGGACTGTAGTTCTCCGTTATCCTTTGCACACAGCAAAGAATAAATATTGTATGCATATGGCTCTGACATGTTATATTTCTGGGCCCTCTCCGTCGTATAAGAGATCTGTTCTCCTATGGAATCCAATCTTCCATCATCAAACATAGACCACATCCCATCCCATTCCATGATCTTATATTCAATCTTATACCCTGTTCTTTCACCGATTTCTGTCCATACATCATAATCATAACCAGATAACTCACCCTTTTTATCGGTCTGAATCCACCCAGGTGTTGTCGCTTCACATCCTACTTTGATCACTTTTTCATCTTTACTTGACTGTTCCTCGGTTTCTTTCGAAGAATCCTTTTGATTACATCCTGCAAGCATCGTTATACACATTCCGAAACACAACAGGATACTGATTGCCTTCTTATTCATTTGCTATTCTCCTTTGCTGTTGTAGTTACTCTTATGGTCTAATAGTCCCATAAATGTACATGGAATGCCAATCGTTAATTCACATATTTGATAAAACATATTGAATATCCAAATAAGTATATGTGATATAATCAGCCAAAAAAGAAACACCTTGCACAGTTCGCCTCAATCGAACCACACAAGGCATTTACTCACTCTATCTGCTAATATGATTAACCGTCACATCAAGCTACCCTCAATCATTCCAAAACGTTTCTGCAGACACTTTACGAACTTATAAATGGTAAACCCACTTCCACAACTACTACGATCGGCAATGCGCCCTCCCCGAACTGGTTGATCAGAATGCAGGAATATCCCGCCTCTTTTCCAACAACTCTATTGTTTCATGATCCGGTTATTGTCCAGCTTTATCATATGCCTGGATATAGACAAAGTTTTCATTGTTCCTATCCATCTCATAATCTGGATAGAGAATGGCATCAATGAATTCCCTGCCTCCCGGCTCCACCGCCGTCAGTTTCATCTCAAGTGCCGCTTCTACGTCTTCCACCGTCAGGTCATCCAGGAATACCTGCTCGCCGCTTCTTAGCATATTGGATGGTATCAGCAGCGTATCTCCCAAATCCTCGCCATGCTCTTTCTGCTCCTTTAACTGCGTCACCAAGTCTTGTCCGGTGATCAATCCGGAGACGGTAATCGTCTCTCCGAAGAAATGATTCCGAATGGCATATACATGAATCGTAAGTCCCGGGAACGCTTCCATCAGCTGCCGGGCGAAATCCCTGACCGTCGGAAATGCCAGTTTTCCTGTGGCTATCGTGATCGTCCGCTCTAGGCCTTCCTTTAACATCGTATATGCCTCTCCGGCAAGGACTTCTTTCAATTCTTCCTGGAATTCATTGATGAACATGCGCATCATGCCCACCCCGTTTTCCAATTGGATATATCCGTCGTACCGCTCTTCTTCGGGGAACTCTCTCTGTGCTGTGATATACCACTCATCGCTGGCATGGATGAAATGAAGGCCGTATTCCTCATAATATCTCTGCTGCCGGCTCTCGATCATGTCTATGACCGCGCCCGCCTCCTCTTTGTCGTACAGTTCCAGAGGGAAAAGCCCGTCCCTATACTTGGTGATTCCCGCCGGAACTACGGATACGCTCCTCATAAAGGGAAGATACCGGGACAGATCGTCAATCGTCCGCTCTAGCTCCGGCCCGTCATTTACGTTCTTGCACGCTACCACCTGTCCATTCATCTCGATATGATTCTCATATAA
The DNA here is from genome assembly GCF_004295125.1 of [Clostridium] scindens ATCC 35704. Taxonomy (NCBI): domain Bacteria; kingdom Bacillati; phylum Bacillota; class Clostridia; order Lachnospirales; family Lachnospiraceae; genus Lachnoclostridium; species [Clostridium] scindens. The sequence goes on along the minus strand of NZ_CP036170.1, from coordinate 1,399,194 downwards.
GACATCCAGAAACTGAAGCTTCTCCCCGGCAAAACGGTTGTGCAGCATCTTACAGCGAAGTTCTGGATTGGTGGACTGGATGGATATGTTGATCGGCGCCAGATGCATCTTGACAATACGCTGGATATCCTCCATCTTCATATTCGTAAGCGTGATATAATTCCCCTGGAGGAATGAAAGCCTGGAATCATCGTCCTTAAAATACAAGGTCTCTCGCATGCCTGGCGGCATCTGGTCGATAAAGCAGAAGATGCACTTGTTGCTGCAGGTGCGGTATTCGCTCATCAGACCATTGTCGAATTCCAATCCAAGATCCTCGTCATAGTCCTTGTCAATCTCCAGCAGCCATTCCTCCCCGTCCGGCTTTCGGATCAGCACCTCGATGTATTCATTTTTGATCAGATATCTATAGTCAAATACGTCCTGTATCGAAGTATCGTTAATCGCAAGAAGCACATCCCCGGACTCAATCTCCATCTCTTCTGCAATGGAATCGGGGTATACTTCTTTGATTATATGCTCTGATTTCTTACCTTTCTTATCCACGTTCTACCTCTTCCCACAAGTTTCTTGCCAGTTCTTTCTCTATATCTCATAATCTCACATGTCCCTGATTTCTTCAAGGGTTATAGTCTTTTCCTATGTCAACCGATAATTTTTTTATATTTTCCTATCTTAAAATTCTTTGATATTATATGTTTCAACACAGACGAAAGGAATAACTGATATGAAGACAACCGAACTTTTCCAGAATAAATCTGTCCTCTCCTTTGAAGTATTTCCCCCAAAGCGGACGAATCCTGTTGATACGATCTACAAGACTATAGACAGCCTGAAAGACTTAAATCCTGATTTTATCAGCGTCACCTACGGCGCTGGCGGCAGTGAGAACTGCAAGGCGACCTTGGAGATTGCCTCCCGGATCAAAAATGAATACGGCATAGAAAGCGTGGCTCATCTGCCCTGCATCAGCCTGACAAAATCCGATGTACGCCGCCAGCTGTCCGATTTCAAGGAGGCAGGCATCGAGAACATCCTGGCTCTGCGGGGCGATGTGCCTTCATGCGGCTATGTGCCTGGAGACTTCCGTCATGCCAGCGATCTGATCGCCTTTATCAAAGAGCATGGAGACTTCAATGTCCTGGGTGCCTGCTATCCGGAAGGCCACCAGGAATCTGCGGATATCTTCGACGATATCAAGAATCTGAAGACGAAAGTCGATGCAGGCGCAAGCCATCTGATCACTCAGCTGTTCTTTGACAACCATTATTTTTACCGCTTCCGTGAGCGGGCTTCCCTGGCAGGCATCCAGGTTCCCATCGAAGCAGGGATCATGCCGGTGACCAATAAAAAGCAGATTGAACGGATGGTCTCTTTGTGCGGCGTCACCCTTCCCCACAAGTTCTCAGCCATGATGGAACGCTACGAGCATAATCCGGATGCCATGCGCGACGCAGGCATCGCTTACGCGATAGACCAGATCGTGGATCTGATCACTCATGGGGTTGACGGCATCCACCTCTATACCATGAATAACCCGTACATAGCCGCCAGAATCTATGAAGCCATCCACCAATTGCTGGCTGCATAGCGGCTGTCTTATGACAGAAGAGTGAATCCATTTTCCGCAATCAGTTTCTTTAGTTCCGCAATATAGCCCCGGGCCATGGAACTTAAGTGGACCTTATTGCCGCAGATAAAGCCAACCCGCATCCACTCGTTCGTTTCCAGTTTCACGGAAACGATATTGTCGCCGTTCAGGTTGCTGTTAAGCACCCCTGAACAGATGGTATATCCATTGAGGCCGATCAGCAGATTGAACAAGGTAGCCCTGTCGCTGACATGAATCGTCTTCTTGTGGGGCGCTGTACTGAGAATCTCTTCGGAAAAATAGAAGGAATTATAGGTGCCCTGCTCAAATGCCAGGAAGGGGTAATCATCCAGATCCTCCAGAGTGACGGATTCCTCCCCTGCAAGAGGATGGGAAGAACTGATGAATACATGGGGACTGGCTTCGAAGAGCGGATGGAATATCAGATGGTTCTCTTTCAAGAGTTTCTGCATGACTCGTTCATTAAAGCCGCTGAAATAGATGATTCCAATCTCGCTTCTGAAGTTCGCCACGTCCTCTATGATCTCATAGGTCCTGGTCTCCCGCAGCGTAAACTCATACTCGTTGGCATCAATGCCGGATATCAGGTTGACGAAAGCATTGACCGCAAAGGCGTAGTGCTGGGTGGATACCGAGCACAGCTGCTTGGAGGGCTTCTTATTCAGATACCGCTGTTCCAGCAGCTGGGTCTGCTCCAGGATCTGCCGGGCATAGGACAGGAATTCCGTACCGTCGGCAGACAGCGTGATTCCCCGGGTTGTCCGGTGGAAGATCTCAATCCCTAGTTCCGTCTCCAATTCCTTCACTGCCGCCGAAAGGCTGGGCTGGGATATAAAGAGCTGCCGCGCCGCTTCCGTGATCGAGCCGCACTCTACGATTTTTATCACATATCTTAACTGCTGTATTGTCATAGTTCTGCGACTCCCCTATTTCTGATGGCTTTTGATCCACCGAAGGTCGCACTCTCCCTGCTGGATGATCTGTACAAGAGAACTGTTCTGCTTGAAAATGCTATATCGATATTGGGTATGGAAATGCCCGTCCACAAGCTTCATCAGCCGCTCCAACTCCTCTTCATGGCGAAGCCAGGAAGAGAATAATGATTCTCCCATTTCTATCTTCATGAAATCGTTCCTCCTTGGTGCCGCGGGCCTCCTGCACGCCCGCGGATATCGTATGGTACAATTATACTTGTTTTGAGACGGAATTGCCAGTTATAAATACGCAAGGCTTAAGCCTTCTTCTACTCTCCCACGATGCAGACCCGGATCAGATTCGTCTTTCCCGGAATTCCAAGCGGCACTCCGCCTGTAAATACGATCTTATCCCCATCTTCTACGAGCCCGTGGCGTTTTGCCGCCTCCATTGCCCGCAGGCACAGAATCTCCGAACTGTATTCCTCCTTGGTATAGAGGGGATAGATTCCCCAGGACATATTGAGCTGGCGGCATACCTTCCGGGAACTGGAGCACCCCCCGATCATGCAGCCCGGACGGTACTTGGAGATCATGCGGGCCGTAAATCCGGTTTCGCTGGCTGCCAGAATGATATTGGCTTTCAGATCCATTGCGGTCATGCAGGTGGCATGGGAGATCGCATTGGTAATATCCGGGTCTTCCGCCCGGTCCCGCTTCTTAAATATCTCATTGTAATTGATATTCTGCTCCATATAAGATGCCACCCTTACCATGGTCTGAAGCGCCCTGACCGGATACTTTCCTGCTGCCGTCTCCCCGGACAGCATGATGGCGCTGGTCCCCTGATATATTGCATTCGCGATATCGGAGGTCTCCGCCCGGGTGGGTCTCGGATGCTCCATCATAGAATCCAGCATCTGGGTTGCCGTTATCACCTGCTTTCCAGCACAGTATACCTTTCTGATGATCGTCTGCTGGATGACCGGAACACGCTCCAGCGGGATCTCCACGCCCATATCGCCTCGGGCGATCATGATGCCGTCCGCCGCCTCTATAATCTCATCAATGTGGTCCACCCCTTGCTGGTTCTCGATCTTCGCAATAATATTGATGTCCCTGCCGCCATTCTCATCCAGAAGCAGGCGCATCTCGCGGATGTCTTCAGCAGTGCGGGTAAATGAGGCGGCTACAAAGTCAAAGTCCTCCTGAATTCCAAACAGCAGATCCGCCCGGTCCTTTTTGCTGAGAAACTCCATGTTCAACTCAGTCCCCGGTATATTGACTCCCTTCTGATCAGACAGCCTTCCTCCATTCCTCACCAGGCACGCGATGTCCTCCCCTGAGATTTCCTTCACTTCCATCTCGATCAGCCCGTCATCGATCAATATGGTATCTCCCGGGCTCACATCCTTATAAAGTTCCTTGTAAGTAATTGAGACATAGTCCCTGGTTCCTTCCACATTCCGGGATACCAGCGTAAATATCTGTCCTTCTTCAAGAACCGCCTCTCCCTCTTTAAAACAGCCAATCCGAATCTCCGGTCCCTTAGTATCCAGCATCGCCGCGATGGGCCTGTCATACTTCGTTCTCAATTCCTTTAACCGGTCCAGCCGCGCCTTCTGCTCCTCATGCGTGCCATGCGAAAAATTAAACCTGGCAACATCCATCCCTTCCTGAATCAGCTGCTCCAGCACGTTCCCCTCATCCGTGGCCGGTCCCAGCGTGCAGACAATCTTCGTCTTTCTCATAAAATACCTTCCTTTCCCATTAAATTATGTTGACAAATGTATCAATATTTTCTGCTTTCCCGATTACCACGATGATATCTCCCTGCTTGAGGCGGTAATCTGGCATAACCTCGATCTCTGTATGGTCTCCGCTTACGATGGCGATAATATTGAGGCGGTATTTGCGACGCATCTGCGTCTCTTCCACCGTACGCCCCAGCAGACTCTCCGGCGCCTGCAGCTGGCGGATCTCAACGCTGTCGCACAAAGAGACAAAATCAATAAAACTATTTGACAGCAGCCTTTTTCCAAGCCGCAGCGCCATATCCCTTTCCGGATAGACCACCTCTGCCCCGATCTTTTCCAATACCGCTCCCTGTTCCGGGCTGAACGCCTTCGCGATCACTCTTGGCACTCCCATCTCAATCACGCTCATGGTGATCAATATGCTGACATCCGCTTTCTCGCCGATGCAGATAATAACCACGTCGCAGTTCTGGATGCCGATCTCTTTTAAGGTTTCCGCGCTTAGGTTCTCGGTCACGAAAGCGCATTCCGTGTATTGGCGCATTTCCTTAATCTTACTCTCATCCCGGTCTACCACGATAACCTCTTTTCCGGACTGCGCCAGCATGATTGCCAAGGCCTCTCCAAATCGCCCAAGTCCAATGACTCCATATGCAGTTTCTTCTTTTTTTCTCATATTCATTCACCTCATTAATTATCCAACTGATATTGTTTCTTCTGAATACCTGGCATTCGGCTCCGCCCGGTTCACCCACATAGACAGCAGGGTGAACGCCCCGACTCTTCCCGTAAACATGACCAGGATGAGCACAGTCTTCCCTGCCACGCTTAGATCCGGCGTAATTCCGGTAGAAAGCCCCACCGTTCCAAACGCGGAGATCACTTCAAAGAAGATTTGCATGAAACTGAAATCTGGTTCCAGAATGCACATCAAAAATACCGCAATGCCTATGACCGTGCCAGAGAGAATCGTGATCATAAACGCCTTTGAAACATTCTGTCTGGAGATACTCCGGTGGAAGGCGTGGACCGTCTTCTTCGCGCACATGCCCCGTATCTCCTGGAATATCACGAAGAAGGTACTGGTCTTGATGCCGCCTCCGGTAGAGCCGGGCGACGCGCCGATGAACATCAGCACGCACAGGACGAATAATCCCGCATTGGTAAACTGTCCGATCGGGTACGTGGAGAATCCCGCCGTCCTTGCGGAAACGCTCTGGAAGAAGGCGCCCAGCCATGTAATATCTTCCGTAGCCTTCAATGAGACCGTTCCGACAGCCAGCAAAGCCAGGCTGGTCGCGATCACTACTTTCGAGTGCAGGGCCAGCCTGCGAAACCGTCTCCGCTTTAATACGTCCAGAATCACCAGAAAGCCCAAGCCTCCAAAAATGATCAACGTACAAGTCGTCAGATTCAGCAGAACGTCATCCTGATAGGGGATCAGGTTTTGCAGCCCTCCCAGAATGTCGAATCCCGAGTTATTAAAAGCGGCGATGGAATGGAAGATGCTGATTCCCGCCGCATGCAGCGGCGCGTAATCCTGGCTGAATACCAGGAAGCTAAGAAGCGCCCCTCCCGCCTCAAAGCACAGGGTCATCATGAGTACTGCCTTCACCAGCCTTACGATTCCTTTGTATGTATCCACGTTCAGCGCTTCCTTGACCAGCACCCTGCTCTTAATGCCAACCCGCTTGCCTGCCGCCAGTACCAGGCCTACGCCGATCGATGTGACGCCCAGGCCTCCGACCTGGATCAGGATCGCCACCACCGCCTGCCCGAATACGGTAAAATGATCCGCAATATCCGTCGCGATCAGTCCAGTCACGCAGACAGCGCTGGTGGAAGTAAAGAGCGCATCGATCACAGATACTTCTGCTCCGTCTTTTATGGTAACTGGAAGCAAAAGCAGGAATGCTCCCAGCAGGATTACAAGCGCGAATCCCGATGCAATGAGCCGCCCCGGCGGCTGATTTCTAAAAAATAATTTTATATTCTTCATTTCCTTTTCATCCCTGTCTTCCGCTTTTGAACCTGTTCTTCCCACCATACCCACAGAGGCGCGGCGATGCAGATTGACGAATAGCATCCCGATACCAGCCCTGCAAGAAGCGGGAGGGAGAACTTCGTGATAGACTCCATCTGGTAGACGATCGAGGCAGCCAGAATAATAAATGCACATAGGATCACGGTAAATGCCGTGTTGATCGACCGTCCCAGAGTTTCCGTCGTGCTAAGATCCACCAGTTCCGCCAGAGTTCCTTTCCTTTTCATCGTATTCCTGTGCTCGCGGATCCGATCATACAATACGATCGTATCATTGATGGAATACCCGATAATCGTCAGCGTCACTGCCACAAACGCATCATTCAGCGGTATCCGGAATATCCCGAATACGAACAGCACGATGCAGATATCATGCATAAGCGCCAGAACCGCCGTAACCCCGGCTGCCAGTCCTCCAAGTGCAGAAAAGCGCAGGCGGATATATACAATAATAAAAAGAAAAGAAAGTATGATCGCTATGACGGAATTCTTCAGTGCCTTTGCTCCGATATAGGGTTCCACCGCATACGTCTCGGAAGTCTGAAACCGGTTATCATTTCCTTTATTCAGCGTATTGAGAATCTGCTTCTGCTGATCCGGAGACAGCCCGTTCTTTCCCGCCAGCGTCAGTACCAGTTTCTTCTCCCCTGTAGAGGGATCTTCCGATGTCTGGACGCTGACGCTTCTGTCTGCGATATCCTCCACTTTCTGTTGTATCTGTCCGGTATCCGCCTTCCCGGAGTAGGTATATTTTAAAATGACGCCTCCAGTAAACTGGGTATCCAGCTTCACGCCATTTGCCGCGCTCCATATGGTTCCAGAGACAATAACAGCAATACTTGCCAAAAAGAAATACCGCTTTGCCTCAGTAAAGTGCAGCACCTTCTTATCACGCTTTTTGCAAAACCACTTCCCCTGGTTAAAAAAGCCGTACCGGATTATAGAATTCAGCATGCTTCTGGACATCCACACGCCTGCCAGCAGATTGATGATCACGCCGGTCAGCAGCGTATATCCGAAGCTTAGCATCGTGCCAGAGCCAAATATCATCAAAATGCCCGCCACAGCCGCCGTCGTGATATTTCCGTCCAGAACAGAAGAAAATGCCCTTTGGTACCCGCTCTTTATCGCTCGTTTCACGGAACTCCCTTTCTTCAATTCCTCGCTGATCCTCTCACTGATAATGATGTTGGCGTCTACAGCCATGCCTCCCGACAGTATCAGCCCTGCGATGCCCGGAAGGGTGATCGTATACTGCGGCACCGAGATGGCCAGGATCTGCAGCGCGATCTGAAAGGCCAGCGTCAGGCAGCTAATGATGCCCGGAAGCCGGTACCACGCAACCATAAAGAGGCAGATCAGAACCATCGTGATCCCTGCCGCTGCCGCCATCGCATTCAGCGCCCGGTCTCCAAGCGTAGGACTGATGGTATTGTAATTCGTCGTCTCCATGGAGAACGGCAGCGCCCCGGAATTAATCTTATCCGCGAGATCCTGGCTCTCCTCCTTGGAGGCCATCCCTGTGATCTCAGCCTTCCCGCCTGTGATCTTCCCATTCACCAGCGGATTGGAAATCATCTCCTCATCCATGTAGATTCCCATATTCTGTCCTGCCAGTTCCTCCGTGGCATTGGCAAATTTTTCCGCACCCTTGCTGGTAAACTCCAGTTCCACGATGTTTCTCTTCTGCTCATCCAGCGCCGCCCGGCTTCTGGCTACATCCGAGCCTTTCACATACACGGTGCCGTCAGGCCCACGGAACGTTAACTCTGCCATCTGGCCTAATTCCTGGATGGCGGTTTCCGGGTCAAAGTCCTTTTCATCGGATTTCCATGGGAATCTGACGATGATGTTGCCTGCCTTTTCATCCACCGTCACCTCCCGGTCCAGAATATTCTGGGCATCCAGCCGGGTCTCGATGACTTCCCTTGCCATTTCCAGTTCTGCCTTTGTCGGTTTTTCCTTCGTTCCTGCCGGCTCAAATACGGCCTCCACGCCGCCTCGGATATCAATGCCAAAGCGCATGTCGCGCATTCCCTTGATGCCGCCCCCACAGCCGAAGACTGCGAGGTACACAAAAAGAAAGATTACCCCAAGAGCAATCCAAATATTTAATTTTTTATTCTTCATTTCTTCCCTGCTTTCTTTCTATAAATATAAGAGTTAGAAAGCAAAGTCCCGTTTCTTCCCGTCTTTTTCTAATCGGATACACAGTTCGCACAAGAATCGTGCCAAAGGAAATAAATAGAATTGCAGATATGACAAAAATGCCCTCTTCTGCCAGATGCATATAGAGAGTAGGATAAATGCGTAAAACCAGACTGGCAGCCTCTGAATATTCTTCAAGCCCTGGAATATCTGCGAACAGACCGCTTCTGTCTCTTTTTCCGTGCTTATACAGCCTCCGTCTAAGACATGCATGCCATTGCCGTCCGTATAATCTGCCTGGGTTAACGTGCCCTGCCTTTCCTGTCCTGAAGAACTGCCTAAGTCATCACCTGCGTCGTAGAATTGAAGACCGGAAGATAGAAAAATGCCCAAACTTGCAATTAAGATGACTGTAAGAATTACTTTCAGCTTATGCCCCATCTTTCTTCCTCCCCTCCTTCGAATTACCTAAAACATAGCACCAAAACCATTGTATGTCAATATTACTGTTTTGCTTTTCCTATAACCGCAAAGAGGATGAAACATCCAAATGTTCCATCCCTTCTCTTAATTCATACTATTTAAGAAATCTGCCAATGGCTTCCGCCGCCCGCTCTGCATTGGAAAGAAGCGCCGGATGATTCCCGGTAGGAAATATCTGAATCTGCGCGCCGGTTTCTTTTGCAATTGCATCATATTCTTCCAGAAAATCCTTCCTGCACATCTCGTCCTCCTCGCTGCCCATAAGAAGAAGCGATACCTTTAATCCATTCAACGGCTTAATGAATAACGGCAGTTTCTTTTCAGCGCACTGGATCATGGCTTCTGTGTCCATGTCAACCACGCGCTCCCAGTCGTCTCCCTGGCACCACTCATAGAATCCGACTCCCATCTCGTCCTGCTTGGCGCTTGCCCGTTCCAGGACAAGATTCCTTGCGAAATCATCCGCCAGCGTCCGGCCGTCAAAACTGTCCGCCACTACTTTGCCAACCAGGTCCGGCCGCTCCAAGGCAGCATTGATTGCCGCCCACGCGCCTCCGCTGGTTCCTACCAGACTTATCTTTCCCAGTTTAAGATACTCAAGCAGCGCAGTGGTCTGTCTGGCCTCCTCCATCCAGAGATCCGCCGGAAACCTCTCCAAGCGTTCTGATCTTCCATGCCCCAGGAAATCAATGAGAATCACATGGAACCGTTCCTCATATAAGGGCAGTAATAGTTCAAACATTTTGGAAGATGCAGTATTGCCATGCAAGAATAATACGGGTGCTCCATTTCCAGATTCGGTGTAATAAATCCTTTTTGACTGATAATAAAAATATGACATCGTTTGCCTCCTAATCATTGGTCTGTCTCTTAACTTCCTGATCAGCAAGGCGTACGAAACACTAACGCCTTGCAGCTAGTGCTTTTCTGTCCAAATCCCCATGCTCTCTTCCTCCTTCCTGCTATTCTATACTGGTCTGCTATAAATTATAGTGCCGTTCCCTCTTTGGGTATAAAAAATTTCTGCAGATCCACGCCTTCGTGATCCAGCAGTTTTACCTTTTTCTTAATTCCGCCTGCATACCCGGTCAGGCTCCCGTTCGCGCCTACAACCCGGTGGCAGGGGATAATGATAGAGATCGGATTATGGCCGACCGCCCCTCCGACCGCCTGGCCGGACATGCTGCTTTTTCCCATCCTCGCTGCCATTTTTTTCGCGATCTCCCCATAAGTGGTAACCTGCCCATAGGGAATCTCGCAGAGAAGTTCCCATACGCCTTGCTGGAATGCGCTTCCCATCGGCGCAAGCGGCAGTTCGGATATCTCCGGCTTCTTCCCCGCAAAATACCGGTCCAGCCAGTCCTTCGCATTTTCCAGAACCGGGAGGCTTCTATTCTCCACGAATTCTTCTTTGACTTTCCCGCCAAAGTACTTTTGTCCTTCCAGCCACAGGCCTATCAGGGCTTCGCCATCAGCGGTGAGTTTGACACGGCCCAGGGGCGATATATAGTCTGTTGCGTAATACATGAGGTGCATTCTCCTTTGCAATTCTCCAATATAATCTAACGGTATAATAGACAGAAACAATCCTTTTTTAATTAGTAAAACTAATTGACTGCGAATACGTACAAGAATTCTTTAGTTCAAAATCGTACTCATATAGAATGCAGTTGCCAAATCCAGACGAATTTTGCCCCAAGGAAAACATAAATGCAGTTGGAGCAGAAGCAAAAATATGCAGTGTTGCACGCCGTTCCATAATACTTCTTTTGCCAATAGCGCTATAAACTGAATTAGCTAAAATAGTGGCATGTGTTCCATCTTCTATAGAAAAATTTGTAGCTTCTACTCCGTTTAACTTGCAATTAATGATACGCCCAATGGACAAATCTCTTTCTTTTATGAATTTTACCACATCATTATAAATATCACGAGAGACGTTTAATACTAATGCCGAATCATATTGATTCTCATTAAACCTTTCATGCAATATTTCCCATTTCGCATAGTCTTTTTTAGACGACAATTTCACATCCCATAATACAGTGCCATTAGTTGAAGATTTTTGTACTGGGAATATATTAACGCCTGATTTACTATCAAGAATTCTTCCTGCAGCGAAGGCTATGGATATATGCGCATCCATTAAGATCTGATAGGCATGCCTGTTGCTTGTATTTGTCAGCAGAAATTCTTTCAAATTTCTGTATATATCTCCGTTCCAATCATATTCATCTTTTAACTTCCGGTCAGCAAACTTATCAACAAATGATAAGCACTTATCTACATCTTCTTCTAAACGCCCTACTGCTCGGGTAAAACTTTTTACACCGATAGGTATTCTTTTAGGGAAATACTTATCAGCAACAAGAAGAATACGCTTTTCCATTTCCTCATCAAATTCTTTTCTGTCAACACCTCTGCCATGTGTTGAAGATATCATCTGGTCATTCACAGTAGTCGAAGCAATAAACCTAATTTGATCAAACGTCATCATTTGTTTGTTAGATGAAATATACTGGTGCAAAGAATCTCTAACTATCTTTTCTAATATATCTATATCAAATGGCAAGATAGAAAACCTTATTTTCTTATTATCAAGCAACTCTGTATCAAAACCACTTAACGAAGATTCTGCTTCTTTATCAATCACTCCTTCATAATACTTATCAATTGACTTTATAAATGTATTGGCGGACTTATCACACTGCCCAATTAAGAATAATTCATATTCCGGACTTTCCATATCCTTTATAATATCCGTGATACATGTCTTGATATCAGATTTAGCAAACGTATTTATCGTGGATTTTACTTGTATGCATTTAACAATTTGATTTTGTAGTCCTAATGCTATATCTACCTTATCATCTGTTGTAGGGAACTCAACATAAATCTTGTCCCACTTATTTTTATTAGTTAACGCCTCTAATACGGACGCAAATCCCTGGTATAAAAAACCCCTTGAAGCATCTCTTCCACCCATAATCCTCATCCTTTCAGATCATTTATCTGCTTTACTAATCCATATAATATTTTATTAATACTAAGACTCTTTTAAATTGTCTCTAGTCATAACGAGGTCCCCTTAAAATACTCCTTCGCTATCCGAATAAAATCCTGCGCATACGCCGACAGATACGCCCCTTTCCGATAGGTGATCATGGTGGTGGCGAACGCTTCGGGATCGTTTAAGGAAAAGCAGACCGGCGGCGTATGAAACGTCATGTTGCGGATATAGGTTTCCGGCGCAAAGCAAATCCCCTCATTTTGCTGGACCAGAAGAAGCGCCGCCTGCGTATTGCGCGTATAGAATGGCACAGTGGGCGTGATTCCGTGTTTTTTCAGAAGATGTCCGGTGATCGCTCCCGTATTCTGCTCCGGATGGTGCAGGATGAACTTCTCGTTATGAAGCTTTGACCAGTCCACGGGCGGATAGCCGCCCTCTTTTAAAAGATCACAGGCAGCATCCTTTGCCAGGGGATTGTCCGCCGACACGGCCAGCAGGATCTCTTCCTGACCCAGCACCTCGTATTCCAGCTTGGGGTTCGGGTCGCCTCCGCTGAAAATGGCAAAGTCGATCCGGCCGTCATTTAACAGGCGTTCCTGGATGGCATAAGTCTCCTCCAGAAAATTCAGGCGGATATTCGGATGCAGCTGGCGGAATGCGGGGAGAATCCAGGGAATCATGCAGGAACTTCGCATCAGTGGGAATGCCACATTCAGTTCGCCGTCATTCAAGGACCGGAGGTCCTCCAGCTCCTTCTCCCAATTCCGGGTCAGTTCCAGAACGCGGCTGGCATATTCCATATAACGCCTGCCCGCGTAAGTCGGGATATAGCAATTGTCCACCCGGTTAAAAAGCTTGATTCCCAGTTCCCGCTCAAGTTTCCCCAGGTGCTTGCTCAGCGTCGGCTGGGAGATATACAGTTCCCGGGCCGCTTTCGTCATATTCTGATGCTTGGCTATGCAGAGTACATAGTTCAACTCGTGTATGTTCATAAGTTCCCTCCGGGCTATTCCAAAATGGAATAGGATTGATGATTAACATGAATTAGACTTACCGCTATGGTTATCATACAATGTAAAAAGGAAAGAATCAAGAAAACACAACAGAGTGCGCGCCTTTCTAGACGCCCTCCAGAGAAAGGCAGGAACAATCTATATGAAACAGTGGTTGGAAAGACAGTTTAAATTGTCAGAGTTTCATTCAAATGTCAGGACAGAACTTCTGGCCGGCCTGACTACCTTTGTAACAATGGCCTACGTGCTGGCAACAGTACCGAATATGATGGAGTCCGCAGGATTAGACAAGCACGTCATGTTTACCGTGCTGATTCTGCTCGTAATCCTTACGACCTGCGCCATGGCATTCTATACGAACCGTCCATTTGCGCTGGCGCCGGGACTTGGCAGCGTAGGAATCGTAACCGCTATGATCGCCAATGACGGCATTGCACCGGATGTGGCGGCCGGCGTTATCTTTTGGAGCGGCGTATTATTTATCGTAATCTCCTTTTTAGGCCTTCGGGAGGCTGTAGTAAGAGTAATCCCCGTCAGCCTAAAGCACGCCGTAAGTGCCGGTATCGGCCTGTTTATCGCGCTGCTGGGCGCAAAAAGCTGCGGCCTGATCGTCGCAAACGAAGCGAAAAAAAGTCTGGGATTCGGCGATCTGACCGCGCCTACGGTGATCGTCGCTGTCATCGGATTCGTAATTTTGCTGATCCTGAAGACAAGAAGCGTGCCAGGAGATATGATTCTGGCAATCGCCCTCACTACGCTGGTTGGCATCCCATTCGGCGTCACAAAGATGCCGGAGAGCCTGTTTACCATGCCTGCAAATATAGGCGGCCAGTTTTTACATGTTGACTTTCTGGGCGCATTAAACTTTGCCTATATTCCATTTTTGATCGCCTTATTCGTTCCGGACTTTTTCTCCACCTTTGGAACCGTTCTTGGCGTTGGGGCGAAGGCCGGTTATCTGGATGAAGACGGCAATCTTCCGGGAATCGACAAATGCTTCAAGGTGGACGCTGTGGCTACCAGTTTTGGCGCATTATTCGGCATGCCCAGCATGACGACCTATCTGGAATCTTCCGCTGGCGTGGAGGCAGGCGGCAAGACCGGACTGACCGTCGTGTTTACTTCCATCTTCTTCGGACTTGCCCTGATCCTTGCGCCGATCGCCCTGATGATCCCATCGGCCGCCACCGCGCCGGTGCTGATGTACATCGGCATCAATATGCTGGGGGCAATGCGGAACATCAAATTCAACGATCTCACCGAAGCCTTCCCGGCTTATGTGTGCATCGTGTTTACCATTTTCGGAAATAACATTGCAAACGGCATCTGTGCCGCACTGCCCACCTATGTGATCATGAAGATCTCAGCCGGCAAAATAAAAGAAATCCGTCCGGTCATGTGGATTCTGGTGGCCGTCTGCCTGCTTTACTTTTATTCCATTCTGTAGGAAGGAAGTGCCAAGTGGAGAACGTAGATCTATTAGTCAAGAATACGAAACTGTATAACTCCTATCTGAAAGTGTTTACGCCTGCTGATGTGTATATACTGGGGGAAAGGATCTATTTTGTGGATACGGCTCAGGAAGGTAATATCAACGCCAAAAAGGTAATTGACGGCAGCGGATATTACATGCTCCCAGGCTTTATCGATATCCACATGCATATAGAAAGTTCTATGATGACCCCTGCTTCCTTCGGAGAGCGGGCGGCCTCCTGCGGAGTCACTACGCTGGTTTCCGAGCCCCACGAGATCGCGAACGTCATGGGCGTGCAGGGAATCCATGAGATGATCAACGGGGCGAAAGACTCCCCCATTGACATCTATTACGGAATCCCAAGCAGCGTTCCTTCGACCAATGAAGATCTGGAGACCACCGGGGGAATCATCGGCTTTGATGAGATGAAGCATCTGATGCAGGAAGACGGCGTCGTCTGCGTGGGAGAAGTCATGAACTACCGCCAGATCGTAAAGGGCACTGAGATGGAGATCACCAAATTCCTCCGTTACCTCCGGGAAGAAGATCCCCAGACAGTCATCGAAGGACATTGTCCCTCTCTGGTGGGCCTGGATCTTGCGAAATTCCTCTATCAGGGGATCGACGGCGACCATACCGAGCACTCCCTGAAAGAGATCCGGCAGCGGTTCGCCAATGGAATGTTTGTGGAAATCCAGGAAAAAATGCTGAAGCCTGAGATACTGGAATATATCACCGAGAACCAGCTCTATGAACACTGCTGCTTCGTCACCGACGACACCATGGCAGACGCGCTGCTGGAAAAAGGACAGCTCAATTATATCGTAAGAAAAGCGGTTGAAATGGGATTCCCGCTTACGCAGGCCATTTACTGCGCGTCCTATACTCCCGCAAGGCGCATGAACCTAAGAGATCGAGGCACTCTGGCACCGGGAAGGAAAGCCGATTTCCAGCTGGTGAAAGAAACTGAACTCCATAGGTTTGAGCCTAAGGCTGTGTTCAAGGATGGCAAGGAAATCTTCTGGAAGGGGAAAGCCAGACACACGTTAAACGCTTACCATTTTCCGGAGGAATTCTACCACTCCGTACATCTGGACCAGATCGAGGCCACGGATCTGGAACCTATGGTCTCCACCGATCAGAAGCAAGTACAGGTCCGCGTGATCGAAGTAACAGACGGCCGTACGCAGACCAGGGAAAAACTGGTAGCCATGGATGTAGAGAATGGCAGATTAAAATGGCAGGACAGCGGCTGCATGCTGGCTGCCGTACTTGAACGCCATGGAAAAAACGGCAATATCGGCTATGGCTTTGTAACTGGCGACTGCCTGAAGCAGGGAGCCGCGGCAACCACCTACTATCATGACCACCATAACCTTATGGTGATCGGGTCAAATGTGGACGACATGGTAACTGCTACCAGACGGCTGATCGAATTACAGGGCGGAATCTGTACTGTAGAGCACGGACACATTGTGGCCGAACTCCCGCTTCCTGTGTGCGGAATCCTGTCAGAACTGCCCGCGGACGACATTGCCCGGATGCTGGGCGGCGTAAAAGAAAGCCTGGAAACATTGGGTTACCGTCATTATAATCCGATCATGTCATTGTGCACATTGGGACTTCCAGTAAGTCCCGCGCTCAAATTGACAGACTGCGGATTGGTTGATGTTGAAAAGGGAACCGTGGTGCCGCTGGTCGTGGAGGCATAAGTGAAAAAAGTGGTGCCGGAGTTATTACTCCAGCACCACTTTTTATCGTCTGATCCAGCAGCCATTTGTTGCCGGAAAGGCTCTATTATTTCAACTTGTTTTCTAACATTTCTTTAATAATTGCAGGCTCGACGATACCTTTCAATTCGCGCATGCAAGCGCCGAATACAGACTGGATCGCTTTGGCTTTGCCATTTTTATAGTCCGCTACTGCCTGCGCATTATTTTGGATTGCCTCATCTATGACCTTATCAACCACGGCCATATCTATTTTATTGTCAAAACCTTTCTCCTTACAGTACGCAACCGGATCTACGTCTTCTTTAAGTACAGCCGTCAGGATTTTTTTGCCGGATACGCGGTTGATCTCGCCCGCATCTACCATTTTGATGATTGCCGACAATTTTTCTGGCGAAATGGATAACTCATCTATGGTCTTGCCCTCTTTGCGCAAGAGGCCTACGCTATCTGTGAGAATCCAAGACGCCGCATCTTTGGCGTTACATCCAAGCGCGACAACCCCATCCAGAAGCTGGGAAATATTTTGATTGGCTATAATCATATCTATTTCTTTTTCCGATATGCCAGCCTCGCTATATTCCACCACTTTATCATTAATTTCCACAGGCCTGTTCTTCTTAATCTCCTCAATCCACTCATCATCAATAATAATCGGCATCAGATTGGCATCCGGGAAATAACGATAATCTGCTTCTGTTTCCTTGTTACGCATAGCAAAGGTCTTGCCGCTTGTGTCATCATAACGTCTTGTTTCCTGAACCAATTCTTCTAATTCATACTCGATCGCGTCCATATGCCTTTGCGCCTCATAGTTGATGGCCTTTTCAATGGATTCAAAAGAACTCATATTTTTAATCTCTGTACGGACGCCAAACTCCTGGCTTCCCTTCTCGCGAACCGAAATATTAACATCGCAGCGCATCGCGCCTTCCTCACATTCAGAAATGCCGCTAAAGCGGAACATGGATTTTAAATTTGTAAGGTATGTGATAACTTCCTCCGCACTTCTAAAATCAGGCTGGGTTACGATCTCAATAAGCGGAACGCTGGTACGGTTAAAGTCCACATAAGAGTAGCTGCCACTATGAACCAGCTTTCCTGCATCCTCTTCCATATGGATCTGCTTGATGTGAATGTCGCGGACGCCTGCGGACGTCTTTACCTGTACGCAGCCATTGGTACAGATCGGATGATTGATCTGGGTGACCTGATATGCGCAGGGCAGATCCGGATAATAATAGTTTTTCTTGTCAAATGTCGTATATCTGCTGATCTCGCAGTTTAACATCAAGCCGGCAAGAACCGCAAGCTCTACCACTCGCTTATTCATTACCGGAAGCATGCCCGGCATGCCGGAACAGGCCGGACACACGCAGTCATTCGGAGTCTTCGCCGCCGCGTGGCCCCCGCAGGAGCAGAATATCTTAGATTCGGTTTTTAATTCAACGTGCGTTTCAAGCCCGATTACAACTTCATAATTCATACTTATTCACCTTCCTTTTCAACGGCTCCAGCCATACTTAAAAGAATGCTTTCGCTAAAATGTCCGCCCATTAACTGAACTTTGCGGCTAACCAGGGCAGGAATCCCGATCAGATTTGCCACGGAGGTAAATATGCTTTCTTCATAAACCTTTTCAAAGGCCGCATAAATATCATAACGCTCGTAACTTGTTTTGCTGCAGGCAGGCGTAAGAACCGCATCGTACTCTTTCATCAGCGCCGCAAACTTTTCCGCCACGACACGGCGGATTCTTAACGACTTATCATAACAATCCTTATACCGGTTCTTGGAAAGTACGTCAGAACCATATAAAATAACTGCCTTTGTAAGAAAGTTAAACCCTTCTGTTCTGGAATTTACATACAGTTCATCAATATTTTTATAATTCTCTGCACGGCGTCCATATTTTACGCCATCAAACCTGGATATATTATTACAGGTTTCTGCGGACATAAGAATCTGCCATGCCGTATTCGCCATCTCAAAAAAGTCGCAAGAGATTTCTTCCACGGTCACGCCCTTATCCGTGAGTTTTTTGGCAAACGCTCTCACGTTTTCTTGCGTGTCCGCATCCGCGATTTCTAATAATTCTTTGACGATGCAGACACGTTTGCCAGCGATATCTTCGTCTGTATGATATTCATAGGTCTGGGTCCTCAGGCTTGTTCCATCTTTATCATCGTGGCCTGCAATCGCACCCATCACTTCTTTCACGCCTTGCGTGTCAGGCGCGTATACGCCTACCTGCTCGCCAGATGCCGCTGTTGAAATGATTCCATAACGTGACACCGTACCGTAAGTGGGCTTGAGGAAATCTACATTTGCAAGAGCCGCCGCACGTCTCGGCGCGCCATTTACATCCACTCCAAGCGCTGCTTTCACATCGGATTTTGCTACCAGCGCTGCTGCCGCTCCTTCCAGTTTCGTATCTTCCTGCGCATAGTGGGAAAATTCGCCCACCAGATCCAGCCCGAACTCGCCCACATGGCATTTCCCGGATACCAGGTAACCATTCTTCTCCAGGCGCTCTACTGCCTCAGCGCTGAATAAAGGCTTGAATCCCATCAGAATTTTCGAGCCATACGTTGACTCGGCACCCTTTACAAGAATGCTGTCATCCACGGCAATGGCGCCGTTTTCATTTATTTTTGCTGCATAATATTCCATATCATCCACCTCACTTTACAAGTCTTGGAACCTGCCAACTATTTTCGTTGTGCATAGGCGCGCCTTCAAGTAAACTTTCTCTTGTAAACAATTGTTCTCTGACATCCTCACGCAATACATTGTTCATAGGCATTACATGAACCATTTCCTCGACATTTTCCGTATCGACTTGCAAAAGAATCTCTTCCTTTTTCTTCATCCGGTCAAAAATGCCTTGTACTTCCGTGTCCTCTTCCTCTGTAAGAGAGATCTGATTTAGCTGCTGCGCATTGGAAAATGTAGAACGTTTCCCCTTCGCATACTTTCCATCGCCGCTTCCTGCGAAAGCATGTTTTGCCAAAGCGTTGGAATTCCCTAATAGATGGACATCCTCAAGCTGCTGGCTCGTTACTTCGCTCGGCGCGCCAAGCAGCAGATCCTGCGCATTTCCATTTAACGGGAATGCTATGACGTCCAGAATCTTTTCTTCATCCGTAAGAAGCATTACCATACGATCAACGCCCGGCGCCATGCCCGCATGCGGCGGCGCACCGTATTGGAACGCGGTGTACAATGCATTGAATCGCTCTTTCAGTTCCTGCTCATCATATCCGGCGATTTCAAATGCCTTCTTCATAATATCAATGTCATGATTTCTAACGGCGCCGGATGCCAGTTCGATTCCATTACATACCAGGTCATACTGGTATGCCAGCACTTCTGTAGGATCTTTGCCAAGCAAAGCATCCATGCCGCCCTGCGGCATAGAGAATGGGTTATGCGTAAAAATAGTCTCTCCCGTCTCCTCATCAATCTCGTACATCGGGAAATCCACAACAAAGCAGAATTCAAACGCGTCATCTCTAATAAGATCTAAGTTTTCCTTTTTCGCCAGCCAGGTACGGATCAAGCCTGCCTTCTTCTCTGCATCATTCTTCTTATCATCACAGATAAAGAACAAGGTCTCTCCCTCTTTGATATTGGTAAGGGAGGTAATCTCCGCTTTCTTTTCATCACTCAGGAATTTTGCGATAGGACCCGCAAATGCCCCCTCTTTCAGAGTAATATATCCCAATCCGCCAAGAGCCACTTCATCTGACATCGCGTATTTCAGTGAATCTTCGAAGAATTTCTTCGATTTGCCTCTACAATCAGCCACGATACCGCGAACCGGCTTTCCTCTAAATGCAGGGAAGGCTACATCCGCGAAAAATGCGGTTAAATCGCAGATTAATAGCGGATTTCTTAAGTCCGGCTTGTCCGAGCCGTATGTCATCATGGCATCCGCATAAGTGATACGCCTGAAAGGCTTTTCTGTAACCTTCTTATCCGAAAAAGTTACAAATGTATCATAAATCACGTCTTCACAAATATTCAGGACTTCTTCCTGCGTAGCAAACGCCATCTCAAAGTCCAGCTGATAAAACTCACCCGGGGAACGGTCTGCTCTCGCATCCTCGTCACGGAAGCAAGGCGCGATCTGAAAATATTTGTCAAATCCAGAAACCATTAAAAGCTGCTTAAACTGCTGCGGCGCCTGAGGAAGCGCATAAAACTTGCCCGGATGCTTGCGGCTTGGAACCAGGAAGTCACGAGCGCCTTCAGGAGATGACGCAGTCAGAATCGGCGTCTGGATCTCCAGGAAATCCTTTTCCTCCATCTTGTTCCTTAAATGACGGATAATCTTGGAACGCATCACAAGATTGTCATGATTCTTAGGATTCCGAAGATCAAGATAACGATACTTAAGGCGTAATTCATCCTTAATATTTCTGGAACTGCTGACATCAAAAGGCAGCATATTTTTTGATTTGCCTAAAACCACAAGCTCGCTTACCACCAGTTCGACAATACCTGTCGCGATCTTCTCATTCACCGTGTCCGGGTCACGCTTTTCTACAACCCCTTTTAAAGAGATCACCGTTTCCCGATTCACATTTTTCAATAATTCTTCGTTATGGATTACCGTCTGCGTCACGCCCGTATAATCGCGAATATCAACAAAGATTACTCCTCCGTGGTCACGAATCGCATCTACCCAGCCCGCAAGCTGAACCGTCTGCCCAACATGCTCCTCACGGATATCATTACAGTAAAGAGTCCTATACATCTGATTTCTACCTCCTAAATTAAAATAAAAAATCCCGAGAATACATATCCAATATATAATACGTATTCTCGGGACGAGTATACAAAGTAACCCGCGGTGCCACCCGTTTTGAAGCGAAAACTTCCTCTTTTGATATCTGATTTTATGTTGATCATTACATGGAGCGTTCCCAAACTTACTACTCTTCTTAAACACGCTTCCAGTCGACGACGTGTTCTCCCTGTTAGAATTTCCACAAAAGCTGAGTCTCCGTTTTTATACTAGCAAACATTCGCAGCTAAGTCAACAAAAAATATACTTTTCCTAGTGTCTCCAAATCTTACTCTTTCATACGACCCTAATCTCTATAAACGAATTCATCGTTGATTTCTCTATTCATAAATTCATTCAGTTTTTCCCCTTCGTAACCAAACGCACAGCCAACCAGCAATTTTACATAAGTCATCTCAGAAGTCATCGTCCATACCGGTATGGCGCCGTACTTCAAAATGATGCCTGTAGATATGTAATTATACGCGTCTCTATGGCAATGCTCAAGAAAAAGCGGGATCGGAGGCTTGCACTCATCACATCGCTTTTTGAGCGACAGTATGGCCTGACTGGTGTACCGCTTCGATTCATCGTCCTTGTATGGAGTCACCGCCATTGTGCTTGAATGGTAGGTGCCATGAAGAATCGCCTTGACCCCCTTCATGCAGTAATGCTCATAATCTATCCCAACATAAGGAATGATCCGAAGAACACAAGGCGAGAGTTCAAAGTCGTGATACAAGTACATCCTCTCTCCGCCAGAGGATTTCCCCTCAAAAACAGCGTTCTCCTGGCTTACCTCAGCCATATCCGGACTGTAAAAATTCTCAGAACGGTTGGCGCACTGCAGCAGATGAGAACAATAGTGAATATACATACGCTGTGTTTCCCCGGATCCGTCGGTCTCCGTATTTCTATACACAGCATAAATATTAGGCTCTATCCCATTGATGATCAGTTCAACCGCAGCCCTGAAGTTCGCGTTGCCATTGGCCTTCTCATCATCCGGCGGAAGCTGGCTGGAGACCAGAAACACAGGAATCTTAGTGCCCGCCATCAGAATCGAAAGCAACGCTCCTGTATAAGCAAGGGTGTCCGTACCGTGCAGGATAATAACGCCATCATATTTTGAATAGTCATACGTTCTCATCTTAGAGATAAGGATGTTCCAATTACCAGTAGTCATATTCTCACTCAGAATGTCAAGGGGCTTCTCTTTGTCAAATGTCACACATTCCTCGGAGGAATAACGCGAGCCGGAGGCTCTGAAATTCCTTTCGATCAGCGTATGCGCCCTCTCTACATCAGAGTCTCGCTTGCCTGCCTTGTCGGCGAATGAGCAGATGGTACCTCCGGTGAGGATGATAAGGATGTTGTGGGTTTTTTTCAATTTAATTTCCCTCCTGATTTTTTTAATGTTGGCAGGTGATATGGTTGTATTGGTTTTTTCTGTCTGGTATTTTTGATGCATGGGAACCTCTACTGTTTCAAAAAAGCCCGAGTTTTTACTCCAACTTTAGGAAGATCCTTATTCTAAACTATTTCACATATCTGTTTCTCAATCTTGACATCAAGTCCACTCTTCCCACCACCAATAACCTCTAATCTATATCCACTTCTTTTCTACTTCTTTTTTCAACTCTTCAAACATCCCATAGTATCTATCCCGCACAGCCTTCACGATATCCAACGCAATAGCCTTATTATAAGCATGCGCCACATTATTTCTGCTTGCCAGGGCCTCAATCCACACTTTTTCATCCTTTATCAGCCCTGCTTTATAAGCTGTTTTCAATACCTGCCTTGGGGAGCCTGTCGCACTTTCTTCAAAGCCGCTGTATTCCAATATTTCTTTCATGGCCTTCCACGACTGCTCAAAACAGATCTCATACAATGCCACCAATCCTGTTAAAACCACATTTTCATATGGCTCATCATAATTATAAACATCATTTAAGTTTTCCAACGCCAGACAAAAATTATCAAACTTTTTCATACAGCACCTTCCCTTCCTTCTCAATGGCTTCCCTTAACTCTTCCTGTACGCTGCCATCCAGATTCACTATATCATACTGCAAAAGAGTACTCGTCTCCTCATCTACAGAAATCGAAAAGCCACTAACATCCCCCCCTGACACAGCCAAGTCAATGTCGCTTACCTTTTTATAGTCTCCCCTTGCCCGGGAGCCAAAAAGAATCACCCTATCTACATCATATTGCTTTGCCAAATCGCAGATTTCTTTCCACAACTTTTTTTCAATTCCTGAATTACTGAACATACTATCCTTATCTTGTTTTGGGATTAAGAGCGCAACCGTCTCCACATGCACCGTATGCCCAAACTGATCCACGCCTCTCCCTCTAACCAGCTCATACCCCTTCTCCCTCAGGAACTTCACATCCCGGGCCAAGGTCGCCGAGTCGCAGCTCACATACACGATCCGCTCCGGCTCCATATCCACCATGGTCTGAAGCAGCGATTCTTCGCATCCTTTCCTCGGCGGGTCCACTACGATCACGTCTGCGTGGGCATTCCTCCCATGCTCTTTCTCGTACTGCGCATAATACTCCGGCAGCACTTCTTCTGCCTTGCCCACATAGAACCGGGCATTCTCGATTCCATTGATCTTGGCGTTATTGCTGGCGTCCTCGATGGCCTGGGGCACGATCTCCACGCCATAGACTTCCTTGGCCTTCTGCGCCAGGAACAGGGATATGGTTCCGATGCCGCAGTAGAGGTCCCAGACCGTCTCTTTGCCGGTAAGCCCGGCGTACTCAAGCGCCAGTCCATACAGTTTCTCCGTCTGGACCGGATTTACCTGGTAAAAGGACAGCGGCGAGATCTGATACTTTACATTTGCTATATAGTCTGTAATGTAGGTTTTCCCCCACAAGGGCTCGATCTTGCTGCCCATGATAACGTTCGTCTTTTCTTTGTTGATGCTCAGCGTAATGCTGGTCATTCCTTCGATCTTCGCCAGGCGCTCTGCCAGGATTTCCCCGTGGGGCAGATGATTTCCGTTGATTACAAGGCAGACCATGATCTCTTTCGTGACGAATCCGTACCGGATCAGCACATGGCGCACCAGGCCTTTATGCTCTGTCTCGTCATAAGCGCTGATCTTATACTCTTCCATAAATGTAAGGATCTGCTTCAGGATTACTTCGTTTACTTCCACGCCCAGCGCGCAATCGGTATTTGGAATGATACTATGGGTCCTTCCGGCGTAGAATCCGGTTATGATGTGTCCTTCATTGTCCGTTCCGATTGGAAATTGCGCCTTGTTCCGGTAGTGAAATGGGTTGTCCATGCCTACGATCGGCTCCAGCGCCTGATCCAGCACTTCCGCTGGAACCTCCCCGATACGCATAAGATTTCCTCGGATCTTGTCTTCTTTGAAGGCCAGCTGGCGGTCATACTCCATCTCCTGGATCTGGCAACCGCCGCATTTGCGGGCCATCGGGCATTTCGGCTGTTTTACCCGGTATGGAGATGGCGTAAGAATATTCATCAGCCTTGCATAGCCGTAGTTCTTCTTGGCCTTCATCACTTTGGCCTCCACCACGTCGCCGATGATGGCGTCTTTAATGAACAGCGTGTATCCATCCACCTTTCCGATGCCTTCTCCGTTAATTCCTATATCTTCGATCGTAACCGTAACCAATTCATTTTTCTGCATAAACATACTCCATTTCGTCAATTGGGGACAGGGCTACTTGCAATTGGGGACGTAACACTTTTGAAAAATGTTACGTCCCTTTTTATATACTCGTCTTCCTCAGGTTTGACTCGAACAGGCGGTTGTAGCCCAGCCAGTCATTGGTGTTCTTGTCTTTGAAGATCTCCGTCAGGGTCTGCATCTTCGCGTCCGTACAGTCCGCGAAGTTCAGGGCCAAAGCCTCCGCAAGGGCCGGCTTTTTCGGAGAGCCGTATTCCAGTTCGCCGTGATGAGCCACGATACAGTGCTTCAACTCGCTGGCCAGTTTCTCCGGGAAGCCGGGGATGGTGCGAATCGCGTCGCTCATCATTTCCACGCCGATGATGATGTGGCCCAGAAGCTGGCCGTCGTCCGTATAGTCATTTTCCGGGAAGGTGGACAGTTCCTTGGTCTTTCCGATATCGTGGCAGATCGCTGACGCGTACAGCAGGTCTTTATTGAGAATCGGATAAGCGCCTACCATGTATTCGCAGAACTTTACCACGCTCAGCGTATGCTCCAGCAGTCCTCCCGCGAATCCGTGATGCACGGTCTTTGCGGCGGAGTGTCCTTTGAATGTCTTGATGAACGTCTCATCATTTACGAAATAATACTCTACCGCCTGATGCAGGTAGGTATTTTCAATCTGGCTTACATAGCCAAGCAGTTCCCGGTACATTCCCTCCGTGCTTTTCTCGCTGGTGGGCATGTAGTCCGCCGCCACATACTCGTCTTCCTGTGCCTTGCGGATCTGCTTGATATTGAGCTGGAGGTTGTTGTTATAACTGATCACCTCTCCATATACTTCTATAAAATCCATCTCGTCGTAATCTGCGATTCCGCTGGAATTAGGGTCCCAGACTTTGCCGTCCAGCGTCCCCGTTTTATCCTGCAGGATCAGATTGTCGTATGGCTTTCCATTCCTTGTTTCAGCAGAACGCTTCCCTTTGCACAGGTATACGTTCTTGATAGTCTCTCCCTCGCAGAGGGTGTTGATATACCTCATATGTTTGCCTCTTTCTAACTTGTCTTATTCTTTGCTGCCGATCGTCACGCCGAAGTCTATATCCACATAGCCGCCTGCGCCTTGGCGATACCCTTTGATCTTGATCTTCTTGCCTGATTCCAAATCCATAAGCGCAGCGTGGTATGTCGCCACCGTAGCCACATCCGTGCCATTGATATTCGTAATGATATCGCCGCACTGGATCCCGGCCGCCATAGCCGGAGAATCGGTCTCCACTTCCTTTACATAGACGCCCTTGGGGATTCCCTGAGCCTCAATCTCCTGGGTGACATCCACGCCCCGGATTCCAATGTAAGGGACGCCCTGTCCATTTAGCAAAAACTGCATCATCTCTTTAATGTCCGAGATGCCGAACCCGGTCACCAGGTTCATGCTGTCTTCCTCGGAAACGCTCTGGTCAATAATGCCGATAATCTCGCCTTTTAGATTCACGATGACGCCGCTTCCGTTCCTTGCTCCTGCAATGTCCGTGCAGATCAGCCGGTATTGCCCGTCTGCGAACTCCGCCGAATTCTTGCTGGAGGCCACCGTTCCAAATCCTACTGCGCCCACGTATCCAAACGGACTTCCAAGCACGATGGCCGGGTCACCTTTGGACACGGAGTTGGAACTGCCGAGGGTTGCCGCCTTGATCTGGGACCAGGTCGTATCCTGGATATCCCCCCGGCTTACCGCATAGATTCCAAAGTCCAGGTTGCCGTCTTTTTTCTTCAGGCTTGCCTTATAACTGTGCCCATCGGAAAATATAATATGAATATCGCCTGCTTCCTTCATAATAGAAGTCTTGCCAAATACCAGCAGTTCCTGCCCATTATCTGCAATGATCAGTCCTGCCGTGCTGTTCTTATGGTCATAGGAATCGTTCATCCAGTCCTGATCTCCCGTGGTTCCGGCGATCTCCACCACCGATTTGTTGGCCTCAGAGGCCACCGATGTCAGAGACTGCTGCATCTGCCGGTAGCTTTCTGCGTCCAGAACCTGCTGGGTCGCTTCCGGCTCGTCTTCCGGCGTGGCTTCGTCTGCTTCCTCTTCCTCTTCGGGTATCGTGACTTTCTGCGGATTGCTTTGAAATAACTCGTCCATCCATGGCTTGAACGCACTGAAACTAAGGCTGGCTACCAGACCAAACACCAGGCCTAGTCCGGCCATCCGGAAGATATCTTTTTTTACTTTCTTCTTGCTGATTGTCTCATCTTTGATCGTTTCCTGCAGAAATGAATACTCCTGCTCTTTTTCTTCTTCCCGATTTATTTCTTCTCCTGGATCTTTATGCTCTTCCATAGACGCATCCTTCTCCTTTACAATCCTTTCTATAGTATACCTTATGGCGCTCAAATGTTCAATATTTATCCTTTTCTTTATGGGGCAAATAGGGTAGAATAAGTCTAGGTGAATAACATGAATAAAAAAACATTGACAAAACTTGAATACAACAAAATTATTGAACTCTTAACAGAACAGGCTTCTTCCTTCAGCGGCAAAGAGCGCTGCCGGAAGTTAAAACCTATGATATCTTTATCAGACATTCAGTCTGCCCAGGAGGAAACCGCCGCCGCATTTACGCGGATCGTCAAGAAGGGCAGGCCTTCTTTTAGCGGATGCAATCCGGTAGGAGACTCGTTGAAGCGCCTGGAGGTGGGCGCCGCCCTTGGAAGCGGCGAATTGCTCCGCATCTGCAAATTGCTGGAAACCGCAGGACGCGTCAAATCTTATGGAAGGCACGAGACCAGCGACGAGTCCGAGGACTACCTGGATGCGCTGTTCCAGCAGCTGGAACCGGTGGCTCCTTTGTCCGCCGAGATCCGGCGGTGCATCCTGGAGGAGGATGAGATCAGCGACGACGCAAGCCCGGCGCTTAAGCGCATCCGCCGTTCCATGGGCCAGATCAACGACAAGGTGCACGCCACCCTATCCGGCCTGGTAAACGGGTCTTTGCGCGCGTATCTGCAGGATCCCATCATTACTATGCGCGGCGACCGCTATTGCATCCCGGTAAAGTCGGAGTACCGAAGCCAGGTTCAGGGACTGATCCACGACCAATCCTCCACTGGCTCCACGCTTTTTATCGAGCCGATGTCCGTGGTCAAGTTAAACAATGACTTGAAGGAACTCTACGGCAAGGAACAGGAAGAGATCCAGGTAATCCTGGCACGTCTCAGCGTGGACGTGGCAGAATATATTGACGCGATCCGGACGGATTACTCCGTCCTTACGGAATTAGACTTTATCTTCGCGCGAGGAATCCTTGCGCTGGATATGAATGCCTCCATGCCCCTCTTTAACACGGACGGACGCATCTATATCCGCGAGGGACGCCATCCCCTTCTGGATAAGAAGAAGGTGGTTCCGATCACCGTCATGCTGGGTGATGCCTTTGATCTTTTAATCATCACCGGCCCCAACACCGGCGGCAAGACCGTCTCTTTAAAGACGGTTGGCCTCTTTACGCTGATGGGCCAGGCGGGGCTTCACATCCCTGCGCTGGACCGCTCCGAACTGGCCGTATTCCATGACGTTTATGCAGATATCGGGGATGAGCAGAGTATCGAGCAGAGCCTCAGCACCTTCTCTTCCCATATGACCAATATCGTCTCCTTCTTAAAGCAGGTGGATGAGCGCTCCCTGGTTCTGTTTGACGAACTGGGGGCAGGAACCGACCCTACCGAGGGCGCCGCTCTTGCCATCGCCATATTGAACCATCTGCATGGGAGAGGCATCCGCACCATGGCAACCACCCATTACAGCGAACTGAAGGTCTACGCCTTGTCCACTCCCGGCGTGGAAAATGCCTGCTGCGAGTTTGACCTGGAGACTCTGCGGCCCACCTACCATCTGTTGATCGGCATTCCCGGCAAGAGTAATGCATTTGCCATCGCAGGCAAGTTAGGGCTGCCCGACTATATCATCGAGGAGGCCAGGACCCATCTGACGGAGCAGGATGAATCCTTCGAGGATCTGCTGACGGATCTTGAGACCAGCAAGCGGACAATTCAGAAGGAGCAGGAAGAGATCGCCGCATACCGCCGGGAACTGGAACGACTCAAGGCCGAGACCAAGGAAAAGCAGGAGAGGCTGGAAGCCCAGCGCGAGCGGATTCTGCGGGAGGCCAACGAAAAGGCCCACTCCATTCTTGCGGACGCAAAAGAGACGGCCGACGAGACCATGCGCAATTTCCGCAAGTTTGGCAAGGAAAGCATTTCCGCAGCAGAGATGGAAAAGGAGCGGGAACGTCTCCGCAAGAAGATGGACGCGGCCCGTTCCGGCATGAAGATGGAGCCCCAGAAGCCGCGCAAGCAGCATAAGCCCGGCGACTTCAAGCTTGGCGAATCCGTCAAGGTCTTAAGCATGAATCTGACAGGAACCGTTACTGCCCTCCCGGATTCTAAGGGAAATGTAACCGTCCAGATGGGCATCCTGCGGTCCCAGGTCAATATTTCCGATCTGGAGATTATTGAGGAGAAGCCTTCCTACACTGCCAAGCAGATGCAAAAGACGGGAAAAGGCAAGTTAAAGATGGGCAAATCCTTCTCCGTAAGCCCTGAGATCAATCTTCTGGGCAAGACGGTGGATGAAGCCGTGGCAGAACTGGATAAATATCTGGATGACGCTAGCCTTGCGCATCTGTCCACGGTCCGCGTGGTACACGGCAAGGGCACCGGCGCCCTCAGATCCGGAATCCACAGCTATCTCAAACGGCAGAAGCACGTCAAGTCCTTCCGGCTGGGAGCATTTGGGGAAGGCGATGCCGGCGTGACCATTGTAGAACTAAAGTAGATTAATATAGAGGACAATTATAAGGAGGAGCAACATGGTAAATAAGCAGAAAATATTAATTGTGGACGATGATGAGAACATTGCCGAACTCATCTCCTTGTATCTTACCAAGGAATGTTTTGATACGATGATGGTCCACGACGGGGAAAAGGCCTTGATTGCCTACGACACTTACCACCCCAGCCTGATTCTTCTGGACCTGATGCTTCCGGGCATCGACGGCTATCAGGTATGCCGGGAGATCCGGGCCAAGTCCAACGTGCCTATCATCATGCTTTCCGCCAAAGGAGAGGTATTTGACAAGGTGCTGGGACTGGAACTGGGGGCTGACGACTATATGATGAAGCCTTTTGATTCTAAGGAACTGGTGGCCAGAGTGAAGGCAGTCCTTCGCCGCTACCAGGCGATCCCGAAGCCCGAGATTCCGGGCGAGGATAAGGGAAAATGCGTGGAATATCCGGGAATCACCATTAATCTTACCAACTACTCCGTCATTGTGGACGGAGAAACGGTAGATATGCCTCCAAAGGAACTGGAACTGCTGTATTTCCTTGCCGCCTCCCCCAACCAGGTCTTTACCAGGGAACAGCTTCTGGATCAGATCTGGGGCTATGAGTACATTGGAGACACGCGTACGGTGGACGTACATATCAAGCGTCTCCGGGAGAAGATCAAGGATCACAGCGACTGGAGCCTGAGCACCGTCTGGGGCATTGGCTATAAATTCGAAGTCAAATAGATAAAGAGGAACCTTCATGCGCAGCACTTTATATCTGAAATTTATCATCATGTATATCATATTCGGCTTTCTCAGCCTCTTTACCGTTGCCACGCTGACGGCCGGACTGACCAACGGGCCGTTAAAGGAAAATGTCTCTTCCAGCATGTACCGGGAGGCCAGCCTGGTGGCCGCGGACTATCTGCCCAAATATTTTTCCGGCCAGATAACCGCCTCCGACGTCCATCTGCAGCTGACAGGGATCGAGTCCCAACTGGGGGCATCCGTCTGGTTCGTGGATCGCAACGGAGAGGTTATTAGTTCTGCCCAGTCAGAGACCTATCCCCTCTCCCCCGCCGTCATCGAGGACTTTGACCCGGCAGAGGGCGGAGGCTCCCAGTACCAGATAGGGACCTATCATGACTTGTTCAAGGAAGACGTCATCACCGTCGTTGCGCCTGTCGTATATGGGTATTCCCCCAACGGCTATCTGCTGATCCACAAGTACGTATCTGACTTGGAAGATGTTCAGAAGATTCTTATGCAGGCTGCCTACATAACGCTGATCGTCATCTTCCTGCTGTCCTTCATCATCCTTCTGGGATTCCAGTTCTTCGTATACCGACCCCTGCGCAAGATTACGGAGGCCGCCACCCAGTATGCCACAGGCAACCTGGATTACGAGATCCCCGTAGATACGGAGGACGAGATGGGCTACCTGTCTGCCTCCTTAAACTACATGTCCTCCCAGTTGAAAGATATGGAAGACTACCAGAAGAAGTTCGTAGCCAACGTATCCCACGACTTTCGCTCTCCCCTCACTTCCATCAAAGGGTATGTAGAAGCCATGACGGATGGAACCATACCGCCGGAAATGCATGAAAAATACCTGAAGATCATCCTCTTTGAGACAGAGCGGCTGACAGACCTGACCCAGGATCTCCTGACCCTGAACGAATTTGATACGAAAAATATTCTTCTGACCAAGGAAGTTTTTGATATTCATGAGATGATCAAGAACGTGGCCGCTGCCTTTGAAGGCACCTGCACACAGAAGAAAATATCCATAGAATTAATATTTGCCACCAAGTACTTAAACGTAACTGCCGACAAGCGCAAGATCCAGCAAGTCCTCTACAACCTGCTGGACAATGCCATCAAGTTCAGCGAGACCGATTCCACCGTCACCATCGAGACCACGGAGCGGGGCGACAAGATCTATACCTCCGTAAAAGATTATGGCATCGGAATCCCAAGGAATGCGCTGAACAAGATCTGGGAACGCTTCTACAAGACCGACCTCTCCCGGGGCAAGGACAAAAAGGGAACCGGGCTGGGACTGGCCATCGTCAAAGAAGCCATACAGGCCCATGGGGAAAATATCAATGTGGTGAGCACGGAAGGCGTGGGGACAGAGTTTATTTTTTCGCTGCCGAAGGCTTGATGCGTGGAATTTAGTGGATTGGCACCGCTGCCCGGTACGCCTCCCCGCGCCGTCCGCTTCCAATCCGCCATCCATTTTATATCACAAAATCACCCTAATACAGCATCTTCGCTACATTCTCGTCTTTCAGTTTCTTCTTCGTCACCCAGGTATAACCCGTATCCACAACCGCTTCGTTCCCCATTTCCAGGGCCGCCCTTGCGGACGCTATGACCGTGGCATAACCCATTCCAAAAGGGTTCTGGACGATCAGGCCGTCGATCTTCCCATCTGAGAGCGCTTTTATTTCTTCTTCATCCGCATCAAATCCCACAAGCGCGATATTTTCTTCTTCCATGCGGTCCAGGCCGTTAAGAGCCACTTTCATCGCATCGCTGTTGGTTGCAAAGCAGCCCTTGGCATCCGGATTCTTAGCCAGCACGTAATCGACCACGTCGTCTTCCGTAATGCTGTCCGGCGTGACTTCATCCTGCTCATCCAGTTTCTCTCCTGTAGCCTCTCCACCCTTTTTATAGGTTCCTGCGTTGATCTCTTCTGCCACCTTTTTCTGCAGATCTGCCAGCTGGTCCAGATGGTAGACATCGCCAATGGTAATGCCCGGATGGTTCTGCTGCATCTCTTCTTTAAATGCATTCTCCCGGTCAATCGCGGCTTTAGACTTTGAATCGTGGGCAAAGAGGATGACTTTGCCGGTTTCCTTCATAATCTCCGCAAGCCTGGATGCCGCTTCCTTAGATGCCGCCTTATTGTCGGTGGCGACTGTGGCCATAAGCCCCTGGTAGTCGCTTCCGGAATCAAAAGCCACGATCGGGATATCACTTTCCGCCGCAAGATCGAACTGTACCTCGCATGCCTTGGCATCTGCTATGGATATGCCAAGGGCAACCGGATATCTCGCCAGTTCCTCATCCAGGATATTCACCTGCTCATCCACATTGTCTGCCGCTGCCGGGCCGCTGTAGGTCACTTTCACCTTGTCTTTGCCCTCGTATCCCAGATTTTTATTGATATCCCTCGCCGCCTGGTCTACGCCCTTTTTCACTTCCTCCCAGAACTGTCCGCCGTCAGCCTTGCCGATCACGGAGATATAGGAACCTGGCTCCAGATTCAGGCCGTTCACGTTATTATACGCCCCCGGCTCTATGATATCCAACTTCCCCTGATATTCCTTCACTTTTACTTTCTGCTTCTCTGCCTGTACAGGCTCCTCTACTTTATCATCACTGCGAGCCGCACATGCACATGTAAGCATCGCTGCACACAATAAAATGGCTATGATACTACTTCTCTTTTTCATTATGCATTCTCTCCCATATTCTAATGTCTACATTCAACAAATTACACTATACACCAAAACGGTGAATAATTGTTGAAATTTTTCTTAATTTTTTACTGGGATTTTTCTTTGCCTGCGAGCAGGAACCGGGCCGAATGTACTAATATTAAAAATGGCGTGTCACCCCTTGTATATTTTGACCGTTTGTATTATGATATGGATAGACTAAATTTGGTTTATGTCTATCTATATAATCAAAAGGAGGGTACATACTATGGCACACGTAATTAGTGATGAGTGCGTAAGCTGTGGAGCTTGCGAGGCAGAATGTCCAGTTGGAGCAATCTCTCAGGGAGCAGATCATTTCGAGATCGATGCTGACGCTTGTGTTGACTGTGGCGCTTGCGCTGCTCAGTGTCCTACAGGAGCAATTTCTCAGGGCTAGTCAGATATGCGGATAATGTTTTAAAAGAGACATTGCATGTCACAATTGTGGACATGCAATTCTTTTTTTTGCCAAAATATCGTCCTTATCTTAGCGTTTTTTGTCCTTAAGAATTTAAAGATATCCATTATCCTCGACGGGTTATGACGGATTCTTCTCCTGCGTCCATGCTATGATATAGAAACCCAGAAGGACAAGTTGTGATAAGGGGGTATAGACTATGGGTAGCAATGCATTAGAACAATTAAAGAGGGAGACAAAAGATGATGCCAAGCTTTACAGCTGCATCAAGGAACTGTACGAGCAAGGGGTGCCTTTCTCCGAATTAAAGGCGCTGATTCCGGATATCCGCAGGACAAGGGAGCAATTACATATCAAGCGAATGCTCGAGAACAACAATGAAGTCCTGCTGTCCATGATCAGCAAAGAAATGTCCTTCCTTCTGGACGCCAAAGAACGTCAGGAGGAGGAGGAATTCAGAAAACTGGACCAGCTCATCCGTCAGCAGCAATCCTTTCGAAAGTCTGCCGCGGGAACCGGCCCAGTGGAAAAACTGAAGAAATTATTCTTGCCTGCTTAGGTTGGCAAACTTCGTATATTCGCCAAGCCAAGCCAGATTAACGGTCCCTACAGGGCCGTTTCTTTGTTTTGCAATGATAATCTCCGCCTGCTTTTTAAACTCTGAATCTTTATTATAATACTCGTCCCTGTAGATAAACATAACCACGTCGGCGTCCTGTTCGATGGCTCCCGACTCTCTCAAGTCTGACAGCATAGGCCGCTTATCCGGCCTGGACTCCACCGCACGGCTAAGCTGAGACAACGCTACCACCGGTACATTCAACTCTCTAGCCAGTCCTTTTAAAGAACGGGAGATCTCTGAGATCTCCTGCTGTCTGGACTCGGAATTCTTGCCCACGCTTCCCGTCATCAACTGAAGGTAATCGATGATGACAATATCCAGCCCGTGCTCCAGCTTATACTTCCTGCACTTGGATCGCAGTTCAGACACCGAGATGCCCGGCGTATCATCGATGATCAGGTTGGATTTGCCGATGATTCCTGCGCCTTCTATCAGTTTCTCCCAATCTGAATCCTTCATATTGCCGGTCCTTAAGGCTTGGGCATCTACCTGGGATTCCAGGGAGAACAGACGATTCACCAGCTGCTCCTTTGACATCTCAAGGCTGAAGATGGCGACGCCTTTATCCTTCTTAAACGCCATATACTGGGCGATGTTAAGGACAAACGCGGTCTTTCCCATAGACGGCCTGGCTGCCACCAGTACCAGATCTGAGGGCTGCAGACCCGAGAGCTTGTAGTCCAGATCAATGAACCCGGTAGGGATCCCGGTAACCGTTCCCTTATTCTTGGATGCTTTCTCGATTCTGTCCAGGGCATTGAGCACGACTTGCTTGATGGGAACATATTCGCCTGTGTTGCGCTTCTGCAGCAGATCGAACACCGCTTTTTCTGTCTTCTCAAGCACTGCCTCCAGGGATTCCTTTCCCGCATAGCAGGTATTCGCGATCTCTTCATTTAACTTGATCAGCTTGCGCATCATAGACTTGTCCGCTACAATCTGCGCATAGTACTTTACATTCGCCGATGTAGGCACGGCAGTCACCAGATCCTTGACGAATTCCAGGCTGGCGACCTCTGCCGGGACGTCCTTCTCCTTCAGCCTCTCCTGCAGAGTGATCAAATCCACCGGCTTGCTTTCATTGAATAGTTCCACCATGGAATCAAAGATAATTCCATAGGCACTCTGATAAAAGTCGTTGCCGGAGATAATCTCAGACGCCGTAGTAATCGCATCCTTATCCATCAGCATCGCGCCTACGACGGACTGCTCCGCCTCTACGCTGTGTGGCATTACTCTTTTAATGAGCGCCTCTTCCATGCTAAGTCTCCTCCTAAGCCTCTTCCGTCACGACCACCTTAAGGTCTGCCGTAACTTTCGGGTGCAGCCTTATGGATACCGTATGCGTTCCCAGCGTCTTGATTGGCTCTTTCAACTGTATTTTTTTCTTGTCAATATCAAGCTCCATCTGTGACTTAACCTCCGCAGCGATTTCCTTGGAAGATACAGAGCCAAATGCCTTGCCGCCCTCTCCCGTCTTGATGGATACTTCAATCTTTCCTGCTTCGATCTCTTTTCCCAATTCCTTTGCCGCTTCATACTGCTCTTGGGCAATCTTGTCTTCGTTAGCCTTCTTAAGCTTCAGGTCATTCAAATTCCTGGAATTGGCTTCCAGGCCCTTTTTCTTCTTTAAAATAAAGTTTCTTGCGTATCCGTCGCTTACCTCTACGATTTCACCCTTCTTTCCAAGGGATTTTACGTCTTCTGTCAATATTACCTTCATCCTAGATGTCTCCTCCTTCTGTCATATCGTTGATTACTTGTTTCAAAGATGCCACGGCTTCCTCCATGTCAGTATGATTGAACTGCGCGCCTGACGCGTTCATATGGCCTCCGCCTCCGAGCCGCTCCATAATGATCTGGACATTCACCTCGTCGATAGAGCGGGCGCTGATATAAATCTTTCCATTGTACTCCGTCAGCACAAAACTTGCCTTGACCTCATTAATATCCAGCAATTCATTAGCTGCCTGGGCCCCTATGATCGTAGGGCTTTCTATATGAAGATTCTCGCCTCTTGCAATGGCAAACTTCTCAAGATAAACTTCCGCGCTGCTGATAATCTCAGCCTTGGCACGGTAGGACTCCATATCATCCCGAAACATCTTGCGGACCAGCGTGATGTCCGCGCCGCAGCGGCGCAGGAACGCTGCCGCCTCGAATGTCCGCACGCCTGTACGGTTCACGAAATTATTGGTATCGATCATGATGCCGGCATAAAGGCTGCTGGCCTCAATCTTTGGAATCTTAATATCATCCACAATATACTGCAGTACCTCTGATACCATCTCGCAGGCCGAGGATGCGTACGGCTCGATATAAGACAGCAGCGCATTGTCGATGTTGTCGCTGCTCTGCCTGTGATGATCCAGTACCACGATCGTCTTGGACTTCTTCAAAAGTTCCTCGCACTCCGTCATCTGAGGGCGGTTCGTGTCTACTACCACCACCATGGAATTCTCGTCGGCAAGATCAATGGCCTGGGACGAGTTAAGGAACAGATCGTCCGGATAGGACGGATCCCGCTCAAAACTTTCATACAGAGGGCGCAGGGACGCGGACACCTCATTGATGATGATGTAAGCCTTCTTCTCCAGAGCCGCCGCCGCGCGGTAGATTCCGATGGCTGCCCCCAGCGCGTCCACATCCGTAAGCTTATGGCCCATCACGAATATCTTATCCTTGACCGTTATGAACTCCCTCAAGGCTTCCGCCTTTACCCGGGCCTTCACGCGGGTATTCTTGGAAGTCTGCTCTCGCTTTCCTCCATAATAGGTAATGCCTTTTCCATCCTTAATGACCGCCTGGTCTCCGCCTCTTGCCAGCGCCAGATCGATCGCCACGCGGGCATAGTTATAACTCTGGGCATAGGCGTCGCAACTAAGGCCAAGGCCGATGCTAAGCGTAGCTGGAATTCCATTTCCGATATTGACGGACTTCACGTCCTCAAGCAGGGAGAACTTATCCTCCTCCAACTGCTTAAAATACTGCTTCTTAAAGACGATGAAGTACTTATCATTCTCCATCTTCTTAACGATGCCGTCCACCTTGGCGATATACTGGTTAATCTTCCGATCCACCAAAGCCACCAGAAGGGACTGTCGCACCTCTTCCACGCTGCTCATGACCTCATCATAGTTATCGATATAGATCAGGCCCGCAATCAACCGCTGCTCTTCCGCCTGCTTGATATACCGGTTCAGTTCCGTTACATCCCTTAAGTATACGGCGATAAAGTATTCCTTCTCCATCGGCATCTCCAGCAGTTGTTCCATATCGCTGAATCCCTCCACGGATACCCTGCGAAGCTCTGCCTTATACTCACGGTCCTCGTAATAGACATCCATCTCTACCGTATCATCAACTTCCTTGGGGAAGATGTTTTTATTCAATTCCGGTATATATTTGCTGATATAGGATTCGCCTTTGGGCTTCCCCCCTAATATCTCCTGAAACTTGTTATTCATCCAGATAGCTTTCCCGTCATCCAGCAGAATAGCATAGGGTACGGCCAGTTCCTTAAGGAGCGTATTCTGCACGATCCCATACTGGGCAGCAAACTCTACCAGGTCTTTCATAATAATGGACTTGCTGTACAGATACAGAACGCCCACCATCATAATATAAATCAGGACAAATATGAACATCAGGGATCCGGCACGACGATTGATCCGGTAGATCCAGATATTCATGGCCACAAGCAGAAGCGCCATGATCGCTGGCCACTGCATGTACAGTCTTAATTGTCCTTTCAAATGCACTTTTCCATTCTCTTTTTGCTTTTCTGACATAACTTCATCCTCTAAATTAATAAAGTTCCCATTTCACAAAACACAATGTATGCAAATATTATACCACTTCTTCGCGCAAAATAAAAGACAGGAATCTCTTCCATTCCGAAGACATTCCTGTCTGCTGCATCATTTTTCTTATTCTTTGTAGCCGTTTGGATTCTGGGACTGCCATCTCCAGGTATCCTCGCACATCTCTTCTAAGCCCCGCTCTGCCTTCCAGCCCAGGACTCTCGCTGCCTTTGCAGGGTCTGCATAGCACATGGCGATATCGCCTTCTCTTCTCGGCTTGATCTCATAAGGGATCTCCTTGCCGCAGGCTTTGGCGAATGCCTTTACCATATCAAGGACTGAATAGCCAACACCGGTTCCCAGATTGATGATATCAAGCCCCGGATTGGTAAAGATATAGTTGATGGCTTTTACATGGCCGCGCGCCAGATCCACAACATGGATATAGTCACGCACGCCCGTTCCATCCGGCGTGTCATAGTCATCGCCGAATACGCCCAGCCTCTCCAGCTTGCCAACTGCAACCTGGGAGATATAAGGCATCAGATTATTCGGGATTCCCTTTGGATCCTCTCCGATACGTCCGCTCTTATGCGCGCCTACCGGGTTGAAGTAGCGCAGCAGGATGACGTTCCATTCCGGATGAGCCTTCTGAAGGTCCGTCATGATCTGCTCCATCATGGACTTGGTCCATCCATACGGATTGGTGCACTGTCCCTTCGGGCATTCTTCCGTGATCGGAATTATCTCCGGGCTTCCGTATACCGTGGCAGAAGAACTGAATACGATGTTCTTCACGCCCACTTTGTCCATCACGCCCATCAGGGTCAATGTTCCGGTTATATTGTTATGGTAGTATTCCAACGGCTTCTGTACAGATTCCCCAACTGCTTTCAGCGCCGCGCAATGGATGACAGCATCGATCCCTTCTGCCTGAAACATTGCTTCCAGCGCGTCTGCGTCCAGTACATCGCCTTCATAGAACTTCAAGGACTTACCCGTCAGTTCTTCTACTCTCTTGACTGATTCCCTGGAAGAGTTGGAAAGATTGTCATAGATGACAACTTCGTAGCCCTCTTCCAGCAGTTCCAGCGCAGTATGGCTTCCTATATAGCCAGCTCCGCCTGTAATCAATATTTTCGCCATTCTTCTACCTCCTAACTGTTACTATACTTCTTAACGATGTCCTGCATAGTATACCACTTTTTCTCCATGTCTTCAACCAACTTGAACTGCGCCCTGCACCTGTCAAGATTGTGTCCATCCCTGTGAATCTTGAA
Organism: [Clostridium] scindens ATCC 35704; assembly: GCF_004295125.1. Lineage (NCBI taxonomy): Bacteria > Bacillati > Bacillota > Clostridia > Lachnospirales > Lachnospiraceae > Lachnoclostridium > [Clostridium] scindens. The sequence goes on along the minus strand of NZ_CP036170.1, from coordinate 1,360,110 downwards.
GTAAACGTCCCCCTGGAGATAGTCGGTCAGGAATCTCATTCCGCACTCGAACGTCATCGTCTTGGCGCCCATGGGCATCAGGTTTATCTCTTTCTTCGTCAGTTTTCCGGCGCAGCCTTTGATAAAGCCCTTTGCATACAGGTCAAACAGATCCATGCTGCAGGATACCTTATCCAGATTCTGCTCGTCTTCCGCGGCCGTGCTGGCGCCAAACCTGATCGAGTCCCCAAAATCGTTCATGGCAAGCCCTGGCATGACCGTATCCAGGTCGATCACGCAGATTCCTTTTCCCGTCTTATTATCAATCATAATATTGTTAAGTTTTGTGTCGTTGTGGGTAACCCTAAGCGGGATCTCTCCCTTGGCCTGAAGGTCAGAGAAATAATCCGCGATGTCCTCCCGATCCAGAACGAACTGGATCTCCTTCTTCACGGACGCTGCCCTTCCCATGACATCCTCCTCCACCACTTTCTTAAATGTGGCAAATCTCGCTTTCGTGTCATGGAATCCTACGATCGTCTCATGAAGCGTATCGGCAGGATAGTCCGCCAGCAGCCTCTGGAAATTGCCAAATGCAACGGCGCTCTGGTAAAAATGCTGTGGATTCTCCACCTTGTCATAACTGGTGGCATCCGTAATAAACTTGTAAGAGCGCCAATAGTCGCCGTAGGAGTCCAGATAGTAGGGCTTATCATCCACCGTAGGAATGACATTGAGGGTCTCTCTCTCCGGGTCGCCTCCATTTTCAATGATCCGCTCCCGCAGGTAAGAGGTGACTCCCACGATATTCTCCATCAGTTCTACTGGATTGGAGAATACCTCCTTATTCATTCTCTGTAAGATCACCTTCAGCTGTCCCATCTCCGCAATCTCAAAAGTCAGCAGAAATGTGTCATTGATATGGCCGCTTCCGTAAGGCCGCTCATCTATAAGAATTCCCTTATACTTAAAGTGCGCGACCACTTCGTCTCTTTGCTTCTGTGTCACATGTTCCATTATGCTTCCTCCCAAAGATGCTGAGGATAGCGTCCCTCATCTTTCATCTTCTGTATGGCTTCCACTACCACCGGCTTATCCTCTTTATAAGTCACTCCATACCATTTATCCGCGGACTTGAGGACTGCAACGGTTGCCCGGTCCTCGCCCAGAAGATTGCTGACAACCGTCGGCAGGAAGTACTCACACTTCATCGGATTCTCCTTAAGCCCCTTGTCAAGGAATGCCGGGAATCCTTCTTCTATCTCCTTCAGAATACTCTTGGTAAATCCCCACATATTCATAGATACCGTCGTATCTGCCGGAACAAAGTTCCACGTCTCTCCGTCGTCTTCCGTAAAGGCAATGCCGCCATCGTGCTTCTCGATCCTGGTTCTTTCGTTGATAGCGATCAGTTCGCCCTTTTCATTCATATCGCAGACTCCGCGGGCAACATGCCCGTTGTCTGTCACTGTATTGCCAAGATGGTAGCCCACCATGGTGTAACGGTACTTGTCGTCATCCTGGTGGGATGCTAGATAATCATAGATTAATTTAAATGCTTCCTGCCCGTAATAATCATCTGCATTGATGACTGCAAATGGCCCGTCAATCAAAGAGATACAGCTTAAGACTGCGTGCGCCGTTCCCCATGGCTTCACCCTGCCTTCCGGAACTTCATAGCCCTCCGGAATGCTGGCAAGTTCCTGGTACGCATAGGATACGTCCATATATTTTGCCATACGGTCCCCCACAGCCTCTTTAAAGTCTGCTTCGTTTTCCTTCTTGATGATAAAGATTACTTTTTCAAATCCTGCCTGCTTCGCATCATACATGGAAAAGTCCATGATAATGTGTCCATCTGAGTCTACTGGGTCAATCTGCTTTAATCCACCATAGCGGCTTCCCATTCCTGCCGCCATGATAACCAATACTGGCTTATTCATTGTTCTACCTCCAAGCTTATAAATATGTATGTAATGTTCAAACGACTAGCCCTTGATGCCTCCGGTAACGCCTCCGATAATCTTCTCTGACAGGAAAATATACAGGATAAATGTCGGCAGGAATACGATGATAACTGCCGCGAACATGCCTGACCAGTTTCCTGTGTACTGCATGGACTGGAGCATTCCGTAGAGTCCTACGGCAACCGGACGCAGAGCGTCGTTGTTTGCAAATATTAATGACAGGAAATATTCGTTCCATATATTAATGAAGTTAAAGATCGTAACCGTTACAAGGCCTGACTGCGCCATTGGGAACATGATCTTCCAGAAGGTCTTCGTCGGAGGGCATCCGTCTATGGCTGCCGCCTCTTCATATGTCCGCGACAGGTTTGAGAAGAATGTCAGCAGGAAGATCGTGGTGTATGGAATGTTGATTCCTATATATAAGAAGATCAGCGTAATCTTGCTGGCAAATACGTTGTTCAGAATTCCCATGTTTGCCACTATGCTGAACAGCGGAAGCACGATCATCGTGATCGGAATTCCCATGGCAGACACAAAACTTGTCTGAATTACCTTGTTTCCAAGGAAGGTAAATCTCGACAGTACGTATGCCGCGGGAGCGCAGATCAAAATCAGCAGCACGCATGATACCAGCGCATACAGCAATGAGTTCATGAAGAACGTAGCGACACCTCCGGATCCCCATGCCTGCGCGTAATTCTCAAAATGCAGTCCCGTAGGGAACTTCAGCGCCTTGCCGGCAAAGATATCCGCCGTAGTTGACAGACTGGCCGCAAGTATCCATCCAAGAAGCATGAATGTAAATATTACCCATAAGATGATGACGATATATCCGGGAGCCAGTTTAAATTCTTTTTTCCAATTAATCTTTTCTCTAACCTTTTTTTCTTTTTCCTTAGCCATAACCGCTCCTCCTTTCTAAAATTCAAGATCGTCATCTTTGATAAGTTTGTTACAAATTGTAAATATAATTACGACGCACAGGCAAAGGATAATGCCGATAGCCGCGCCGTATCCGGCATTTCTCTCTGTCACCGCATTGCCGGCTCCGAACGTGTGCATGTACATGTACTGTACCGGCACGATCGTGGCCTTATCCGCCGTAACGGTGGAGAACAGCTGAGACCATACGAAGAATGCCGCCGCACTGACTGACCACATGGTGATATTGGTCTTAAACACGCCTTTTAAGAGAGGAAGTGTCATAAAACGGAACTGCTGCGGCTTATTTGCGCCGTCAATGGTTGCTGCTTCATAAAGATCCGGACTGATTCTCTCGATACCGCTCATCCAGATCAGCATATGGTATCCGATCATGCCGAAGCAGTATGCAAACAGCAATGCCCAGAACTTATGATCCGTGTCCAGCCATGGAGTGTCAGCCAGCTTATGAAGGCCGATGGAATCCAGGAATGACTTTAACAAGCCAAACTTGGAACTGTATACGTACTGCAGCCACATTGTTGCAAGTGCAACCGCGCTGACGATATTCGGCAGATATATGATTGCACGAAATGCTTTTTTCCCACGGACTCCGCTGGTTAGGATTACTGCAAACAGCAGAGATACTGCCAATACAATCGCTCCGCCGATGGCCCAGATCTTGAAAATATTAAACATCGCCGTCTTGAATATTGATGTCGTGAATAGTTTCTGATAGTTCTGTAATCCCACAAATGTCCAATATTCCATGGTATCCGTTACAGACTCAATCTTATACATACTCATCATGATTGTCCTGATAATGGGATATAAGAATACAATGAGGAAGATGATAACCGCAGGCGCAATAAAGCCAATTATCATTTTCTTATTCTTCTTCATTTGCTATGCCCTCCTTTTCCTCTCTATAAAATATGGTGGCAGCGTAGTGTACCGCCCTGCCACCATATTGTGCACTTGTCTTACCTGACAAGTATAACTTTTTTAGTTCTTATTGTCCAGCAGCTTTCGTCATTGCTGTAATGAATCCTGCCGCGTCAATCTTGCCAGCCGCAAGGTCAAGCGTATTCTGCTGAAGTACTGGTGTAAGGTCGTTGTTGCTCTCAACGCCTGCTGCCCAGTCATAGTATGTTGTAGTTGCATCAAAGCCTTCTTTCACGCCAGCCAGTTCTGTCGGCCAAGCATCAGAATTTGCCTTGTCTGTCGGGATGCAAAGAGCTTCTTCCGTCATCTTCTTGTCAAATTCGCCAGTGGTGATATAAGTAATCAGCTCGAATGCTTCGTCAGCCATCTTAGAATCTTTGTTAATTGCAAATACCTGGTTTGCAATGTTGTTGGCTGTGCTGTCATCTGTTCCGTCCGGAACTGATGGATAGTTGAAGTAGCCCCACTCAAGATCGTCTGCTACGGATTCTTTTGCTTCGTTCGGAAGCCAAGATCCACAGATTACGATTGCAGCTTCGCCAGGAGCGAATTCCTGGTTCTGGCCTGCAGGATATTTGTTTGTTGCGATGTTCTTAGAAAAGTAGCCTTTCTCTGCAAAATCAGCAAAACTTTCTGCTGCTGCAAGAACTCTTGGGTCATCCCATTTAACAGATTCGCCGTTTACTTCCTCGCCTGTAACAAGAGACTTTACGCCGTCCTGTCCGATATATCTTGCAAGATGCATTCCGATAAAGGATGTCATATAAGCATCATCAGCTGTGATAGGAGTGATTCCTGCTTCTTTTAACTTCGCACATGCTGCATCCAGTTCTTCCCATGTTGTAGGAACAGCTTCTATGCCTGCTTTGTCAAACAATGTCTTATTGTAGAAGAATCCGAAAATAGAAGGCTGATAAGGAATCGTATGTAATGTGTCATCTCCGTCATGAGTCTGACCATATGCATTACGTGCAATCTTGAACAGCGTCTCATTGCCGTGCTCTGCCTCATAGTCTTTTGCCATGTCTTCCAGATCCATCAGATATTTGCCCCATGTTCCGTTTACACGGTTAACATCTTCGTCAAATAAGTCAATGTTCTGCTTTGCATCCAGTGCTGGCTGAAGTCCTTCACGCTGTCCGTTACGGCCTTTGAACTGAACATCAACCTTCACGCCTGTGTCTTCCGTATACTTAGCGATCGCGTCTTTGATTACCTTTGCCTGTGGCTCATCCTCGCTCCACATTGCCCAGTAAACAAGTTTGTCTCCGCCCTTGCTGCTTCCGCCGTCACCGTCGGTTTTCTTTCCGCCGCAGCCGACTGCCATAGTTGCAACCATCGCTACACACAAAAGCACACTTACAATTTTCTTTTTCATAATACTTTACCTCCTATAAAGATTATCTTGTTGCTTGTATCCATTGTATTATAAAGGTGCACAAAAATCTTTATCTGAAAATATTCTTAATTTGCACTATCCGCATTTTTGTTTTGATTTTATACAAAAAATAAGGTATTATATTAGTAAGAATGACCAAAAAATTTTACCAGACTTTTTATACATTTCACAAAAGAGAGGTTTAGATATGGGATATAATGGAATCAATCTCAGGAACTCAATATCCGTAAGCAAGATATACAGCATACACTACTTTGAATATATGAGCGACTTCACCTTTGAGGGGGAATCCCACAATTTTTGGGAGTTCATCTGCGTAGACAAAGGAGAGGTCGGGGTAACCGCCGGCAAGACATTTACCGTGCTTAAGAAAGGGGATGTGGCATTCCATCAGCCAAATGAATTCCACAATGTAAGGGCTACCGGGGAGACCGCGCCCAATCTTGTGGTAATCTCATTCAAATGCGAGGACGAGGCCATGCGTTTCTTCAAGAAGCGGATTCTGCGGATTGACGAGACGGAACGGAATCTTCTGGCAGACATTATAATAGAAGCAAGGCGATGCTTTGACTGCCGCCTGGACGACCCCTATCTGCAGAATATGCCCCAGAAAGACCCGGATATGTTTGGCGCCGAGCAGTTGATCCGCTTATACCTGGAGCATTTCCTCATCCACCTCATCCGAAGATATTCCAATCCAATCGTGGTGAGAAAGCGGCTCCCTAAGATCGAGCCGCCCAAGGCTACCAAGAGTAAGAGCGACACGGAGATCTTCAACCGGGTGGCGGATTACCTGGAGAGCAACCTGAGTTCCCACGTGACTATCGAGCAGATCTGCCGGGACAACCTGATCGGCCGCTCCCAGCTCCAGAAGATATTCAAGGAGCACTGCAACCTGGGCATTATCGAATACTTTTCCCTTCTTAAGATTAATGCCGCCAAGGAGATGATCCGGACCAATCGTATGAATTTTACTCAGATATCCGAGCACTTAGGCTACACGTCCATCCACTACTTTTCCAGGCAATTCAAAAAGGTGACCGGAATGACGCCTTCTGAATATGCTTCTTCAATTAAAGCAATGGCAGAGGGAAGTTTCTGACTTTCCTCTGCCATTCTTTTCACTCTTATACCTCAATATCCTGCCTTTTATTACAGTTCCCTTCTTCCGGGTCCGGCCTTCCTTATTTCTGAGGCACTTTGGACAATGCCGCAGCATCAGCCACCAGCGTTACATCCTGATGCATCTGAAGGATGGATGCTGGAACCTGAGGAGTAACTGATCCAAAGAAGGCTTTTGCCACAATGTCGGCCTTATCTTCCCCGCTCACTACCACCAGGATCTTCTTTGCCTGCATGATCGTGCCGATTCCCATGGTATATGCCTGTCTGGGAACATCATCCGCGGAAGCGAAGAATCTCTTGTTCGCTTCGATAGTACTCTCCTGAAGATCTACGCAATGGGTAACTTTGTCAAATTCATCTGCCGGCTCATTGAATCCGATATGGCCATTGTGGCCAAGTCCCAGAAGCTGGAGGTCTACACCCCCAAGAGACTGGATCAGCGCCTCATATCTTGCGCATTCCTTATCGCTGTCTGGCTCCGTGCCGTCCGGAAGATGCGTGTTTGCCGGATTGATATTTACCTTGTCAAACAGATTTTCGTGCATAAAGTAGTAGTAACTCTGATCATTGGTTCTTGGAAGCCCCTTGTATTCGTCCAGATTCACGGATTTCACGGTTGAGAAGTCCAGATCCCCGTTCTTGCACCATTCCACCAACTTCTGGTATGCTCCGATTGGCGTAGAGCCTGTTGCCAGTCCCAGTACGCTATCCGGCTTCATAATTACCTGGGCAGAGATAAGATTCGCTGCCTTTCTGCTCATATCCTGATAATCTGCTGCTTTGATGATTCTCATAATACATCCTCCTTGATATACATATTAATATATTGATTTATTTGTTCTTTAGTTCTGGCCCTGCCTCTTGACAATCTCCGCCATAGCAAAAAATTCTGGCAGATGGAAGCTTGGGATAGTCGTCTTGATCGGGGAATAGGAAGCATAATGCTCGATCTCCTTTGCCTCGGATATCTTATAAAAGTTGCAGGTAAAGGTGCTGCCCGCTTGCAGATGAAGCGGTCCGTATATCCTCTCCAGAATGTCTATTCCGATCCGGAAACTGATCGTCCACCGGTCTTCCAGTATCTGCGCCTCGCACGCAAAGCCTTTTAATTCCTCTTTGGTAAAGCAAGTCCGGTAGGTCCGGTCTTTTCCGTATGCAGCCAGCAGCGCCCCATTGGCATTCGCTTCAAAATTCAAATAAGTTGCAAGGCCGCTCCTTTCTTTCTCAGACTCAAACATGAAAAACGCTTCCATCGCGCTATCCCTGTATACCGGATCCAAATCATTTTCATAAGCACGCAGAGGTTCCTTCTCCTCGCATACCATTTTGATATAGAAGCCATCCCCCGGAACAAATCCTATGTATCCGTATGTAGCCGGTATTTCCTTTGTTCCCCACAGAAGACACTCCACATGAAACGGTGATAACTTCTCCAACTCCTTGGCGCTATTGATTACCTCGACCTTCATAGACAATACCCTTGCCAACTCCTTTTCCTTATTTTATTTTTTGTTATCTTCTGCCATTTGCCCCTTGTCCGCTAATTATAATATACCAAAAAACGCTGACAAAAACAAGATTGTGCAAAAGTGAACTCACAAAAGTACAAAAAAAGTCAACAATCGTGCTATTGAAATCCTGAGCAGTATTGCATATACTCAAATATAGATATTGATAAAAGGAGGAGAATTATGTCAAAGACAAAAGGAAGAGTAACCTTGCCAAGCGAGTCGAATTTTCTGGAAGAGACAAAGGAAATGCTTGACCGCTGGGGTGCCGATGCCCTCAGGGACAGCGACGGCACGAAACTTGATGATGAGATTAAGTCTTTGGATGCAAAGATATATACAACCTATTTTGTAGCCAGGGGGCACAATGAATTTGCGAAAGAACACATGGATGAGTGCCAGCAGATGCTTCTGATGTCCAAGCACAATCTTGCGACATCCGATTCTGTTACCATTGATTTCCTGGACGGCTATTATCGCGAGCAGGTGATTGCCGACTATGTACATGACCCGAAGAAATGGTGGGAGGTTATCGATCGCACCACAGGTGATGTCGTACCGGCATCCGGCTGGTCCGTTGACCAGGAAAAAGATCTTGTCACAATCGAGAAGACTGTGCCGTTTCATGAATACACGGTATCCTTCTTCGTATATGCTATCTGGGATCCTACGCAGATGTACAACCACATCACCAATGACTGGGGGGACAAGCCTCACGACATCCCCTTTGATGTACGCCAGGCAAATTCCGGGACATTTGCCAAAGACTACTTGAAGCAGTGGCTGATCGACAACCCGGATACCGATGTCGTGCGGTTCACCACCTTTTTCTATCACTTTACGCTGGTATTCGGCGCCGACCGGAAGGAAAAGTTCGTAGACTGGTTCGGCTATGGCGCTACCGTATCTATCAAGGCGCTGGAAGAATTCGAGCAAGAGTATGGTTACGCGCTGAGGCCGGAAGATATCGTGGACAACGGCTATTACAACTCCACCTTCCGCGTGCCCACCAAAGCCTACCGCCAGTATATGGATTTCATCCAGAGATTCGTTGCCAGAAAGGCAAAAGAACTGGTAGACCTCACCCACGAGGCCGGTAGAGAGGCCATGATGTTCCTGGGAGACAACTGGATCGGAACCGAGCCCTACGGCCCGTATTTTGAAAGCATCGGGCTTGATGCCGTAGTCGGAAGCGTAGGCGGCGGCGCTACCTTGCGTCTCATCTCCGATATACCAGGAGTGAAATATACAGAAGGACGATTCCTTCCCTATTTCTTCCCGGACACCTTCTACGAGGGCAACGATCCCTGCATCGAAGCCATTGACAACTGGCTCAGCGCAAGGCGCGCCCTGATGCGCAACCCGGTAGACAGAATCGGATATGGCGGCTATCTCAGCCTGGCTTATAAATTCCCGAAATTCGTGGATTATATCGAGAAAGTAACGGATGAATTCCGCCTGATCTACGACAACGTAAAAGGCAAAAAGCCCTACAGCGGACTCAAAGTAGCCATCCTCAATTCCTGGGGCAGACTCCGCTCCTGGCAGGCCTACATGGTGGCTCATGCGCTGTGGTACAAGCAGACCTACTCCTACTTCGGAATCCTGGAATCCCTAAGCGGCGCTGCCGTTGACGTGGTATTCCTGAGTTTCGACGATATCCGCGAAAACGGCGTGCCTGCCGATGTGGACGTCATCATCAACGCCGGCGATGCAGGCACTGCTTTCTCCGGCGGCGAGGAGTGGCTGGACGAAACGCTGGTTACTGCCATCCGCAAATGGGTATACGAAGGCGGCGGCTTCATCGGCGTGGGAGAGCCCACTGCCGTACACCACGGGGGGCGCTTCTTCCAACTGGCCGACATCCTGGGCGTTGACAAAGAACTGGGCTACACGCTCTCCACGGACAAGTATTTCACCAAGGCCTTAGATAGCCACTTCATCACCAAAGACCGCACCGCTTGCTGCGAATTCGGAGAAGTAAAGCACGATATCTACGCCCTGTCCGCGGACACGGAGATCATCGAATACTCCAACAACGAAGTCCACATGGCCGCCAACACCTACGGAAAAGGCCGCGGCGTATACATCTCCGGACTTCCATACAGTTACGAGAACACACGACTTCTCATGAGAGCCATGTACTACGCGGCGCACAAAGAAGACGCCTTCCACGTATGGTACGCAGATAACCTGAACTGCGAAGTCAACGCATATCCAGAAAGCGGCAAATACGCGATTCTGAATAACTCCAACGAGACACAGACCACGAAATTCTACGATGGCGATGGCAACTGCAAGACAGTAACCCTGGAGCCCTGCGAGATACGGTGGGAAGAGAAAAAATAACACGTAACAGTTTTCGCATTTACACGTAACAAAACGAAAAAGTGTTACGTGTAAACCCTACACAACTGGTGCGTAAAACTGACTTAACCCCTGTGTCAAATTGAAAATTATCCGTTGCAAAACGTTACTAGGCATTAATAAAAATTACAGGACAACTAAAAAAGGCGGTATATCTGGAATCCTAACATTCGATTCTTGATATATCGCCTTTTTCGTTAACTATTTTCTGTTTAACACACCGCTCTTTTCATTTTTGCACAGGAGTTGGTACGATTCTACACACCAGTTGTGCAGGAAAGGCACGTAACACTTTTGCATTTTGTTACGTGTAAATGCGAAAACTGTTACGTGCATATTATAAACTCTTCCATATCATCCGGTACGTACAGGTTACCATGGTAATACTCCTGCCCTTCTGCTGTGTAGAGTTCTTTCCTCTCTTTCAAATGAGTCTCTTCCGTGTGATAGAGCAAGAGGTTCGGAACCCCCAGTTCTTCTGCCAGCTGGCAGGCTTCTTTTACGGTGCTATGATGCTTTTCATATGGCTTGAACTTATCTGCCTCTGCGTACAGGCAGAAGGCCTCGTGCAAAAGCCAGCTGCTGCCTTTCACATATTCGTAATTCGCTTCGTTATAAGGCTCATCGCCCACACAGGTGAATTTTCCGCCATTCTTAAGTTTCATAGTAAATCCAAATTGTTTTGCTTTTGTGGACGCAATATCGAAAAAGGTTACGGTACATCCCATGATTTCCCGCTGTTCCCCGGATTCCACTTTAACGAACTGGATTCTCTCTCCCATATGCCTGCACACTTTTTTCTGGATGGTCAGGCTGGCGATCGTCTGAATCTTTTCCGCCAATTCCTGATGGCAGTATATCCGCAGGTCGCCTTCATATTTGCCCTGATTCATGCGCTGTCCAATCATGCGGATCAGCCAGATCACTCCCAGCACATGATCAATGTGCTCATGAGTGACGAAAATATTATGAATATCTTCCAATTCAATTCCAGCGTCCTTCAGCAATTTCAGGATCCTGTTACCACCTCCCGCATCCACAAGAAAATATTCCTCCTTATCAGATAGAACGAAACAGGTATTATAGCATTCCGATACCGCAGCATTTCCAGTTCCTAATATTGTCAGTTTCATAGTCCAAATTCTCCATTCTCTAATTCTTCTTTTGTAATCTCCAGATAACTTTCCGGGAAATACTGGATCTTTTCGCAATCCTCCCCCGTCTGCATGAAGATTACAGCATGCGACTCCTGGCCCGAATCGGATTCCCGCCACGACTCGCATTTTACAAGGTCGCCTTCCGCCTTATTAATCCACCATACATCCGTAAAAATTCACGTTTTTACCCTGGTATAAATAGGAGCCTTCTACCTTGATTTTCTGATTCTCTTTATCCTCTTCCTTGTCGCTTTCTGCCAGAGCCTTCCGGTAGTTCACTTCCTCATACCTCACATTGGCGTCATCTTTATACAGCGCATCCGGCAGACAGGCTATTTCCTCATAACTTATCCCCGCATCCTTTGATGGCATTCTATACCAAGCCGTACTTTCCAGCATAGCCTGAAAATAATAATATCCATCCTCCTATAGAAAACCAGATCCTTTTGCTCCTCGCCCTCTTCTTGCTACTCGCAGCGAACGACTCCAGCGTCTTTATCAATGCAATATCTCGAGACAATAACGGCCGCCGAGTCACTGCCGTTCTCCTCACCTTTCTTCCCATCAGATAGAAACGTAATCCTCTCCCGGCTTTCATAACTCTTCTGCTTTTCCTCCAGGTACCGCCGAGCCGCCTGAGCCAAGGCCTTCTAAAATCCTTCCCCTGCATCTCCTCATCTCCCAATTCCGAGTAATCCGAATCAGAACGTACTGAATCAGAATTTTCCGAATCAGAATGTACTGAGTCAGAATGCGTAGAATCAGGCTGCGCAGAATCCACGAGGCCGCAGCCCGCCAACGAAACGCCCGCGCACAAGACCGCCAAAAACACTGCAAGCGATTTTAACCCCATAAACATTCCCGCCTTCAGAGGCATCCACCACCTCTCAGCATTCCGGCATTCCACGGCTATCCTCTGCCTGCTAAGATCTGCACAGGCAACAAGACTATTTCTTCCTAAGCCTGCCGGATGGCAGTTCGCATCTTCCCTATTACCATACACCCAAACGCTGTACAACGAAAAAAGGATGTCCCTCATCGGGACATCCTCAACACGCTCTCATAGTAACAGTCTATCATTAGTCCTGTACGTATGGCATCAGAGCAACGTGGCGTGCTCTCTTGATTGCTACCGTAAGCGCTCTCTGGTGCTTAGCGCAGTTTCCGGTAATTCTTCTAGGAAGAATCTTACCTCTTTCAGAGATGTATTTTCTTAACTTTGCTACATCCTTGTAGTCAATCTCGTTATTCTCTTTGCCACAGAATACGCAAACTTTCTTTCTTCTGCGTCCGCCGCCTCTTCTCTTGAAGCCGCCTTCCGGACGATTTCCTTTATCGTAAGCCATTGCACAATTCTCCTTTCATAATCTGATGAGATTCTGCCTTGCTATCCTTAGCAGAACCTAATTAAACGGTAATTCTTCATCAATTCCATCCGGAATATTCATGAAGCCGTCACCTGCGTCAGATGCTGGTGCTGGTGCCGGTGTGGGAGCCGCCGCACGAAATCCGCCTGCGTTAGCATCGCTTACAGCCTTGCTTTCTGCAAATTCCTGGTCTTCGACTACGACATCGGTGGTATATACCTTCTGTCCGTCTTTGTTCGTATAACTTCCCGTCTGGATACGTCCGGTTACGATAACCTTCAGGCCCTGGCGAAAATACTTCTCTGCAAATTCCCCGCTTTTTCCGAATGCCACGCATCCGATAAAGTCTGCTGTCTGGTCTCCGTCGCTGCCCCGTCTGAATCTACGGTCAACAGCCAGCGTATATCTGGCAATTGCCATCGGATTATCTCCCTGCGAATATCTTACTTCAGGATCTCTTGTCAAGCGTCCCATCAAAATTACTTTATTCATATAATTACCTCTACTTCCTGCTTATGCTTCCTGTCTAACGCATAAATATCTGAGCACGTTGTCCATAATGCGGATTCTCTGTTCAATCTCGCCTGGAACATCAGATTCAGATTCGAAGTGGATGAAATAGTAATATGCTTCTTTCATCTTCTGAATTTCGTAAGCCAATCTCTTCTTACCCCATTCATCGACGTCAGAGATCTTGCCACCGAAACGTTCAACTAATGCTTTAACTTTTTCGATAACCTGTGCTCTCTCGTCATCTTCGATTTTTGCACTGACAACAACTGCTAATTCATATTTGTTCATGTCGTCTTGCACCTCCTTCTGGTCTTTTGGCCCCCGCTCATCTTGTGTGGGAGCAAGGATATCCGCCAGCCTGAGCCTACGGATGTTAATGTATCACGAGTTAATATGATAGCATAATTCGGTGCTTGTTTCAAGACTTTTTCTTTAAATCCTTAGTATTTTTTTCCACCAGTCTGCGCGCGATCATAATCTGGTGCCCGCATCCTGTGCATTTCAGCCGGAAGTCCGCTCCGACCCTTAGGATTTCCCAGTCCTTGCTCCCGCAAGGGTGTGGTTTTTTCATGGTTACGATGTCCCCTACTTCATAGATATATCCATTTTTCATTGCTCCTTCAGATTCACCTCTTTTTCTTTTACTCCCCGCACCACGAAGCGGTGATTGTCGCTGGCGCTGGTGCAGGTGGACAAGGTCACGATGGTACTCTGCGCATTCAGTTCCACCCCTGTATCATACAGGGACACCTCTTTCGTCATATTCAGGAAAGACTGGCAGGCCTCATCCGACTCAAAGGACGTAAGATAGGTATCCGAAGTATCCTCTACCTGTCCCGCCGAATAAATATGATACGTGATCTCCCTGCCATCCGGCGTATAGATATAAAAATACGGATTGCTCTCCCAGAAAGACTTTTCTTCATAATCCTGCAGATGCCGGAACATGGAGCCATCCTTCATGCGATGTCCGTAGATGATGGTATTCTTGTCCATAAAGTCCGCATTGTTATCGACATTCAGGAAGATTGCCCCAAGGGTATTCTCATTTGCCGAAAACGTCTTCTTCAAGTATTCGCTGTTATCCTTTCCTTTTACGATCGGATAACTGATCTGGGACGGCTCCGGATGGAATCTTATCCATCCGATGGTATCTGGATTCATCTGCATCAGTTCGTCAAAATTGACGCTGAACTGGTCTTCCCCAGCGCTCTTCTTTTCTTCCACCGCAAGCTTCCGAACTTTGTCGTATTCGCTTCTGCCGTCATGATAGCCTTTCAGAATCTTGAAGAGCTGGAACGCCGAAAAACAGAATACGGCAAGCGCGACTACCAGTATGATCGTAGAAAAAATCCCTGCTTTCTTCTTTTTCTTTCTTCCTCTATGATACCGTTTATCCCGGATGTCCCTTCCCCGGCCTTCATCTTTTCCAATGCGGTCTGCGCTGCCGCTATTTCTGCCGCTCTTATTACCGCCGTTATTATTTCTACTGCTATTATTTCTATTATTATTGCTTCTGTGCTTCTTGTCTTCCTTCATGCCAATCCTCTCGCTCATTTACTTCTGTTCCATAATTTCCACGATCGTCTTTTCCGTCTGCACCATTCCCGGAGACGCGATAAGTCCCATATTCCTCATGGTATCCTCCGGGGTACGCCCGTTGATTCCATGGATGTCCTCAATGCATACGCCATCCATCGCCATGTCTGCCGCCCGAAACGCCGCGTCCACCGCCACGATTCCTTTCATGGTGCACCCATGGTTCCCGCCGTCGCAGATCATGCCCGTAAGGCCGCTTGCCATGTTCTGGATCACCCTCGTGATCGCTTCCTCATCCGCATTCCTCATGAACGCAAGCGCGCAGGCCATCCCAGTCCCCGCTGCGATCCCGCACCCGCAGAATGCGGACAGTTTGCCGGAGTATTCCTTGATATACATGGTAATCAGGTGGCTTAAGGCAGCGGCTCGAAGAAGGATGTCATCGTCCACTACTTCGTAGTTCACCTGATAATAGGCAAACAGCGGCATCGTCGCAATAATTCCGTGAGCCCCGCTTCCGGTAATGCTCATGGCCGGACGGCTAAGTCCCAGCACCCGTGCCTCGATGGCGCCGTTACACAGCAGCTGGGCGGTGCTTTTGGCATCCTCGGAGATAATCTTGTGCCCGTTCTCCTTCAGAAGCTGCCGCGTGATCGTTGTCCGGTCTGACTGGATGCCTTCTTCCAGCAGATCCATATTCATGGAAAATGCCTCCCGGATAAAGTCTATCTCGGATACCGGAACCTCCCTGACATATTGAAGGAGTTCCTTCAAGGTATAGCGGTGGATCGCGGGCACCTCATCTTCCGCCCGGACTTCCGATGCATGATCCGCATCTGCCTGATATATAATCTCGTTATTCTTTTCTATAGAAACAATATTGGTGTGGCTATGGCGGATATGTACCGTGCAGGAGTCTGTCTCCGTCTCCACCGTGGCATCTATTGTAATCTCAGATCCGATATGATCCAGCACCACTTCCACCTTATGGTCATCCACCATCTTTGAAGCCTTCTTATCATCCTCCGGCGTAATATCCGCAAGCGATTCCAGTCCCTTAGCCGCGTCGGCCGCTACTGCCCCAAGAGCTGCGGCATACAGATTGCCAAATCTGGACGAATTGGGAATTCCGCAGGTAAAAGCATTCTTATACATGCCGGAATTCAATGCCACATGAACCTTCTTTACTTCGCCGTCCACATGGGATTTTGCGCTCGCCACCGCATAGGCAATGGCCCCCGGCTCCGTCACTCCAAGCGCCGGCTTCATATCTTCTTTAATCAACCTGGTTAATTCTCTCATGAATGCTCCCCGCCTTTCCTGAACCTTGCAAACATACCCGCACACGCAGGCAATACCTGTCGGTATTATATCATATTTATATAAAATATGGGAATGCAGCCTCAAAAACTTTATATATTTTTAATCGGCAGTTTATTGACTTATGGGCGTGATAGCGTATGATTGTAAGTATATTAGGAAGGTGATTATTTTGAGAGAAAAACTGATTCGTTTTATGTATGGAAGATATGGGATGGATTCCCTGGGGAAATTCACGATCATCGCAGGCTTGATCGTCATGTTGATCGCGGGCTGGAAGAATAGTTTTATCCTTTCCCTGGTAGCCTGGTTCTGCATTATATACGCATATTTCCGCATGTTTTCCCGGAACATCTACAAGCGTTCCTCCGAGAACCAATGGTATTTGAATAAGACCTACAAGCTCCGCTGCTTCTTCGCCCGCCAGAAAAATATGATGGCCCAGCGCAAGACGCACCACATCTACAAATGTCCTACCTGCCGGCAGAAGATCCGCGTGCCGAAAGGAAAAGGCCGTATAGAGATCCGCTGCCCCAAATGTAATACCACATTTATCAAGAACAGCTAGCGGGGAATTCTTATGTTTGGATATATTGCAATCAATAAAGCCGAGATGAAATTCAAAGACTATGATATGTACCATTCGTACTATTGTGGTCTTTGCAAATGTCTGAAAGAATGTTATGGTATAAGAGGTCAGATGACTTTATCCTTTGACATGACATTTCTCATCGTACTTCTCACCGGCCTCTACGAGCCGCAGACACAGCGGGAGGTTGTAAACTGCATAGCCCATCCTTTCGAAAAGCATGTTGCGCGGACCAATCATTTTACCGATTACGCCGCTGCCGTCAACATTGTCCTTACCTATTATAAATGCAAGGACGATTGGGACGACGAGCGCAGCAGGAAGGGGTATATGGCGGCAAGAATGCTGAAGTCGAAAGTAGACTCCATTCGCGGCAGATATCCGGAAAAGGTAGACGGCATTGCTTCTAATCTGAAGCGCCTTTCGTCTCTGGAGCAGGAAAATGAGCAGAATATTGACCTGATGGCCGGACTGTTCGGCAATATTATGGCGGAGATCTTTGCATGGCAGCCCGACGAATGGGAGGCCTCTCTTCGCAAGATCGGATTCTTCCTGGGCAAATTCATTTATCTGATGGATGCCTATGAAGATGTAGAAAAAGATATTGCATCGAGAAGTTACAATCCTCTGAAAGAAGCATTCGCAAATGACAGCGACTTTGCCGGAAACTGCCGGGGACTGCTGACGCTTATGATGGCAGAGTGTTCCAGGGAATTCGAAAAACTGCCAATTCTTCTGCATGCGGAGATCCTGCGAAATGTCTTATATTCCGGCGTCTGGTGCCGCTATACGGCAGTTACCGCCAAGCGGCAGGAATCCGGCGAGAGCGCAGATACTGGCTGCAATGACGCAGAGAATGTGACAGGTTCTGGCAGCAGCAGTTCAAAGGACATACCCGACTCTGACCGCGACAATTCAGATACAGGAGTATAAATTATGATAGATCCCTACAGCGTCTTAGGCATCCCAAGAAGCGCCTCGGACGAAGAAATAAAAAAGGCATACAGAAACCTGAGCAGAAAATACCATCCGGACGCCAACATTAACAATCCGAATAAGGACCAGGCGGAGGCCAAGTTCAAGGAAATCCAGCAGGCATACCAGCAGATCATGCACGAGCGGGAATACGGAACAGCCGGCAGCAACTATTCATCCGGAGGCTATGGTACTTCCGGCGGATACGGCTCATCCGGAGGCTATGGCCCCTTCGGGGACTTTGGCGGATTCGGCGGATTCGGCGACTTCGGCACCTTCCGCGGCTTCCGGGGTCAATACCAGCAGGCTGGCCCAAATCCTACGGAAAACGAAGAGGACCTTCATATGCGTGCCGCGGCCAACTTTATCAACAGCGGACACTATCAGGAAGCATTGAATCTATTAAACGGCATGTCCGGGCGCAATGCCCAGTGGTATTATTACAGTGCCCTTGCCAACTCAGGGCTTGGCAATAATGTGATTGCCCTCCAGCACGCCAAAGAGGCTCTTCGTCTGGACCCGGACAACATACAGTATCAGATGCTGGTAAACCGCTTTGAGAGCGGCGGAACCTGGTACCAGCAGCAGCAAGGCCCTTACCAAACCACATTTACCGACGGGAGCAGTTGGTGCATGAAGCTGTGCATCGCCAACATCGTATGCAACCTGTGCTGCGGCGGAAGCGGCCTATGCTGCGGTGGCGGAGCCCCCGGAGGATATATATAATCATGAGACAGTCCTGATCAGGAACGCTGCCTCTTAAGAAAGCGAGGTATGATTGATATGTTAGATTATTTAGTTCTTTATCAGAGCGAGACCGGTAACACCAAAAAAATAGCCGCGACTATCTTCTCGCGCCTTCCCGGCAACTCCAAAGACCTGATTGACATTACCACCGATAAGCCTATCCCGGAAGCCGAGGTCTATTTCATCGGATTCTGCGTGCACCGGGGTACCTGCAGCATGGCGGTCAGCGACTTTATCAATGACTTAAGCGGCAAGCAGATCGCTCTTTTCGGCACCTGCGGAATGGGAAACGCGCCGGAATATTATAAGGCGATCGAGAACAGCGTCAGCGCGTGGATCGAGACGGACAACGACTACCTGGGGGCCTTCATCTGCCAGGGAAAGATGCCCCAGAAGGTACGCCAGAAATACGTATCCATGAAAAATGAACAGAATGCAGGCCAGATGGACATGTATATTCAGAATTTCGACGAGGCCATCACCCATCCCGACAGCCTGGATGTAGAACACGCCAAAGTATTCGTAGAAAAAGTACTTAAGAAACTGGAAGGCCAGCCATAGATTTCAGGCCGACCAGGATAATAACTTGCCCCTCCCCCGCTGGAAATGCAGGGAAGGGGCTGTTTCATCTTTTCCTTAATCTGTACTACTCTTTCCTCAGAAGGCTCAGCACAGTTCCTCCCATGATCTTATCAAACTCTTCCGCATTTTTCGCATAGCGGCGGATCTTGTTGAACTCCCATTCATAATCGCAGAACGGCCCGTCCGTTCCCCAGATCACCTTGCCTCCGCCTAGTTTCTGAATCACTTTGCTGGTCTCGAATCCCGGTACTCTGGAGGTCTCCAGGTACAGGTTGTCATTCTCCATGGCTACCTCGATGGCAAGCTCCCACTCCCAGAAGAAGCCGCAATGCGCCATGATCAACGGTACCTTCGGGAATCTCCTGGCCATCCGGTCGAATTCCAGCGGACAGTTATAGAGATCCGCCGAGCCATGCACGATCACCACTGCGTCATAGGCCTGGGCAATCTCGAAGATCGGGTTCACCAGTTGCTGCAAGGGATACAATATTTATTCTACCCAGAGGCTGCAGCACAATGCCTCTCTCCCATCTATCACGTTTAGGCGGAGAAAAGAAAGTAAGAAACTATGGATCTGTCCTCCTATTTCAAAGGCATTGGAAGAAGGCATCATCCATTACGATGCTTCCAATCGAGAATGGGATGGTTAAAGAAGAGAATATACAGGCAATAAAAAATTCTTTATTTGTTTCTGATGTCTCTATCGGAAGATTATATGGAAAAACCGGTACAGGAGTTGTTGACGGGCAAAATTCAAATGGGTGGTTTATCGGCCTTATTGAACACGGCGAACGAGTTTACTACCTTGCGACAAACTTGCAGAATGCTGATAATGCTACCGGCAGCACTGCCACCGAAATAGCCATAGAGATACTAAATTCTATCTTTTCTTAAATAACAGACATAAAAACTGGCGGTATATCCATACATCGCCAGTTTTTTATTATACTCATCTTTGAAATTTTAATCCCCTCTGGCATCCGATTCCGCTTTTGTTCGATGAATAATCCCATGAGGATGGTGTGGCGGTGCATAGATGGAATAAAGTTTTATGGGTTCTGCCCCTGTATTGACCAGGTTATGCCAGGTGCCAGCGGGGACAAAGATGGCATCATCCTGACAGACTTCACGCTGGAATTCAAACCTTTCCCTGCATGCCCCCATCATAATAATGCCCCTGCCTCGTTCTAAGCGAAGAAACTGATCATTATCCGGATGCACTTCCAACCCAATCTCTCCACACGGTGGTATGCACATAAGCGTAACCTGCAAATGACTGCCAGTCCATATTGCCCTGCGATAAAATGGGTTTCTCTCTGTTGCGCATGCGATGTTTACGACAAAAGGCCCTGGCCCAAAATCAACATTGTCACGAAGATTCTCTGTATATCGCATAGACTCCCTCCTTTTTATGGCTATATCTATACATTATTCTATGCCACCCTTTTAACTTCTGCCACAAAACTGCCACGTTTTGTTATTACATACAAGAAAGCCCCGGAAACATTATGTCTCCGAGGCTTCTTCATTATAGAGGCGCCAACCAGAATCGAACTGGTGATAGAGGTGTTGCAGACCTTTGCCTTACCGCTTGGCTATGGCGCCTTATCGAGCATTTGTATTATAACAAATGCCCGGGATTTAGTCAACATCTTAAAAGCCTAATTCTTCATTTACCAGAATAACTTTTATTCTTTCAGGAACTTTGGAGAATCTTGTCACCAGCATCTGACAGCAGATGGTGTCAGGAGACTTGCAGTCAAAGCAGGCTCCCGTCTTGTGGCAAGGCGTATCAATATCGAATCTCTGCGCGTTGATCGGCGCAGCCTCATTCCTGGCCCTTGATACAGCGTTCTCTACATCCCTTACCACCTTGTTCATCCCAACGATCATGATGACATTGCGGGGACCGGCGGCTATGGCCGATACCCGGTTGCCAAAGCCGTCTATGTTGACCATCACTCCATCTTCCGTTATAGCATTGGCGCTTGTGAGGAAATAGTCGCAGTCATAGCTTGCCAGCTCGATCTTACGCTTTTCTTCCGGATTCTTGGCGTCATCGCGGTTATATTCCTTATAATTGCCTTCGCAGATTGCCTTCTTAAGCCCGATCTCTGCAATCGACATGGAGCCGCCCCAGGCGACCGTGCTTCCTTCCGATATCCACTCCAACGCTTTCTTAAGCGCGTCTTCTTTTGTCTCTGCGTAATAGCCATCCATATTGCGGGACTTCAGTCCCTGAACGATACGCCCGCCTAATAATTGATTTCGTTTTATCCGATTCTCATTCATTGCATCCGCCTCCTATGTATCTTATCTTGCTGTTCCCAACATTATACCACAAATTTAAAAGTCAGACAGTTTTAAATGCGTGTTAGATTCCAATTTCTCCCAGCCGCATGATATAGAGCGCTACCATAATCCTTGTACGGTTCTCGTTGCTATGAATGTCATATCCCAGGATGTCCCGGATTTTATGAAGTTTGTAGGTCAGCGTGTTCTTATGGCAGTACAGTGCTTTTGAGGTCTCAATGACGCTGCACTCATGGCGAAAATATTCATCCAGAATCTTCAGATACTCCTTGTGATTCTGTTTGTCATAGTCTATCAAAGTCCCTAGGGTCTCCTTTACAAACGCAGGATAGATGGATACCTCTTTTACATCCGCCAATATCTTATAGATGCCCAGTTCGTCGTAATCCAGCAGATTCTTAGGAATAGCTGTCTTGGTCAGCTGGTAGGCCGTATTGGCGTTATGGTAAGACTTGTGGATATCCCGGATCTGATCCGCTGTCGTGCCAATCCCCACATAGATGTTGGAATCCCTCTGGCACAGCCGCTGGAAATCTGAGCGGATCTTTGAAAGGGAGTAGCCTGCGGCAAGGATGATCAGGCATCCCTTTTCTTCGTATACGATCACATTTTTCAGAATATAGTGGAGAGACTTCTCAATCCTCAGCAGTCTTTCATTCCCATTCTCCATATCATAGGCATGACAGCTAAGTATGACGATCGTATAGGACATATCCCGGAAGAATCCATTTCTCTCAAAATGGCTGAGATACAGTTCTTCATTCTCCGGGTAATAAATGGCGTTCTTCAATGCAGCAATCAGGTTCGTCTCCTTCTGCTCGTTTTTTAGGAGAATCACCGAGAACATCCGCATAATGTCAATGTAAGGTGTCTTCCACGATGCGGAGAAGAGTGGAAACTTTATCTTATTGCAGTAATCAATGATCTCCTGCGAAAAGGCCCTCTCCCCCCAAAGAGATACGATCAGGCCTCCTGCATGGACCTTATTCAGCGCCTCCACGAACCTGTAAAGCCACTCGTCCGAAGTATAGTTCAGGCCTGAGTTAAAGATAAGTTCGTCTCCATGCAGCAGATCCGCAAATTCCGGATCCTCAACCATGTGGACCCATCCAATCATTTTTTCAAAACATCCTGTCGTATGCAGTTTCACTTCATATTCCGGACTGATCTTTTCATAAAGTTCCTTCAATTCTACTGCCACATATATACACCCGCCTGTCTGTCTATTTATTTCTTAAGTCCGTATTATTATATCATCCTTGTGCTTCAAGCACAATTTTTTTACTAATTTATGTAACATAAAACTATTTTCAAAGAAGTTTCTCCGTGATATATTGTTCTTGGAATACAAAATATGCTTTAGAAGCACCCCCAAGATTTTGTTATTCCTAATCCAATCTCTAGATTATTTAAACAAAAGGTCCTGAAGTTTTACTTCAAGACCTTTTTTGCATTTCTTCATGTATCTATGCTTTCCCACTGGAATCCGATATACTTTATACAGATTAAGCGTTTATGCGCAGATACCGGATGAAAAGGGGGGAATTCGTTATGAAATTGATGATAAGAAGCTCCTATTCGATGCCGGATACTCCGATATTATGATTCGAAACGCGCACTCTCTGGGAGTGGATTTGAAAAAGATCACGCATATTGTACTGTCCCATGGCCACGATGACCACAGCGTGGGACTGTCCCTTCTGTTCTAGGACCGCCCTGCACCCACCTTCTTACTGGCAAAGTTTCTTTTTTCTGATCTTCCAGTCTGGCAAAAACTTTGTCATGTACGCATGGAATCTTTTGTTATGGCTTGGCTCTATTAAGTGGCACAATTCATGCACCACGATGTATTCCAGGCATTCATCCGGATAGAAGGCCAGCCTCGTATTAATCCGTATGCGTCCGGTATTCACCGTGCAGCTGCCCCACCGGGTCTTCATGTACCGGAAGGTCCAGTTGGTAGCATTCACGCCCATCACTGGCTCCCATATCCGGGCATATTCTTCTACCTTATCCACAAGCCTTCCTAACTGCGCATCGGTGATCGATCTGGAAGTTTCCTCCGCCCTGCCCTCAAGGGAATCAAGCATGCGCTTCCGGCTCTTTTCAATCCACTGAGCCTTTCCCTTTGCAAAATCCCTGATTCTCCTTTCAGACGCGTGTGGCGGCGCGGTGATCAGCACCTGCGCATCCGGCGGCTTGATATAGAGATTGATATTCTTTACTTTTCTGTATTCGATTGTGACCGGAATATTGTTTACATATATAATCTTTGACATGCTTCTATTATAGCATATCGCTGCTGGAAGAAGCCACGGAACTTTAAAACTGCCATCATCCCTTTATACCGCTAAGCGCGATGCCTTCTTTAAACTTGCCCTGCATGAATACATAGAAAATAAAGGGCGGCAGGAAATTCACCACAGCGCAGGCCATCGTAAGCCCTACGTCCGTATTGAACTGGGTCTTCATAAGACTCAGCGCCAGAGGCAGGGTCTTCATCTCTTGCTTTGTACACGCCACCAGGGGCCAGATAAAGTTGTTCCATGCGCCCACAAAGGTAAATATGGACAATGCCAGCACGGATGATTTTACCATCGGCAGCACGACCTTAAAAAATGTCCTGATATTTCCACAACCGTCAATCTTCGCCGCATTGATCAAGTCCTGCGGCACATCCAGTATTGCCTGTCGCATGATAAACACGCCGAATGCCGTGGGAAGAGGCAGAATCAGGGCACGAAATGTATTCAGCCATCCCAGGCTCTTTGTAATCAGGAACAGGGGCACGATTATCACCTCCGACGGCACGATCATGGTCAGTATCAGGAAGAGGAACAGCCGGTCATTCCCCTTAAAATTCATTTTCGCAAATGCATAGCCCGCCAAGGAGCACACCGTCACCGTCAATATCACTCCGGCCACTGCCACAAAGACGCTGTTGAAGATATACCGTTCAAAATTGTCCATCGCGAATATCTTCTGGTACTGGACGAAAGAAAGCTTATCCAGCGAAAAATCAAAATCGCGGGCATTGATCGTTGACTTGAATGACATCATGAACATGTACACGAAAGGCACCACATTCACCACGATAATTCCAATCAGCAATATGGAATCTATTCCATTTCTTAAACCTTTTGCTATTGCTTTCATATTCCCTCCCTATAGTTCCGAGACATCTCTTCTCATCAACGTTCTCTGCATCAATGCGATCACCAGCACCACGAGAAAAAGCATGTTGGATATTGCCATGGCATAGCCTGCCTTGCTGCTTCCAAAGCAGGAGGAGTATGCATACAGCACCAACGTTGTCGTGGCATTATTAGGCCCTCCTCCTGTCAGGTTGAAGATCAGATCAAAGCAGCGCAGAGAATTGGTGAGGGATAAGAACACGGCCAGTATTATGGTGGGCTTCAACATTGGAAGCGTGATGCTGAAAAAACAGCGAATCTTGCCCGCCCCATCTACCTTTGCCGCCTCATAATAGGTATCGGATATGGACAGCAGGCCGGAAGAATAGATGACCACGTAATACCCCATATACTTCCAGACTGCCACAAGCCCCACGACGATCAGCGCCTTTCTGGCATCGCCCAGGAGCATGGATGGCTCTATCCCGAATAATCCAAAGAAATTTTCCACCACCGGAAGTTTTCCGTTGAGGAATTCCCTCCATACGACTCCAGCCACCGCATCCGCGCAGAGCACCGGAATAAACACGATGCAATTGGCAATCTTTCCCAGCACCTTTTTACGGTTGGCCACCAGAAAGGAAGATAGCAAGATGCCCGACACAGTCTGCAGCGGAACAATGATGACGATCAGTTCCAGCGTATTTTTCAGCGCCTTAATAAACTTGCTGTCTGTAAGCAGCCTTCTATAATTATCCAGCCCCGAAAAAACTGGTTCCGTCATAATATTATATTTGGTAAACCCAAGCACCACGGATATGATGACGGAGCCGATTACAAACGTCACAAGGATCAAGGTAATAGGCGTAATATAAGCATATGGCGCTATGTTCTTTATTCCTGTTTTTCTCTTTTCCATACCGTTCCTCTCAAAAAAATGTCCGCAATAGAAGCGGACATTTTTTGTATCTCATTAATTATTCTTTATCTGCCCAGTAATCATCCAGCAGGCCGTTTGCGTAATCTTCAGCCTCCTTCAGCGCCTCTTCCACCGTCATCTCTTCCGTCATCACGCCCTGGAAGTCAGCGGAAAGCTGCGTTAAGATGTCCACTCCGCAGGGGCCTGCCTGAAGGCCATGCCATTTATCAATGTCCTCCGTATAGATACGCTCCATCTTCTCGTCGCCTACATATGGCTCGCTGACGGTAAGTGCAGCGCCGGGGCATTTTGCATGGTACTGCTTCATAAATTCGGCGCCTGTCACGTATTTAATGAAATCCATTGCAAGGTCTTTATCGTCTGCCGCCGACATCAGCGTCAGGCAGTCGGTTGCTCCGAAAGTTCCATAGTCCACATTCTTAAGGGAAGTCACATAGTCCCATTTCAGGTCAGGATACGTCTCGGCAAACATGGTTTCATCCGTCTGGGATGAGCGGTATACGCCGAATGCAGCCTTGCCTTCTCCGAATACATTGGCAAATGCCTCTGACCATGACTGGGACATGAAATCAGGATTCATATACTGGGTCAGTTCCTTGATCCATGTCAATGCCTCAGTTCCGGCTTCATCAGCAAAAGCTACGGACTTCAGGTCATCCTTATAGACTTGTCCGCCGTTCTGCCAAAGCGCACTGTAATAGTATGCATTCAGTACCTGCATGGCTCCCACATCGCTGGTGCTCATTCCAGTTGCATAGCCGTACTGGTCAATCTTGCCGTCGCCATCCGTATCCTTGGTTGCCGCTTTGCAGATTCTTACAAAATCCTCCCAAGTCTCAGGCGCCGTCTCTCCCAGGTCTGCCAGAATGTCTTCATTATAGTACAGCACGAAAGGCACTCCCGTCACGAGCGGCCATCCATACTGTCCATCCATCATATATCCGTTTTCCAGATATTTATACTCTTCTTTGTCCTCATCGGTAACATACTCTGACATGTCAACAACCGCTCCGGAATCTATATATGAAGGGAACATCTCATTGTACATATATCCCACGTCCGGACCTTCGCCTGAGTTAAGAGCTGTCGTGTATGTCTCCTCATAACTGTCCCAGGGCACTACCTTTACGTTAACCGTACAGTCGTTCTCCTTCTCCCAATCCTTAAGAAGCGGCTTCCAGTTGTTCACCGTGTCGTCGTCCAGCGGAGCGACCCACACCTCCAGCGTCTTTTCATCCCCTTTGGACTTCTTCTCATCTGCCCCATTATTCCCGCAGCCGACGATCAATGTCATGGCCATGGCGGAAACCAGCAGCATGCTAATGATTTTCTTTTTCATATCTTTCGTCCTCTCCCTATAAATTTATTAAACTACTCAAGAACATTCTACCATTGGCATGCTGCCGCATACAAATTGTTAACTTCAATAAACAATCGCGCTTATTAATTATTTCTATAATCACGGATCTGCTCTATCCAGGCTTTTTCTACCGTTCCTCTCCAAAGAAAAGCTGCATATCTTCTTCCACCGTTCCTATCCCTGCAATGTTAAAGTTTTCCACCAGTACCTTTGCCACATTCTCGGATAAAAACGCAGGAAGCGTAGGCCCAAGATGAATGTTCTTTACCCCCAGGTAAAGCAGGGCCAGCAGGACGATGACCGCCTTCTGCTCGTACCAGGCAATATTGTAAATAATCGGCAGATCGTTGATATCATCCAGGCCGAAGACCTCTTTTAGCTTCAGGGCAATCACCGCCAGGGAATAGGAATCGTTGCATTGCCCTGCATCCAGTACTCGTGGAATTCCCCCGATATCCCCCAGATCCAGCTTATTATACTTATACTTTGCACATCCGGCCGTGAGGATTACCGTATCGTTTGGCAGCGCTTTCGCAAAATCCGTGTAATAGTTGCGGGACTTGGCCCGTCCGTCGCATCCTGCCATCACGACAAACTTTTTGATCGCTCCTGATTTGACTGCTTCCACTACCGTATCCGCCAGCGCCATCACCTGATTGTGGGCAAATCCGCCGATAATCTCTCCGCGTTCCAGTTCTACCGGAGGCTGGCACATCCGGGCATGGGCGATTATCTGGGAAAAGTCCTTTTCCTCTCCGATCTTTCCCGGGATGTGCTTGCAGCCGGGATACCCTGCCGCGCCGGTGGTATACAGGCGGTCTTTATAACTGTCTTTCGGCGGGACGATACAGTTGGTGGTCATCAGGATGGGTCCGTTGAAGCTTTCAAATTCTTCCTTCTGCTTCCACCATGCATTTCCATAGTTGCCTACAAAGTGGGAATATTTCTTAAAGGCCGGATAATAGTGGGCCGGCAGCATCTCAGAATGGGTATAGACATCAATCCCAGTCCCTTTCGTCTGCTCAAGCAGCATCTCCAGGTCTCTAAGGTCATGGCCGGATACCAGGATTGCGGGTCTGGTACCAACGCCGATATTTACCTTGGTCATCTCTGGGTTTCCATAGGCCGACGTGTTGGCCTTATCCAGAAGCGCCATGCCGCTCACCCCGTATTTCCCGGTTTCCAGCGCAAGCGCCACCAGATCCTCTACACCCAGCCTGTCGTCTTGCGTCTTAGCCAGGGCGCTTTGGAGAAATGCGTCCACCTCCTCATCCTCTTCAAGAAGGGCATTGGCATGCTTGCTGTAGGCAGAAAGCCCCTTTAATCCATAGGTAATCAGTTCCCGTAGGCTGCGGACATCTTCATCCTTCGTAGACAATACCCCTACCTGGGCTGCCTTGCCCACATAGCCTTCACGTCCCTTGCAGTCCCAGCGGGCTGCCTCTGGCAGGGAATCTGTACTGTCTGTAAGCGCCAGCATCTTTCGCTTCTTTGCCAGGGTCATATCGATACGTTCCACAATTGCCTCCTTGTCAAAGTTGGCATTGGTGATGGTAATGAACAGATTCAAAGTAATCAGATGGTTTACATCCGCAGGCACTTCCTTGCCTTCGGCTCTTAATTGCGTCGTAATTGCCGACAGCCCCTTCGTCACGTAAACCAGCAGATCCTGCATGGCTGCAACCTCCGGCTTCTTGCCACAGACACCCATCTGCGTGCAGCCCGCACATCCTGCGGTTTCCTGACATTGGTAACAGAACATTTTATTCTCCATAGTAGTTTCCTCCTTGATTCTTGAATGGTTGGTTTGCTTGATGTCCTAATGCTACCAATAACGCCAAAAAAAATCCGTAACAAATGTTACGGATTGCAAAATCATAAAATTTTCTGCAATGCCAGCGAATCTGGGACAAAGATGCCTCTCTTTGTTACCTTGACAAGCCCTTCCTCCTGCATCCTCATCAACTCCCTGGACAGCGATGGACGGGCTACATTCAGGAAGTCCGCCATCTCTTCCCGGTTCATGGTAATGGCCGGACTTTCGCCTGCCTTGTCATACTCCAGCAGAATCTTCGCAATCTTCTGCCGAAGCGTCGCGCAGGAAATAATCTGTATCTTCTGATTCAGATAGTATGCCTTCTGGGCGAAGATCGCCAGCATATTGGCAATTAGTTTTGCATGATAGACGCAGGCTTTCCCACAGGTAGAGTAGAAATACTCCCTGGGGATATGAAGGATCCTTGAGGGAACAGCCGCCTGGGCATAGTGCTCATACTCCTTTTGGCCCAGGAATACAAAGACCTCTCCGAATAATTCCCCCGGCTTGTCAATGGATGCCACAATGCTCCGCCTCCCATCTGCGGAATCGTTACATACTGCCACCGAACCATCTATAAGCACCGAGAGTTTTTCCGGAGCATCGCCCTGGCAGAAGATCATCTCATCCTTGTCGTATCTGACTGACTGCGCATGGCTGCACTTCAGACAGCATTCGATATCCTCCCCCGTCATGCCGCGGAATAAGGGACTGTCTTTCAACTTTGAAATCATCGCGCTTCCTTCCTGCAAAAATATGCTCTCGCCGCCTCCATGAAACTGTCAATCTGCTCCGGCCTGGTGGTCTCTGGAATATCACAGCCTGATGCCAGAACATACCCCTTCCGGGATTTAAGGCCAGCGCTGATGCAGGATGTGACCGCCTGCGTAATCTCTTCCCTGGTTCCGTTCAGGATGATCTCCACCGGGTCTACATTTCCTGCGATTGGGATATACGGGCCTAATTCCTGCGCCGCCTTTTCAAGATCAACGATATTATCAAGACTTACCTCATTCAGTTCATATTTCTTAAAATAGTCCCAGATCTGCTCCGTCTGCCCGCACATGTGCAGCGATACCTTCTTCCCGGTCTTTTCATATGCGTAATCCGTCAGTTCCTTCGTAAATGGATACACGAACCGCTCATACATCTTCGGACCGATAAGGGCGGGGTTCGCCACCGGGTCAGCCATGGCAATCCCCATGCCATACTGCGCTGCCAGGTCGATACAGCTTCTCTCGCTGTCCGCAACCAGCCGTATCAGCCTCAGCGCGTCGTCCGGGCACTTCCTTAAGTCCCGCAGCAACCGCTCCACGCCCCGCAGGTTGGATGCAATCGTAAGCGGGCCGCCGATGCTCATTTCCACCGGGACAATGCGAAGCGCCTTGTCCGCAAGAATCTGCGCCGTCCGGGCAAAGTCCCCAATTCTGGCATTCGTCCGGGCATCCACCGGTTCTATAGATTCAAGCCTTACATAATCCTGGATGAGCGGCGCATCCATATAAGGAACTCCCTTCTCTGGATAGATCACCTTGCCGCCCAGGGCTTCTGTGATCCCCCTGGAATTAGGCCCGATATCCATCCGATCATATCCATAGCGGTTGAAAGGAATGATTTCCGCTTCCGCCATCTTTTCCGGGTCATGGGACAGATCCCACACGCTGATGCCGCTAAGCACTCCCTTCAGTTCTCCCATGAAAGGGACGCAGGGCACGCGGTCGTAGGATTTCCCCTCCTCGATTGCTTTTTTTCTCTCTACGGGCGTCATCTCGTCCGCTCTATGCTTCTGAATCTCTGTCATCTTGCTGCCTTCTTTCTATATTTCTGCCTGCTGCTATTTAGCTTGTCCGGTCGCTTGTACCTTCACTTGCATTGTATTATACCGTACAAGCACAGAAAATGCCAGCCTATCTCCCACCATCAAAAATTTATAGAAAAACGCGGGCATCCATTATATAAATGCCCACGCCTGACAATAGATATAATCGCCGGAACTATCGCCGCAGACGCTGATGTCTTTTGAATCCTCTCCGTAAGCCCCTATATTCTCGCTGGTCCATACGAGCGTATCATAGCATATCAAAAAAGCCTCCGAAACTTAACGTTTCGAGGCTTTTTAAAAGGCGCCAACCAGAATCGAACTGGTGATAGAGGTGTTGCAGACCTTTGCCTTACCGCTTGGCTATGGCGCCATCCTATATATAAAGCGCTTTCGCGCAAATGACTCCGACGGGAATCGAACCCGTGTTACCGCCGTGAAAGGGCGATGTCTTAACCGCTTGACCACGGAGCCATATCTCGCTTATCCTTAAGCGTGACCGAGATATATGTTATCATAATTCGCCGGATTTTGCAACTCTTTTTTTTATTCCCTCTAATAGAATCTTTAAAAATAGTGTCTTCGACACTTCAACTCCCCTGCCCCTCAATCATGAGGGATAGGGGTTTCTTTTTGCTTCATTTTGCTTCATAATGGTCTTATGAATATCTTACAAAAAATTTTTATCGAACATTATGAAGAAATGATTTATCTTCAACATCCTCGTGATGCTATTGTTGAGAATGTAGAAAAAATGATTCATTGTGGCGATCCATCTTATGGTGGCGCCATGTATATTTGTCCCAATTGTGGTAATTTCAAATTTACTGCTTTTCGTTGTCATTCTCGCTTCTGTCCAACTTGTGGTAACATGTATTCCATTGACAGAACTACTGCTATGTCTTTTAAGATTATTGATGTACAACATCGGCATTGTGTTTTTACCATTGATGATTCTTTGCGGCCTTTTTTTCTTAAAGACCGTTCTCTTCTTAACTGCCTTTTTTCGGCAGTCAACAGCGTGATTTCTCGTATGTTCCATAAAGAAAATAAATCTGAATTATTTACTCCTGGATTTATTTGCGTCCTTCATACCTTTGGCAGAGATTTAAAATGGAATCCTCACATTCACTGCCTTGTTTCTGAAGGTGGTGTTGGTAATACTCTTTCCTGGCGACACTTCAAACATTTTAACTATCATTTTTTACGTGATGCGTTCCAAACTGCTCTTTTAAATGAACTCCATCAAAAAATAGGTCCAGCTTTCAAAAAAGTAAAATCTGCTATCTATGCAAAAGATAAAAATGGTTTTTATGTTCGCGCCATGCCTAACAAGTGTAATCCTTCTCAGGTTATCAAATATATCGGTCGTTATCTTGGCAGACCTGTTATTGCTACTTCTCGCATTGATTCTTACGATGGTGATTTTGTCACCTTCCATTACAACCGTCATGAAGACAATAAACTTATTACAGAAACTGTTCCTGTTTTGGAATTCATTGACCGCTTAACACAACACATCCCTGAAAAACATTTTAAAATGATTCGCTATTATGGTATTTACGCTCGTCACCGTAATTCTGACAATTTTTTACGAAAAGCCATTTCCAGAGAAAAACATAACTTTTTTCTTTCACTCAATAGGTGGCGTGATTCAATCTTACATTCTTTTGGTTACGATCCTTTAAAATGTCCGAACTGTGGAAAAACCATGCTATTTTTAGAACTATATTTTAATCATAATCCTGTTCCTTTGCATGAATTATACGAAAAGGCTATGCAAAAACATAGATGTCGTTCGCCTGCCTCGTTTTCATATCTTCCAAAACCTCTTTTCTCATGATAAACTCAATATATCTTAAGAACGGAGGCCACACTATGAAACGTATAACAGAAGCAGAACTCGCAAAGGAACTAAGGGAACAGTACATTAAAAATCCACCAGAAGGTATGACTTCTAAAGAAGTCCATGACATGAGTGACGACGAACTTCTGGATATGGATTATTTCTTACATGAATTTGATAACCTTGATGATGACGATTTTGGTGAAGAGGGCTTTTACATCTTTTAATCCAAACCGTCTGATTCACTATGCCCGCTTTTGAGCGGGCTATTTTAGTCCCCAAGTTCTCCGAAAGGAGAACTTTCCTATAAAGTAAAAAAGTGTCTTCGACACTTCGATAGCTGCCCTCGCTACGGAAAGTTTTAATTCGTTTCCTTCCGCTTCCACAGTCGCTTCTGCCCTACCTGCGGGAATCTCTACGCCATGCGGCGTACTACTTCCATGTCCTTTAAGCTGGATACATCGGTCAGTATCTTGGCCGCCCTGTGATTGCCTCCTCCAGAATCGACAAATACGTAGAAGAAACCATTCCCGTTATGAAATTTATACAGCGTCTTATCCACCATCTCCTGTGAAAAGCACCATGTTTACAGAAGCTTTAACCGGTGGCGTACTGCAATTCTTTCTGCTTTTGGCTATGACCCACTAAAGTGCGAATGCGGTGCAGCCATGCTGTTTTTAGAACTCTTGGTATGCTCTTTTCAGAGGAGGCCACGCACATGAACCCAGACACAGAGAAACTACGCAAACAATATATGGCTAATCCATCGGAAGGGATGACCTTCTCGATATGGATTATTTCTTAAATGAAGATGACTTATTTGATGACGATGCTGGTACTGAAGGTTTTTATATCTTCTAAACTATATCATCTTATCGTTATGCTTAAGCAAGAGTTTATCTAACATACGTTCGGTAAACTCTTGCTCTTTTTTCGTTGTTCTAAAATCGGAATTTCCTATAAAGTCAAAATGGCACCATATATACTGGTATATAATTTATACCAGTCTCCCATTGTAGGAGTTCACAACACTATTTCTAATATCGGAAGGGACAGTCGATATTAAAATATGTGACATTTTTGTGGCAGTTCGACTTACAGATATCGAACTAAATCTACTAGA
The DNA here is from genome assembly GCF_004295125.1 of [Clostridium] scindens ATCC 35704. NCBI lineage: Bacteria > Bacillati > Bacillota > Clostridia > Lachnospirales > Lachnospiraceae > Lachnoclostridium > [Clostridium] scindens. The sequence goes on along the minus strand of NZ_CP036170.1, from coordinate 1,326,756 downwards.
TTAGGGAATGGATGGGCTGAATTGTGATCCAATGTCATTTGATGACAAAGGAACAACTGAAGAAGAGAACCGCATATCAGTTATTACGTTGTTACACCAAATGACATTGAATAATTAGGTAAAGTAATAATTAGTAATAAATCAGTTATATTTTTGAGGCGAATTATAGTGTGCGAGCTAATTCATATCCCTGTGAGATTGCATCTTTAATATTTCCTAACTGCTTGCAATCACCAAGAACAGAGTATGAAATTCCAGTTTCAGTCAGTTGTTCTTGTAATGTAGCGTTAGAACGGTACCCCATAGCAAGAACCAATGTGTCAGCGTCTGTGATCTGATGTGTTGAACCATCTTTAGAGTAGCTGATAGTGTCGTTGCTTACTTCCTCTACTTTTGCATCGCAGATGATCTGGATACCTTTTTCCATCATTCTCTGAACAAGAAGACTTCTTCCTGGGCCGCTTTCATTTGCCATGATCTCATGAGCCATTTCAATCAGGATGATCTCGCGGTTTTTCGGGAATCGGTCATTGAGTACAGGTGCAAGGTAATCAGCTGTCTCACAACCAACAGACCCACCACCGATTACAACGATCTTATGTCCTGGGAATTTTCTTCCATAAAGAACGTCATCTGCAGTCATGTAATCTTTGAATTCTGTCATAAATCCTGGAACGATTGGTGCAGCACCACCGCATAAAATGATTTCATAGTCAGCGTAATCTGTCTTGATCATATCAAGAGTTACTTCTGTATTTAAGAGAACTTCAACACCAACTTGCTCTAATTTGTGAGCCTGGTATTTGATCAACTGTGTCAGATCCTGTTTTGCGATCGGAACAGCAGCGATTCGAACAGTTCCACCCAAGGCATCCTGCTTGTCAGCAAGTATAACATGGTGTCCACGTTTTGCAGCAACGAAAGCAGCTTCCATACCAGCGGGACCACCACCGATTACAAGAACATTTTTCTTTGTCTCTGCTGTTGTAAGTGTCTCTTCATTTTCAGGTTCGAAAGATGGATTTACAGTACAAGCAATACGGTTTCCGAACATAATACCATTTAAGCAACGAAGACATCCGATACATGGACGGATTTCATCTGTGTGACCAGCCTGTGCTTTGTTACAGAATTCTGGCTCACATAAGTTTGCACGACCGATCATGCAAATATCAGCTTTGTCGTTTGCAATTAATTCTTCAGCAAGCCATGGCTCCGTGATTCTTCCTACAGTTGCAACTGGAATTGAAACGTGTTTCTTGATTTCCGCAGATAATGCACTGTGAGATCCCATCTTTGTTCCAGGAGCCGGAATAGAACTTCCACGTTTGATTGTTGTACCACCAGAAACGTGAAGCATATCAACACCAGTTTTTTCTAACTGTTTGGAAACGTAGATTGCATCGTTTAAGTTTAATCCACCGTCAGAGTATTCATCTCCAGAGATACGAACATCAATGATGAATTCAGGTCCACACATTTTACGAACTTCTGCTACAACTTCTAATGTTAATCTTAAGCGACCATTGATATCTCCTCCGTATTCGTCTGTACGTTTATTATAAAGAGGAGAAAGAAATCCGCCTAATAATCCGTGAGCATGAGCAGCGTGAATCTCAACACCATCTGCACCAGCTTTTTTTACTCGTAATGCAGCTTCTCCAAACTGTCTGATGATTGTATGTAATTCTTCGACTGTAACCGGTCTTGGGGCTTCTTTTGCATAATAAGGACCAACAAAAGAAGGTGCGATCAGACGTGGAGTTCCTGGAATAGGGAATGCCATATATGCTGGATGAAATAATTGAGGTAAAATTTTTGTACCATATTCATGAACGGCAGCAGTTAATTTTTGCCATCCTGGAATGAAACTGTCATCAGCAATGGACATATCTCCTGGAAGGTATACATAAGTAGGTTCTACTGTTGTAACTTCTGTAACGATCAGACCAACGCCGCCTTTTGCACGAGCTGCATAATGCCCAACAAGTGCGTCTGTAACATAACCATTATCGGCTAAGTTTGTTGAAATAGGTGGCATAAACACACGATTTTTTACTGTAGTTTCTCCAATCTTGATTGGGGAGAACAGGTTTGGATATTGATTCATGATTTCTTTCCTCCTAATATTTTTTTCTTTTATTTTAATATGAACGAAAGAAAATATCCTCTCAAGAATGAGATACTGTCCGTCATAATTTGTCTTTTATTTAACAAGAATATGTGAGAAAAAGAAAAACAGGACATATAATACCCTGTTTTAGAAAATAAATCTTATTTTGCTACAGGATGAATCGTGATCAAAACCCGATCCCTCTTTTGTACATAGTGGAATTCATGTTCCTCATGATTTGCCAGTGTGCATAACAAAGTATCGCCTTTTTTCTCTATGGCGACATCTTTCGAACGATATAGGCATTCTTTATAATTATCTAGTTGAAATACATGATTCATTAATTCTTTTTGTTCTTTTGTAAAGTCCATTGGACGAGCTTCATTTCCCGGAAGAGGAAGCAGATTTTTAAGAAATCGCTTTCGGTAAGTGCTAGGCGTGATTCCATAAAGCTCTTTGAAAATCTGAGTGTAAGCTTTTGAATTTGGCATTCCACATATTCCGGAAATTTCTTCAATCGATGCTTTACATTCTAACAGATATTCTAAAGATTCCCGGACACGCACATAAGAAAGATATTTTACAAATGGAAGGCCGGTAAACTTGGTAAATAGTCTGGAAGTATAACTATTACTGAATGAAAGCGTCTTGGCGATATCGGATAAATGGATATTTTCATGGTAGTGCTGATCAATATAGCGAATTGCTTTGATATAGTTGTCATGATGGATGGAAGCTACTGGCAATTGCTCAAAAGAGTGACTCTGCTCTTTCTTTGTGATGCACAAAATCTTCATCATGATTTCATTTAATTCAAATAAGTCTGTTCCTTCGTTTACATTTCCTTGTAGAAGCACTACGATTAATTTTCTTAGTTCTTCTTTTAATAAGAACAAAAGCTGTCGGTTATTTTGAAGATTACAGATCGTGGTATAAAAAATATTGCGGCATGAACCGAGTAAAGTGTCTGGGATACGGTCAAAATCGATATGTAAAATTAAGATCACACTATCAGGATCAATCTTTTTTAAAATATGGATTTCATTTGGCGAGATCACGACTAGTTCCTGTTCACGTAAAACATGGGAGATATGCTCGGTAACAACTTCATAGCTGCCCCTTAATACGAAAGAAATCTCCAGACTTGTCTGTCTGGAAAATACCTTTCGATCAAAACTGTTCATACTCAAACTTAGCGGATGGTTATATTTTTGTCCTGAAAAATCGTAATAGTAATTCATATTTTGCATAATCATACCTCGTTTGTATACATATCATTTAAAAGGATGTAAAAATTCGTCCTTTCATTAATAATCTTATATCAATGTCATGATGCTGAGGTCAGAACATAGTATTTTCTGTGTCTGACCCGCTAACAGAACCTTGAAACTTTAATATATTTTCGATAAAAAATTATACAAGAAAGAAGTTACATATGTTCAACAAAAATTCTATCAAAACCATCCTAAATGTCAAGCATACTTTCATTGATAAAATTGCTATACCCGCAGATACATCAATCTTAATCCATTTTCTATTTTTAACAGATCGCCGATTTCACAGTTAAGGAAATCGCACAGTTTCGCACATTCTAAATTGGCTATCCGTTGACAAACCGGATCAAATCCGCTATGTTGAATAGGTACATTCAACCGAATATCAAAGGAGACTATCATATATGAAATCACTCGTACTGGCTGAAAAGCCTTCTGTGGCCCGCGATATTGCCCGGGTTCTGGACTGCCACAAGAATATGCCGGGCGCCATCGAGGGCAGTAAATATATCGTGACCTGGGCTCTTGGGCATCTCGTAACCTTGGCTGACCCGGAGGAATATGACAAAAAGTTCAAAGAATGGAACATGTCCTACCTCCCCATGCTCCCGGAAAGATGGGAGCTGATGGTCATCAAGCAGACCTCCAAGCAGTATCACAATGTCAAGACCCAGCTCTTCCGCAAGGATGTATCGGACATTATCATTGCCACGGATGCCGGGCGGGAGGGCGAACTGGTCGCCCGCTGGATTCTGGACAAATCCGGCTGCCATAAGCCGATCAAAAGGCTGTGGATCTCATCCGTTACGGATAAGGCTATTCGGGAAGGATTCTTAAGTTTAAAAGACGGGCGCCAATACAATAATCTGTATTACGCCGCAAAAAGCCGTGCCGAGGCAGACTGGCTAGTGGGCATCAACGCCACCCGGGCGCTGACCTGCAAGTATAATGCCCAGCTCTCCTGCGGACGGGTACAGACGCCTACCCTGGCAATCATTGCCCGGCGCGAAGAAGAGATCCGTTCCTTTAAGCCTGAAGAATACTATGGTCTTTCCTGCGTCGCCGGCAATGTAAAATGGTCCTGGCAGAATGAAAAGAATGGAAGCCTGCGCTCGTTTAAGCGTTCTTTCATCACGGATCTGGAATCCAGCCTCAAGGGTCAGGCCCTGCAAATAACGGATGTCCAGAAGTCCGCCAGGAAAACGTTCTCTCCGGGTTTATACGACTTAACGGAACTTCAGCGGGACGCCAACCGGCGTTTTGGCTTTTCTGCCAAGGAGACCCTGAATATCATGCAGCGCCTCTATGAGCAGCATAAAGTCCTGACTTATCCCAGAACAGACTCCCGCTACATTGGCTCCGACATCGTCCCAACCATCAAAGAACGGCTGAAGGCATGCAATATCGGGCCCTACAAGAAGTTCATTCCCTCGCTTTTAAAAGCGCCCATAAAGACCAGCAAGGCATTCGTAGATGACGCTAAAGTCAGCGACCACCATGCCATCATCCCCACGGAAGAATTTGTCCAGCTGGAGCACATGAGCAACGACGAGCGCAAGATCTATGATCTGGTGATACGTAGATTTATCAGCATCCTCTACCCGGCCTTCGAATATGAGCAGACCACTTTGAAGGCCTCCGCCGCAGGACAGGCCTTTACCGCCAAAGGAAAGATCATCCTGTCTCCTGGCTGGAAGGCCATCTACGATTCCTCCAGCGCGGCTGACAGTTCTTTTCTGGATGCTCCGGAAGAAGACGATGCCTCCTGGCAGTCCTGCGAACAGCCTCTGCCGCTCCTTAAAAAAGGAGAGCAGTTATCTATCAGCCAGATTGCCCTGACGACGGGAAAGACAAAGCCACCTGCAAGGTTTACCGAGGCGACCCTGCTAACTGCCATGGAGAATCCGGTCAAATACATGGAATCCCAGGACGCAAAGGCGCGCAAGATGCTTGGCGAGACCGGAGGGCTCGGAACCGTGGCTACAAGGGCTGATATTATAGAAAAACTATTCCACTCCTTCCTGATTGAGAAAAAAGGAAATGAGATTCTCATCACCTCCAAAGGAAAGCAGCTTCTGGAACTAGTTCCCGAGGACTTAAAGAAGCCGGAACTTACGGCCAAGTGGGAACTGGAACTTTCCAACATTGCCAAAGGCGCCCACAAAGATGCCCAGTTCCTTGCCGAGATACAGGATTACACCAAGGAACTTATCCAGGAGATCAAGACAGCGGACGGCACCTTCCGCCATGATAATCTGACCAACACCAAGTGTCCAAGATGCGGCAAGCGGATGCTGGCGGTCAATGGAAAGAATGCGCGCCTCCTGGTATGCCAGGATCGGGAATGCGGATACCGGGAGACCATCGCCCGACTGAGCAATGCCCGCTGCCCGAACTGCCACAAGAAGATGGAGATTATCAAAAAAGGCGAAGAAGAGACCTTTGTCTGCGCCTGCGGATACAAAGAAAAACTCTCCGCTTTCAAGAAGCGAAGAGAAAAAGAAGGCGCCGGAGTATCCAAAAAAGATGTCCAGAATTATCTGAAGAAGCAGAAGGAAGAACCGATTAATAATGCTTTTGCAAACGCTCTGGCGAATATTAAGATTGACACATAGATCGCGAATGCACATTCATAATTCAGGCACGTAATGGCTTATCCCTTGACGTGCCTGCTTTTCTTATCTCTCCAGGCAATATACATATCCTTCTTAAACGCGCTGCTATCCCGGTTAACATAGGATGCCTCAATGCCTCTGTTCTTTCTTTCTCATTTTTAATTTCAGCATTGCCAGTGCCTTTCTGGCATCCAGCTTATTTACCGTATTCTCGGCAAGCACCGTTGTCTCATCCCCGTCCTGTCCCATCTTATCGATCGCCTTATAGTAGGACAGCACGCCGTCCAGATGATCATTCTGCACCACGAAGTCCTTCGCCGGACACATGCTAAGAGCCACCACCGGCACATCCCTTACTTCTGTCGCTTCAATAGCATGGGCATAGTCAACATGATTATTGCCGATCCCATTACAGGAGAAAATGGCTCCGTCCGCCCTCATGCATTCCAGGCTGACCCCGACCCGCTCCGCTGACAGATATTTATCCTCATTCTTATCCGGCGATCCCACAATGATGATTCCCCTCAGATTGACTTCCGGGTCTTCCGATACGGCTTCTACCAAGGGATCCCTGTAATAATGCAGGGAAGTTTCTTTCATGCTTGTTCCAATTCCCATAACTGCACCTCCATACTTTATCGTCGAATCCTAATCCATCGCGCGCATAATGCCATCCCTAAATTCATTGGGCGTCACCAGCGCAGGCATGCAGCCCATATCAATAACAGACTTCCCGCCTTCGAATCCGCAAGGCTCATGTCCGAACATCCGGGTATCGTATACGGCACCTTGCCCGGATACTTCTTTCACAATATAGACATCTTTTTTCCCCGGCTCATACGTCTCCTGAAAGACATGCTTTTCCGCGCACTTGTATCCATTAAACTTCTTTATCTGCTCCCGGAATATCTGGCAGTATGTATCGCAGGCGCGATGGGCTGCTTCCGGACCCGGACGATCCGCCCAGGATCCTTCCTTAAGAACCACGTCAAAGGAGATCAGCACGTCGCTCCTAAGCGGCGTTCCCGCCCGCCCCCAGGCAATCTTCTCCTCGAGTATTCCGTCGCTGGCGCCAAAATTACATATCTGACGCCCGCTCTCATCCACACCGGTAAGGATCACGTATACGCCTGTCAGGGTATGGGTAATGCCCTCCCCCACCCGTCCCAGCACTTTGGTTGCCAGAGGAATCACATCCATCACCGTGTTGGTATGCTGTCGGTGCTCATCCGGCATGATAATACGGATATCAATCTCCTTTATCAATGGCTCCTGCGCCAGAATCTTTTCTGCTATGTTCTTACAGACCGTCATCCGGCCATCCACCGTCACTCGGTTCTCCTCCCCATAGCACACTTCTGTGACAGGGTACGCCTTAACCGTCAGCCTTGATCCTACATTCATATACTATCAGCCTCCTTCTTTATCCTACTGATTATTTCCTCCTTGTCTATCTCTGGATTTGAAGCAATGCGGTATATACCCTCAATACTTGCTCGCACCCCATCCATTCCGGAACCACTCTGCTGTTTTCCTGGGTTTTTAAGCATTGAAATTTCCGAATAAATGCCTGTTGGCAATAGATAGAAGATACGGCAGACGCCACTAGAGTATTAGAAATATAATGCTTTATTTATATTCTAGCATAGACTGAATGTCTATGCCAGAATAACTTTCCGACAAGTATGGCGTTACCGCCGCCGCTATCAAGTACAAGACCAGCCAGCATACGGAATTTTGTTTATCCTTGGCTTTATTTTCCATTTAGGATACATACTACTTCACATATATTCCTACACTCCGTATTGTTTTTTAAGAACAAGGAACTTTCCTCGTATAATAAAAAAATCTAAGAGCCAGGTTTTATCTCCTAACCCTCAGATAATTTTATCGCACATGTCTTTTATTTATGACCGCTATTTCACATATGCATGTCACGCTTTTTGTTTTTTAATCCTGCCACGCATCCTGCAACTCCCACGATCACCAGAAGTCCCCAGAGAAATACTCCGGCATTGTCTCCCGTCTTGATCGCCCCAAAAGCCCCTCCCGACACACTGCTTCCCGGTACATGACTTCCTGATGTATTACCACCCGGTACATTTTCCCCCAGCGTACTTTCATTCAATGACTCTCCACACACTACCGCATAGTAATCTGTCTTTGTACCGATGACACTTAAGCCATCTCCTTCTACCGGCTGAAGTGCTGTCTTATTCCCATTTGGCTCCACATGCCATACCTTCAGATCTTCTCCTGACGCTTTCACCTGAATCGTTACGGTAAAGTCCTTATCTGCGGTTACATATTCCCCGGCGCCATTCATAAGGAGTACCGCATAAGCTCCTTGCATTTCCCCGTCACCTTGCAACTCGTTGCCTAGCCACTCATAGGCGTCATCACCTTCCAGGAGTTCGATGATACACAGGTATAACCCGTCCATCCCTTTTCCTGTCAGCTCGAATTGAGCACCATCACTGGCGGCAACCACTGCATGTCCATCTACGATCTCACTAATGTATGTATGAGCGCCTAGAGTAAAGACTTTCTTCCCTGCTACCGCTTTACTGTCCTCCTTGGCAGATACATTTGCCGTACAGAAGCATAATAACAGAAGCATCATGCATATCGTTGTAATCGTCTTCCTCTTCATCTGATTGATTTCCCTACTGTGCTACGTTTAATGTGACGGTTGCAGTACCGATTGTTGTAGCTGTTGGCACATTCTTTTTCAGAGCTCCGCTAAGCGACAGCGTTGCAGTATCTGTAGGTGCATTTAAAACCTCTGTGCCTTCTGCAGTTGGAAGAGTTACATTTTGCTTGTCAAATGATCCGTTAATTGTCTTGTAGTCATTTTCCGCTTCATAAGTAAATGCTGCTTTTACCGCTGCATTGGAGTGGTTTGTTACCTTTACTTTGTCTGCGCCATCAGAACAAGACCAACTTCCTGCTTCTGATGCTCCGTCAAACTTATGTGTTGAAGGATTCCAGGTTCCTTCTGAATCAATTGTATAAGTGTACTGCATGCCTCCCCATGCGATATCTACACTGTACACAGTCCCTGCCGTCTGATCCGCAGCATATGTTGCCTTTACATCCTTTGCATCAGTACCGCCAATTTGTGTTATTGGTGATGCTGCACATACGCTTGTTCCCATTCCTAATGTCATCATTCCTGTCATTGCTACTGCTGTTAATTTCTTGATTTTCATGTTTTTCTCTCCTTTTCATTTGATCTCATTGTCTTCATTTTTTGATGGATTCTATATTGAAAACGGAATGCATAACTTAATTTCCGTTATTCACTGTCAGCGTCACTGGAATCTTCGTGTCTACCACTTCTTTTTTCCTGCTCTCGCTGTCATAATACAATACATTCAAGTTACCTTCATATTTTCCCACCTTCAGTTCCACATCATCATCCAGTTCCATCTGTGACAGCTTATACCCTGCAGGTATGAGTTTTGACTGTGCGATCACAGACTCCTGTCCTTCTTTCTGTCCTTTAACCGTCAGCTGTAGTACCGTGTCTTTGGTAGACTTCGATGGATTCTCGAACAGAATCTGGGCTGTCCGGTCTTTCATAGAGATTGTAACTGCGGTAGAATATGTCAGGCTTACCGCACCGCCGCCTTCCGGCGCATCCATCTTCTCCCCGGTATCTTCCATCTGTTCTGCAGTTGAATCAAGTTTCGGTGCAAAATCATCCGATTTGTGACCTTTTACGCACAGAAACACAAGAATTCCTATTCCCAGTAACAATATAATCAGAAGGACGATAATACAAATTTTGTTTTTCTGACGTTTTCCGCTGCTCTTTTTTTTCCCTATCTGCTCATTTCTATCTGTTTCTTCTCTTTTCATTAATTCGTACTCTCCCGATTGATTGTGATTGTGACAGTTCCTACTGTCGTTTTATCCATCTTCTTATCCGGCTTATTATTAAGCTGAAGCTGTACCTTCATCTTTTCTTGTGGCTGAAGTGTGTCTGCTGTAATCGGGCTATTATCTTTTACAAAACGTCCATCTATAGATGTATAACCTTCTTCCGCAAGATATGCAAATCTTGCTGCCACAGCTTCTTTTCCTGTATTCTTTACCTGAATCTGATCTCCTTCACTTGTGTCTGCAGTCCATCCTCTTCCATCATACTGATGCGTATCCTTATTCCACTGTCCATCATCATAGGTATATTCCATAGCGCCCCATGTGATTTCCACTGATATAACATCCCGAACCTGCACTTCCTTGCTGACTCTGATATCCGTAGCCACACCGTCTAACAGAAGCTGTGCTGTCACATGCACCGTTCCCTGTCCGACTTTTGTAAGTTCTCCTGTTGTTTCGTCTATCGTCGCAACCTTTAAGTCATCCACGGACCATTTGTAACTGATTCTGTTCCGATCCGTCTCATCGATACCTGTCGCTTGCAAATCCACGGTATAGGTTTGCGGTGCGTCATCTTCGATAAGCTCCTCTCCATTGATCACCGGATCTACTGCCATTATCTTCACCTGATCAGAGATGCTGGCATTGGACTGGGACGTCATGGTAATATTGGCCGTACCGGTCTTCTTCAATGTGACTTTTCCGCGGTCTACAGTTGCCACCTGTGCATTATCCGACGTCCAGCTCACTGCATTATCGAATGCATTGGCAGGAAGGGTATAACCGTTTAACCTAATTACGGCGCCGTCCTGATACTGTACCAGTCTGGTCGCTTCTCCCTCAATCACTGCGTCCGTCACCCGATAGTTCTCGATAAATCTTGACGGACCATACACAATCGCTTCTCCGCCACTGTCTACACTGAATCCGGTTGCCGCTGTCTTACCTCCGCCGGCAAGATAATATTTTCCATATACATGATGGTCGCCTTCTCCCAGTGTACCCGTCATCCTTCCATCTGCGACGGCGCTTCCGGCAAGCTTCGTTCCGTTTGCATTCGCCAGACTTTCCACCGTACCGGCCGCTGCGGATGCCTCGTAGATGCCGTCGCTGTTTCCGCTTCCGTTAATATTGTGGTAGCCCACCTCAATATCTTTGTAATTCTGAGTTGTCACCGCGCCTACATATGGCTGTACATTTCCGATGGATGCCTGTCCGATACTGCCTGTCAGGATATGCAGTTTTCCGGTACTTCTAAGCTTCACACCATTCCCATTATATGGTGTGATCCTTCCACCGGTCATATATGCAGTCCCCTCTATATCTACCGGAATCTGTGGATTCAGATTACTTCCATTATCGAAGGTTCCGCCATTGATATATAGAGCACCATTGCTCCAGAGATTCGCGATCTCTCCGCCATTCACTTCAATCGTTCCCCGGGAGTCCACCGCACGATGATTGTTATTCTTCCTTGCGTAAGTACCGGCATTGATGATAACTTCTGTACCCGATCCTATAGACAATACGGCCGCTTCCGCTCCATAGTAACTTCCGTCACTTCCAAGGATTGCCTTGCTTCCATTCTCCATCATCTTCACGCAGACACCTTCGTTTTCTCCGCCTGTTCCATATTCGGTACGCAACGCTACATGTCCACTTGTGATCAGCGTAGAGTTCCCATATACTTCCACCGGATTCAAGGACGCATATCCAGACCCCTGTGCTCTCGTATCATCGATCGCGATATCTCCATCCAGTATCAGTGTGGCTCCGTTCTTTACCCGGAAAGTAACATACGTCAACTTGGAGCTTCCCATAATACGCAGGTCTCTGGTAATTTCCCAAACATTATCATACGCACCGCCCCACCAGTATTCGTCTTCAAACTCAATCGTAGCACCATCCGTTATGATCGTTCCCACATTCGTATCCTTCAGTGCATTCAGAAATTCTGACTTGCTATTTACATGCCTGGTCTGTTTTCCATTAATACTCTGTAATGCCCGCAGCATCTTCTCTGCCTGCTCGAGACGTTTCACATTAGCCACCTGTGCCTTATCAGCATCGCTCAGGGCATTGTACGCCGCTCTTGCCGCCTGGATCTCAGATGCATCATCCAATGTAGGGGTATCCGGGAGCTCAGCTATCATATCCTCAACTTTCTTCCACTCCGGAACCTCTGTCTCTTTTGATTTATCAATGGCAAAGGAATCTACCAGTTGAGACACACCATCTTTCACCTGGTAAGCTCTGTAATATAGTTTCCCATCATCAATCGTAACACCTGCATACACAGGGCAAGTCTGCTGAAATGTCTTCTCACTCGGTACGGTAGATACTGGAGTCTGAACATAATTCTTCACTCCTGCCGTCCCGGCGATCACGAACACCGTTCCGGACGGATTCACGGCAGTAGTATAATTATTTCCCTGATAAGAGGTTGTCCTGGTAGTCACCTGCTGTGTCTTGCCCTGCGCAAGATACGGAGTACGGTTATATACATGATCATGACCGGACATAACCAGATCCACATCACAATCCGCCGCCAGGTTATTTAACTGCTTACGGATTGCTACCACATCGGCATCTTTGGCATGCGGGCCATTGGAATATGGTGACTTATGCATCAGGATGATCTTCCAGTCCGTCTGTGCATTCTCTGCCTTTTCATAAGCCCAGTCATACTGTGCATCAGACAGGTATCCGTCATCTGTTACATCATTCGTATTCAGCACGATAAATGTTGCATTTTCATACTCATAAGAATAATAGATTCCGGTACTTGTATCCTGATTCGGAATGTCTTGATTTTGTACCTGAAAATGTGAGATAATAGCGTTCGGGTCCGTAATTCCTTCTACACTGGACTTCGCTTCATGATTTCCTGCAGAAGGGATATAAGATACAGCCTCAGATACTCCTTCCAGCGCCCATGTCCAGTAATCCTCATTGCTTCCATCATCTACAAAATCTCCTGCATGAAGAACAAATGCTGCTCCAGCAAACTGACTCTTAGCTTCTGCCAGCGTATTCAGATATGTCTCATAATCCGATGCAATCATTCCCTGTGAATCATTCACATTAATAAATGTGAACCCTGATGTTTCTTCATTCTTTACTGTAAATGCCACCGGTGTGCTGAAATTGCCTGTCTCGCTTATACCAACCCTGTAATAGTAAGTCTTACCGGTCTCAAGTCCTGTAATCTTCGCTGTGTATTTGCGTGCTTTCTGTGTGGTATAAGTTGCCATCAGTCCCAGATTCAACAATGTCTTCGGCTTCACAACTTCCTGAGTCTCTGCCGTAAATGTAGCTGCATCCGCAAAATCTCCACTCTCTGAGATCTGTGCCACAGCAGTCCCTGACACTCCAGCCCCTGTGTACCAGCGCAGGTACCTCGAGTCTGCCGATTCTCCCTGGGTCATGGCAATCTGCGTCGGTGCCAGTCCGTTTGCCACAGATGGTTCCTGCGGAGTCACCGGTGTCGATGTAGACCAGGTGATCGTCCGTCCATTTTCATCGTTCAGAATGTCATCCGGGCTTTCTGTATCATATAGGAAAGACGAAGCATAATTATCCAACAGACCACCCATTCCCGTCAGGAAACTGTCACTCATGTATTCGGATATTAATCCGTTTATCAACTCTTCTACATTCAGATTGAATTGTTTCAGTATAGTAGCAAGGTTACCATTATTCGTCTGAGAATCAATTGCAGTCTTCCACAGGCCACTAAAGGCAATTCCGGTATCAATATTCAGATTGGCTGCTATATCATTTACGATCACTACGACGTCTCCAACCAGCATATCCATCAGGTCTTTAATGACTGCCCCGCTTCTGAGATATGGGAGTGCCTGTTCGGTCACCCATGCCGGTGGATTCTCACCACCAGCATAATGGCTTGTCAGAAGCAATACGATAAAGTCATATAATGTCTTTTCCTGACCATCCAAAGAACCCACACCGAATTGGGAAACCTTGGTAACAATCTCATTTACTTTTCCTAACAGATAATCCGGATTCTTCAGGTACTGGTTCTCCACCTTTGCCAGAAGATCGTCTACCACCCGGATAATCTGTGCATCACTGATCGTGGTTGTTCCAATGAGTCCTGCTGTTCCCGTAGGTTTCAGCTCAATTCCTCCGTTTCGATAGCTGACTGCAACACGACCGATACCTGAACCCAGTTCCAGATTCATTCCCCCTGCCAACATCTCTCGCACAGTATCCAGTACAATAGTATCTATATCTAACTCCGGCATTTCCTCCGCAAGATAGTTCCGGATTCCCGTATCTGCAACATCCTGAATCATCGGCTTTAACATTCCGCCAGCCATATTGTTAAACAGCGTCTCCGGATATAACTTGTTCATGGTATATGCCTGCAGATCATCAATGGTCGCTCCGTTATAGTTGATCGACTTCACACTGGTGCTTTTCACATGAAACGTCTCATCTAACTGAAGTGTTGACTGGTCAGTCATCGTCTGATCTCTCTGAATCGTCACCGTACGTACCGGAGAACCATAGGCTGCCAGGGAACCCGTCTCAAGGTCATAGATCTTATTGCCTTTTACAGATGTGTACTCTGCGATATCATTCGCATGCATATGTCCGGTAAATATGTAACGCATTCCTGCATCTGCCAGTGTAGATGCCATCTCCTGCCAATCGTCTACTACATACTCGCTTAACAGTTCTGCTTCCTTAGAAAAGTGTGGTACCAATCCGTGATGCATCAGTCCGATAACTGTCTTTCCCTTTGCATTCGCATCTTTCACCTGTTGTTCAACCCATGGAAGAAGAGATGTGTCGATTCGTCCTGCAGTAATATGTTCGTTGGTATCCATTCCGGTATCGGCATCCGGACTATATCTGCCGGAATCGATTCCGATGATTACATAATCCCCGACTGTTACGGAATAAGACAGACCGCCTGCCTGTTTTCCTGTCGGAGGTGTGTAATACTGTGCATCATATTCTCCGTTATATCCAAACTGACCATAGATCTCTTTGAATTCTGCCGGAGTCGTGGTCGTTGCCTGTTCTTTCTTACCATTTTCAAATGTGCAGGAATCCTGATAATTATAGATGTCATGATTTCCATTGATAACAAATACTTCTGCATCCGTCTTATCTTCGATCGTCTGCAATTTCTTCGCCATGTTCTGGTGTCCCAGTTTTTCTCCGTCTTTGGTAAGATCTCCGGATACAAGAACCAGATGCGGCTGATCTGTCTTAATCATATCAAGTGCAGAATCCAGAATAGCTCCGGATTCTGCCAGCATCTTAGGATCTCCGCCTACGTATGTCTTATAGTCTTCACAATCACTGACATAATTAAGCGGATAGTAATGTGTGTCGGATATAACACATATCTTCAGATTTTCTGTTAGATCTTCTGCTGCTGCGTAAGACTCCACTCCCGGTAATAATGTCACGCCAAGGGTAACTGCTGCCATTATCCCCGCACATACTCTCTTCCCTAACTTAAACATCTCTCTCAATTCCTTCTCAATTCCTTTCATCTTCTGATCACATCTAATCCCGTCTTAGGGCTTTGCTGGTTATATGTTATCATGCAGATGCTCCTCACTGTCACCCCGTTTTGGTTAAAAATTTGTTAACGGAACTTTAAGTCTGTTAAGTACTTTTAAGTCGTTTTAATGAAGTTGTCACGGCAGCATGGTAGAAAGAACCGGCAATGGACTTCTTCATCCATTGCCGGTTCTTCATATTATCTTACATATTTCTTAATTATATCCATAATTAACGGTAAACATCTTGTTCCACGCGGGCTCAATTCTTTTCATTTTCCTAGCAACTATGATCTGACCTCTTGTTACATTGGAACAGTAACATATCATCTCCTCATTACCCATGGATTACGCCTCCAATCTGTAACTTAAATCCTGCTTTTCCTTTTTCTTCCACTCCCGCGCCGCCGAATCTCTGATTGGCATGATACGTCTCCATTCCTTCGTCTCATCATCCCTATCCCGCTTTTGCGGGTTATCTGTTTTAGGGAAAATCTAACATCCGTAGCAACGCCTCCAACCATCAATCCAATGCTCTGCATTGTGGCAAATTCTTAACGGCGTATGATAACTTTCAAATAATAAGCGACGATCAGATCGACCATGCGGTCGTAACTTTTCACCCCGTCATCCTGGCCGTTTGCCTTCAGATAGGTATCATTCACCTTGTTGGAAACTTCTGCCACTGCCCCGTCATATCTGGCCCAGTACTCCCGATTTGCAGCAAGATCCGGCTCCACTTCCGGCGCCAGCGTCTGGCGCACTTCTTCCCACGCATCATAATCCACGGTATGCAGCACGCTCATACAGTAGATCCACCCCAGCAGATTCCCGCTGTATCTGAACTGGACGTTATCTGATCTGCTACAGGCCAGATAAGCGATGAAATTGGCTTCTTCTTCCTGCATGAATCCTCTCAGATGAGAAAGTTCGTGGCAGGCGGTAAAGGGAATATTGTAATCTGTCATCCCGCTGTTATAATTCGCTTCTACGGTAAACGGCGAGTAGACCCCTGTCAGATTCTGGATAGAGAGTATCCAAGGCACCAGCAATCCCTTGGGCCGGGGATAGTATCCGGCCAGTTCCGGATAGTCCTCCCCCAGGCCCCTCATTGCCTCTGCCGCGTATTTCTCCATCGGGATATCCAGTACCATCACTCCGTCTTGATCGCGCTCCACCTCGCTGCTTGTCTCATTTACCTTCAGGGTAAGCCACTGGCAGACTTCTTTTAAGTCGCCTGCCGTATAGTTTTCAACTTGGAGGCCCGAACTCTCCGAGAAGGATTCCCGGTGGTAGTTGACCCCGCAGTTTAATACATAGAGAAAGAACAGAAAGGCCGCAAGCAGGAACAGGCCCATTCCCCAGGAACACGCCTCCTTCTTCCCTGCCTTTCTTCTCACTTCTTTTATAATCAGCACTCCTGCTGACAGTAGAATAATGACAATCATGATATACAGAAAAACTTCCGACACGGAAAAAGGAAAAAGGTTCATCAGCCTGCCCGTAGTTCCCACCCAGACCGGATACACCTTCGTGCTGTACCAGTGGGCAAACTCCTGGGATAATCTGGAGATAAAAAGCAGTGCAAAACCGGCTGCCAATAATATGCAGCCGGCGATTCCTTTTATTCGGTTCGTTATATGTAGTCTCTTCCTCTTCATAACGTGCCTTTCCACCTTGTCTCTCCTTCCCGATATGTCCTGCCAATATTCTAACATACCAGCAAGGAATAGGAAAGCGGAGGACGCTATAAGTCAATATGTTCCAGTACTTTCTTCTCCCATTTCATGCACCATCCCATCAGTGGTCCCAGCACCAGCATCCCCGCTATAGTCCCCTCGCGAATCTTCAAGGTCAGGCCAAAGGCAAATGTCAGGGCCAGCAAGATTATAATGCAGGCTGCATCCACAGACAGACGCAGTTTGGCAAAATCAATTCCATACCTGCTGCTTATGATATAGCAAGTTCCTTCTACAGGCATGGTGCTGTGTATCTCAAAAACCAGTACATGATAGTATACTGCGTTCGTTACCGCTGCGCCTTTTTTCATGTCTAAAAGCAAATAAGCAAGGGCAAAATTCTGTCCTTACTTATTTATTATATGCAGTCGGGTTCAAATTTGCAATCCTGGTACAGATATGATGCAGCAAAGGCTTATTATGGCTGACTACGGCCAGCCCGATCTGCCTTCGCTCTGTCTCCTTGATCAGGAAGTCCCATATCTGGCTCTGGGTAATCAAGTCCAGCATGGCGCTGATCTCATCCGCCAACAGGAATCTCGTTCCTTTTCCCAATGCCCTTGCAATACAGAATCTCTGTAATTCTCCGCCGGACAATTCTGCGGGAAACCGGTTCATCCAGTCTTCTTCGATCCCCAGTTCCTTCCAGACTCTTTCTTCTACCTGGTCTCCTTCCAGTATCACATCCCGCATGCGCATTCTGGGATTGACGGCCAGTTCCGGCTGCTGCCAGATCATCTGGACCGGACAATATCCATCTTCCGAATGCAACGGCTTTCCATCCAGAATAATCTGCCCCCTCTCCGGCTTCAGATATCCGGAAAGCAGTTTGCATATGGTGGTCTTCCCATATCCGCTGGGGGCTATCATCCCCACCCGTTCCGCATCCTCCATCTGAAAGTTGAAGTCTTCCAGAATCATCGGGCTATCCTTTCCGTATCGGTAGGTTACCTCTCTCGCCTCTAATCTCATTCTCTGTCTTCTCCTGTCTAGTTTGCTTCCTCTGCCTTAGCCCGCGCTTCGCCCTATCTCGCATGCAGGCATCGCACGCGCCCGCCACGCAGGCTGCGAAGCTTCACTTCCTGCATGCATGCTTCCGTACAGGACTGGCATCTGGGGGAAAACGGGCAGCCCTCGTGCATATCCTTGGCGTAAGGCTGTGTTCCTTCGATGGCCTGGAATCCATGCGCCGGCATGGCTCTCCACAGGGCCTTGGTATAAGGATGGCGAAGCGTCTCTTCCCGTTCAAAGTCGCAGGAGTTGGCCTCTTCAACCGTACATCCTGCGTAGAATACGACAATCCTGTCCGCCACCTCAAGCGCCAGTTCCAGATCATGGGTGATCACCAGAATCCCTGCCCCCATATCTGCCAGTTCCCGAAAATGTCCCATCGCCCGCTTTGCGACTTTTAAGTCCAATCCCGGAGTGGGCTCATCGGCGATCACCAGTCCGGGCTCTTCGATCAGCGCGGTAGAGATTAGTATCCTTCGGTTCATTCCCCCGGATAGTTCAAAGGGATACAGGTTCTGTACCTCCTCCTTTAGTTCATACCTGGAGAAGATGTCTTTTAACTTCTTTTTCGTCGCCGAATCATTTCTCCCCTTACGGATCTGGGGTCCTATTTTCATCAGCGGATCCAGATACGCAATGCTCTGAGGAACCATAACAATCTCATTTCCCCTCAGTTTTTCAATTCTTTCCTGCGTCAATTCGCTGCCGCGATAAGACATGCATCCTTTCAGACAGGCATTATAAGGTAAAAGACCCAGGATCGCGTGAGCCAGCAGACTTTTCCCCGAACCGCTGGCACCTACCACCGCTACCATCTCCCCGGAATTTACGGTTACATCCAGGCTGCGGATCACATTCAGCTGAATCTGGCGCATTCCTTTCTCATACTGCGTAAACGATATATTCAAATCCTTAATATTCAGCAATTCCATCTCATCTTCTCCCTATCCATGCACACTTCCCGGATCTGCAAGCTTGCGAAGCCCTTCTCCCGCCACATAAAACATGATTACGGTCAGCACCAGGAAGAGTCCCGGATACAGGGCAAGCCACCATTTTCCCGTCACCAGATACTTCATGGATTCTGACAATACAATGCCTATCGCAGGCTGTTCCGAAGACAGGCCGAATCCCAGGAAGGTTATACTGGACTCATGCAGGATCGCATGGGGGAATAAAAGCACCAGTCCCACCATAAATTGAGGAAGCAGGTGGGGCAGCATGTGCTTTCTGGCAATGTACCATCTGCTCTTTCCTAATTTCTGTGCAATCTGTATGTAAGGACTTTCTCTTAATTGCAATACCTCCGCCCGGATCAGCCGGGCAAGAGATGGCCAGTGCGTCAGCGCGATTCCTACGGCTACGCCCCTGAGTCCTTTCCCCAGCGCCACGGAGATCAAAAGCAGCAGCAGGATATGGGGGATTCCAAGAATCAGATCAATCATAAACGTAATGATCTTATCCACCGTTTTCCCAAGCGTCGCGGACGCAATCCCCAGAATCAGGGCAATGCACGCGCTGGCGCCTGCTGCCAGGATGCCCAGCAGAATGCTCAAAGACAGTCCTTTCAACGTCCGCGCCAGCATATCTCTTCCCATCCAGTCTGTACCAAAGAGGTGTCCCGCTCCCGGCGGTAGATTCTTCTGCGTAAAGTCCGTCGCCACCGCCCATTCCGAGCAGGCAGCGCCTCCGATGCACACGACAAGAAGAAAGCCTGCTGCCAGCATGACACCAGCCAATACTTTCTTTCTACGGTTCATGCTCTTCATTAAGACGCCCCTCCTCTTCTGATCCTAGGGTCTACCAGCCCATAGAGGATATTGGCGGTCATATTTCCGCCAAAGACGAACAGCGCGGTGACAATGGTGATTGCCATCAAAAGAGGCATATCGCTGCCAAGCCCTGCCGCCACGGCCGCCTGTCCAATCCCAGGATAGGAGAATACCTGCTCTACCAGAACAGAGCCTCCGATAATCTCGCTGATGGACGCAAAATGCAGCGTAAGCGCAGGGAGAAGGACATTGCGCAGCCCATGACGCCAGAACAGTTTAAAGCCACTCTCGCCTCTGGCTAACGCAAACAGGATGAAGTCGCTATCCATAATATCAATCATCTTCTCCCGGGTATGAAGCGCGATATTTGATACGCCTGTAATGCTTAAGGTAACTGCCGGGAGAATCGCATGATATACCCGATCCGTGAATGTAACTCCGCTGGCCTCCACTCCGATGGGCACGCTCATTCCAATGGGCAATACCCGCAGCCATACTCCGAATACCACCAGCAGAAGAAGTGCCAGCCAGAAGGCGGGCGTACTTGAAATCAGCAGACAGTAGCCCTTGATTCCCTTATCTATCCAGCGCCCTTCGTTCATCCCTGCAATCGCTCCCAGCGCAAATCCCAGAACTCCGGAGATGATCCAGGCGATCACCATGAGAAAAAGAGAATTGGAAAGTTTGACTGCAATCACGTTCTTGACCGGCTGCCGGTACAGAAGGGAAGTTCCCATATCCCCTGTCGCGAAATCGGCTGCCCAGGACAGATACTGCCTGACAGGGGAAGTTCCCACTCCCCAGTATTCACGCAGTTTCCCGATCTGCTCCTGACTCATGCTCCCCAGCGCGGCCTGCCCTACGTTCGCCTGCAGGGGATCTACCGGGGAGGCCTTCATCAGCGCAAATGCCACCATACTGGTCAGAATAATCAGAAGAAGCGCCCGTATGATATTTTGACTGATCTTGATTCCGTAGCGCCCCTTCATTCCACTTCCTCCCTTCTGATTATTCTGCCGTCTCCCAGGACCACTGGTCCACATTGTTGACGATAGACCAGCCATGCCCATGAGGATGTATCTTCTGCTCCGCAACCCTAAGGCCATCTCTTACAAAATACAGGTGGTCGATGTTGCACAGCCAGATCCAGGGAATATCTCCTTCCTGAATAATGCCGGTGGTTCCATCCCACTGGGCCTTCTTCCATAGTTCGTAAGAATCTTCCAAAGAGCCTGTAGACAGCGCCTGATCCATATACTGGTCTACCTGCCCATTCGAATATGGCGAATACTCTGCCTGCCCGATTCCCCTGCCTTCAAGGGAATGATAAATATTATAAAGTTCCATCGGCGTATGGGCGCCCCATCCCCACATAAGCGGCTCCGACTGGGCCCTGTCATAAGCCACATCCCAGCCTACGCCTTCCGTCTTGACCTCAATCCCGATTTCCTTCAACTGATTGGCCGCATCTTCCGCTAGTGCCTGGCGGACGCTGTCCCCAGTACTGAACATCAAGGTAAAGACTGCCCTTTTTCCGTCCTTTTCCCGGATGCCGTCCTTGCCCTCAACCCATCCTGCCTCTGTAAGAAGCCTTCTGGCTTCTTCCTGGTCATAGTCTACCTCGCACTGGCTGTTATACCAGGGCATCTTGTCACATACGCTATATGCCTGGGTTCCATATCCGTTCAGTACGTTTTCAATCATTTCTTCCCTGTCAATCCCAATGTTGATGGCACGCCTCACATTCACATCCGCCGTAAATGCATTGCCATAGGTGATGCCATCCTTCTCCTGCGGCTCGATAGAAGGCAGGTTAAATCCCCGGTTATCCACCGTCTGCACGGCAAGAAGGCTGTATCCTTCTATCTG
Source organism: [Clostridium] scindens ATCC 35704 (assembly GCF_004295125.1). Taxonomy (NCBI): domain Bacteria; kingdom Bacillati; phylum Bacillota; class Clostridia; order Lachnospirales; family Lachnospiraceae; genus Lachnoclostridium; species [Clostridium] scindens. The sequence goes on along the minus strand of NZ_CP036170.1, from coordinate 1,304,932 downwards.
CTGATCGCTGTAGGATGCCGCCGTATGCGCCACATCCACCTTTCCTGCCATAGCTGCCGCCAGCGCCGCGTCTTCCTCCATAAAAAGAACCGTCACCTTCTTAATCTTCGGTTTTTCCCCATAATAGTCCGGATTGGCTTCAAAGATCACCTGCTGCCCTTTATCCCACTGCTTCATAATATAGCGGCCGGACCCCACCGGATTCTGCCCATAGTTCTCATCATAGGCATGTTCCGGGATGATTCCCACTACAGCCATGGTATAAGGCCAGATAGAAAATGCTCTTGTCATATGAAATTCAACGGTCTTATCATCAACTGCCACTGCCTTATCAAGCATGGTAAAATCATTGACCGTGCTCTTCTCTTTGCAATGATTGTAGGTAAATGCCACATCCTCCGCCGTCAAAGGCTCCCCGTCCGTGAATGCCACGTCGTCACGGATGGTCACCGTCCATGTAAGGCCATCCGGACTGGCCTGATAGTCTGTGGCCAGATCCTTTTCAATCTTCAGATCCTTTGTCGTTGTAGTGAGCGTGCTCTGGATCAGTGGTTCATGAACGTGCTCCCCTGCCCCCCAGCCGTAGGCCGGATCAAAGCCCGATTCTGGCTCGGACGTGGTCGGCATCGTCACTATGACCTCATCCGCTGCCCGCTTTTTTGCCCCATCTGCCGCTGCGCCAGCTTCAGCGCTGCTTTTATCGCAGCCCGTAAGTAGCCCTGTCAAAAGCAGTACCATTCCCAAAAAACTGACCAACCTGTTCCTCATGATTCTCCTCCTTTAAAAACAGCCTTTTACCCAGTATATCATTGCGTTTTTGGGGTTACAACCCCGGTAGGGGGTCCTGCCGAAAGGACGGGAAACTTCTTTCTTTACACATTTTTCCGGGCATGTTACACTGAAATTAACAAAGGAGCCTTCTCTTTTTAAGGGATCCTCCTACAGAAAGCGGGGTATATATATGAGCAAACGTGTTATTACCATCGGACGGCAATTCGGAAGTGACGGACGTATCATTGGAAACGCGCTGGCAGCAAGGCTTGGAATCAACTGTTACGACAAGGAACTCATCAAACTGGCCTCCGAACAAATTGATATTCCTTATGAACAATTAAAACGCGTGGATGAAAAGCGAGAAAAGCCTTGGTCTTATCAAGTCGATCTGGATTCCGGCCTGGACCGCAGATACCGTTACGAACACATTGATGAGAAACTGTTTGAGACCCAGTCGGACGTAATTCTTCGCCTTGCTGAGCGGGAAGACTGTATCATTGTGGGGCGCTGCGCCGACTATGTCTTAAGAGACTGCAAGACAAGCCGCCACATCTTCTTATACGCGCCATATGATGAACGTATCCAGACGGTTATGGAGCGTTATTCTCTGGATGAGAAAAAGGCGGAACAACTGATCCGCAAGGTTGACAAAGATAGAAGTTACTACTATAACTACTATACAGATCAGTACTGGGAAGACATGGAGAATTATGATCTCTGCCTGGATACCGCTGCCTTTGATAGAGAGCAGATGCTGGATATTCTGGAGAAGATCTATGGGCAGATCTGACAACGACTGTTACACAGATCCTGCCGGTTAAATGGTGCCGGGGCATATATTGCTCCGGCACCAGCGCGTTACAAATATCCATATTTCTTTCTCTGCGCAACACAGAAGATGGCTGATATGATAAGCGCCATGACTTCCGCCACCACCACCGCCAGCCACAAAGACATGGATACATAGGTCATCAGTTCTGAAGACCTATTGGTGCATGCCTTGAGGATCACCTTTCCATAAAATCTGGTTTTGGCAAACCGGATCAGCCTGCTGCCCTTCCGCTCTCGTTACTGAACAACTGTGACGATTTCTAAAGATTTTCTCTATGACGGCTCTTCCAGATTCTCTTTCTCATAATATTTTTCTTCCCATGCCTGCATATGCTTCACCCCGGCTTCCTCGCTAAGCCTTACCTCGCATACCCGTTGATGGATTCTTTTGATCCTCTCGCTGTCATTCTCTCCACGGGTATTTAAAAATATCCTGGTCGCCCTGTCTTCAAGAATGCACTCTGCCTCTTCCTCGCACTTAGAGCGAAACGTATACACACTGAACATTGGATTCGTCGGCGAACTTTCACAGCCCGGACAGAAAAACCGGCCAATCGATACTTCTTTTATCGATTGGCCGGATGGTACAATATCTTATGATTGCCCGAATGGATTTTTACAGCATCTCTACAAATGCCGCCATTCTGGTATTCAACTGTCCGCAATCCGCCATGGAATAGTCTGTCTCCACGCTGATGTACGGCTTGCCCTTCTCATTTACGAACTTACGGATGCCCTTGGTCTCAATATTGTATGTATGGCAGGCCTGCAAGATCACCTCGACCACGCCGTCCACGTGGAACTCGTCGATCAATCTTCCCATTAAGTCAAGCCTGTTCGGATTTGGCGTCATGACTGAGCAGCCAATATCCAGGTATCTGCGCGCAAGGGCGTCATAGATATCTGGATTGTCTTCGTCCACCAGCTGGTCGTGGTTCTTCGCGCCTACGCAGTTCTCAAAAGTAACGACCACGCCGCCGTTGTCCTCGATGGCCTTGATGACCTTCTCCGTCGCGCCTCCGATCGGACAGCCGGTCACAAGGATACGGGGACGCTTGTCAAGATGCTTGCCCTGTGCATATTCATCCTCCAGCTGTTTTGTAAGCGTATCCACCTCCGCTGGGATTGCCGTCTTGTCAAATTTAAAGCCGCTTCCATACATGACATGGAACATATCTAGTCCGGTGGCCGGAGCCGGGTCTTTTGCCATAAGAGCAGACAGCCGCTTCATGGACTTTCTGATCTCATTCATGGTATGTGCAGCCTCTCGTATCTTCTCTTCCGTAATCTCTATTTCAAATTTTTCTTCCAAATATTCTTTAAACCGGATAATCTCCTTTTTCCACAGAATCAGGCCTTCCTCCGTCTGACGGTTTGGAAGTTCCATAAGATAAACCGGCTTGAATTCAGACATATACTCGTACATCTTTTTCTTTCCATCGCAGGTTGTCTCTCCAACCACTACATCGGAAAAATAAAAGAACGGACATTTATCAGTCTTGGCAAATCCGTAACTGGATTTAATCAAAGGGCATAAGTTCTTCGGAAGGTCTTCTTCCGCCACCGGGATCGTCTCATCAGATGTCGAGCATAATCCCACCACTGCCGCGCCCATAGCAACCGCGATCTCTTGAGGGAAATATGTACAGTATACTCCTACGATCGGCACTCCCTGTTCCTTCAGTTTCTTAATGCCCAGAAACGATTTTTGTCTCTGTTCTGCAAACTCTTCAAATACCTCTGGCAATTCCTTAATAAGTTCCATCTTCTCTTCCTCCTGTTAACCTTTTTCTTCTGCAAGATACGAGGCGCCCAGAGCCCCCGCATATTTTCCCATTTCCCTTGTCTCCACCGTCTTCCCAAGTTTCTCCGACAGGCGTCCCGCAAAATACGGGCTGTTGCTCAATCCTCCGGTAAGGATGATCTTATCCTGTAGGGATTGGCGCTTTGCAAGCTGCGCTACTTTCTCCGCCACCGATTCTACTACTCCGGCGGCAATGTCTCTGCGTTCACGGCCTTCTCCAATGTAGCTGATAATCTCCGTCTCCGCAAATACCGTACACAGAGAACTAATCGGGATTGCCGTTCCCTGCCCAGCCATGTCAAATAGTTCCTCCAGTGTAACCCCCAGCCGGTTCGCCATGATCTCCAGGAACTTTCCAGTTCCCGCGGAACATTTATCATTCATCAAGAAGTCATATACCATGCCATCCCTTAGAGAGATCACCTTTGTATCCTGTCCTCCCACATCAATGATCATACAGTTTTCGCCTGCCAGTTCCCGGCCGCCCCGCCCATGACAGGTAATCTCCGTGATTGTCCGGTCCGCATAGTCTACTACGATTCTGCCATATCCCGTGGCAACTACCTTGGTTGCCTCATCCTCCACATTAATTTCCATCTCTCTTAACCTGCCCCGAATAGTCTGGGCCGTCTCCTTGCTGCTCCAGCCTGTGGGCAGCACAAAATACGCCTCCTTGCTCCCCCGAACTACGACCTTGGAAGCAGTAGAGCCGATGTCAATGCCGATATAATTCATAAGCCATCACCTCTTTTTGGTTTAATCCCGTATGGTTTAAGTCTATCATTTCCCGGCTTATGTGTCTTATTGCTTTTTTTGTTATATTATGGCATTTATTGAAAATCCAAATAAGTAGCCGCTTTCTTAAATAAATCCATGTTATCTGTAGCACTAATTCCTTTGACACATGGATCCTCTGCTTTATATTCCATTCTGAAGATGCTTCTTCAATTCCATATAGCGCTCTTTCCCAATAGGCAGTTCCTGGCCATCCGTCAGGGACGCCCGATAGCGTCTGACGCTGTCGATATACATCGTATTCACAAGGTAACTCTTATGAATACGTCTGAATGTCTCCGGCACCTTTTTCTCAAAATCAGCCAGTAGCCCCCAAGTCTTAAAACTATCCGTCTTCGTGTGCACGATAGAATACTGCGCCGCTGCCTTCAGATAAAGAATATCGGAAGGAAATAGATAATGGTAATTCTTCTCCTTATCCCGAAATACAATCTTTTCTTGATTCGCCTTCCGCATATCCATATGCTTCATATATTCCAGAAAATCCACATCAGCCAGACACTGTCCTGCTTCAGAAGTCATCTGGCTCATTGGCATATCTCCATGAGATTCGTGGACATGGGCCAATTTTAATTCGCCATTTACCATACGCCACACATAGGTTCCCCGGACATGCGCATGAAATACAGTCCCATTCTCCATTGTGGCAGTGACCTTATAGTGCCCATATACAACCCATACATTCCTTTCATGAAATAGCAGATGATATTCTTCATCTGACAAAAGGAACGGAAACTCTTCGTTCTCCTTACCAGCAAGTTCAATAAACTGGTCCTGGCCTTCGCTCCACTGGGAATCATACGCCCCAATCCAGACAAAATCATCGGCCATTGGCAGTGCTGCTATCTCCCGCTTGCGATTGTAAAAACTACGGACATTCTCCAACGTCTTCTGTATAATCTGTGCTTCTGTAAATGCTGGTCTTGCCATGCTTCTATCCCCTTTTTCTAAAACTGAGTTAATTATAGCAGGCAGGAATACTGCCATTACCAGAATGCTACCATTTGGTTTCCCTTATTTCTTCTGTTTATTCTTGTTTTATCTCCTTTCATTATGATAGTCAAAAATCCCGGACAATCGTCCAGGACTTTTAAATAAATAAAAACATTCCATAAACCTTCGTCTATGAAATGTTTTCATTTTTCATAACTCCCCGAGTTGGGCTCGAACCAACGACCCTTCGGTTAACAGCCGAATGCTCTACCACTGAGCTATCGAGGATCATGCTATCTGTAACTGAAGAAAAGCACCCGCCTCCACACTTTAGTATGACCTCCTGGTGCCCTATATATACCTTCAAAACCGCATACGGGAAATACTTCCATCCGAAACTCCAACTCCGAGTCTTTTTCTGCCTTCCAGCCTCTCTGGTCATGCCCTCGACCGATTAGTAATAGTCAGCTCCATGCATTGCTGCACTTCCACCTCTATCCTATCTACCTCGTCGTCTTCAAGGGGTCTTACTGGCTTAACGCCAGGGATATCTCATCTCGAGGGGGGCTTCACGCTTAGATGCCTTCAGCGTTTATCCCGTCCCGGCTTGGCTACTCTGCCATGCGCCTGGAGGCGCAACAGATCCACCAGCGGCCAGTCCATCCCGGTCCTCTCGTACTAAGGACAGCTCCTCTCAAATATCCTACGCCCGCGCCGGATAGGGACCGAACTGTCTCACGACGTTCTGAACCCAGCTCGCGTACCGCTTTAATGGGCGAACAGCCCAACCCTTGGGACCTACTTCAGCCCCAGGATGCGATGAGCCGACATCGAGGTGCCAAACCACTCCGTCGATGTGAACTCTTGGGAGTGATAAGCCTGTTATCCCCAGGGTAGCTTTTATCCGTTGAGCGATGGCAATCCCACTTTATACCACCGGATCACTAAGTCCTACTTTCGTACCTGCTCCACCCGTCGGTGTCGCAGTCAAGCCCTCTTCTGCCTTTGCGCTCTGCGAATGGTTTCCGACCATTCTGAGAGGACCTTTGAGCGCCTCCGATACCCTTTCGGAGGCGACCGCCCCAGTCAAACTCCCCGCCTGACATTGTCCCCCAGCCGGTTCACGGCTGCTGGTTAGAAACCCAGCACTGCAAGGGTGGTATCCCAACAGCGGCTCCGCGACGACTGGCGTCATCGCTTCCTAGCCTCCCACCTATCCTGTACATGCAATACCGGATCCCAGTATCAAGCTGGAGTAAAGCTCCATGGGGTCTTTCCGTCCTGGCGCGGGTAACCAGCATCTTCACTGGTACTTCAATTTCACCGGGTGCATTGTCGAGACAGTGCCCAAATCATTACGCCTTTCGTGCGGGTCGGAACTTACCCGACAAGGAATTTCGCTACCTTAGGACCGTTATAGTTACGGCCGCCGTTTACTGGGGCTTAAGTTCAAGGCTTCGATCGCTCTAACCTCTCCCCTTAACCTTCCAGCACCGGGCAGGCGTCAGCCCATATACCTCGCCTTGCGGCTTCGCATAGACCTGTGTTTTTGCTAAACAGTTGCTTGGGCCAATTCTCTGCGGCCATATCTCTATGGCACTCCTTCTCCCGAAGTTACGGAGTCATTTTGCCGAGTTCCTTGACAATGCTTCTCCCGTCGGCCTTAGGATTCTCTCCTCATCTACCTGTGTCGGTTTGCGGTACGGGCGCGATATGAGCGATAGCGGCTTTTCTTGACGCATGGCTCGCATACTTCCCTACTTGCAGTTCGGTACGCGTCACGGCTTCGGGTTACGCTGCACGGATTTGCCTATGCAGCCCCTGCCCCGCTTGCGCCGGTCTTTCCATTCCCGGCTTATGCTTTCCACGCGTGTCCCCACAGTTCTGTCATATCGCGGTACAGGAATCTCAACCTGTTGTCCATCGGCTACGGCTCCCGCCCTCGCCTTAGGCCCCGACTTACCCAGAGCAGATCAGCTTTACTCTGGAAACCTTGGATATTCGGCCGGAAGGATTCCCACCTTCCTCTCGCTACTCATTCCGGCATTCTCTCTTCGATGCGGTCCACGGCTCCTTCCGGTGCCGCTTCCTCCCGCATCCAATGCTCCTCTACCGATGTACTTGGTACATCCCCGGGCTTCGGCAGTGTGTTTCAGCCCCGGACATTTTCGGCGCGGGACCTCTCGACTAGTGAGCTATTACGCACTCTTTGAATGCATGGCTGCTTCTGAGCCAACATCCTAGTTGTCTTCGAAATCCCACATCCTTTTCCACTTAACACACATTTTGGGGCCT